>NZ_QFRA01000025.1 GCF_003243515.1 Corynebacterium kroppenstedtii
CCCTGTGTGAGCTTTGTGGAAGGGGGCGAGATGAAGCCCCCAGATCTTGCTCACAGAATCAGCCAGCCAGCCCCACCTTCGGCAGAACCTGTCCCTCGGCCTCACTTCCACACCGGGCAGCTCCTGATCTCTCAGCAGTCTCGAGCAGCTCAGCCATCTTCGGGGAAGATGGGATCCTTAAAAGTGACCTTGAGGCAGCACCTATTTTATATACACAAGGGGGCTTGGGTGATCCTACTGGTAAGACGTCTGTGAGACAATTTTATGATGGGAGCAACAAGAAACGCTCATCCATTAGCCTTGGTTATATTGGCATTCATAATGCAATGGTGGCGTTGACAGGCGTTGAAGATTGGCAGTCTGATAGTAATTTTGTCGCGCTGTCTCATAAAATTTTAACTAGATTTTCGCGTAAAGCTTCAGAGGCTCAAGACGATTTTGTGTCATATGTATCTGTTTACGCTACCCCATCTGAATCCTTGTGCGATCGTTTTGCCAGGTTAGACGTTCAAGAGTTTGGCAGCATTGAAGGAGTAAACGACAAGGGTTATTACGAAAATAGTTTCCATTTTCCGTCGGATAGACATACTGATCCGATTTCTAAAATTCAATTTGAAGCCCAATACCCAAGCTCAAGCCGGGGCGGGTTTATGCACTATGTTGAGGCTCCTAACCTTCACGGTAATCCTGACGCTTTTGAAGCTATATGGGATACAGCTTTTGATAAGTTATGTTACTTTGGTATTAACTCGCCAGCTGATTCATGTTTTGCATGTGGGTTCAAAGGCGAATTTAATTGCGATGATCAGGGCTATTTTTGTCCCTCCTGCAACAATAGAGACGAGAAGAAAGCTTCCGTTGTGAGAAGACTCTGCGGCTACCTAGGCTCACCAATGAGTCGTCCCGTAGTCCATGGTAAGCAAGAAGAAATTAATTCTCGGGTGAAACATCTATGACCGTACTAAGTCAGGATCGACATGCACACATTGCATTTATGAATCAGCGATCTTTGTCTTGGAAGCAGACAGATGTGATGCATGTCGCTGATTATAAGCGTTTTCAGGTCTTAGACGGGGCTGGTTTGCGTTGTTCCCTGTATGTGTCTTTTTGTCCTTTTAATTGTAAGGGTTGTTACAATAAAGTCGCTCAAAAGCGATCTTTTGGAGTTCCCTATAACAGAGAAATTGAGGATTTAATCATTTCCGATCTTTCTCTGCCTCATGTTGCAGGGCTCACTTTGTGCGGTGGTGAACCAATGCTTTCTGCGAAGCATATATTGCCTCTTGTTCAGCGCATACGGGAAGAGGTTCCTAATGCTACTATATGGTCTTATACAGGGTATCTTTATGAGACTTTATTGAAGTGTACGGATGAGAGGTATTTGCTGCTTAAAATGATCGATGTACTTGTTGATGGACAGTTTATCGAAGAACTTGTTGATCATTCTCATGTAAATCCATTTGCTGGCTCAACAAATCAGCGAGTTATCAATGTCTCCTATTCGCTTGCAAAGAAGAAGGTCGTTCTTGTAAACCAGTACAATGAGGCTGGATAGCCCCATTACAGACTACAGCCTTAAACTTTCTTCCGGTTTTATTTGCACTTCGACATGGCGATCTTGAGTAGCTTCTCCAGTTTGGAGGGTTCCGTGTTCTTTCCAACGGCCATCACGAATACATACTACTGGTTGACTATTGAATTGATCAACTATGAAGCCCCAGGCAAGTGTTCCTCGCTCATGTGGGTGCAGCGGGTATGGACCAAGTGTTTGCCCAAGTGACCAGATCATTTCACGGTTATATTCCCACTGATACTTTTCTTTAATTTCGTTTGTTAATTGAATAGTAACCGTCGTAGACCAGGTCCATTTTTGGTCTTACTTTCCTTAATGGTGTCCTGGAGTGGTATATCCGAAGGCGTCTCGTTGGTCGACGAAGAGGTACCTTTCACATCGAAGTAGGAGTTTGTCATGGTGACGTATTGTCGAAATTGTCCGGGGCTTGCACAGGTCGTACCTGGTTTTGGCCCTTCTTCGTGTGACTGTAAGCGTGGCACAGGCGTCCACTGATCGTTGTCGGGCGTCGCGTTGGCTATTCCCAACCCGCTGAATACCCCGCATAGCGTTAGTGATACCGCAATTGGCGTTAGAGCTCGTTTTATGGTGTGTTGGTTTCCAGACATGGCATATCCGTTGATTGGTTGGTATTGAGTGTTCGCGTGACCATCTTTGGTTGTTCTATGCCATACAACGAATCGTGTTGACGAGCCGGTTCCATGGTAATCGCCAAACGCCGGTTCACCACGCCACTTTTTTGTTATGGCGTCACATGTTCGTACTCGGCCGATGAATGATTTCATATGGACACCATAGTCCGCTCCGGCCGTTTCTCCAGGTTGGACTGTAACGGGTCCAAGCTTTTATCGCCGACAGCCCACTCAGACATCTCAACAAGTCCGTATCTAGAATGCAACCCTCTGATGAATACAACCCAAGTATTACCGGTACTATTTGCGCTCACGGACTCGTTGACGCCTTCAGTGACCTCTAGCGTGTATTCGATTGGACGATTGGTACTGTTTGTGAATGAATTTGTGCCATTATAACGATCCCATTCGTCGGTAACCCATTTGCCGTTGGGCTTCCTCAGTTGGATTACAGTCATCAGTATCGGTGAATCTTCTGTGGTGCTCGTCCTGATCTTGGCTGACCTTTTCCTGAATTGGAGTAGCTTGTGCGGGACTGATGAAGACTAATCTCGTTGGAGCGAGACATGCTAATACGGCGAGCAAGGTTCGGGAAAGAAAGTTACGGCTCGGCATCTCGTCTTTGTCTCCTATGCTTCTAGTTCAGAAGTATCCGTGATATTGGTACCATTTTTGCGCATGGAGACGCGTACGTTACGTTCGGCGGGAGTCACACCATGGAACTCACGTCCGGTATCTTCCCATTTTCCATTGTTGCAAGAAAGGTGAGTCCCGTTGAATGTCTGGTTGAGAAATCCATATTGAAGGACTCCGATATAGCCGGGTTTGACTGGATATGGCCCGAGAGTTTGTCCGACTTCCCATGTTTGCATTGATTGATATCCCGCAGAAAAAGTAACATGGAAAAGTTTCAGGAGATCAAAATCGATTGAGCCTCCCCCATTCCAACTTTTAGTTTTACCTTCTTTGAGGGTTTGAGTAAGAGGAAGGTCACTGTCTCCCTCGTTGGCAACTGTAGCCGTCCCTTCGACTTCGAAATTGCTTCCTGTTATTTTGAGTTGCTGACCTTGTTCTCCCTCTGCAGTGCACTTTTCGCCTATCGTTCCGGGGTTGACAGGCTCCTCAGTGTGTGCAATCGCGGGGTTAGCAAAGGCTGTTCCGACAGTTCCGACTGCTACTACTGTAGCAGCGACTCGGCAGTTGAGGGGTTTCCTCTCGCATCCTTCGTGTTAAATTAGAGAATTAGTCGAACTGCTCAGAAACGCTGCTGGGGAAGTTTCTGGCTGGAAATACGGCCCCAGCCGTTATCTTGTAGAGACCAGCATGAGACCGAGTGTTGTATTACGTACCTGTTGTGTTTACCGCGCTAGGTTCAGGGCAGCGTCAAACTCATAACTTCATTTTATGAGAATCATCCTTCTTGGAAGAGGAGTCTTTATCTGACTGAGCTGCAGCCTTGTTGTCGTGGGCCTGCTGAATACCGCAGTCGATCAACGAGTAAACGAGGCCAGCAGCTGCTTCGACAAGGTCCACACCGGTTTTGCCAACTCCAATAACATCCCCAAAGACGATCTTGGCAACTTGACCAAGAAGGCCTTTATCAAGATCCTCTTTTACTTTTGCTGAATCAGTAGACACACATTTGCTGAATTTTTTGAAACCTTGGATGCGTGCTTGGATCTTGTCAGTGTCGTCTCCACCGATGTTTTTCTGAGATTTTTCCCGATCAAAGACGTACTTGCCATCTTTATCCTTGCTGAGAACCTTCTCTTTGGCTTCACTGATGAGCTTCTCGTGGTTTGGGTTAGAAGTATCAGATGTCTGAGTGACTGAAGTAGCTGGCTGCCCCTGAGGATTGGAGCTTTCTGAAGCGGAAGCTAGTGGACTGACACCTAGCGTGAGGGAAGTAGCGACAGCTACAGACCAGATAGCGTGCGAGGGCGTAATGCGCATCACGTACACCTTTCATAAAGAACGACCAAACTTTCATGATTTAGTTGAACACTCTTCTAATTATTCTTCTAGTCGAAATAGACTACTCTACCCCCAAATGGGGGTAGATTGTTATAACAGGAGGATCGATAACACTCCACCATCTATTAGAGGAAGTTCATTCTCTATATGGATTCTAGCAAAGCTAGATAGAGTCCACGAGAGTCGATACTAGATTAGATCACTTCAGTTAGAAATATTTTTCAAATCTCGCTAGGCTTACCTATTTTGACAGACTCACTACCGGAACATTTGATTTTAACTGGATGTTTAAAAAATACCGGTCCTACTTGCCCTTCTCTGTATATTGGTAAGCCTACATTATTTAGCTTCAGAAGCTTTTTATTGTTTCTTAGCTACGCTATGCTCTCATCGGCACGTCCGTCGGAACAATAGCGGCAGGCAAACTGGACTCACCCATGAGCTGACGATCCACTGCCGCAGCAGCCGACCGCCCCTCAGAAATACCCCACACGATGAGGGACTGTCCACGCCCCGCGTCTCCAGCCACAAACACAGGCGCCCGGAACCCAGCCGACAGCTGCACCTCCGCCCGAAAATGCTCATCACGAACAATCCGCCCGTGGCCGTCAACTGCCAAACCCAACTCGTCGACAATCCCGGAGCGATCGACAGAGACAAACCCCATCGCGAGTAACACAAGGTCCGCCTCGATCTCAAAATCCGAGCCCTCAATGGTAGTAGTACCCTCCGGAGTACGGTCCACCAAAGTGCCTTTCAACCCCGTGATCTTCCCGTCGGAACCGATGAACTCCACCGTGTTCGTTTTCCACTGGCGGTTGCCCAACGGATGCCCTTTCACGCGGGCATCCAGGCCGAGCTTCTCCACGAGCTCCATTTCTTCCTCGCCAGAGACCTCGTACTCGCCTTCTTCGTGGGCCGTTGCGACGCGAAGCTTGCGGGGGAAGGTTGGCCACGGGGTCGACGCCGCCCGTGTCCGCGGCGGCTTCGGGCCGATATCGAACTGCACGACGCTCTTCGCACCCTGGCGCAGTGCCGTCCCGAAGCAGTCCGTGCCCGTGTCGCCACCGCCGACGATGACGACGTTCTTTCCGCGGGCGTCGATCGTCGATACTTCCCTGTCCCCTTCCTGAACCTTGTTGGCTTCCGGGAGGTACTCCATCGCCTGGTAGACACCCTCTAAGTCTCGGCCTTCAATGGGCAGGTCGCGGCCGATGGTTGAACCGATCGCCAACACGACGGCGTCGAAGCCTTGCAGATCGCTCACGGACGGGAAAATGTTGGTGCGGAACTGGGTTCCCTCCGCCACCATCTGTTCCAGGCGGCGGTTGATCCACTTCTTCTCCATCTTGTACTCGGGCACCCCGTAGCGCATCAGCCCACCCAGGCGGTCGTGACGCTCGAACACGGTGACGTCGTGGCCCGCGCGGGTGAGCTGCTGCGCGGCCGCCAACCCGGCAGGGCCGGAGCCCACCACGGCGACCGACTGGCCCGTTGAGAATGAAGGGCGAATGGGCTTCACAAAGTCATGTTCAAAGCCATATTCGACGATTTCCAGCTCGACATTCTTGATGGTGACGGGGTCATCGTTGATGCCCAGAACGCACGCCCCTTCACACGGCGCGGGGCACAAACGGCCCGTGAATTCCGGGAAGTTGTTGGTCGCGTGGAGACGGTCGAAGGCCTCACGCCACCGGCCCAAACGGACCAGATCGTTCCACTCCGGGATGATGTTCCCCAGCGGGCAACCGTCGTGGCAGAAGGGGATCCCGCAATCCATGCACCGGGTCGCCTGCTGGCGCAGATCCGTCAAGTCTTGCTTTTCGTACACCTCGTGCCAGTCCAGCAGCCGAAGCGGAACCGGCCGGTGGGCTTTGTCGTGGCGGGAATACTTTTGAAATCCATGTGGGTCAGCCATCAGTGCACAGCCTCCATAATCGCTTCGGCAGTTGCTGCCTCATCTCGTCCTTGAACCTGACAACTCTCCATAATCGTGAGCACGCGACGGTAATCCCGTGGCATCACCTTCACAAATGTGCCTACCGGTGTCGTCGAACCAGTCCGCTCCCGATAACTAGCAACGGTCTGATCCAGCCAGGCCACGTCCTCCGCGGTGGTTTCCTCAATATCAGCCAGAGCTGTATCGATACGGTCACGGATACCGCCCTGACCAGTGGGGATCCCGTCGTCGGGAAGGAACGCGATACCACCCGACATACCAGCACCAAAGTTGCGGCCCACATGACCAAGGACAACCACGCAGCCGCCGGTCATGTACTCGCACCCATGGTTACCAATGCCCTCGACGACGGCGGTCGCGCCCGAGTTACGGACGCAGAAGCGCTCGCCCACCGTGCCGCGGACGAACAACTCGCCCGAGGTCGCGCCATAACCGATGACATTGCCGGCGATGATGTCGCCAGACACGTCACGGCCGGCCTTCTCCACGGCCAACGCGTAGTGCGGGTCGGGGCGCACGACAATGCGTCCGCCCGACAATCCCTTGCCGACGTAGTCGTTGGCGTCGCCGGTCAAGGCCAGGGTGACACCGTGGGGCAAGAATGCGCCGAAGGAGTTACCTGCCGATCCCTCGAATTCCACGGTCAATGCGCCTTCACGCAGGCCGTCGGCACCACCAACCCGGGAAATCTCCGAGCCGACCATGGCGCCCACGGACCGGTCCACGTTGGAGATCCGGTACGACAGCTCGAGGGGCTCGCACTCGCCCTTGGCGTCGATAACCTCGCGCGCGTCGCGAATGATTTGGTTATCCAACGCCTTGTCCAGCGAGTGGTCCTGCTTCTTCGTGCAGTGCTTGTCCTGGTACATGAACGGGCTGTCCGGCTGCGCGAAAATCGGCGAGAGATCGAGCTTCGCCGCATCCGGGTGCCTATCTGCCACTTCACGGTTCACGCCCAGGATCTCGGAGTGGCCCACCATCTCGTCGATCGTGCGGAAACCGAGCTCCGCCATGTACTCGCGGATTTCCTCCGCGATGAATTGGAAGAAGTTCACAACGTACTCGGCGCGGCCGCTGAACTTCGCCCGCAGGTCCGGATTCTGCGTGGCCACGCCCACCGGGCAGGTGTCCAAGTGGCACACGCGCATCATGATGCAGCCCTCAACCACCAGAGGAGCCGTCGCGAAACCGAACTCTTCCGCGCCCAAGAGGGCAGCAATGACGACGTCACGACCGGTTTTCAGCTGGCCATCACACTGCACGGTGATCCGGTCGCGAAGACCATTCATCAGCAAGGTCTGCTGCGTCTCTGCTAAGCCCAGCTCCCACGGGGCGCCCGCGTGTTTCAGGGACCCCAGAGGAGAGGCACCGGTGCCGCCGTCGTGGCCGGAAATCAACACGACATCCGCGTGCGCCTTGGACACACCCGCGGCAACCGTGCCGACGCCCTGCTCCGACACCAACTTCACGTGGATCCGTGCGTCGGGGTTAGCGCACTTCAAGTCGTGAATGAGCTGGGCGAGGTCCTCAATGGAATAAATATCGTGATGCGGCGGCGGCGAAATCAAACCCACGCCGGGAGTGGTAATGCGCACTTCCGCAATCCACGGGTACACCTTGTGCGGAGGCAGCTGGCCGCCCTCGCCGGGCTTGGCGCCCTGGGCCATCTTGATCTGAATGTCCGTGCAGTTGTTCAGGTAGTGGCTTGTCACACCAAACCGGCCCGACGCCACCTGCTTGATCGCGGAGCGGCGCCAATCGCCATTCGGGTCCTTCGTGAAGCGGTCGGAATCCTCGCCGCCTTCGCCTGAGTTGGACATGCCGCCCAGGCGGTTCATCGCGATGGCGAGGGTCTGGTGCGCCTCGGCGGAAATCGAGCCGTATGACATCGCACCCGTCGAAAAGCGCTTGACAATCGCGCTCACGGGCTCAACTTCGTCAATATCCACCGGCGGGCGGTTGGGGTTGAACTTGAACAACCCGCGGATCGTGGCCAACCGCTTGGCCTGGTTATTGACCTTTTCGGTGTAGCGCTTGAACACCTCGTAGCGGCCCGTGCGCGTCGCGTGCTGGAGGGTGAAAATCGTCTCCGGGTTGAACAGGTGGTATTCACCCTCACGACGCCACTTGTACTCGCCGCCCAGTTCCAGCTCGCGGTGTGCCTGCTCCTCGGGGCGGGGCAGGAATGCCTCGCGGTGACGGTCCCCGACGGCTTCCGCAATGGCCTCCAGACCAACGCCGCCGATCGGGGCGAAACTGCCCGTGAAGTACTCGTCCAGGAATTCCTGGTTCAGGCCAACGACGTCGGCTAGCTGTGCTCCGCGATACGACGCCACCGCGGCGATGCCCATCTTCGACATCACCTTCAGCAGGCCCTTCACGGCCGCTTTCGTGTAGTTATCGAACGCGGTCTCGAGGTCCATATCGCCCAAAGACCCCTGTTTACGCAGCTCATCGATGGTCTCAAAGCCCATGTAGGGGTTGATGGCGTCGGCACCGAAGGTGATCAGCATGGCGATATCGTGGACCTCACGGACATCCCCCGCCTCCACGATCAACGACGCCCGGGTACGTGTCCGCTCACGCACTAAGTGCTGGTGGACAGCCGAGGTCAACAGCAGCGACGGGATAGGCGCAAATCGCTCATCCGACTCACGGTCGCTCAGCACGATGAGCGTTTGACCCTCGGCAATCGCAGTCGACACTTCGCGACGGATGCGTCGCAACGCTTCCTGAATTCCGCGACCACCGTGAGCCACGGCATACAACCCGGAAATAATAGCGACGTCGAACTGCGGGAACTCACCACCATCGTTGGCGTGAACCAGCCGTGCTAAATCGCGGTTACGCAAAATGGGGTCGTCCAGGTGGATGAGCTTCGCCGCGTCCGCATCCGGGTGCATGATGTCCTGCTGCGCACCCAAATGAGTGAACAGCGAGGTCATGAGTTTCTCACGGATGGAGTCCAGCGGCGGATTCGTGACCTGCGCAAACCGCTGCTTGAAGAAGTCAAACAGATACGACGGGTGGTCCGAGAGTGCCGCGATCGGCGTATCAGTGCCCATCGAACCAATGGCCTCTGCACCACTGAGCGCCATGGGTTTGACGATGATATCCACGATCTCCTGCGTGAAGCCGAACACGCGCTGGCGCAACACGGCCCGGTGGTGAGGCATCCAGTGGTAATCCGCATCCGGAAGATCCGTCTTACGCACAAGGTTGTGCGAGACCCACTCGCCATAGGGCGCCTGGGAGGCGAGGTCAGTTTTGATCTCCTCGTCCGGAACGACGCGGCCCTGGGAGGTGTCCACCAAGAACATCTCACCCGGCTTCACACGGGTACGTTCCACCACATGCTCTGGATCGATGGGCAGGACACCCGCTTCAGAGGCGCCGATGATCAGGCCGTCGTCGGTAATCCAAATACGACCAGGACGTAGACCGTTGCGGTCCAGGACCGCGCCAATGACTGTGCCGTCGGTGAATACGACGTCGGCGGGGCCATCCCACGGTTCCATCAAGCACGAATTGTACTCGTAAAAGGCGCGGACGTCGTCGGATAGATCGGCGTTGTGCTCCCAGGCCTCCGGGATCATCATGAGCACCGCGTGGGGCAGCGAACGCCCGCCGAGATGCAGAAGCTCCAGGGCTTCGTCGAAACGGGCAGTGTCGGAACCGCTTGGGTCACAGATCGGGAGGACCCGGTCGATGGGGCCCAGCGCCTCGGAATCGATCACCGCTTCGCGGGCGCGCATCCAGTTCTCGTTACCGCGCACCGTGTTAATCTCGCCGTTATGGGCAACCATGCGGTAGGGGTGGGCCAGCGGCCAGGACGGGAAGGTGTTCGTCGAGAAACGAGAGTGGACCACCGCAATGGCAGATTTCACCTGGGGATCCTGCAGGTCACGGTAGAATTCCCGCAACTGCGGGGTGGTCAACATACCTTTGTAAACAACGGTCCGTGCGGATAAGGACGGGAAATACACGGTATCCTCGCCCGATCCGGCACCAGCACCCTTGCTGCCTAATTCACGTTCGGCGCGCTTGCGGACAAACCACACGGCACGGTCCAGGTCGATGCCCTCGAGAGGAGTGCCGTCGTCCTTGGTTCCCGAAATAAAAACCTGGTGGAACAGCGGCATCGCGTCCCTGGCCATGGCACCGATTGACGAATCGTCGACGGGGCAATCCCGCCAACCGATGAGCGTCAGGCCTTCTTCTTGAATAATGTCTTCAACGTAGCGCACTGCATCGAACGCCGCCATGCGGGCAGCTGGCAGCATGGCGATGCCGGTCGCGTATTGGCCGGCGGGTGGGAGTTCAATGTCCTGCTTGGCCATTTCACGGCGGTAAAAAGCGTCCGGAATCTGAATCAGAATCCCCGCACCGTCACCGGTGTTTTTCTCGGCACCTGCAGCACCGCGGTGCTCGAGATTAACAAGTGCTTGAATTCCTTTGTCGACGATGTCGCGGCTTTTGTCACCGTGCATGTTGGCAACGAACGCGACGCCACAGGCGTCATGTTCAAAGGATGGGTCGTAGAGACCCTGGCGTGAGGGAACAGTCGTCATCTGGTCGCCTTTTCGTTCACATGGCTGTAACGAGCCTGGTTAGCCGTGGTCTGTCGGTGAGATCTACCACGTGCGGGGTTGTGCACAGTGAATAGGATCGTCAACCGTGAGAGACCGAGCCCAGTGCTAATGCGACGTGGGCCTTCTCGTTTATTTCAGGGGTAGATTGTTACTTTATCGCAGGAGGCTCACATGGGTGGTGAACTCCACGTTCTGCCCTACTACCTGTACATCATGAATGTTTCAGCAATGTTTCCTAGACGTTTCATGGATGTAGTGGTTATGTCAGCTGTTATCGGGCTTAACAAGCGGGAAGGCCAGCGACTGGCGGATCGTCGACCCCGTAATCAGCATAACGATGCGGTCCACGCCGATACCCAGGCCACCGGTCGGAGGCATACCGAATTCCAAAGCGCGGAGGAATTCCTCATCCAACTCCATAGCTTCAGGGTCCCCGCCTGCGGCAAGAAGCGATTGCTCCTCCAAACGCTGACGCTGATCAATAGGATCGGTCAGCTCCGAGTACGCGGTACCCAGTTCGACGCCCCACACCACGAGGTCCCAGCGTTCCGTTAACCCCGGCTTACTGCGGTGCCGACGCGTCAACGGGGAGACGGACACCGGGAAGTCCTTATAAAATGTGGGGAATATCGTCCGCGACTCCACGAATTCGTCGTAGAGCTCTTCGATGATGGTGCCGTCGTCGGCATCTGGACGCAGTGGCATGCCTGCCCGTTCCATCAGGGCATCTAATTCTTCGCGTGGCGTATCCACCGAAATAACCGGGCCGTCCCAGATTCCGTCCGCTCGCGCGCCCTCGGTAATAGCGTCGAGCACGGATTTCACAGGCCACTCACCGGAAATGTCGACCATACTGCCGTCGGGTGCTGTGACGACGGGCTTCCCATGTACCGCAGTGGCCGCGTTTACGATGAGCTCATGGGTTAGGGTCATCATCGTTTCGTAGTCACCGTGGGCGTCGTACGCTTCCAATGATGTGAACTCCGGGTTGTGAGTGGCATCGACGCCTTCGTTGCGAAACTCGCGGCCCAGTTCAAAGACACGATCCACTCCGCCACACATGAGCCGCTTCAAGAACAGCTCGGGGGCAATGCGCAGATACAAATTCATGTTGTACGCGTTGATGTGCGTAATAAACGGCCGCGCATTCGCGCCACCATGAATAGGTTGCAAAATGGGAGTTTCTGCCTCCAAATACCCCGAACTATGCAGGTCGCACCGCATCGAGTGCAGCACCGCGGACCTCGCCGTCAACGCCCGGCGCGACTCAGCATTAACGGTCAGGTCGATGTGCCGGGACCGCACCCGCGCTTCAGGGTCGGTAAGCCCATCAGTTTTGTTGGGCAGCGGGTGCAGGGATTTCGCTTCAAACCGGATACGGTCGGCCAGAAGCGACGGCTCACCCTTCCGCGAGACACCCTTTTCGCCCTCAACGCGAATAATGTCGGCAAGGTCAAGATCCTTGCGCCAGGCTTCATAATCGCTGCACCGAGCTTGTTCGACGATCACCTGTGTGTCGCCTGACCAGTCATGGAGCTGGAGGAACATGACGCCCCCGAAGTCGCGCCGGGCAATGATACGGCCGGAAATGGAGGCGGCAACACCGTCATCCATGCCGGCGATCTGCGCACAGGTATGCGTCGGGCGGATAGCAGTGGGCCACGGGCTCACCCCTTCATCGCGCAAACGCTGTGCTTTTTCCAGGCGCACTTTCACTTGTTCCGAGCGACGGTGGTGCACTACACGCCCGGCGCGAGCTTCCTCCATGAGGCGGGGTGCGAGCTCGAGCGCTTCGGCGGCGCCTTCTCGTTTCACGGATCCGACGGGGGTCAGTGGGGGTTTGCGTCGCGACAGGGGCGCGGGCACGAACCCTTCAACGATGCCGGAGACCAATCCGACGCGGGCGATGGCGCGGTTGTCTTTGAAGCAGATGTACCGGGGCGCCCAGGTGGGGTTGTATTTTTCGTTGGATCGGTAGAGCGCTTCCATCTGCCACCATCGCGACAGGAAGACCAGGAGGCTCCTCCACAGGCGCATGACGGGACCGGTGCCGAGCTCGTGGGCCGTCGCAAAGACCTGGCGGAACATGGCGAAGTTCAGCGAGATTCGTGTTACTCCGACGTCTAACCCGGCGTTGCAGAGTTCCGACACCATGATTTCTACGGTGCCATTGGGTGAGTCGGGTGATCGACGCATGAGGTCCAGCGACACTCCGGTCCGCCCCCACGGGGAGAAGGAGAGCTCGCCGACGCGTCGGGCTACGCCGGTGGGTGAATGGTGGGCGTCTTGGATGGCTTCGACCAGGAGGTTATTGGAATCGGCCGGATCCCCCAGCCGCGAAAGTGCCATAGAGAAGCCGCGCTCGTTGTTGGTGTCACGCCATGCGTCGGCGTCGCGCTGAACGCTGGCCATCTCTTCATCGGTGAGTTCTCCGTGGCGACGGATCCGCACGGTCACGCCTGCTCGTCGCGCCCGGGCGACGGCCTGACGCACTGCTTTAAACTCGGGCTGGCTCAGTGAGAAGCTGTCGGTGTAGATGATGGCTTCGTCGCCCAGACGGAGGGTCTGCAATCCGTGGGATGAATAGCAGTGCGCGCCCCTGTCGGATGCCCCCATCACGGCCGGGGTCCACCCATACATCACGGCCTGGTGAAGCCACGCGTCCACGGCTTGATCCCAGGCAGCGGGGTTGCCGATGGGATCTCCCGACGCGATACATACTCCCAGTTCGACGCGGTACGTGACCGCGGCCCGCCCATCGGGTGAATAAATGACAGATTTGTCGCGTCGCGTCGCGAAGTATGCCAGGGAATCGTCCTCTCCCCACCGGGCGATCATGGCGCGAATGGCTGTCTCGTCGTCGGGAGTAAAAGCGTTATTGTCGCGCTGGCTGCGGAACAGGGTCCACACGGACAGGAGGAAGACGATCGCGCTGGCCAGGGTGATGACAAATGACACGATCCATTCGGGGTGGCCGCCGAAGAACTTTTGGTCGACCAACGAGAAGGCAAAGGACTTGTTGAGAACCCATTGCAGACGGTTACCACGAGACAAAGTATGAGGGAAAAGCTCGACGAGTAACCATCCGCTAGCGGTGACCAGGCCTTCTCCGATGACATAGACCGCGAAGGCCTTTCTAATCGCCGCGTGCCGTGTTCGCGCTGGGAAGGCGGAGCGGGTAACCAGGAGACCGATGAGCATCACTGCCTGGACGATGAATCCCACGTTGAGCTCAACCGTCGTGATTGTGCTGCCGGTGTCGTAGCCGTTGACCCCCAGCACGAAGAGCAGGATGTTCTCGATGTTCAGGATCACGAGGAGAATTACGCTGACCCACCAAGCCAAGCGTTTGCGGGCGAGAATCGCTCCTGCCAGCAGGCCCAGGGCGAGGGCCCATGATATTGACACCTCTGGCATGGGGAGGATCACGTAGTCAAAGAATTCCCGGATGCTCTGCAGCTGATGCCGGAACGGCCTGACCGCGCTGAACAGAAGCGCGATAAAGGAATACACAGCGAGCAAGGTGCCAAAAAACGGCGGGAATCTTTTGATAAACGTGGCGAACACAGTCTTATCTTGCACCCGCCCTGAACCTGTAGCCATAGAATTGCCCTCTAATATCCTGTGATTTCCTTGTGAGACTACCAGTCGTTGGCGCGTACCTATGATTGGTCAGTGAAACTGCGTTTCTTGCCGACGACCGAGTTCCTGGAAGTCGACCTTCCCATTGACCGTAAAGGGGACGCCTTCCCTTTCGAGTAGCTGTTGTTTGAGGACGAGCCCGCGAGCCCCTCCCATATACCCGCCGAGAGAACCCCCGGCTGCGACGACCCGGTGGCAGGGAATGAAGAGCTGGATGGGGTTTGTTCTGCATACAGATCCGACTGCGCGCGCTGCTCGCGGCCGACCAACAGCTTCTGCCAACTCGCCGTATGTGAGCACGTCACCGGGCGAAATCTGGGCCATCTCTTCACGCACAGACTTCGTGAACTCGGTGGGATCATCCTCGACGTCGAGCGGAAGGGTAAACTCCTGCCTTGTTCCGCTGAAGTACTCGTCGAGCTGCTCACCGATCTGTGTAAAGAGGTGGCGTTGGGCTTCACTCATGTCCGACGTAGCAGCGGGATCAGTGATGTCAGGATCTGTGGTGCCCGGATCCATGATGTAGTGCGATGCCACGATGGCGTGGTCATTGATGGTGACGTCCATATTGCCGAATGGTGTGGAGAAACGTTGTGTCCGATAGGTCCGGTCGCCGCGTTCGTCGCGACATTCAGCGGGTTCGTCGGCGGGCGTGGATGTGCTCCGGTGGTTCATGGGGACCACGATAGTGGGTATTAGAAAAACCGGGTTACCAGCGCATCTGCGCTCATAACCCGGCTCTGAAATCGGTTAGGACCTCAAAGGGTAAGTCCCCGACTTACTTGTCTTTGTTGAGGAACTCGGAGGCCTTGTCTTTCAGGTCCTCGATGCCCTGCTTGATCTTGGACTCGGCCTGATCGCCTTTGCCTTCAGCCTTGAGCTCTTTGTTGTCAGTAACGTCACCGGCAGCTTCTTTGGCCTTTCCGCCAAATTCGTCTGCCTTGTTCTTAATGTCGTCAGAAATACCCATAGGCTTCTCCTTCTGTTCTAGCTTTGCGACGCAATGAGCGGCATCCATGTCGGGTAACCCGCGCTCATAAGAGTGGGGTTGTGATATCGCGACGTGGCCACCGTCGCCAGTTGTCTGCGTGGATAACTCCCGCAGGCGGACGACAGTGATGGCACGCTCGTGTACACATCGCCTAACACCATGACACTTTACTACGGATTTCGCACCACTGGTGGTTGCCAGACATTTCCTACGAACTTGTGACCATTTCGGTACCTAAGCAGGTGGCGCAACGTTCCGGCAGCCGGGGCCAAGCGAGGCAGCAGTGCCAGCCGAGATGCAGGTTTTAGTCCCCGATCTCCAGCAGAGACTGCCCACCCTGAACGGCGTCGCCAGGCTGCACGTGAAGCGCGGTGACGGTGCCGTCGTTGGGGGCTGTAATTTCGGTTTCCATCTTCATGGCTTCAAGAACGACGATCACTTCGCCGGCCGTGATGGCTTGGCCTTCCTCAACAAGCACTTTGCTGACGGAACCAGCCAGGGGTGCCGTGACCGAATTGGCGCTGACCCCCTGGACAGATGACGTGGTCGGCGCGGTGGGGGTTGGCCCGTTGCTGTTGCCACCAGTGATGATGGTGCCGAGTGTGGGGCGTTCTTCGTGTTCAACTTCTACGTCCACGGAATAGGGGACGCCGTTGACGGTAACTGTCAGTTTCATTCTTTCGGGTTCCTTCTATTCGTGGCTTATTGCCATTTCGCCTTGTGCTGAACTGCCTGCCGACCTTGCTGTGACCAGCTGCGATGGCGCAAGAAGTGAACTGCGCGCACGGTTCCGCGGTTACCCATGTAGGCGGATACGGCCGCACTGATCGCAATCAAGACATCTTCAGGAATTTCCTCGTCAGAGCGTTGCTTCAGTGCCGCAACTTCGTTTTCTAGCTTGGTGACGTTGCGGGAGAGCTTCTCCACCTGGTTGGACAGGCGAGCCAACAACTGACTGAGTTCAGCAGAGGATGCATTGTCTGTATTCATGCTTCTCCGATCAGTTGGGGGCCAGGCCGTGCTTCTTGGACGGCCGGTTCTCACGCTTGTTGGTCAGCAGCTCCAGGGCCAGGGCAACTTCGCGACGTGTGTCCGCGGGGTCGATGATGTCATCGACGAGGCCTCGGGACGCCGCCATGTATGGCGTCGAGAAGGTGTCTTTGTAGAGCTGGACGAGTTCGCTCTTCTTGGCTGCGGCTGCTTCGTCGCCACCCTCTTCCTGGGCTTTCTTGATTTCCTTACGGAACACGACGTTCACGGCTCCGTCGGCACCCATGACCGCAATTTCAGCGGTGGGCCATGCCCAGACGCGGTCTGCGCCCAGGTCCTTGGAGCACATGGCCAGGTACGATCCGCCATGCTCTTGTGCGACGCCTGGCATGAAGCCGGGGACGTCGACGAGGGTGAGCAGCGGAATGTTGAAGGAGTCGCAGAAGCGGACGAAGCTTGCGCCTTTGTCCAACGAGTTGATGTCCAGAACACCCGACATCACTTGCGACTGGTTGGCGACGATGCCGACTGTCCGGCCAACGACGCGGGCAAAACCGACCACAAGGTTTTGGGCGTATCCGGCCTGGACCTCGAGGAAGTCGCCGTAGTCGACGATCTTGCGGATGATATCGCGGACGTCGTATCCCTTACGGCCATCGACGGGGACGATGTCGCGGAGGGATTCGTCGGGTTCGACAACCTCGTCCGGATCGACGATGGGTGGCTCTTCGGTGTTGTTCTGCGGCAGGAAGCTCAGGAGCTTCTGCGCGATCAGGATGGCTTGCTCGTCATCGTCGGCGACGAAGTGAATGTTACCCGCTGTGCTCATGTGAGCATCGGCACCACCGAGTTCGTCAGCGGTGACTTTTTCGCCGGTCACGGACTCGATGACCTTGGGGCCGGTGATAAACATGTTGGCCTTGCGGGTCTGGATGATGAAGTCCGTCAGTGCCGGCGAGTAGGCGGCACCACCAGCGCAAGGGCTGGCGATGATAGAGACCTGCGGTACGAGCCCAGAGAGCAGCACGTTGTTGTAGAACACGCGGCCGTATCCGGAGAGGGAGTCGATGCCCTCCTGGACACGAGCTCCGCCGGAGTCGTTGATGCAGACGAAGGGGGTGCCGGTGGTCGCGGACGCCTTCATCATGGCGACCACTTTGTTGGACTGCATTTCGCCAGCTGACCCACCCATGACGCTGAAGTCCTGGGACGCGATGTGCACTGGCCGTCCGTAGACCGCACCGGATCCGGTGACGACGCCGTCGGCGGGGGCATCGGCCTTGTCCATGCCGAAGTGAGTGGTCCGGTGCTTGGCGAACATTCCAGTTTCCTGGAACGTGTCTTCGTCGACAAGCTTGGTGATGCGCTCGCGGGCGGTCATCTTGCCGCGGTCGTGTTGCTTGTCCAGGCGTGCCTGTCCGCCGCCGAGGCGGATGCGGTTCTTTTTCTTCTTCCAGCTGTTCGAGGCGCTCAGGCATGCTGGGATCGTGAGGTTGCTCACTCATTTATTTGCTCCGTTTCTGCTGTCTTTCGCGGTGATCAACTGGTTTATGCGGGTTCCACGGAGAAAGTGTGGCTGCGGCCGCCGGTGGTGACTTTGTACGTAATCGGTTCGCGGATGGCAGTGGCGTCGCCGGAGGCCTTCGCCTCTTCGCGCTCGAGCTGTTCCTTGGTCTTGCCGACGTTCTTCGGGCCGTCGGGGCGAGTCTTGAAGAACCCCGGCGCGACCTGGGGGAACAGGGCGTTGGTGAGGACGTCTTCGTCGGACCCGTCGGTGCCGTCGAGTTTGTCAGCTTCCTCAACGAGGTTGTCCCATTCGGACTCAAGGAGGTCAGCGGGGCGCTCGGTGATGGGCTCTTTGCCGGTTTGCTTCTTGGCTTGCTCGATGAGGTTTTTATCCCTCTCACCTGGGGCTTCACCGTAGTATCCGAGGAGGAGGTCGGCGAATTCAGCCGTAAGCACTTTGTAGCGGCCCATCAGCACATTGAACACAGCCTGAGTGCCGACGATCTGGGACGATGGCGTCACCAAAGACGGGTATCCGGCAGCTTTCCGAACGACGGGGACTTCTTTCATAACCTCGTCGATACGGTCGCCCGCGCCCTGGGCTTTGAGCTGCGATTCCATGTTGGAGAGCATTCCGCCCGGAATCTGCGATTGGAAAATATTGGTGTTTACCAGTGTCTTGGACTCGAATTCCGCGTACTTCGGGCGCACTGTCTTGAAGTGGTCGCGGATGTTAATGAGCCGATCCATGTCAAGCCCGGTCTCGTAGTCGGTTCCTTCGAGCATTTCGACGAGAGATTCGGTGGGGTTATGCCCTGGTCCGAGGGACATGGAGGAAATGGCGGTGTCGACGACATCCGCACCGGCTTCAATGGCCTTCATAAGGGTGACCATCGTGACGCCGGTGGTGGAGTGGCAGTGGACGTTGATCTGCGTATCTTCGCCGTAGGTGTCCTTGATGCCACGAATGATGTCGTAGGCGGGCTGCGGTTTGAGCAGCGCGGCCATGTCCTTGAGCGCGATCGAATCCGCGCCCATATCCAGCAAACGCCCTGCTAGATCAATGTAGCCCTGCACGTCGTGTAGCGGGGACACAGTGTAGCAAATGGTGCCCTGCGCGTGCTTGCCCACTTTCTTCACAGCCTGCATAGCGTGCTCGAGGTTGCGGGGGTCGTTGAGCACGTCGAAAACCCTGAAGACGTCCATGCCGTTTTCAGCGGATTTTTCAACGAACTTATCGACGACGCCGTCCTCGTAGTGACGGTATCCCAAAAGGTTCTGGCCACGAAGCAGCATCTGAAGGCATGAGTTGGGCATGAGCTTGCGGAAGGTGCGCAGTCTCTCCCACGGGTCTTCGTTGAGGAAGCGGATGCAGACGTCGAAGGTTGCGCCGCCCCAGCATTCCACGCTCCAGTACCCGGCTTTATCTATATCCTCACAGGCATCGACCATGTCTTCGAGGGCCATGCGTGTTGCCATGAGGCTCTGGTGAGCATCACGCAGAGCCAGTTCGGTCACTCCAATTTTTCGCGTGGTCATGGCCACTACGCTAAGCCGATTTGTTGGCTGTTGCACCACAGCTCACCGTCGTGACTTACCGCACTCTTGGACTTGAACAGTGATTAACCCAACTTCGAGGGGGACGTCGCGTCCTTTCTCGTCGTAAGTATTCAGGTTTGCGACGGTGCGTTGCTGTTTTTATACGACGACGGCACCCCGTTCCGGGGTCGTTAGGCGCCGGAAACAGGCATTGTGCTTATCTTCAATCACGTTCGGGAGCAATTCATATACACCCGCTGTTTTCTGCGTGTCTGATTCCTACGCGGGGGATTTGCGGTTCCCATGCGATGGAGAAGCGGCGAACATGCGGCAGATTTGCGGTTCCGACGCGGTTGATTATTACGGAGCGCACGTGGTTTTACTAGGGTATGGCTATGCCATCTTTGTCGTCGATGTGGTCGCATGCCAGTGATTTGACGTCGTTGCGCAAGTTGTCTTCCCGCACACCGCGGGAAAGGCGGATCGATAACACATTCTTCCTGCTGGCGGGTTTAGCTGCCATTTGGTTAGCGGGGGAATACTTCAAACTTAGTTTTGTTTTAGATTTTCGTTTGTTGTTGATCATTCCTGCGTGGGGTGTGATTGCTTATCTCACTCTCCCCCGGCTTCACCGAATTTTGACGCGAATTTACGTCCCCAATTACTTCACCGGACGCACTCGGACTTCGGATGGGCTTTTGGGTGATCCGGTTAATATCGCGTTCGACGGGACTGCCGAGCAGCTCCACCGCTCGATGACTGAAGCGGGCTGGACGTTGGCAGATCCGGTGACGTTTCGGTCGTCGGCAAAGATTGTTTGGAGTTCCATTACTCGGGCTTCCTATCCAGCGGCGCCGGTGAGTCCGCTGATCCTCTTCGATCGTGAGCAAGACCTCGCCTACCAGCAGGAAGTGGATGGTTCTCCTTCCCGACGCCACCACATTCGGCTCTGGCGATGCCCCAAAGACTGGCCGCTCCCCGGTGGCCACCGCGTGGACTGGGTGGGCTCTGCCAGTTATGACACGGCCGTCGGCGTTAGTTTTTTCACCTTACAAGTAACCCATCGCATTGCTGCCGATATTGATAGAGAACGCAACCACGTCGTATCGACCGTTCGTTCTTATGTCCCCGAGAGTTCGGTATCCATGATTGAGGATTTCTCGACGGGCTATCACCACGTCAACGGCGGCGGCGACAAAATACACACCGACGGGGATCTTCCGATTGTCGACGTCAGTCGGGTCGGGTTGCGCTCGGGTTCAGCTGATCACGACGGTGCTAGTGCGGATGAAACGCCCGAGAAGCTGCCCGACGACATCGAGGCGGCCACCACCGAGAGCGACGCCCCGTCGGAAACCACCGCAGCCGACGCACCGTCGGAAACGACGGAGACCGCCGGTGATGCCGAAGAAACCGGCGTAGAAGAAAACGCCGACGAGGAAAGCAGCGATGCTGAGCCACTCACGGCACGTGGCTCGGACAACGTGGACTCGACAATTAACGGGACGCGCTACACAGGCCGGGCATCCACGCACTACGACGACGATATTTCCGATGAGGAACGAGCCTCCCGACGTCCGAAGAATGCGCAACGCACACCACGTCCACCGAACCTGATGTTGTCCATGGGGATGCTCTTCCTCGTCGTCGCGTGGCAAAGCGTCGTCCTGCTATACAAAGCGGATCAGCATCGATTTATCCCTGGCACCTTGCAGGACATGGGTTTCAGCCACCACACCGCCTACGTCGCAACGCAGTGGTACGTCGGTTTACTAACGTTGGGAACCCTGATTCTGGTTCTACTCACACTCGGCGGATTCACTCACGCGCGCGACGCGCTGATGCTGTTCCTCACCATTGCCATCGTGATTTCGATCCTTGATCGCAATGGGATGCGCATGATCGCCGCTGGTCACAACAACTTGCTGCTCACAACAGCGACCATTATTGCCCTGCTAGCATTGTCTTCCGACGACGTGCGCAACTGGATACGTGGCCATGAACCAGCCGCTGTGTGGGGGCCGGTGAAAAAAATTCACCTGCCGATTGATGATCATTCGCGGTAGACGCGACGACGATTGACGACGGTTACGGCATCGCGGGGCTTATCAATCGTCGTCATATCGCCGCTCTACCGGCACCGTGTCAGTGGTTTCACCAGCATTACCGTATTATGGTGACGCTAAAGCTGTTATGTCGGAGTCCACGACATCGTGTAACAGGGCCACATACCGCCGATGTATGCGCTGCCCTTAACCTTGCATGGCAGACAACACCATCATTCATGCGCTGCCACGCGGAGTCAGAAAGGTTGATATGCCGAAGTCAAAGGTAACTGAATCCCCAGAGTCGAGGCCCGCGTCGTCATCGACGTCCACCCGTACCCCCGTCAAGCTCAACAATGCGGCCACCCCGCTGTGGTACCGCATCATCATGTTCGGCTTCATCATTGCTGGGCTTCTATGGCTGGTGGTCAACTACATCGCTGGACCGCAAATCCCGTTCATGCAGGACCTCAATGCATGGAACTACGCCATCGGTTTCGGGCTCTTCATCGTCGGACTTTTAATGACTATGGGATGGAAATAGGCACAACTGCCTAACGGGTTCTACCGGACTTATCGCAACATTCCAGACGACGGATCGATGGGGGCCAGGCCGCGAAGGGTCCACATTTCTTTGTCGCCGCTGCGCCGACGGTGGAATCGCATCTGCCACTCGGGGGGAATACCGCAGCGCCAAAAGGCGTCGGGCGGAGCGTCCAGGGCATGGACGAGTAGTGCACGCCCCAATGATTGGTCGCTGACCGTGACGTATTCCCCTGGTTCTAGCTCGTCAGCCCACTTCGCCACGCAGTCGATATAGGTGCGTAGGGATTCCCCGCCATGCCCGTCGTAGTCCGCGTTTTTCCTCCACTGCGCAATCTTCATTGGCGACACGAGAGGCAAAGGTTTTCCCGCCCACTCCCCCACATCCCACGGGCCCGGATTGCCGACAAAAACGCGTGCATGGGTAAGTCCGTCCGCGTCTACCGCACACGAACCGGCATCGTTGATATCACTAAATTCCTCGTAACGACGCAGCCTGTGGCGATAATCTGCCCACCGAATTGTGTCTTCTGACGACGCGAACCGCGGCAGATGTGTGCTCACGGGTGGGGCCGAGACAACAATAAGCCGTACTACGTGGATGGTGGTGGGGCTTTGCCGGTGAAAACGCCTCATGCTGAGATTCTCCCACTGAAATTATCTCGCAACGAGACCGCCTTTCGTGGATACACGAGAATTCGTAAAAGGCGGTGTGCCAGAGCCTTGGAGTCTTTCGTGCTGATGGGGCATCTTCATTCTCAAGGAGGGAACGATTAAAGGCAAAGCCTCCGCCAGGGTATACACAACAGATATGCTGAAGCAGCGTAGGGAGTCGGCGAGTGTGTACATAGTAGGCAATCGTGATGGTCTGTTGTGCACGAGAGGATAAACACCATGGTGACACGGATGAAGACGAGGGCAAGCCTGGCACTACTTGGCGTTATTCCCATAGTCGGATGTGGTGCGGTTGGGTGTGCCCATCACGGTGATAGACCATCCCAAGCGACGACGTCGTCAACCTCATCGTCGATAAGTCCTAGTGATGGATCCAGTAGTCATACGGCTCTTCGCCCGTCCCTTGATGCGGGAGGAGAAACTACCCCCAGTGCTGACAGTAATACTGGTGGCGACTCGGACGTGCAGGCCAGTCAGGATGTATCCAGCGGGTCGGGCAATCACATTACCAATCCTGATTAGGTCGGTGGCTATTGTGGGACCACCTACGATGGCGATGAGATCGAGGCGGACGAAAAGACATCCTGTGGTTTTGCCGGGGCTATATTCACATCAGCGATGAAACAGAGATACCACGAGCAAAATAGCCCGTCTGGGACCTCTCTATTCCGCGCTGACTTCACGCAAACAAGCCCGACAACGGGAAAGAACTACACCGTGGTCTGTGTTGCCAGTTATCCGTTAAGTGCTCTTTCGTGTAGTGAAAAATTTAGAGACAATGGTAATGACCTTGACAGTTTTCGTGTTATTTATATGAGCGGCACTCGCTACAGATTTACTCCTCTCATAGAGGAGTAAAAAGAACACTGTTGACACTTTGATAAAGCGTCAACAGTGGGGATGGGCGTACCGTTGCGATAAGAAGACAGCGGGCACACCCAATACCAAACCATTAAGCGATCTCAGCCTCGGTGAGAATCTACCCCGACTCACACACTAAACTTCTTCACTTCTGGGACCCCCTCACACCTGACACTCACGAATAATCCTCATTCGAACTCTGCCGCCGACCGTACGCCCCGACATCAACTTGGCAGTCGGTGTAACGCCAGTCATTTTACCGGTAAGTGGTTTCATCATATCGGCGGCGGTCAGATGATACATCGGTCGGCCGAGTCTTTGATCGACATGGAGAAGCGGGCGTTCCCCTATGACCCGAAATCCAAGCTGTCCCTACGCATAAGCGATTATAGGGACAGAATTTAGGCCACGACTTTTTCCTTCTCAGCCTGAACAGCGGCTTTATGAATGGCCTTCTTGGACACTAAGGCAGTGCCAAATCCGATCACACCCCAGAAGATGCACTGGGCCATGAATGAGTAGACGCGGAAATAGTACAGGTCATCGGCAGGGAACCCTGGATAGACGATCTTCCCGTCCAGGTCTGTCAGCGGACGAGGCGTCTCAGAATTGTGCCGGCCGAACTCGTCGATGTCGGCATGCAAATGTCCCAACGACGGCAGCAACCGGCTAAACGCGTACATAATGACCGCGAAAACCACGGCTGAAATCAGGAAAGCAACCCATGAATCCATGCGCGCGGACAAAACCTTGTGCAGGAAAACAACCCCAATCATGACGATCACCGACGCGATAATCATCGTGAGGAAGAGCCACGTCCGCTGTTTAATTGTGTCCAGGTTACCGACGGCGGGCGGATTCGACGGGTACTTCAAGCAGGGAACGATGTACAGGCAGGCGAACATGGCGGCTGCAACACCGATAGCAGCGGCGCGAATGTTGGTCGGCTTGGCGTACCGGAGGTACAGGCTGAACACCACCGCGTACAGCAAGCCCAAGGCAAGCCCCATCAGGACCATGCCAGTACCGATACCCACGGTCGATTGAATTGTGCGGCTGAACAGTTCGGTTTCATCGCCACCAGTGGCGATACCAGCGGCTTTATCGAGCGCGTCTTGCGCCTCGTCACGCCCTTCCTCGTAGTCGATTGCCCGGCTGATGATGGGCTCTGCCCACAGCTTGGCGAAGATGAAGGAACGTCGATCGCTTCTGCGAGCGCGCGTGCCGACGTCCGAGATGATGCTGGCTGAGCGGCATGAAGTTATGAATCGGTCATAACAAATACTTCACAAATACTTCCTCTTCTGGAAAATAAACAGTGCGTATTCCTACGCGAGTGTAGACCTCAATTATGAAAGTGAAGAAACGCCCTGGCATACGAGACCACGCGCCTGCCTGGGCGTTTCGTTATGGAGTAACAACACTAGAAGAAAAGAATTTTCCTAGTTTGAGAATTTGTGATGGGCGTGAGTTAAACTCCGCCTACTTTCACAAGAGAAACGAATATAGTTTAGCCAACAGCAGCAACTCCTTTTGATATGACGCGTAACAAAGAAAGTAAATACAAAACGCGAGTATCTGGCTGCTTCGTTAAGCTCAATCTCAACCTAGGGTTTTCACCCCAGCAGATCCAATAATCGGGCTGTCCCTTCCTGGAACGACCAGGTTGACCAGGTTGACCAGGCGTACTGCCCAACCGCTAACGAAGTCACAGTGGCGCGACCGCCCCGGATTCTCACCGGGTTCCTCATCGTCTTGTACACAACAACTGTAGACCCCATCCTCGCCTTTTGGTAGCCCAGATGCCGATTTTCGTCGGGAAATACACCCAATTCGAGAATTTATACCCCCAGTGCGGAGTGAACCTGTGCGATGTAAACCACCATCGCTCCGCACGCGACCACAAACACAGCTACCGACGCTGACAGTCGCGCGATAAGCCTTCGCTGCGATCCACCGGCACCCATCATGGCGCCTCCAGCACCACCGAGCAATGAGATGCCACTCGACATCGAACCAACACCGTGCGCCATGCCCGCAGTGCCTAGACCAGCAGCGACGAACCGTCCCACGCGTCGGCCTGGCCCGCGAACGCCGGTCACAATCTGTGCTCCGTAGATCGCAACGGCCATCAGGGCACCCGTCAGCAATCCCCCAATATGCCCCCACAAGGAGATGCCCGGAGTGATTAGTGAATACCCCAAATTCACCACAATGAGGACGATAAGCGCCCTCATCTGCGGTTTATTGTTCAGATACATGCCTGCGGCAACGGCCATCAGGCCATAGATTACCCCCGATGCCCCCACGGTGAGGGACAAGGGGTCGCGCCATTGAATCATGGCGGCTGACCCGTAGCTTGTGCCCGCAAAAATGATCGCCATCGCCAGCGAACCATAGGTGCGATCGATGCCAACCCCGAACACCCACAGCATCACCCCATTGAACAGGAGATGCGTCAAACCGGAGTGGAGAAAACTGAAAGTCAGACCACGGAGGAGGGCTTCGTTGTCGGGCGTCAGCGCGGGTAGATACAGCCACCAGGACGCCGCCAAAGACGATTCATGCGTGTTGCCCTCCAGGGACCCAGATTGCACAACGGTCACCAGGTACACAACGATGCAGGCAATCAGCGCGCCCGAGGTCACAGGGGTTTGGCGAATCGCCCGTGTCAGCACGTCATCACACGTTACACGTACCAACGCAGTACACGTACCGGAACGCTGCCGGTACTGGCACGGCCGCCGCGTTACTCGTCGCCAATCGTCGTCAATCGTCGGTACTAAATAGATTGCCGACGACACACAGCCGACGGCTCACTCTAGGCGAGGGCTTGAACTAGTCCTCGACGATCTCCACGGAATCAATCACGATGTCATCCAGCGGACGGTCGAAGCGATCTGTCTTTGTTTCCGCGATCGTGTCGACAACCTTCTGAGAATCCACATCGGTGACCTCACCAAAAATGGTGTGGTGGTTGTTCAAGTGCGGCGTCGGGGCGACGGTGATAAAGAACTGGGAACCGTTGGTACCCGGGCCGGCGTTCGCCATGGCCAACAGGTACGGACGGTCAAACTGCAGTTCAGGGTGGAATTCGTCACCAAATCGGTAACCGGGGCCACCACGGCCTGTTCCCGTCGGATCCCCACCCTGGATCATGAAACCGTCGATGACGCGGTGGAAAATTGCGTCATCATAGAACGGGCCCTCTTCTCCACCCGAAGCATTGCGCTCCGAGTAATCCTTCGTGCCCTTAGCCAACCCGACAAAATTGTCGACGGTCTGGGGAGCATGATTACCGAAGAGGTCGATAGAAATATCGCCACGATTAGTGTGCAAAATCGCGGTTGCTGTCTTCTGCGTACTCACGACACTCATTGTACGTAGTTACTAGACGAACCGCCCCCTCACCCCACTACAGTAGTAAAAGACGCGTTATAAAGATCCGCCTCTGACCAAGAAACCGGTAAGGAACCTCTAAGGAAGAACCATGAACTCGTCGGACACAACCATGTTTTTGCGCGCGGCACGCAACCTCTCCGATGCCCGTAAACAGCGAAAAGACAATAAGGAAGCTCGCGACTTCGACCCCGTCGAGCGCCTTGTTGAATACGCAAAAGCGAAGGAATCTAACCCCGGGAAACCGCGTGGTCAGGGCGATAACGGTAAGGTAGATAAGAAAGCCAACGATTCGTCCTCTGATAATTCCTCCGAGGCTAAGGGGAAGAAGGACAAGAAAGCGTCCTCCCAAAGCTCATCCAAGGAGAATTCGGCCATGTCAAAGAAGAAGTCCACTCTGGAGCAGCTGCGCGCTTCAGCAAATCCCACTGCCGTGGCTGTCGTTGATCGCATTCGCGAAGAGAGCGAACGCGCTTATGACCTTGCTTCCGACAAAGCGGATAAAGCTGGAAAGAAGTTAAATAAAGCCCGCGCCAAGGCAGAAAAGAAAGCTAAGAAAGTTCAGAAGAAGGCGGATAAGAAGGCCTCCAAGGCTCGGAAGCAGAACGCTAAGAAGGCCGATGCTCTTCAGAAGCGCGCTGAGGCTTTCCAGAAGAAGGCCGCGGAGTTTGCGGAAAAGGCCACTGATAAGGCCAGCGATTTCGCGGACAAGGCTTCGGATAAAGCTAGCGAGTTCGCTGGAAAGGCCCAGGACACCGCGTCCGATGTGAGGGACAAAGCTGCGGAGACCGCCAGCAATGTTGCAGCCGCTGCGTCAAACAACCTGCCTGATTCCGTCAGCGATCGTCTCCCCGACTCCGTGACCGATTCACTGGATCAAGCAACCGGGAAGAAGACGAAGCACAGCAAGAAGCCTTTATTTATCGTCCTGTTCGTTGCACTCGTTGCCGGCGGGTGGGCAACGTACAAGTCCCGGTCCTCCAAGAACGTATCGACGGAACCGCCGAAGAACAACGACGAGCCCCGCTTGGTGTACAAGACGGAGACCCCGACATCGGACTCCTCTGCCGACAGCAAAGAGGACAAAGTGGAGGATGCCAAGGAGAAGGCAGCCGACGCTAAGGACGACGCTCAGGCCGCGGCGGCTGAGAAGGCCGACCAGGCCAAGGAGAAGACCGACGAGGTTAAGAAAGCTGCTCAGAGCAAGGCTGAGGAGCTGAAGGACGCCGCCAAGTACAAGGCGGAAGACCTCAAGGCTGCTGCTTCCGACGTTGCCGATCGGGCTGCGGATAAAGCCGAGCAGGCTAAAGCTGATGCCAAAGACGCCGCTTCCCGCGCCGACGACAAGGCCGACGAGGTTAAGAAAGCCGCTCAGGATAAGGCGGAAGACCTGAAGAAGGAAGCTAAGGACGTCAAGGCTCAGGCGGAGAAGAA
>NZ_QFRA01000079.1 GCF_003243515.1 Corynebacterium kroppenstedtii
CGACCGGGTGACGACCGTCCGGTTTGATGGGGGATATGCCTCGTGGGCGATGAGTTCCGGTGGGGAAGTGGATGAAGGGCGTGCTGCTCAGGAGCACGATTTAGAGAGAGGATCGTCGACACGTGGGCCCCACGGCTCCAACAATGAAATTTCTTATCAAGTACATTCCTTGGGTGGGGCTGTCACCCACCTCACTAGTCGCAGTGAGAAGAGTCACAGCACAGCGGGTGGGGAGGAGGATTCTTCCCGTGATGAAACAAACCGAGATCGCGGGTTGGTGACAGGTGATAAGAGATCGTCCAGATCAAAGCAGTGTTTAGACACGTGGACTCGGGGTCGGTGGGAATGTATCGAGCGTGGTAGTTGGGATTGACGCCGGAGTGAGTGTCGGAAATACCCGGGAAAACAAGTAAATCAAACCGCGAAAACAGGCGTGATTAAACGGGTGAAAAATACCCCCCAAAATGTGAAATTCGTCGCTACACGAATTGGGGTAAAGAGCCTCTTTTTCCCCTGCTTCCGGTTACAGTGGTACCAGAAGCCGGGAGCGCGAACAGACCGCGCGGGCGACCGGCACTGTACATCGATGTGAGGAGAAAATCCTATGTCAGCACCTACGATCCCGGGGCTCGAAGGCAATGCCCCAACGACAAACCAAGACATGCTTAATTGGATCGCGGAGTGCGCTGAACTGTGTCAGCCGGATAAAGTCGTTTTCTGCGACGGCTCGGACGAGGAGTGGGAAGCACTTGCAAAGGACCTCGTCGACAAGGGGACCCTCGTCAAGCTCAATGAGGAGAAGCGCCCCAATTCGTACTTAGCCTCATCAGACCCCGCCGACGTTGCTCGCGTTGAATCCCGGACGTTTATCTGCTCGAAGACCGAAGATGGCGCCGGCCCGACGAACAACTGGCGCGACCCAGACGAAATGCGCGCTGAAATGAGCGAGCACTTTAAGGGATCGATGAAGGGCCGGACCATGTATGTGGTTCCGTTCTGCATGGGCCCGATTACCGACCCCGACCCCAAACTGGGGATCGAGCTCACCGACTCCGGCTATGTCGTGATGTCGATGCGCATTATGACCCGCATGG
>NZ_QFRA01000080.1 GCF_003243515.1 Corynebacterium kroppenstedtii
GGGTGGGCTCTGAGGACTGCCTGTGGCTCAACGTTGTTGTTCCGAATACGGCTGCTCGGTCGAGCGAAGGGCGCTCGGGCAAAGGCCAGTCTCACATGATTAATCGGGATGCCCGACGTCCGATCGTCGTCTACTTCCACGGGGGGTCCAACGTTCACGGCTCTGCCAACGAACCGTTGCTGACCGGGCAGTATTTCGCGCAAGCCATGGACGCGGTGGTCGTCGCGGTCAATTATCGTGTGGGAATCTTGGGGCAGCTGTCGCTCAATTACACGGCCGACGAGGCAAGTGTCGTCGGCACGAAGTCCACGACCAGGGCAGATTCCAACCCTGGCTTATCAGACCTCGTCACGGCCGTGCGGTGGGTCCACGACAATGCCGAGGCATTCGGCGGCGACCCCGCGCGCATCACGATCATGGGCGAGTCCTCGGGCGGCGCCATGGTGACCGCGCTGACCGCGGTGCCGGAACTCCGCGGGATCATCGCCGGAGCCATCGCGCAATCCCCGCCCGTCGCCATGGTCCATTCACCCGCAGCCGCCGCCCGGTGGGCAGATCGCGCGCGGGCCGAAAACCCCGACCTCAACGGCATCTCGGCCATGGAACTCGCGCACCTGACCGAACGGCTGAACGTCATTAACGACGAGTACCTCGAGTTTTCCGGCCCCTTCGCGCCCACTGTCGACGGGGACCTGATGGCTCGGCATCCTCTGGCTGTTCCCCAACCAACTGCCCCCGACGAACGAAGCGACGAACGTCGAGAAGAACCTCTTGACGACGGCACCCCGGCGGCGAACATCCCGCTTCTGATCGGGACGAACGCCGATGAATACCTGGTCATGCGGTGGGAGCGCATGTCCACCCGCGCCCAACGCGCGCGCATTCGTCGGCTGGCCCAGTCCATCGGCGGGAGCGCCCCGGAGATTTTGGCAGAGTTCTACCGCGGTGGCCGGACCCGCGCGGAGTGCGGGAGATTCGCCGGCGACGCCTTGTTCTTGGCATCGTCACTGCAATTAGCGTCCCGGTGGCCACAAGGGAAAGTCTGGATGTATCGGCTCGATATGTTGACGCCGTCGCTCCGGTTGTCAGGGCT
>NZ_QFRA01000054.1 GCF_003243515.1 Corynebacterium kroppenstedtii
GCAGATATATGCCCGCCGAGCATATACTTTCCGTGTTTTCCCAGATCAGCGGTCAGAAATCACCGGTCTGGGACACACTTTCTGTCGTATAAACCCCACGAAGCATGGTATTCCTGTCTCCGGAAATCATAGAGACAGAAACCTGGTCACCAGTCTCGCCTGCATCCAGGTCAACTCCGGTCAAAGTGGATATCCGGTCCCACAGTTCTTGGGACCAGTCTTCGAAGGCACCAGCATAATCCGACCGGACGTCAGCCACACCGCAGTCCAGAATTCTTTCTCCACCCAAGGCTTCTAGCTGCTTATCGCTCAGGGTTGGGATTCGTTGGAATGTATTTGCCCATTCACTGTTGCCAACACCAAGAACAGCGTATTTGACGCCAGAAAGATCTGCATCAACCGTGGAGGTGAGCCAATTAACGAACTTCCGCGCATTGTCGGTGGGAAGCCCCTCATATGAAGCTGTACAGATTAATACTGGCTGATCGGTAGGAAGCTTTTGCCCAACTACCTCATTTAGCTCCTTAAAAGCTACATCGAAACCTTGGGCCTGGCCGAAGGTGGCTAGCTGGCGCGCAAAGTTTTTACTCGTCCCAGCATTAGACCCATACAAAATGGTTAGGCCGTAACCATTTGGCTCTTTCTGCTGAAGGCTCTGACTAAGATTTCTGTTACCCACCTTCTCATCTTGGTGCTTTTTCGGAGTACCAACCATACCGAGGTAGGGTCGCCCCTCCCTCGGCTTGATATGCACGAAGAAGTCTTTTGGTTTACGGGTCAGACCATCAAGGAAATGAAGCTGATAATTCGGGTCTTCAAACTCGAATTCAAAGTGTTGGAGCGCCAGGGCCAACGTCAGAGTGGCTTCCTGGAGGGCGAAGAACCGGCCGATACATGAACGCTGTCCGTTCCCAAATGGTTTCCATGCGTTATGCGGGATTTCCGTTGCACGTTCGCTGCTAAATCGATCTGGGTCAAATTTTTCAGGTTCTGGCCAGACACTTGGGTCACGGTGCAACAGGCTAAGTTCTATGAACAGAACATCACCGGGTTCAACTCGAACACCCTCCGGCAGCACTTTAGATCCTTTTCCGACGACCGTGGGTTCAAGCATACCCAGGCGCTGGTGGATACTTTCGTAGCGTTTCGCGCAATATTTGATCAAGGTAGCCGAGATCTCTGATGTCGTCGTACTCCGGGAACCGGCCATCGAGGACATTATCAACGACTTCACGAGCTTTTGCCATAACATCAGGGTTTTTCAAAAGCTCATATAGGGTGAAACTAAGAAGGCCTGAGGTAGTTTCGTGACCAGCGATCAAGAAGGTAATCAACTGGTACCGGAGATTCCGATCGCTAAGTCCCTTTCCAGACGAAGGGTCTTTTGCAGACAGCATAAGATCCAGAACGTCCTCTTCACCTTCGGGAGAAGGGTTTTGTTTGCGTTCAGCTATGAGGAAGTCAACGAGGTCCTCCATCACCGTGACATCGTTATGGAACCGACGGTCAGCAAGGACATTCATCTTCTTCGCAAAATCCGGAAGGTGTGCACGCTTCCCGGACTCATCGAGACCATCCGCCATCGCACCGATGAACGGGTGAAGCTTCTCAGAATAGAAGGAATTGAAGCAGTAACTAAACGATGTCAGCGCGATAGTATCCAACGTCAGACGTGTGAAGTCACTGGGTAGATCAACCCTGGCATCATTCCGGACTCGCGACCACTTGTACATTAACTGGTCAGCTATATCCGCCATCCCCTCGTACATTCCCTTTAATGCCACGGGAGTAAAGGCCAGCATCAATATCCTGTGAGCACGTGCCCACTCCGGATCATCCTGGTCCGCTGTGAAGAGACCATTTCCGGCGAAGACGCGAATCTCGGCTAGCGAATCATGGATATCTTTCTGAAACCTAGATTCGTCAGACAACTCGTTAGCGAGCTCGAAGGAAATGATCACGTATAGCGGTAGCTTATTCGGCAGGTGGTGAACATAAATACCACCATATTGGTGGGCCAACTTCTGCGCGGATTCAACCACTTTGGCTGGATTAATTGCGTACAAGGTCCCAATGCCGGGTAGCGGTCGCGGTCCGGGAACCTGGGTATTCATTGAAATCCAATCCTAATATAGAACTTCGAGACACCGACTCCATTCGAAGTGTGACGGTGCACAGCGGAACGAGATGAGGGCCGTTTGCTACCAAATTCTCCGGCGCTCAAAGAGCCATATATTCCATAGGGTAACAAAACTATATTTCCCAAAAACGATCACTGTGGCCAGCAGATAATCAATCGAATAGTTTTTGAAAGCTTCCAACGCCCGATGGGGACTACGAACCCTGTCGAGCGTGCGCCGAAAACCTAATGAGCGCCCGGACCGAAACGAAATGCCGATTTAATGAGCTGAATCAGTTTCTTAAGACCTTGGCCTTAGTAATTAATCAAGCCGACCCGAGCGACCTGGCAACTAAGACTATTTGAAGAAGCACATAATATCGGGAGCCGCATTCATTAATCGCGTTGCCCAATCTTCAAAATTCCAGGTGCCCGTGGTGAAAAATAACGGACCTTTGGGGGTGTATGTTTCCCAAAAACTTTGAAAACCCATTTCAACCTTTCAAATGAACAGGAAAATTCGAATTTACTGTTTACGGCAGCTTCACCGTAACTACCTACATGCAGTTAAGCCATATAGCTACGGACTTTGTCCGCATAGAACTGGTTACCATCTGCCGTCAGGTGTGCCCATAGGTTGTGCTCCTGATCATCCACTAAGGAAGCCGACAAGCGATGGGGATTATCAGTGCAACCATTGTTATTGTTCGCAGCGTTGATTTCGGCCATCATGTCAAGATAAGGAACGCCGGCCTTTTCTGCAGCTGACCGCTGCCAATCACGTACGAAGTCCTGCACAGGCGACCACCCCCCGCCATAGACATGGCTTGCAACCCCGAAGAGATTGGTGGGACAGATGTTGTTGTTTTCGTCGGTCAGATCAGGGTATCCGCCAACTACGATTCTGGCGTTGGGAGCCGCTTGACGAATCCGGTTAATCTGATCAACAATGGTATTCACGAACAACGCTTTGTGCTCTTCGAAAGGCAAATTGGTGTTCTGATAGACATCATTGAACCCAAAGAAAACGCTGACTAACCGCGTTTTGTTATTCAATTTACCTTCATGAAGAGCCGCATCTACCTGCGACCGGAAGTTGTGCGGATGCTCGGCCGCAGCCGGAGAAGCGGCACACGTATAATTGTCCGTCTCAATATCAGCGTCGTGGCCGATGCGATTCGGGAAATTATCCTTACCCAGAGCGCAGTGTCCGGGTACAACCTCAGGAATACGAAGTTGGGATCTAAGCTGGTCGTTAGCTTGTGCGGAAAGCTGGATCTGTGTTGGATTTGATGGGATTGAATCACCAAAACTGACGTAATTTCCATCATCAGCTCTTGCCTCAAAGTTGCCCGAAGTTGCGACACCTCCGACTGCTGCAGTGGCGGATACTATCGCAGTGGCAGCGATCACTTTAACGCGGGTTTTGAGTCTAGTTACACTTCTTACCTCTTCAGAGCGGTCGGTTTCGGCTAGCGCGCACTACGCCTCCTTTACGGGATGAATCGGCAAGCGAACCGATTCTGTTACACCGCGGTAGAAGCCGACGTAGTTCAGACGCAGGCCACCACAGGCCTGGTTGACTTTGACAATACGCTAGGCTTACTACCTTTACAACACGATCGACAGCGCGTAAGACTTTCTGGACCACTTTTGCACCAGCCTGTGAACTTTTCTTCGATGGTGGGTCGCCCAGGGGGCGTTCGATTCGTTGCGCGTTGTAGAACCTTAGATACCATGGAATAGGACAGCGAACTTGATCGTGTACTTTCAGCGGTACCCGCACGGAGCCCCTAGGCCTCCGACCAGCCGAATACCTAAGGCAGCATCATCGACGCTGCCTACCTTCCGCCATATCGATGTAATGAAAGCCCACCTCCGCCGCACCGCACCAATTTCTGCAACAACAATCGCAGCCCCCGATCAAAATAAATCACCAGCTACGATTCCCACTCTGACGAATTTGTCGCCCTTCGGAATTAGGTTCTCGTAGTAGGTGTTCTTCAAAAACTTCCTCAGGAGCTTTTCCCCTGGTAGCTTTCCGTCGTTCATCGCGGAAGCGGAATG
>NZ_QFRA01000081.1 GCF_003243515.1 Corynebacterium kroppenstedtii
GTGGTGGCAGATGTCTTCGTCATAGTGAAGCCTCCTGAATTTGTCGCCGGTTTCACAAAGTACAACGGAGTCTTTAGAGATTTAGTTCCCAATGTGGAAAGAATTGATAAAACGCGGCGTTCCCCGTGGTACGACTCCACCTTTTCGGGGGAGATGTGCCACGGAGAACGCCGCGCTCTGCGATGGGGCAGGTACGTAGAAGTACTATCCGCGTACCTGTACGAGATAGCGGTAGATGGTGGGTTCGGAAACACCTAGCCGCTCTGCTGCTGCGGCAATTCCTCCCTTAAGAAGGAAGAATCCCGCATCCTCCAAATCTGAGACCACCTCGAGGCGCTCCTCGCGCTGCATGCGAGGGGCAGGGGTGTTTTGGTTAGAAATGGCGGAATCCAACATCGAGTCCAGAAGGTGTTCCACGTTGGAACGCAAAGACTCGCTGACTCCTTCCTTGTCCGCTTCTTCCTCTACCGGTTCCTTATCTGGAACTGGGTCTGGTACTGCAACGGGGCGGTTGGGTAGCTCAGTTTCACCTGGGTAGCCGCCGAAAGCCTTTGACTTATCGAATGCGGGATCATCGGCCTTGCCGATGAGTGCTGCGGCCGCATCGCGAATGTGTACTAATTCGGATACATCAACATTGATGCACAGCATGCCGCGCATATGCCCGGAGTCGTCTCGGATGAAGTAGCTAGAGGAGCGGCAAATCTTGCCTTCCGCATTGACGGCGCGGTAGCCGGTCATCATGGGGATTGCTGCGGCATCGCCCTGTTTCATAAACCATAGAGCGAAGTCGGTCACCGGGCCGCCCAGTTGCCGGCCGGAGATGTGCCCATTGGCGATGGCCATGATGGATTTATCGGGAACGTCGAGATCGTGGAGCACGATTTCGGTGTTGGGGCCCATTGCCTTACCGAGGAATTCGACGAGGGGAATGTACTGCTCGAGGAAATTTTCTTCGGAGGCACTGCCGCTAGGGAAGTTCATTAGCTGAAGCATGTCCTTTAATTCCTGTCAGATTATAGAGAAGATATCACACGGAAGCGAATAGGCGGAAGGGGCAGTAGCGCCAAGAAAGCCGGGTGAACACAAGC
>NZ_QFRA01000026.1 GCF_003243515.1 Corynebacterium kroppenstedtii
GTGGCTGAAAATTTTCACCGTCCCGGTCACGTATTTCCATTGATGGCACGCGACGGTGGTGTGTTGACACGAATTGGCCACACCGAAGCTGGAAGTGATTTAGCTGCAATGGCCGGGTTTGCTCCGGTGGGCGCTATTGTAGAGATCATCGGACAAGACGGTGAGATGTTGCGTCTCCCTCAACTTGTTGGCTGGTGCGCGGAGCGTGGCATTGCTCTCTCCACCATTGAGAAATTGCGGGAGTATCGTCAAGCCCAGCAGGAAGCTGGAGTGGATATTACTCAACGTACAGACGGTTCACTATTTTCTATTCCCAAGTCCAGTAAGAAGTAGTGATATCCATGGCAAACTACAACACAACGCGGACTGGGCAATGGACCCGCAAAATTTCAACTCCGCGTATTCATGATTTGGTTGTGCGTCATCTCGCTTATGTCGAAGGATTAGAAAACATCCCGCGTACTGGGCCGGTGGTTTTTGTGGCCAATCACTCCTCCTACATGGATCACTTTGTCATGAAAACCGTAGTCGATGCTGTGCATCCTGGGAGAGTTTGGTTTCCAACGAAAGCAGAAGCTTTTGAAACATTCTTGTCACGTGTGTGGCATGAATCAATGGATTGCTATCCGGTAGATCGTAATGCGCCGGGTGAAGAGGTCTTCCTTCGTGCTCGTGAGGTATTAGACCGCAATGACACCCTCGTTTTGTATCCCGAGGGTACGAGGAATACAGGCGAAGGTCTACTTCCCTTTAAGACCGGTGCTTTCCGTATTGCTTTGGCTAATAAGGCCCCAGTCATTCCAGTTGGTTTGTCGGGTCTCTCAGATGTTTTACCCAAAGGTGCGTCTATTCCACGTCGACGTCTGTTGTCGGTAGCTATCGGCAAACCACTAGCCGTACCCAGCGGCTGTGATGAACGCACGGCGGCTCGGCAAATGCGTGACGAGGCTTTTGATCGGATTTCAGGTCTAAAGTTTCGGGCAGCGCGTATTAATTCGAAGGACCACGGTCAGGCGCTGTGTGAGATGGTAGCACTGTCTCAGCAGATGGTAACCGAGAACCTCTCCGAGAATGGGCTGTTATCACCAGCGGCAGTGAACAGGATAGGTTTGCTGTTGAAGATTGCTGATGCGACTTCAGATCGTCGTTTAGATCTCAAGGTACAACAAACCCGTCTAGGCGGATTCCGAGCACTAAATTCCACAACAGCTCTGGGCAAAATGTTTCGTGCAGCAATGGTTAATCAGAAAGCGTCTCGACTATCTGATCAGCATTCATCGTATGACTTCGCCGCTTACTTAGCCGGTCGCAGTGCTTTGGTGTTACCGAGGTGGCTAGGCGGTGGTCCCAACAAGGCGCTCACTCATTTCCGACGCGCGGCGGATCGTGAGGGAAGGATGGCATCCCAATCTTATGTGGGATTGGCCGAGGCTTGGACGGCATCGGGGCGTAACGATTGTGCCTTGGATGCTTATGAACAAGCTAAAGCCAACATCGATTCAAACGATCCTCGGGGAGCTGCGCGTAAAGAGAGAATCAACGCAGCGATCCAAAGGTTGGATTCCGCGGTTAAGGAAAGATGGGTTATGGTCGTTTCGTTTGTCCAACGTCATGTGAAAATAGTGGCCTTTCTCTGGGTGATCTTGTTCATACTAGGAGGAATTGGCGCTTTTCAACTCAACGGTGCAGTCAAGGCAGGTGGTTTTAATGATCAAAATGGCCAATCTTTTCTTGGTCAGGAGGTCAACAGAAAAGCATTCGGCGATGCCGAAAATGAGCTTTCAGTGGTACTCAAATCTGATCGAGAGATTAGCCAATCTGAACTCGATGACGTAGCAGAATCCATCAAGGAACTTCCACATGTAGTGCGTGTGGCCGATGGGCGTGACGTTAAACAGCTGGTATCGGAATCAGGGCACACTCAGATTGTGCAAGTAGGTATCGACGCAGATAACACCACTACGCAGAACATGGTGCCTACCCTGCGCGACAAAGTAGAAAACACAGTCGAAGGTGCTGCGATACAGAGCCACGTCACCGGTGCCGCTGCTCTAGATTATGACTTAAATATTCAGTCTCAGTTGGATGCCTTGCATGCTGAAATGATCGCGTTCCCCCTGCTGATCGTGGTACTCTTGGTTATTTACCGATCGCTGGGGCCGACACTCGTAACCTTAACTATTGCTGGAGTTTGCCTTGCAGGCACTCAAGGGATCGGGACGCTTTTATCTAAGTTTATGGATGTGTCCAATATGTACATTACGGGTGCTTCCTTGATTGGATTGGCGGTCAGCGTAGATTACTGTCTATTCCTTATTGCTCGATATAAGGAGAATCTTCAATCTGGCAGTAAGAAATCTGAAGCACTGCAACGTGCGACTCAAACGGCTGGACACGCTATTCGCTTTGGCGAGTTGAGTGTTATTGCTGCTCTATGTGCACTATTCATTGCTCGCAACATGGTCTTTTCCTCTATTGCACTGGCAGGCATTATCGTAACTACGATCGCGTTGCTAGCGTTATCTACCTTGGTTCCTGCACTCATTACTTTGCTTGGAGATAAACTGTTTTTCGGTAGGCTACCAGGATTCGATAATGCAACAGTGGTGCGTGGTGAGAAAGACTCGCCCGTGCTGCGAGGGGCGCTTGCGAGACCCGCTGTTGTTGCATTAGCTGTGGTGATTCCACTGGCTTTGGCTGCCGTTCCGCTGGCTGGAATTAAGCTTCAGGTTCCAGTTGCTAGTGCGGGTATCCTACCGAAGGACAAGGATTCACGATTAGGTATGGAAGCAATTCAGTCGGAATTGGATGCTAGATCCTTATTTCCCACCAGCGTCACGATTGAAGGTGCTCCTGGAGAATCGGCTAGCGACGTTCAGCAACGAGCTGCGAAGCTCGTGAATCAGTTCCAGGACGTAAGACATGTAGATCAAGTTCTCGCACCCGGTACACGTGAGGCATCGTCTTCTCCGTACCCTCTGACTGATGCCCAAAAGAATGTGAACTATGCCCGCGTCATGGTTACATCCACCGGATTGCCAGATTCCGATGAAGCGCACGAGATGATTGATGACATCAAGGGTTTCACTGACGATCAGCCTGGTGTCTACGTTTCGGGTGCCACCGCACAAGGTTATGACTTTGATCAGCTTGTGGAGAAATCCATCCCTTGGATTGTTGCCACAGTACTGATTATTTCTCTGGCGCTCCTTGGATGGGCTTTCCGATCATGGCGCCTGCCTCTGTTAGCTGTGGTCTTAAATGGCTTGGTAGTCTCCGCAGCGATGGGGTTGCTGTCACTTTTGTGAAAACTGTTTACAGGCGAATCCATTAACTCTGTAACTCCTATCGTGATTTTCGCTATTGTGTTTGGCCTGTCAATGGATTACATGGTGCTTATGGCTTCTCGTATGAAGGAAGAGTTCATTAATGGTGCTGGTCATAACAGAGCAATTACTTTGGGCGTCTCAAAGACCTCGCGGCTAGTGATTTCCGCGGCGATCATCATGATTGGTGTTTTTCTGTCCTTCATGGTTGCGGAAATCAGCATTGTGCGTGAACTGGGTTTGGGACTGGCTATGGCGGTAGCTATGGATGCACTCATCGTTCGTCCCCTATTGCTCCCTTCCGTACTCAGCTTGATGGGACTACGTACATGGGGTGTATCCCGTGCAAATTCCACTTCCGCAGGGGAGGTGAGCAAAAGTGGAATCTAACGCGCAAGATCAGGAACAGTGGCCGTTCGAAAATGCTGACATCGTCAATCTCTATCCGGTCGAGCTGCCTGAGAAAGAACAGGTTACACTGCTTCCGCAGTCTTTAAATTAAAGGAGATACAGGCGAAACCATACTAGTGTTCACGCACGTTAAAGAGTGTACGTGAACACTAGTATGATTTGCTGGTCGTACGCCCTCATCTTTGCGTCAGCACTGGTGTGCTGAGTATCATCATGCGCAACGTAAGACGGAAAAGTGTTTTCAGACGCAACCAATTTCGAGCGTTAGGTGTGGCTGACGTAATGGTCAGAGTGAATTGCAAACACTGAAGCTAATTTCTCTAAACGGTTACCGCTCGAGCCACATTCCTATCCCACGGTTGGGAACTGTGGGATAGGAACACGCGCGGCTAGGTTAATTCATTGCGCAGGCTGTGGTAATTACAGCGTCGTCCACACCAAGATCGCGAGCCACTTCGATATATGGTTGGGCCGTCACGAACGTCGTCTCAGTGTACTTGTCCCAGTAGGCCGCTGCCTGTGCGCGACGCAGTGTACGCCCAGCCTCGCCGCGGTGGCGATAGGTGGCTAAGAGGTCACGAATATCGTCACTGGTGAGTGAACCTTTTCGAAAAGAAACGGTTTGTCGGTCGAGTTCTTGCGCGATCTCTCGGAGGGTGTGGCCGTACTCCACGGCCTCCGCAATCGCGATCTCCCTCGCTGCCAACTCCAATTGTTGCAGGCCTTCGGTCTTGACTGTGTCCTCGTCGATCTCATCTCCGACGGAGAAATCGAGGCCGACTTGTACACATGAGAGAAGCCTGACCAGCTCTACGAGGTCGGGTGGGTAAACGGAAATGGTATGTGTGAGCTTCCAGCACGAGAACCCTTGTCACTGTGAAACCTGCGCACATGAAAAACGCCTGAGATTCAATGTCCACGCTGCGTTAATGAGCTCTTCGCTTATGCTCATCTTCTCGTTGAATAAGGGCCGCGTGTTGTCGTCGTACTAGGTAGTTGATTTGAATTCATCTTCCAGAGCACCAAGAATTAGGCCTTTACTCTCTAGTCGGGGAAAACTGCGGGGGAATTTCGGGTGCCCTGACCAAAAGTGCGGGGGTATAAGGGCGAAAAATGGCCGAAAATTGACCATATACCCCCGCAGTTTTCGGCTGATACGTCCAGTTTCGGATAACCCGTTCACCTGTGCCCGCGGGAAATGCGGGCACAGGTGTTGCCACTACGTAAACCACACGAAACCCTAAGCGACCCAGCCCGTGTGGCTCTCCAAGACACGAAGACATAACAATCGACATAAGGCCCAGTAAAAATAGAAAATTCCCGGATGCGAGAAAACTCGCACCCGGGAATTTACCGATCAATCATTTTCGAGCGGCGGCACACCACTCCTTAAAGGCTCACCTAACTGATGTCACCAAAGCCTCCATCAAAGCCCTGGTCATCCAGGCGAACAGCCGCGCCGGTGAACTCGCCGTATGCGCCGTCGTCGCCATAGAAGCCGTCGCCATAGCTGGTATTCATAGAGAACGCCTGTGCACGGGCCTCCTCGGTCGGCTCAACCGAAATGTTCCGGTAGCGGGAGATGCCGGTACCAGCCGGTATGAGTTTACCGATGATCACGTTCTCCTTCAGACCGATGAGCTTATCGGACCGCTTGTTGATCGCCGCATCGGTAAGGACACGTGTGGTCTCTTGGAACGACGCCGCGGACAACCAGGATTCCGTTGCCAACGAAGCCTTGGTAATGCCCATGATTTCCTGACGGAAGGAGGCACCCTCCCCACCATTTGCACTGACGGTCTTGTTCACAGCTTTCGCTTCGTTCCGGTCAATCAGGGTGCCCGGGAGAAATTCGGTAGATCCCGACTCAACGACGGTCACGCGACGCAACATCTGACGAACGATGATCTCGATGTGCTTATCGTGGATCGCCACACCCTGGTCACGGTAGACCTTCTGGACCTGCTCGATGAGGTGTTTTTGCACACCTTTCATACCTTCGACGCGCAGAACCTCGTGCGGATCGGGAGCTCCACGCAGCAAGGGCTGGCCCGCGACAACGTGGTCGCCGGTGCGTAGCTGGTGTTCGAATCCGCCGGGTTCCTGCGTCACTGCCAGCCCTTGGCGCTTCGACAGCTTCTCGTACACGACCTCGTCCTCGCCGTTGTCGGGCGTGATGGTCAGCGTGTAGAAGTTGCCGTCGTCCTCGAGCTTGATCGTGCCCTCAATGGATGCGATCGGTGCCTGATTCTTGGGCACACGGGCCTCGAAGAGTTCCTGCACGCGCGGCAGGCCACCGGTGATGTCGCCACCGACACCACCTTGGTGGAACGTACGCATGGTCAGCTGCGTACCAGGCTCACCAATGGATTGCGCGGCGACGATACCGACGGCTTCACCGATGTCCACCTTCTGACCAGTGGCCATGGATCGCCCGTAGCACGTCGCGCACACACCGGTGACGGTTTCGCACATCATGACGGTCCGGACACTAGCGGTCCGCACGCCCTCGGCAACCATCTTCTTGGCTTCGGCATCGCCGATGAAAGCGTCTCGTTCGTAGATGACGTCGCCCTTGTCATTGACAGCGTCTGTGGCCAGGTAACGGCCGATCAGCCCGGTCTCCAAGAAGTCAGCCCGGGTGAATTCTCCCGTTTCGTTGCCCTCGGCGTCCAGCACGGGCTTAGCGACGTCGACATCCAGCCCCCTCTTTGTGCCACAGTCATCTTCGCGGACGATAACGTCCTGAGCAACGTCGACAAGACGACGAGTGAGGTAACCGGAATCGGCGGTACGCAGAGCGGTGTCGGCCAGGCCCTTACGAGAGCCGTGCGAGTTGTTGAAGTACTCCAACACCGAGAGGCCTTCACGGAAGGAGGTCTTGATCGGGCGGGTGATGTAGTCACCGCGCGAGTTCGTGACCATACCCTTCATGCCGGCCAGTGTCCAGATCTGGCGCATGTTACCGGCGGCACCGGACTTCACGATCATGGGGATCGGGTTGTCGTCTGGGTAGATCTTCTCGACAGACTCACCAACGAAGTCGGTGCATTCCTTCCACAGGTCGACCAGGGTTCGGTAGCGTTCTTCGTTGTTGATCTTGCCTCGGGCGAGCTTCTTCTCGATAGTCGCAGCCTGCTTCTCGTACCACTGCAGGATTTCTTCCTTGTTGGGAAGAACGAGCACGTCGTCCATGGAGATGGTGACGCAGGACCGGGTTGCCCAGTAGAAGCCGGCGTCCTTCATCTTGTCGACGGTCTGCGCGACGGTGATCATGGGGTACCGTGCGGCGAGGTCGTTGATGATGACGGCCTGTGCCTTCTTCGCCATCACACCGTTGACGAACGGGTAGTTCCACGGCAGCAGCTCGTTGAACATGATGCGTCCGAGGGTGGTGTGGGCGGTCCACTTCTGGCCGCGCTGCCATCCGTCGGGGAACAGTTCTGCCTCGATGTCCTCCGGCGGGCGGAGGTGGCTGATGCGCACCTCGATGGGCGCCTGGAGACCAAGCACTCCGCGGTCGCGCGCCATGAGGGCCTCGGCGAAGGACGAGTACGTGCCACGCTTCGGGCCGTTCTCGTCGGCTTTGTGGTAGGCGCCTTCGCCACCGAGCTGGTCCTCGCTCTTTTCCAGGGTGAGGAAGTACAGGCCGGTCACCATGTCCAGACGCGGCATGGCCAGTGGTTTACCGGATGCCGGCGACAGAATGTTGTTGGAGGCGAGCATCAGGACGCGGGCCTCAGCCTGGGCCTCCGCAGACAGCGGCAGGTGGACAGCCATCTGGTCACCGTCGAAGTCAGCGTTGAAGGCCTCACACGCCAGAGGGTGCAGCTGGATAGCTTTTCCCTCGACGAGGACTGGCTCGAACGCCTGAATACCCAGGCGGTGCAGCGTCGGCGCACGGTTGAGCATGACGGGGTGCTCTGCGATGGCTTCTTCGAGCACATCCCACACTTCGGGCCGCTGGCGCTCCACCATCCGCTTCGCAGAGCGAATGTTCTGGGCATAGGACTTCTCCACCAGGCGCTTCATGACGAATGGCTTGAACAGCTCCAACGCCATAAGCTTCGGCAGACCGCACTGGTGCAGTTTCAACTGTGGGCCGACAATAATCACCGAACGGCCGGAGTAGTCGACACGCTTACCCAGCAGGTTCTGACGGAAGCGCCCCTGCTTACCTTTCAGCAGGTCAGAGAGCGACTTCAACGGACGGTTGCCGGGGCCCGTGACGGGGCGTCCGCGACGGCCGTTGTCGAAGAGGGCGTCGACGGATTCCTGAAGCATGCGCTTCTCGTTGTTCACGATGATCTCGGGCGCGCCGAGGTCGATCATGCGCTTCAGGCGGTTGTTGCGGTTGATGACGCGACGGTACAAGTCGTTGAGGTCCGACGTCGCGAACCGGCCACCGTCGAGCTGAACCATCGGGCGGAGCTCGGGCGGAATCACCGGGATGGCGTCCAGGACCATCGCTGCCGGATCGTTACCGGAACGCAGGAATGCGGCAACAACGCGCAGACGCTTGAGCGCACGGACCTGCTTTTGTCCCTTACCGTCGCGGATAACCTCGCTGAGTTTCTCCGCTTCTGCTTCGAGGTCAAAGTTCTTGATCAGCGTCTGGATGGCTTCTGCACCCATGCCGCCGGTGAAGTAGTCCTCGTAGCGGTCAACAAGCTCGGAGTAGATGGTTTCGTCGACGATCATCTGCTTGGGAGCAAGCTTGATGAACGTGTTCCAGATCTCGTCGAGGCGGTCGATTTCACGCTCGGCACGCTCACGGATGTGGCGCATCTCGCGCTCGGCGGCGTTCTGCACCTTGCGCTTGGCATCGGCTTTCGCACCGTTGGACTCGAGCTCTTTGAGGTCTTCTTCCAGCTTCTGCTGGCGCTCCGCGAGTTCTTCGTCGCGGTCAGCCTCGACCTCTTTCTTCTCCATGAACATGTCGGCTTCGAGGGTTTCCTGGTCCATGTGACGGGCCTCCTCGTCCACCGAGGTGATGATGTTCGCCGCGAAGTAGATGATCTTTTCCAGATCTTTCGGCGCGAGGTCCAGCAGGTACCCCAGGCGTGAGGGCACGCCCTTGAAGTACCAGATGTGGGTGACGGGCGCGGCCAGCTCGATGTGGCCCATGCGCTCACGGCGGACCTTGGATTTGGTCACTTCCACGCCGCAGCGTTCACAGACGATGCCCTTGTAGCGGACTCGCTTGTACTTACCGCAGGCACATTCCCAGTCGCGGGTTGGCCCGAAGATGCGTTCGCAGAACAGGCCGTCCTTCTCGGGTTTGAGGGTGCGGTAGTTGATGGTCTCGGGCTTCTTGACCTCGCCGTGTGACCAGCGACGGATGTCATCGGCCGTGGCGAGACCGATGCGGAGCTCGTCGAAAAGATTGACGTCGAGCACGTAACGTCCTTTCCCCTCGTTCACGAGGGTTGTTCGGATGATTACTGGTTACTAGTTGGGAGGTCTCTACACCGCGTCGGCGTCGAAGCGCTCGTCGCGGGAGAGGTTAATACCCAAGGATGCGTTGGCTTGGTCGAGATCGTCATCGTCGGCACCCAGGTCAACCGGGGTTCCGTCGGCGGAGAGGACCTCAACGTTGAGGCACAGAGACTGCAGCTCTTTGAGCAACACCTTGAAGGACTCCGGAATTCCCGGGTCAGGGATGTTGTCGCCCTTCACGATGGCTTCGTACACCTTGACACGGCCGACGACGTCGTCGGACTTGATGGTCAGGAGTTCCTGCAGCGTGTAGGCGGCGCCGTAGGCCTGCATGGCCCACACTTCCATCTCACCGAAGCGCTGGCCACCGAACTGTGCTTTACCACCGAGCGGCTGCTGGGTGATCATGGAGTACGGGCCGGTGGAGCGCGCGTGGATCTTCTCGTCGACCAGGTGGTGCAGTTTCAGCATGTACATGTAGCCCACGGAGATCGGCTGCTGGAAGGGCTCGCCCGTCCGGCCGTCGATCAGGGTGGATTTGCCGAATTCGTTGACCATTTGGTCGCCGTCGCGGTTGGGCCGCGAGGAGCGCATCAGTCCGGACAGCTCTTCGTTGGTCGTGCCGTCGAACACCGGGGTGGCAACGCGGGAATCGGCGGGGACGTCGTAGAGGTCTTCCGGCAGCGTTTCCAGCATGGCCTTGATCGCGGGGTCCTGCGACTCAGGGTCAACCTTCCATCCGGATTTCGCGAGCATACCAAGGTGAATTTCCAGCACCTGGCCGATGTTCATACGACGCGGCACACCGTGGGTATTCAGAATGATGTCGACCGGCGTTCCGTCGGGCAGGAACGGCATGTCCTCAGCAGGCAAAATCTTGCCGACGACACCCTTGTTGCCGTGGCGGCCGGAGAGCTTATCGCCGTCCTGGATCTTGCGCTTCTGGGCGACGTACACGCGGACCATCTGGTTGACACCGGGTGCGAGGTCGTCGTCGTCTTCGCGGGAGAACACGCGAACGCCGATAACCTTGCCTGTTTCACCGTGCGGAACCTTCATGGAGGTGTCGCGAACTTCGCGGGCCTTCTCGCCGAAGATGGCGCGGAGGAGGCGCTCTTCCGGTGTCAGCTCGGTTTCACCCTTCGGGGTGACCTTGCCGACGAGGATATCGCCGTCGCGAACGTCGGCGCCGATGCGGACGATGCCGCGTTCGTCGAGGTCAGCGAGGATATCTTCCGATGCGTTCGGAATATCGCGGGTGATTTCCTCTGGTCCGAGCTTGGTGTCGCGGGCGTCGATTTCGTGTTCCTCAATGTGGATTGAGGTGAGGACATCTTCCTCCACAATCCGCTGGTTGAGGATGATGGCGTCCTCGTAGTTATGGCCTTCCCATGGCATGAACGCCACGAGGAGGTTACGGCCGAGGGCCATCTCACCGTTCTCGGTGCCGGGGCCGTCGGCGAGGGTTTGTCCCTCTTCGATCCGGTCGCCGGCCTCAACAAGCGGCTTCTGATTGTAGCAGGTCCCCTGGTTGGTGCGCTCGAACTTGCGCAGCAGGAAGGTGTCGCGCTGGCCGTCGTCGCCAAGTGTGGTGATGAAGTCTGCACACACAGTTTCGACGACGCCCGAGCGGCGGGCGATCACAACGTCGCCGGCGTCGTGGGCGGCGCGCAGTTCCATACCGGTGCCGACGAAGGGCGCTTCGTTGCGCAGTAGCGGCACAGCCTGCCGCTGCATGTTTGCACCCATGAGGGCACGGTTGGCGTCATCGTGCTCCAGGAACGGAATCATGGCGGTAGCCACGGACACCATCTGGCGCGGTGACACATCCATGTAGTCCACTTCGCTTGCGGGGACGACCTCGACGTTTCCGCCTTTCATGCGGACCTCGACGGTGTCCTCAACGAAGCGGCCCTCGGAGTCCATCTTCGTGTTGGCCTGGGCGACGATATGCCGGTCTTCCTCATCAGCGGTGAGGTAGTCGACAACGTCGGTAGCCTGCCCATCTTCGACGCGACGGTACGGCGTCTCGATGAACCCGAACGGGTTAACGCGTGCATAGGACGCGAGGGAGCCGATCAAACCAATGTTCGGACCCTCAGGCGTCTCAATCGGGCACATACGGCCGTAGTGCGAAGCGTGGACGTCACGAACATCCAGGCCGGCGCGCTCACGGGACAAACCGCCAGGTCCCAGAGCGGACAGACGGCGCTTGTGAGTCAGGCCAGACAGGGAATTGTTCTGGTCCATGAACTGCGACAACTGCGACGTTCCGAAGAACTCACGGATCGCGGCCGACACAGGGCGCACGTTGATCAGCGAGGTCGGCGTAATGGATTCCGCGTCCTGCGTGGTCATGCGCTCACGCACAACACGCTCCATACGCGACAGGCCGACGCGAACCTGGTTCTGAACCAGCTCGCCGACGGTGCGGAGGCGTCGGTTACCGAAGTGGTCGATATCGTCCGTGGTGATCATCAGCTCAGTGCCGTCGGGCGATTCCATCGTCCGCTCACCGGCGTGCATACGCACCAAGTACTCAATGGTGGTCAGGATGTCTTCTTCGGTCAGCGTGTGCTCACCCGTGGTGGAGCCACCGCCCAAACCGAGCTTGCGGTTCACCTTGTAGCGGCCAACCTTCGCCAGGTCATACCGCTTCGGGTTGAAGAAGCTGTTGTCCAGCAAAGCCTGAGCGGAATCGCGCGTGGGTGATTCACCCGGGCGCTGCTTGCGGTAAATCTCCAGGAGAGCTTCGTCGGTATTAGCGACGCCATCGTGCTCGAGGGTGGACATCATGAGTTCGGAGAAACCGAAACGATCCGTGATATCCTGCGTCGACAAACCCAAAGCCTTCAACAACACAGTGACGGGCTGACGACGTTTACGGTCGATGCGGACGCCAACGGTGTCTCGCTTGTCGATGTCGAACTCCAACCATGCACCGCGGGAAGGGATGACCTTGACGGAGTGCAGCGGACGCTCGGTCGACTTGTCGATGGACTCGTCGAAGTAGACGCCAGGAGAGCGAACCAACTGAGACACGATGACACGCTCGGTACCGTTGATGATGAACGTGCCTTTATCCGTCATCATTGGGAAATCGCCAATGAAGACGGTCTGGCTTTTAATTTCGCCAGACATGGCGTTGGTAAATTCCGCCGTCACATAGAGCGGGGCGGAGTAGTTAATGTCCTTATCCTTGGCTTCATCGATCGTGTTCTTGACGTCGTCGAAGCGGGGCTCGGATAGGGTGAGGGACATGTTGCCGGAGTAGTCCTCAATGGGAGACAACTCCTCTAGAATGTCTTCCAGGCCGCTGGTAATACGCGCGCCTTCTTCGGACTCAGCCTGCTTCTTAGCGCGCCATTCGGGTGCGCCAATAAGCCACGCGAACGAGTCGCGCTGCAGATCGAGGAGGCCAGGGACCTCGATCGGCTCTTTAATCTTCGCGAACGAGTAGCGTTTCGTCGCGCCGGGGATTCCGGACGTTAAACTGGTCTGGCGGGAGACTGCCAAGATGGGTCCTTCCAGCACCTCACGCGGGGTGACCGTGCTCGCTGTGGTTTGCCTGCGTGAAAAGAGTGAGTGTCTTCTTCCAAAAAGCGGATCATCCGTGGTTGGATATCACTAAAGGACCTTGTCAAATCCTGTTTTTGAAGGAATTGGTACAAGGCCTAACGAGAAATCTGTGCACGGGGATCCAGCGCAACGGACTATCTTATACTACTTATGTCACCATGTCTAATGGTTTTTATCACTCTGTGGTGGGGGCGCGGAACGTTGCGCGCAGCTCCGCGGTGGGGCGCGGTGGAACGTCGCGCGAACTAACCGGGCGCCTACACCACCACCCTAGCGCCAACACCCTAGTACATATGACAAAACAGGGGCCTCCCGTGTTGGGAAGCCCCTGTTTGCGGTATTTACGCTGCACACCGTTCCTGCACCGTATGGCTCGGAATCGGGTGCGCTGCGTGTTGCGCTGAGTTAATTGCGCATATCCCTGTCTTACTTGAGGGAAACCTTTGCGCCAGCCTCTTCGAGCTTGGTCTTGGCAGCCTCGGCGTCGTCCTTGGAGGCACCTTCGAGGATAGCCTTCGGAGCGGACTCAACGAGGTCCTTAGCTTCCTTCAGACCCAGGCCGGAGACGACCTCGCGGACGACCTTAATAACGCCGATCTTCTTGGCGCCAGCGTCCTCGAGCACGACGTCGAACTCGTCCTTCTCTTCCTCAGCAGCAGCTTCGCCACCGGCAGCGCCTGCAGCAGCAACTGCAACCGGAGCAGCAGCGGTGACGTCGAAGGTCTCTTCGAAGAGGTTCTTGAACTCGGTGAGCTCAACGAGGGTCATTTCCTTGAAAGCTTCGATGAGTTCTTCGTTGGTGTACTTAGCCATGATATGGCTTCCTTTCTACGCGTCTTCGTGTGGGAGGTTCCGTACCCGCCTGTCGGCGGCGAACCGACAGTGTTTACTTCTTCTCCTCGAGGGCCGCGGCCAGGCGTGCCATCTCGGAATGCGGTGCACCCAGCAAGGACGCAACGTTTGCCAGAACACCGTTGAATCCACCGGCGATCTTGGACAGTGTGGTCTCGCGGTTGTCCATATCCGCGAGCTGCTGGATCTGGTCGGCCGTCAGAGCCGAACCATCCATTGTTCCGCCTTTAACCACGAAAGCGTCGTGGTCTGCGCCGAACTTCTTCATTGCCTTGGCGGCATCGACCGCTTCGCCATTGATGAATGCAATAGCGGTGGGGCCGTTAAGAAGTTCTTCGTCAAGACCTTCGACGCCAGCTTCGCGTGCGGCGAGCTTGATCATGGTGTTCTTGGCGACGGAGTATTCAACCTCAGCGCCAAGTTCCTTGCGCAGCTCTGTCATCTCAGTAACGGACAGACCACGGTATTCCGTCAGGATTGCACTGCTTGCGTTCTGGAAACGCGCAGTGAGCTCCTTGACAGCTGCAGTGTTCTTCGGGTTGGCCATGTACTCTCGCCTCCTTCCTTCGGTAAGTTTCACCGTCGGGGAGACCCAATGAGTAACGCCCCGCATAGGAGGCGGGGCGCGCAATTCGTTCATCACTCTCTGTTTCGCGTCAGGGCCTTGCGACGTTAGCGTCGATAATGCTCTGAACTTCGAGCTACCCGGCCGAAACCCTGTATCCGGTTCGAACCTGGAGTGTGGTGATGAATACTTTGCGTTCGCGTTGTCTCCTGCGTGGGCCGTCACTCGGATGAGCAACACTTCGCTCAGATTTCCCTGAGGACCGACGGTCTGTGGTGAAACGTGAACTATCCTAAAGTTCCTCGGTGGAGACTACACACCAAGTGCACATTTTCAAAATCGACGACGTTTGGGGCGGCGTTTAGGACGTCGCGTGGGTTGGCCTCTTATCAACCTGCCATCGACCTCAAATGCTTCGATTTACAAAAAGAAGGATTGTCATACATCTGCGCCTATAGTAGAAAAGCATAATCGGCACAATTTCCAGCATGCGTTTTACCTGCGCAAAGATGATGAGCGTTCTTCGCGCGCGGTTGTGCCTGCACCACATGACCATGCGTGATGCATGTGACCCCGTGTGATGCACATTTGAAGTTTTACCGCCTCATTGAAGGAGTTATCAATGATCGTTCTTCCCCCACCCGCTGATATGTCCAATGTCGACATCGTCGAATCGCACGTCCACAGCGGTTCCAGCACCAGCGAAGCTGCACTGAAGCAGTGGATTGAGGGTGGCGACTACGTCAAGCCGACCGTTGAGACTCGCGACAACGTTCAGTTCCAGCTTCCCGACGGGGAAACAGTGAGTGCGGGCGACACGGTCGCTAAAGCCACCGACGGCACCTTCTTTGTGAAGCCGCAGCCCAAGGATTTCACCCAGAACCTGATTGATCAGGTCAGCCAGGGGCTGTAAACCTCGGTCATAGGGGCTCGTACAACGCTGGATAAAGAGCCCGTGCGGAACTAGATGCAGTTCCGCTTTATGGCTGATAGGAACAAATTCGGGATCACTGTTACTATCCGACGGTGGTCCCGTCGTTTCATGGTTGCGTATTTTCGCGGGGCGCACTTCCGGGGGCGTCGTCGCGGGCCGTCATTCCGTAGGTCGCCGTCGCGGATCGGTAACTTCGTCGACCGAACGTTTCACGGTCCCGCGAAAGAAACGTCGGCACTAAACCCCCGATACCCCCGAATAGGCAAGTCTTATACATATTCCGTCTTCGTACAGGACAATAATTCCTGGAAGAATAGTCCTCGTACGAACCTTTGTAAACGACACGAATCCGGCAATGAAGGAGCGGTCAGCTTCACTGTGAGTGGCCAAGACAACACCAAATCGCATTCCGCTGCCACCGGCCGCAGCTATGGGAACAGCTATCGGAGCAGCAATACGGGACTTTTCGGTTCTGAGGCCCGCTCGGCAACTGATGTGGCCATGAAGTCGATTGTCGCTTACATCCGGGACAACCACCTTAAGGTTGGCGACCCGCTGCCCAGCGAGCTCACGATTGTGGAATCGCTGAAACTGTCTCGGTCGTCGGTGAGAGAAGCGATCCGGACCCTCGTGAGCCTGGATATCCTCGAGGTCCGACGCGGCTTCGGCACATTCGTCGCCGATATGTCTCTTGAACCCCTGGTCAATGGCCTTACCCTGCGTATTACTCTCGACGACGATCACGCGCAGTCGCGGCTGATCGATGTGGTCGATACGCGGCAGGCGTTAGATTTGCAGATTTCGCGCGACGTGATTGAGCATCGCGACGACATCGACGGGGTGTTCCTGGGGCGCCTGATTAACCAGATGAAATCCGCGGTCATGCGGAACGAGCCATTCATGGAATCTGACTCCATGTTCCACGATCACATTCTGTCCGTGACCAGCAACGGGCTCATCCAGGAGCTATCCAAGGCGCTGTGGCGAGTACACATGGTGGCGGTGCCGAAACTGCATCTGACCACGAAAGATAATCTGGAACAGACCGTGGATGCTCACCAAAAAATTGTCGACGCCATTGTTGCCGGAGACGAGGACGCCTACCGGCAAGCCGTCGTCGACCATTACGAACCGCTCCGCGAAGTGCTTGGAGTTAAGTAGGTAGCTCTGCTGAGGAACGGTGCTGAGGGGCGGGCGCGGCCTTATTAGGCGCCCGATTTCCGACGACCTACCTCCCGATTTCGGTGCGATAGAACCCCGTGAGCCACCGCGGATCGGTGATGGCGGAACCAATGATGACGGCGTTGGCCCCACGCTGGAGCGCGTCCTTCACCGCGTCGGGGGAATGATAATGCCCTTCGGCGATCAGCAGCAGCTCGTCCCCCACTTCGCTCCGAACAGTGGAAATGAAGTCCAGGTCAGGACCATCAAGGTTTTCCGTCGCCGCGGTGTATCCCGACAATGTTGAGGACACAATGTCCGCGCCGGCCTCGTACGCTGCTATCCCGTTGGCGGCGGTATCACAATCCGCCATGAACAGCACGCCGGACTCGTGAGCGGCCTTCACCAAGTCTTCGGTGGAGGACCCGTCGGGACGCGGTCGGCCAGTGGCGTCGGCACAGACGACCGCGGCACCTGCGTCGGCAACAGCCTTGGCCGACGCGACCGTCGGCGTGATATACACGCCGGAGTCGCCTTCCTTTGTTAGGCCGAAAATGGGGACATCAACGGCGTCGCCGATGGACGTGATGTCTGCGATTCCGCCGTAGCCGCCACAGCGAATCGCCGGAGTGCCGGCGGCGACGCATGCCTTCGCGCTCAAGGTCAACGCGTGAGTGTCGCGGAGCGGGTGGCCGTCGGGGGCTTGGGCGGACACGATGATGTCGCCCGCGATGATCGAGCGCAGCTCCTGGCGCTGTTCAGCGGGGGTGGAGGCGGAAAATGAGAAGGGCATGGAGATCTCCTTTGTTCGGTTGGTGTGTGGGGAGGGTGGTTACGAGAGTTTATGCCGTGCCCGAGCGTAAACGGCGGCGGCGACAAGGGGGCCTTCGCGCAGGGCGCTATCGCGGATATCGCATGGGCGAACACTGTAGGCCAGATGGCTCCGCACGCCATCGCGAATCCGCCGCGTGATGAGCTCGCCCAGCCCCGACACTCCTCCACCGAGGATGATCGCGTCGAGGTCAAGACCCATCGCGAGCGTTCCCAGGATCTGTCCAAAACCATGCAGGTTCTGATCCAGGACGTCCGTCGCTAATGAGTCCCCTTGTCGTTCTAGGTCTAATAGGTCAGTCACTGTCGACGGGAGTGCAGGGTCAGCCTCGCGCTCCGAGATCGCTTCGTGATACGTCGCAACGAGCCCCGGACCGGACGCTACGTCTTCGCACCGAGCTACACCGCTGCCGTAGTGAGGGCAATAGAGCTCGGAAATCTCACCGGCCGTGCCGCGATTGCCGGCGGCGAGATCGTCGTTCGTGACGAACGCTCCACCAACACCCGTGCCCAGGCTGGTGTAGAGCAGGCGGGAGTGCGGGTACTCGTCGCGCCAACAGAGCGTGTGCTCGCCGAATGCCCAGACGCGGACGTCGTTGTGCGCGAACACGGGAGCGTCGATGTGGCGGCGGATGCGGGCAGCAATGTCGGTATCCTCCCAGCCGGGCATCGCGGCCCCGGCGCGGGTGACCGTCGCAGTGTTGGGGTCGATGACACCGGCAGCAGCCACACCGACTCGAACGATCTTATTTTCCCTTGTCGACGACGTTGCTGAGGTGGTTGCGACGTTGCCGGCTGCTGCTAGCCCTGGCGACGCCAGCGCTTCGTTGACGGCGACCTCCAGTTGGTCCGCGGTGTTCCCGCCCGCGGGCTGGCTGGGTACGCGCCGTGGGCGATGACTGTACGAGGGGCGTCGTCGTCGATAAGCCCCCAGGCGATCTTGGTACCGCCAATGTCTAGTGCGAGTGTGAGTGCCACAGTGGTTCTACCCTTCTGCGCTGTCGCCGGTAATTTTCATGAGACGTGGACGTCAGACGTCTTACAACCTATACTAACAGTAGCAATAGTTGTGGTGGGCGAGCAGTTGCGAGCGATCGTATTCTTCATGGCAGCACAGTCACACGACCATAGTTAGGAGCACGTAAGGCTATGAGCCATCCGGATTTCACGGTGGAGGGGCGAGTCATTGACGCTGCGGGCATCACGGAACATGCGCGCATCGAGGTCACGGGGTCACGCATTTTATCGGCTACTCCATTGGATAGCGGAACTACACATGCGTCGGATGAAGGGTCGGATGAGGCGTCGGGCCGGGCTCCGTCGGCAAGTAGTTCGTCGGCAATGTGGAGTGAATCCGATCTGCCGACAATCGTCCCGGGGTTCGTCGATCTCCATAATCACGGTGGCGATGGCGGAGCATTTCCGACGGGCGACGAGGAAAGCTGCCGCCGGGCCGCGCTGTTCCACCGTCGGCACGGGACGACGACCCTGCTGGCCAGCCTTGTTAGCGCCAATGAGCAGGAGATCGTTCGGCAGCTGGACATCCAGAAGCAGCTGGCGGACGAGGGGCTGATCGCGGGGGTGCACCTGGAGGGGCCGTTCGTGAACGCGTACAAGTGCGGCGCGCAGAACCCTGACCGGATCGTGCCCGCCGACGCCGACATGTTCGCGCGGGCCGCCTCCCGCAACCCCGGCCTGATCCGGCAGATCACGCTGGCTCCCGAGAGCCCGGGTGCCGAGGCCTGCCTGGATGTGTGCGCGCGCGAGGGGATCATTTTGTCACTCGGGCACACTGATGCGGATTACGACACCACGATCGATTTCGTCAGCAAAGCTGTGGAGCGGGGCATCATGGTGACCGCCACGCACCTGTTCAACGCGATGCCACCCCTGCATCATCGGGCACCCGGCGCGGCAGCCGCCATGATCACGGCCGCAAAAAAGTTCCCCGGGCGCGTATTTGTCGAGCTCATTGCCGACGGCGTCCACCTCCACAACGGGACCGTCGACATGGTTACGGAGGCGCTCCCCGACTCGGCGTTCTTCATTACCGACGCGATGGAGGCCGCCGGGAAGGCCGACGGGTCCTACGTGCTGGGAGCGTTGGCCGTGACGGTGGCCGATGGTGTGGCTCGATTGACGACGACTGACGGGTCGGTGGGGTCGATCGCCGGCGGGACCTCAACACTGTTCGACCAATTCGTTCGGGCTGTTCAGCGCGGGTTTGATCCGGTGGATGCGGTGAGGTTCACGAGCGCGACGGCTGGCCGGGTGCTCGGGTTTGGGCGCGAGGAGGCTGGTGAGGGTGATTCCCCTGACACCGGTACCCCCTCCCGCGACGCCGGCGCCTTGGGTGGCGACACCTCGGTGGGCCACTTGTCGGTTGGAGCTCCCGCCGATTTTGTCGTTATGGATCCAAACTTCCAGCTTCGAGAGGTCTACGCCGCTGGACAAGCGCTACACGTCCGAGAGAGTGAACCCGGCGCGACAAGCTAGTCCCCCGCGCGACCGCATTCCCGCATGGGACAGCTCCCTCGCCCAGCGTCAAACGTCGGCGCGAAAAACCTGGCGTCAGACGTCGGTAAGAAAATAAAACCAGAAAAACCATTCACGTCGTTAAGAAAGACAACACACTAGGAAGGGATAGCAAAGAGTCATGGAAATTGTCATCCGCAAAACACCCGAACAAGTAAGCCTTCAAGCTGCCGATATCCTCGAGCCGTACGTCTCGGAAGGCGCAACACTCGGGTTGGCCACGGGATCCACGCCACTAGGCACGTACCAAGAATTGATACGTCGGCATAACGAATCCGGGCTATCTTTTGCTAACAACCAGGCTTTTCTTCTCGACGAATATGTTGGCCTCCCCCGCGACCACGAACAGTCGTACTACCGAACGATTCGTCGCGAATTCACCGAGCACATTGACATCAAAGATGAAGCCGTTTCCTCGCCCGACGGTCTGGCCGACAACATCGACGAAGCCGGGCGCGCCTACGACGAGCGCATTCGCAACGCGGGCGGCGTCGATATTCAAATTCTCGGGATCGGGACCGACGGGCACATCGGATTCAACGAACCCGGCAGTTCGCTTAACTCACCAACGAGGTTGAAAACGCTGCACCCGCAAACCGTGAGCGACAACGCACGATTCTTTGACAGCGAGGACGACGTGCCACGGCACGTGCTCACCCAGGGGCTCGGGACGATCCAACACGCGCGCCACCTGCTACTTCTCGCCACCGGCAAAAACAAAGCCGCCGCCGTTCAAGCGCTGGCGGAGGGGCCGGTGAGTGCGTCGTGCCCCGCTAGTGTTCTGCAGCTTCACCCGCATGCAACCGTCATTATCGACGAAGCGGCTGCTACCTGCCTCGAGCACAAGGAGTACTACATCTTCGCGGAGAAGAATAAGCCTGAGTGGCAGCGGTACTAGGGGTGGGGGTTGATCCTCCGACCCGGGGAATAGGCACTTACCTGAAGTGACCGGGGGGACGGAACCAGTGTGAATGGTTCCGTCGATGTGCGGGAGTTGGGTGCCCTGAAGGGATCGGGCGGATTAGGACAGATTCGGGGGGACCCGGATGAATTCGGGCGTCGACCAGACGTCGGCGGGTCGCACACGGGGCAGCACGACCGATAATAAATGGCCATGTGTGAGTCCTGCTCCGGAAAACTGCGGGGTATATGGCTCCCGTAGAAAACTGCGGGGGTATATGGGCGAAAAATGGCCAAAAATTGACCATATCCCCCCACACTTTTTCTTAGGTACCGCGGTTGCACCATCGAGACAGCTTCCGAACATGCCCTACCGTGGCAAACCCCCAGGTCACGGGAGCACGCCAGATCACTGGGGAAAGCGGGTGCACGGCAAAAGCAGTGCACCCCCAATACGCAGCGAGCCTTACAGCATCCCGGCGTCTTTCAGCACTTTTTCGATGGCTTTCACGTTGTCGCCCTCGAGCGCCGCGACAGGGTTCGGCATCTGGTTACTCTCGAACACGCCGAGCAGTTTCATCGCCGTCTTGAACGCCCCAACCCCGGCACCGAAACCGCTCACGCCGTCGGTCACCATGACGATGCGCATCAGACGCGCCGCTTCTTCCTGTGCCTCGCGAACCCCCTTCCAATCGTCGTTCTGGAATGCCTCCCATTGCCGCACGTAGACCTCGGGATTGACGTTGGCCAATCCGGGGACGGAACCGTCGGCACCCGCAAGATAGGCGCCATCGACAACCACTTCATGCCCGGTAAGCAGCTGGAGGGGGTGCCCGGCGTCCTCGTTGTCTTGAATGAGGAACCGGAAGCTGACGTCGTCACCCGACGAGTCCTTCACCCCGGCCAGCACGCCATCCTTGCCCAGACGGACCAGCATGTCGACGGGGAGCTTGGTGTGGACGCACACCGGGATGTCGTAGGCGAATAGCGGCAGGTCAACGGCCTCGTGGATAAGGCGGAAGTGCTGCTCGACTTCAGCCATCCCGCCGAGCGCGTAGAACGGAGCAGTGGCGACGATGGCGTCGGCGCCGAGTTTTTGGGCGCGACGGGCGTGCTCGATGACGCGCTCGGTTTCGGTGTCGATGCAGCCGACGAGGACGGGAACGCGGCCGGCAACTTGCTCGATCGCGGCTTTGACAATTTCGTCGCGACGCTCGTCGGTGGAGAACGCGACCTCGCCGGAGGAGCCGAGGAAGAACAAGCCGTTAACGCCGGCGTTGATGAGGCGCTCGATGTTGCGGTTAAAGCTGGAGCGGTCGAATGTACGGTCCTCGGTCAGCGGCGTGACGACCGGAGGGATAACTCCGCGGAATGTCGAACTCATGTGGAAACTCCTTACAAGTGTTTTTTGATTCGATGAATGTTTGGTGGATGTGGGGTGGGGTGCGGGGGCTCGAGCCATGTGCAGCACGGTGCGCGACGGCCGCGTTTTGTACCTATCGCGCCCCAAGCCCCTCCCGCTTACCTAGCTAATCGACATGTGCACTACCACCGTGCTTCTGTAATTCGGGCCCAAACCAGTTGAACGGAATCTGCGTAAAGTACAGCCCTTGCCACTCGTTTTCCCAGAGCAACCCGATTTTCCCGCTGGGAAGGTATGCTATTGATTGGTACACGTAGTGGCCCGGGTTGAATGTGCGGGTTATCGGCCATGTCTTGCCCTCGTCCATCGAGACGCGGAGCACTCCGTTCCCACGGTAAGGCATCAATTGAGAAGCATTGGCAAACACATAAAGCGACTCACCACTCCCCGCACCCCCAACACGACCATCAATCGCGATCGCATTAGGTTGCGAGAAAATCTCCGGGATATCCGGGTGGTAGGTGACCTCTCCCCAGGTTTCCCCACCATCCCCAGATATCGCCGTGGCCACGCGCCCGGACGGGTGCTGGTTCCGCATGAGAACCATGAGCCTTCCGCCCTTGAGCTCCACCAATGTGGACTCGTGCGTGGATGCTTCGTCGTTGGCAAGCGTGCGCGAGTCAATCGTCGCCCCTTTGAAAAGCCGACCACCATTCGGGGAAGCGCCGCGGTGCCACGTCTCGCCATGGTCATCGGAGTAGATCACCGCGCAGGAAAAGTGCTTCGGATCGTCACCGGAGTAGTACACCGGGATCACGAGCCGGCCCGCATGCTCGCCGTGGCGGAGCTGCACACCAGTGCCGGGCGACGTCCCGAGGAACGCCATCCATTCCTCCTTGACCTGGTGGTTGATCAACTCGGGCGCGGACCACGTCGCACCCTCATCATCGCTGGTCACATGCACAATGTACGAGATCCGGAGGGTCAGCAGCGTCTGATTCGGATCCTCACCATCAGCCAGGTAAATATTCCCCGCTGATTGTCCAGCGCGGGTTACCCAACCTTCCTTATCGACGCTGAACTCGGTGGCCTTCCCATCTTCAGTGACGACGGAACCATCAGCATTGAGCACGTACGTCGCGGGAGAGGACTCCGTGGGCGAGGACGTTCCAGGGGAAGACTCCACGGGCGAGGACTCCGCGTCCGACGCAACCCCAGCGCTGGTGTCGGTCAGAATCAGCCGGCCTTCGGAATCCTGCCCGACACCATGAACGTTGTTGGGCTGACCAATCGCGCCCGGGAAGTGGTCTATCAGCAGGTGGACTGTGCCGGTGTCCTCGTCGTACACGGTGCATGAATCGATCACGCTCGCCCCGGTGGCACCCGACCCTGGATAAGTCAGAATGGTTTGCATATCTTCCCAGTGATCGCCGCCGTCGAGGGACCTGCGAATGACGAAGTTAATGTCATTGGGCGCATCGTTCGCGATGGTCGTCCGCTGATCCGCGCCGGCAATCACCGTGCCGCTCGGCAGCGTCAAGAGCGACGGGATCCGGTAGCTCACCGCGCCGTGCATTCCGCGGTCGAATAATGCCTGCGTATGGACGGGATCGACATGCGACAGCCGCTTAATCGCCCCGTCGGTGAGCGGGGTGGGGTAAATTGCGGCGCGCGCGACCTCGCCAAATAGCCGACGACCATGAATATCCTGCCCGATCGTAATGGTGTTGACCGGCCTGGCATCGGCGAAAAATGCCTGCCCAGGGATCCGGGCTTCGCGGAATCCGTCGACGTAGAGATCGACGGAGCCTTCTCCCGCGCGGATGACGACGTCATGCCATGTGCCGTCCGCCCAGTGCCCATCGACGGCGAAGGTGCGCCACTCGTCTTCGATGGTCAGGACCTCATAGGTGAGCCCCGTGTCCGACACTGACAGACGCAATCTTTCGACATCATCACCGCTAGATGGGGATGTTTCGGCGCCCGCCGATCCTGCACCCGAAGAACCCTCACCGCCCGCCTCGACATACCCGGCCGACAAGATCGTTCCGCCCTGACCAACGCCACGCACGCGGAATCGCGTCAACGTCGTTCCTACTCGGAGGCGCGCAACCCGGCGCGTGTCATAGTCAGCCAGGTGGTTGGCCGCGAACTGCACCACGGGTTGGGGCGGCGTCGCGTGCGCAAGGACATCATTATCGGACAAAACGGTCCCGGTGCAGACAACATCGGCAACGTCGACGGGGCCGTCGGCAATAGTAAGTTCCTCCGCTTGAACGTCGGCAAGAAATGCTGTCGCCGTGCCGCAGAAGGCCTGGTACCCGTCGAGATAAAACTTGGTTCCTTCCGGGCCGACAGTCAGGGCGATGCTGTGCCATTGACCGTCGGTGATGGTGGTGGCGTCTTCAACGTCGAGGTCCTGCACCCGATCGGGGGTGCGCGTTGTGATGTGAGGATGATCATCTTCGATCCTGATCGACAGCTCCCACGCGGAGGTGTGAGCCCCGATAAGCGGGCCATCGATAGTGGTTCGAACGCGGGCGAGTATCGAACCCGCAGGATATGGGGTGGTCCGTAGCGTAGACATATGCGCTCCTGTTTGCCATGCGAATTACCATTCATCCGGAAGCTCGCACGATGCACATGAGATAACCGTCAGCCCAGGCTTATCACAGCCCGGACTGGGGGCAACTTTTGGTAACAGCCCCGATCGTACCACATGTCCGATGTCTGATGTCTGATACGCTGGGGGCACAAACGCGGTCCCAACTCCCACACCCTCACCCGCATCTCAGGCGCACGAGGAGGCCACTATGGTCACTAGCACTTCACCCACCAGTCACCCTCCCGCACAACGGTGGTGGACATACCTCACCAAAGAAGATTGGAAAGCTTTCTTCGCGGCGTGGATCGGTGTCCTCCTCGATGGCTACGATTTCGTCCTCATTACCTTCGCCCTACCCCTGATAACCAAATCTTTCGACCTCACCTTGGTTGAATCTGCCGCCCTCATTTCGGCGGCCTTCGTCTCGCGGTGGCTCGGCGGATTGATCCTCGGCGCGGCCGGCGACAAATGGGGACGCAAACCCGCAATGGTCCTCTCAATCCTCATGTTCGCGTTCGGATCCATCGCGTGCGCATTCGCACCGGGGTATTGGTTCCTCTTCCTCTTCCGCCTCATCATCGGATTCGCCATGGCCGGCGAGTACTCGGCCTCCGCGGCCTATGTCATTGAATCGTGGCCGGTCCACATGCGGAACAAAGCATCCGGCTTCCTCCTTTCCGGCTACGCTTTCGGGGTCCTCCTCGCCGCTCAGGTCGATAAATACCTGGTCAGCTGGGTGGAGTCCTGGCACCCGGGGTGGGGTTGGCGCGCGCTGTTCCTCACCGGCATCGTCCCCGTCTTCGTCGCCGTCTACCACGACGCCGCCTCCCGGAAGCCAGCGACTGGAAAGAAACGCAGAAAGACGAACATCGCGACGACGATATGCTGGACATTCTCTTCGGCAGCCAGCGTCGCAATCCGAACATCCTCGCCGTCGTGGTGGCCTTCGTCGCCCTGATGGCGATCTTCACCGAAGCAACGTCGAGCATCGCGCTCCTCATCCTGTGCGGTGTTGCAGCAGCGGCCGTATTCATCACTTTCATCGTCCAGTTCGATCCGACCCGGTGGGTGATCGGGATCCTCATCATGATCACGATCTTCGCGTCATTCATGTACACCTGGCCGATTCAAGGTTTATTGCCGACGTACCCCCACGGGATTGGCATGGACCCCGGCGTGGTCGCGCGAACGTCATTTCGTTCGCGGCGGTGGGGAACGCGTGCGGTTATATCCTCGCCGGCTTCGCTGGTGACGCGATGGGGATGCGTCGGTGGTACGCGATCAGCATTATCCTCTCGCAGATCATCGTGATTCCGTTGTTTGTGCAGACGAGCGGAATCGTTGTGCTGGTCGCCGCGCTGTTGTTCTTCCAGCAAATGTTCGGTCAGGGCGTCTCCGGTTTGTTGCCCAAGTGGGTGTCGTCGTACTTTCCCGTCGAGAAACGAGCCGCTGGCCTGGGCTTTTGCTACAACGTTGGCGCGCTGGGCGGTGCCGTCGGCCCTGTGCTGGGTGCCTCGATCGCGACGAAAACGTCGTTGGGTGTGGCACTGGCGATCATGTCCGTGGGGTTCGCGCTCATTGTTGTCGTCTCGATTGGGCTGAACCTGCCGAAGGTACTGCAAAAGACGGTTAATTCCGACGCCGTTCGCCTCGAAGACGGTGACGACGAAACCATCGCGGCCATCGCAGCCGGCGAGGAGCACACCACCGGCGACGTAGCCGACGAGCCCTCCTCCCCCACGCCGAAAACGCAAGGAATGTAAACATGAACACCCCATTAACAACGTCGCCTGCAGAACCAGACTCGTCAGAGACGCCGCGACCCGACTTCATCGTCGGCGCCTACACTAGCCTCCCCTTCGACCGCCGCGACCAGGAAACGTACTACTCTCTCCTGTCCGAGCAGGCCTGGATCAACGGGCTAGAAATCCCCTTCCCCGGCGACCTCACCGAAAGTCTCCCATGGCTCAGCCACCAGATTGCGGACCACTGGAATTCCAACACCATCACCGCTATTCCGGGCACGATGGTCAACGTCAGCAAGAATCATAAATTCGGCCTGGCTAGCGCCGATGAGGACGGTCGAGATGCCGCCCTCGAATTCACCGATCGAATCTGCAAAGCCGTCCAGGAACTGGCGAGTCGAACCGGCCGCAGCGTCATTAAATACGTTCAGCTCCATTCTGCCCCGACGACTGGGGCTCACTCGGAGACCTTCGCCTGTAGCCTCGACGAGATCGCCACGTGGGATTGGTCCGGCGCGCGCATCGTCATTGAGCATTGAGACGCACCTCGCGAGGATCATGAACCCGAAAAGGGGTTCCGCGAGCTAGCCGACGAGTGCACCATCGCCGCGGAACACGACGTGAAGCTGCACATCAATTGGGGGCGGAGCTGCCTCGAGGATCGCGACGCGGCCACTCCTCTGCAGCACATCACGACTGCCCGAGACAAGAGGGTGCTGGCTGGCGTCATGTTTAGCGGTGCAGGCGATAAAGATACTCAGTACGGCTGGCTACCCGTGGGTCGACGGCCACCTGCCGGCTTATCCCGACGAGCCGAGGTCATGGATGACGGCCGACCGGATCCGCGAGTGCGCCCACGCAGCGCTTGACACGCCCGGCGTTTATCTGGGCGCCAAGGTATGTGTACCGAGCGAATCGTCCCTCAACGAACGCGTTGCGATGCTTAAGAACATTTACGACGCGGCGCTCGGGGAATAAGCAGTGAACAGCTAATCCCCCATACCGGGCCGGGGCCTTTTCCGGAGGCCTCATCGGGGGATCATCGGGGGGTTTCATTGGGGGCGGGGGTTTGCCTGAATCAGATAAACGTGGCGTGGAGGTGACGTCACGTGAGGAGAGAGGCGACTTATAAAATCCCTAGAAAGAGGGAGATGGGCGCAGCCACCGGCCAATGTCACTCAGCAGTCGCCAGTTCAACGTCGATGGCATTACCCACGTCGGTGCCCTCTTTCATCCCCTGTGCAGGGAAGATCTTTCGCGCGCTCCCTCTCCGTTGAGACCGCACCGGACCAGAGGTTCTTATCCGCTATTCGAGAACCAACCGCCAGCTCAGACTGACTTCCCCGACTGCTATTGAGAGGCTCGTAGCGCCCAACCAGCCCAATCTCAATCCCCCACGCCACATGCTCGACTGGTGGCTGTATCTGACAACGCACCTGCCTGACGACCCCATACAGATCGCCAGGCAGTGCAATTTCGGCCAGGATCAACTCGCCAAAGTAACCACCCTGAGCTGCACACCGACCAGACACACATTTGTCGTATAACCCACAAAAATGAAGGGCCCTCGGGCCCTTCACATTCTCAATTTTCATTCGTAGGTTTCCCACGTAGCTTGAGGCAGTGCCCCGCGTACTCAGGGCACCACCCGTCCAGCATCGTTAAACCTGAGCCACAGACTTGGTTTCAGTGGGGTCATCAGTATCGGGAATAACAGCGGCTGGTTCATTCAGAGCCTCGCGCCGGGCAGACTTCCGTTCGTAGCTCAAGTCTTTACCGTGGATCGTCAACGGCAGAGTCTCGGTCCGCGTAGCCTTCGCAACACCTGCGAGCGGGATGGACAGCAGGTATCCAGCCACTAGGGTTACGGCGAACGCGACGATGGAAATCATGAACGGTCCCAAATCAGTTTGGTTCATGAAGTAGCCGGACAGCGCTCCCAGAAGAAGCCCGGCCAGCACACCAAACCGGTTCGCCCGCACGGTGAAGATCCCCAACCCGAAGACCGCGGCAATCGGGATACCAAACAGGCCCGTGAGCGTGAGGAACAGATCCCACAGCTCGCCTTTCTCGGAAGCGATGAGCCACAACGCGATACCCGCCGAAAAGAGCCCGGTAATGACAATAATCATGCGGCTGAACAGGACGGATGCCTCGCCACGGCCAGGCATGAGGCGGTTACGGATATCCACCGTGATGCACGCGGAAATGGAGTTCAACGAGGAAGAAATAGTCGACTGCGCAGCGGCCAAAATACCACCGATGATCAAACCGGCGATGCCACCCGGAAGCTCGGTCAGGATGTAGTAAGGAACGATCGCCGACGTGTTCACGTCATCCGGGAACCCGCCATTGCCCTGGTAGTAGGTGTACAGTGCGGTTCCCATGCCGTAGAAAATCGGGATGGTGATCAGCGCGAGGCACCCATTCACATACAGAGAGCCCTTCGTCGCCTGGACAGATGGCGTGGTCTGGTAGCGCTGAACCACATCCTGGCTGGCCGTGTAGGACTGCAAATTATTGAGCACACTGCCCAAGAAAATAATCGGGATCGACACCGACAAATCACTGAAGGTGAAGTTCTGGCCAGAATAGAACTTCCCGTCCGAAGCGGCCTCAGACAACGTATGGGAAATCGAACCCGGACTATTCACCAGGGCGACGACAATCACGACTAACGCACCCGACAGGAGGATGATGCCCTGAATAACGTCGGACCAGATCACGCCCTCCATACCGCCGAGGAATGTGTAAATCACGCACGCAATCCCGACCAGCCCAGCGATCAGATAAGGGTTGATATCGCTGACGGCGGTGAGAGCCAGCGTCGGCAAGTAAATGACGATGGCAATCCGTCCGATGTGGAACAGGACGAAGAATAGGGAGCCGAAGACGCGAAGTACCACGTCAAAGCGTTCTTCCAGATATTCGTAGGCCGTCGTGACGTCGAGTTTACGGAAGAACGGGACGTAGTAATAAACGAGGACAGGGACGATGGCGAAGATCGCGATGTTCCCCGCGGAATATGCCCAGTCCGTCAAGTACGCCTTTTCCGGGATGGACATGAAGGTGATGGCGGACAAGGTGGTGGCGTAGATGGAGAAGCCCGCGGCCCATGCGGGTATGCGCCCACCAGCTTTGAAGTAATCATCGCTACTGGCACCGGCGCGTTTCGAGAAATAGATGCCGACTGCCAACATGGCGACGATATAGACCGCAATGGCTAGCCAGTTCAGTGTGCCAAATTGCTGATGCATGGAGGATCGCTCCTAATGTGTTGTCAACAACCCGCTCACTGTGACTCACCGCCGTGCGGGTCGAACCCCACACTACTGACCTGTCAGATGTCCGACAAGTGCAGTCAGGGGTGGATCCTACCCCCGGCGACAACACTCGCAATGAAAACCGTGTGTTATTGACCCCCTGAGTGAGGTTCGTTACGTGTTGTTTGAGGCTTGGATTGGTGGCTTCGTGGTTTTGGTGGTGCTGTCCGATGCTTATGGGTGCTATCTGCGGTGGCGGGCATGGCCGAACTCACCCAGTTCCGCAGGCAACTGCGCCAGAAAGTTGAACGAGAAAAGGTCACTGAACAGTAGAAGCGCCTCAATCAACACGCCGGACCGGAGCTAGGAATCATCTCCAGCAGCTCACCGAAAAAGGACGACGACTTCAAGATGGGCTTCAAAACAGCTCCCTAAACGGTTGGAACGCCCGTCTAGATATCTCCCAACCCCGTTCCTGTCGGCAGCTAAGACCAACCTTGAGAAAGGTTGTGAACGATCCGACGGATTGCTCGCCGACCAGAAGCGGTCAAGACGGTTCCGGCAATAAGCCCTGATATAGCCCCAAGGCATACGACAGAAAACCAAGCCATTTCAGTGAAAACCGAGTACAAATAAGGCCACCACAAAACCCAAAAGCGTTACTAGTGGGCGCATGGTTTACCAACCCCTGTAGGCTGCGAGAGCGCCACCCGCATCTGGACTACACGATTGCAACACCTGGACCGACTTTTCCCGACACTCGCAGCTTTATATTGGAATGTTCCTTCAGACAACGGATTCCCCCTACTAAGTCAATATTTTTATTAAGTTGCGCAAGCTCCTCTTTCGAAACGGTTTGTCGCTCGGCGGTGGAGGTAGAAGACCCCAGGTGAACTACTACGCAACCTTGTTCTTGTGAAGTAGAAGAAGCGCTAGCCGGGGCGACTGGGATCGAGACAAAGGCATCGAAGCAGCCAACGAAAGTGCCAATTTCTCCTCCCAGTGCATAAATATGTCTTTTCGGAGAGCAATAGATAGATTAACCTCTTAGAAAAGGACTATCTCAAACAAGCCTGATACTCGCAAGCATCTTGCCCATTAATTGAAATAATCAATCATTTTCCAATGCCAGATAGGGGCCAAAGGACGCGTTTTGAGGTTTTTGGGGGGCAAGCTCACCGGAGACGGCGAAAGAGAAAAGTTAGCAGGGACTTTCTAGGGTTTTCCACGTCTGAGCTCGAAAACTGCGGGGGAATATGAGCCCCAAATAAAAGTGCGGGGGTATATGGGCGAAAAAACACCAAAAAGTGACCATATACCCCCGCAGTTTTCCGGCACGCGGGCACGAACCCCCGCAAATCCCGAGCAAAAGTCACGCAAGAAGATCAAAAGGACCGCACAAGAGCTACACGCGACCCGCCCCCCACAAAAACCAATACAAAACAGGGGTAAGTAGCAAAAAGGCAGATCCACATAGTGTGAATCTGCCTATCTTTTGGCTATCCCAACCGGGCTAGCCGGGCTAACCGCTGTACTGCGGCTACAGAAAACTACTCAGCTTCGCCGGTGTAGTTCTTCACCACAGTGTTGTCGACGGGCACAGCCGGACCATTGGTGCAGGACACGGTGACCTTCTTCAGGTAACGGCCCTTCGCAGCGGACGGCTTCACGCGAAGCAGTTCGTCGATCAGCGCACCGTAGTTCTCGGCAAGCTGCTCAGCCGAGAACGAAGCCTTGCCCAGCACAGCGTGCAGGTTGGCGGCCTTGTCCACGCGGAACGAAATCTTACCGCCCTTGATTTCCTTCACAGCCTTGGTGACGTCGGTGGTCACCGTGCCGGTCTTCGGGTTCGGCATCAGGCCACGGGGCCCCAGCACGCGTGCAACGCGACCAACCTTGGCCATCTGGTCCGGCGTCGCGATAGCAGCGTCGAAGTCGGTCCAGCCACCCTGGATCCGCTCAACCAGTTCTGCAGTGCCGACGACATCGGCACCAGCTTCCTCAGCGGCGGTAGCGTTCGGGCCCTCAGCGAAGACCACGACGCGAACCTCTTTACCCGTGCCGTTCGGCAACGAAACGGTCCCACGAACAAGCTGGTCAGCCTTGCGCGGGTCAACGCCCAGGCGGATCGCAACGTCCACCGTAGGGTCGTACGAGGAGTACGCGGTCTCCTTGACGGTCTTCATCGCGTCGATAGGAGCGTAAATACGGCCAGCGTCGATCTTCTCCAACGCAGCCTTGTAAGCCTTCGAGTTCTTGCTCATAAAAATCCAATCCTTAAACGTTTGGAGTAGTGGTCGCGGGCCAGCAAGAGGCCCTCCCACTGAAAAAGTGAATTACGCGAAACGCGCTGTGCGAAACGCGGGCACAAAACCCGCACTAACCGAAGTTACGCGGTCACGCCCTTAACGTCGATACCCATGGAACGAGCGGTACCAGCGATGATGCGCGCACCCATGTCCAGGTCATTCGCATTCAGGTCTTCCATCTTGGTCTGTGCAATCTCCTTGCACTGATCCCACGTGACGGACCCGACCTTGTTGGTGTTCGGCTCGCCCGAACCCTTCTGCAGGTTCGCAGCCTTAAGCAGCAGCTTCGCAGCCGGCGGGGTCTTAAGCTTGAACGTGAACGAGCGGTCCTCGTACACGGTGATCTCAACCGGAACGACGTTTCCGCGCTGGTCTTCCGTCGCAGCGTTGTAGGCTTTGCAGAACTCCATGATGTTGACGCCATGAGCACCCAACGCAGGACCAACCGGGGGGGCCGGGTTAGCCTGACCAGCCTGAATCTGCAGCTTAATGAAGCCCGAAACCTTCTTCTTCGGAGCCATTGTTACAACCTCTTTCTGTTACCAAACAACGCGACTCTGACCTCCACGGTGAACCTCCACCCGGAAGCGGGAACCGCATCATTCGACCGGATGCCTGAATTCCCAGGCCACCGGAAAGATGACAGTGACATTCGTGCGTCCACGCAGTAGCATCCACCGTTGCGGTATCCCACCGTCGCGATGTCCACCACCAAGGCTCAGACACACACGAAGGGCCACGATACCGGAGTTCGACACCTTAGCCCAAATCCACTCAGGTAGCGCTTAGTTGATCTTCTCCACCTGGTCAAAGTCCAATTCCACAGGAGTCTCACGTCCGAAGATGGACACCAGAGCCTTCAGCTTGCTGTTCTCGGCATCGATCTCGGAAATCGTGGCGGACACCGACGCAAACGGACCGGATAGGACCGTCACAGCCTCGCCGACCTCGTAGTCCACCTTGACCTTGTCCGCAGCCGGACGCGGAGGTGCAGCCACACCAGTGCTGGACACATCCACAGCAGCTGGTTCGTCGCCTTCCTGCTCGGCCTTTTGCGTCGCCGTCTCCAGCGGCAACAGGAACTTCGCAACCTCGCGAATCTTCACCGGCGTGGGGTGCCCCTCATTCCCGACGAAGCTCGTGATCCCCGGCGTGTCACGAATGACCGACCAGGATGCGTCGTCAAGCTCAATACGCATCAACACGTACCCCGGAAGCAACTTGTGCTTGACAACCTTCCGCTTCCCGTCCTTGACCTCGACTTCTTCCTCGATGGGGACGACAACTTCGTGGATCTGCTCGTCGACGCCCAGGGTCTGCGACCGAACCTCGAGGTCCGTCTTCACTTTGTTTTCGTAACCTGAGTAACACTGGACGATGTACCACTCACCCGGCAGCTTCTTGAGCTCACGCATGAACTTGCGCAGACGCACCTTGTAGGCCTGCATCGCGGCCGCCTCAGGGTCCTGCTCCGCCTCGTCCGCAGCGGAGGGCTGATCGGTTGCTCCCTCACTTGCCGACGCTCCACGTGCCGAGGCTGACCCGTCCGCGTCGCTCCCCGTGGTCGCAGAGGGCGACGCCGCGGTGTTATCGCTTTCCGACGCCGTTTCCGTGGCGACTGCGCCTTCGGCGTCCATATCACGAGCTTGATCGACCTCATTGCCCTGCGAGCCAGCGGCGTCGGACTTATTACCTGCGTCGGATGAGCTCTGTGTAGCGCCCGCGGAGAACTGGGGCTCCTGGGCCTTGCGAGCAGCCTCTTGAACATCAGCGGCTGCCTGTGCTGCTAAATCCGCGGCGCTCTGCGGCTTGTCGGACTCGGTGGATGAATTCGTTGTGTCACTCATGAATAATGTCAGTCCTTCTCTACGGTGTTTCCAAAGGAAAATCCCGCCTCCCCTCTCGGGTTGGCGGGACAATATGGAAGCGATTATACACAGCTGACCGGGCTATTCCCAACTACACTTTGCGCTGCTCGGGACCCCGGCCGACGTAAGTTGTTAATACGTATTTAGTGAGTGAGAGTCCACTCGACGCCTTTACCGGCGAGGAAATCGACGCCCGAAACAATGCCGATCACGACGATCAGGAACAGCAGGACAACGCCGGTGTAGACGCCCATCTGACGCCACGTTGGCCAAATGACTTTCCGCATCTCGGCAATAACACCGCGGAAATAATCGACGATCTGGGTGAAGATATTTCCACGGCCACCCACGGTCTCTGGGCCCGATTGGGCACTACGAGCGCGGGATTTTGACACAGTGGAGGATCCTGTGATCTGGCGTTTACCGGACGGACGCAATGCTCCCGTAGAGCTTCGTTCCTCGCTCACGCGCACTCTCCTCGACTGAGATGAAAATGTACACACGCCAGTTCCGCGGGAACCTGGCTTAATACGTTTTTGCAGGGGCGACAGGACTTGAACCTGCAACCTGCGGTTTTGGAGACCGCTGCTCTGCCAATTGAGCCACGCCCCTATGTTTTCCTACCGCTACCGTACAGCAACGGATCCACACCATCACTGATGTGAACTCATCTCTGTACCTGCACCGGTCAGGCAACACACCAACCATAGCAGAGAAGCCTCACGCCTAAACCAGGCGATAGTGAGCTCCACTTTCGACGGCGATGCGTAGTGGGAGAAAAAGGGCCACCCATCAGGGCGACCCCTCATCTATCTCCCAGTAGCGATGGAGGGACTCGAACCCTCGACCTCACGATTATGAGTCGTGCGCTCTCACCATCTGAGCTACATCGCCACAGTTACAACATATAATCCCGGTGGACATACCGGAGCACCGTCAGTCCACCGGGAATTGGTGTAACGGAGCCCCCTGACAGAATCGAACTGTCGACCTTTTCCTTACCATGGAAACGCTCTGCCGACTGAGCTAAGGGGGCAACAACTCGCTGGAATCACACATAACAGCGCAAGCGTGATCTTGCGAAGCCTCACACAATGTAACCGACCAGAATGGAACTCACAAATCACCAGGTCATAAGGTGTGGCGGATCGAAAACGAATTGCTCGCTAGAGAAAACCCGCTTAAGAGGAGTCCGACCGACAGGAGCTCCACACAGGAGAACCCCCATAAATACCGACCAGCAACGACAAAACCCGCCGGGCTGCACTAACTTCGCAACCCTGGCGGGATCATGGGTGCCAGATGATGGATTCGAACCAACGTAGGCAAAGCCGACGGATTTACAATCCGCTCCCTTTGGCCGCTCGGGCAATCTGGCGTGCGCTCAGTTGAACGCGCTGCATACTCTACTACGAATACAGGCCTAGACAGCAAATCATCCCTTCACGCAGGGATTTTGCGGAGGCTAACGACGCGGCCCGCGAGGATTTACTCTCCGCGCACCACCCGGCATCAGCGAACACACCGTCGTCGCTACCCCACACGCGCCATCGTGAAGCCCAGCAATGCGCGCAAAGCATTCGTCGTCGAGCTATCCGGCAGCGCCTCCAGCGCCTTCAAGGCAGCGTCGGCGTGCTCCTCCACTTTCGCCACCGTCCGCGCCCGCGCGTCCGTCGCAGCGATCAAAGCGAGCGCTTCTTCAACATCGGCATCCGTCGACAAGGGAGAACGCAGCATCTCACGGAGCCGCTTATTCTCTTTCCTGTCGCCTTCCATCGCGTAGAGCATCGGCAGGGTGTGTACGCCCTCGCGCAAGTCCGTGCCCGGCGTCTTCCCCGATTCACTCGTGTCGGAAAAAATGTCGATCATGTCGTCGACAATTTGGAACACCATGCCCAGGTGCTCCCCGAATGTGGCCAGTGCCTGCTGGATTGGGGCTGGGGTTCCGGCGTGCATTGCCCCAAGAAAGCCTGCGGAACGGATCAGGACCGCGGTCTTCTCGTGGATGACGTTTAAGTAGTGTTCAATCTCGTCGCCCGAGGTCGCGCCGATAGTTTCGCGCATTTGGCCGGTGACTAAGTCCCCGAAGGCTTCCGAGAAATGCTTCACCGTCTTCACACCCAGCGACGCCATCAACCGCGACGCGGCCGACAGGATGAAGTCCCCCGCCAAGATGGCTACCGAGTTATTCCAACGAAAGTTCGCGCTATCCGCGCCGCGACGCTTCTCAGCCTCGTCCATGACATCGTCGTGATAGAGCGTCGCTAAGTGGGTCATTTCAACGACGATGGCGGCCTTGATGACGTCGTCACACCCCGGCCTCTCGCCGTAACGGGACGCGAGCAGGACAAACATGGGGCGGACGCGCTTCCCCCCGGCCAGCGCCAAGTGCTTGACCTTGTCGGTCACGAACGATGCGCCCTGATCCAACTCACGGATAAGCAGTTTCTCGCATTTTTCCATCCCGTCGGCCACAAAGGAATTCAATTCGTCGTCGCCGAGGTCAATACTGGACTCCACACTACGGGAATCCAGGCCGGTAACCTCGCCTCTCACGGCGTCGACGCTGGATTCCACAGCACTGCTCTGTCCGCTGGTCATCGCACGATCCTCGTTCGTTGGGCATGGGTAGATGGTCACGAGCACGCGTCGCATGTACAACCCCGAATCGGGCAAACACCGCACGCACGAGCACGATGGTGGCTCGCAACCATCTAAAACAACGTGCCTAGCCTATCGCACAAAAACAAACCCACAGATATGGGCCGTCGGCACCTTGGGGTTTCGTCGGGGTTTTATCGCGGTTTCGTCGCGCTGTGGAGGGCCACGATGCCGCCGGTCAAGTTCCTCCAGCCGACCTCTTTCCAGCCCGCAGACTGAATGATCCGCGCTAAAGTCTCCTGGTCAGGCCACGCGCGGATGGACTCCGCCAGGTACACGTACGACTCCGGATCCGATGACACGATTTTCGCCACCGCCGGCAGCGCCCACATCAAGTACTCCGTGTAGATCGTCGAGAACACGGGGATCACCGGCGTTGAAAACTCGCACACCGTTAAGCGTCCACCTGGCTTGACGACGCGGGCCATCTCGCGGAGCCCAGCGGCCGTGTCCCCGAAATTCCTGAGGCCGAAAGAGATCGTGGCAGCGTCGAAAGTGTTATCGGCGAAGGGCAGGCTAAGGCCGTCACCTGCGACTAGAGGGACGTTCCGATGGCGTCCGGCTTTCAACATACCGAGGGAAAAGTCGCACCCCACCACGAGCGCGCCGGACTTGGATAGTTCCGCCGTGGAGACACCCGTCCCGGCGGCGAGGTCCACGACTTTCTCGCCGGGCTTCGGATCGAGCCGCTTGCGCGTTGCTTTTCGCCACAGCGTGTCGATCCCACCGGTCAGCACGGTGTTAGTTAGGTCATATTTCTTGCCGACGGCATCGAACATGCGCGCCACTTCACGGGGTTTCTTTTCCAACGTCGCTCTAGCCACGAGGCCCCAGAGTACCCGGTGAGCCCGTCTACGCGTACCGGTGCTCGCGCTCCGCGCGCCATCTCTCCAGCAGCGTCGGCCGGATTTCTTGCCCCATCGGGGACTCAATCGCCGCCTCGTAGTGGCCCATCAGCTCGTCACCAAGGCACTCCCACGTGCGCTTTTTCACGGAGTTTCGGGCAGCGACACATCGGTCGTGATAGCCATCCGGCTCGAGCAGGCGATCAACCGCCGCAGGGAGGTCTTGTTCGAAGGACTCGACCGGCAGTAATTCGCCATCGACGCCGTCGTCAATGAGGTCAATGGGGCCACCGGCTCTCGGCCCGATGGTGGGCACCCCCGACGCCAGCGACTCTTGAACAGCCTGGCAGAACGTCTCGTATTCACCCGGGTGGACAAAGAGATCCAAGGAGGCATACACCTCCGCGAGATCCTCCCCGTATTTCGCGCCGGTGAAAATCGCGCGTGGCAGCAGCTCACGCAATTCTTGGCTGTCCGGCCCGTCGCCGGTGATCACGAGCTGGATATCGTCGCGGTCCTGCAGAGCAGCCAATCGGTACACGGACTTTTCCGCCGCCAAGCGCCCGACGTAGCCGACGATTTTCTGCCCGTTCGGGGCCCATTGCCGACGCAGCACGTCCGACCTCTTCGTCGGAGAGAAAAGCTCAATATCAACGCCACGCGCCCAGTGGTACACGTCTCTAATTTTGTGGTGGCGGAGTTCCTGAATGGTCACCGATGACGGTGCGAGCGTCCGTGAACAGGCATTATGCACTGTCCGTGTCCACTGCCACGCGGCCGAGGCCAGCGGTTTCATGTGGTAATTATTCGCGAACCCGGCCACGTCCGTCTGGTAGATGGCGACCGTCGGAATCCCCAGCTGAGCTGAACCAAACGCACCCGCGGCACCTAGCACGAACGGGCTAGCTGCATGAACGACATCCGGCTTGTATTTGCGTAGGGCACGCTTCACGGTCGGCGTCGGCACCCCGATGGGGAGCGAGTCAATCAGTGGCACCTGAACGGTGGGAACGCGGGCGATGGGGAAACCCGCATAGTCCGGGCATTCATCTTGAACCTCGCGAGCACCCGGCGCGATGACTAGCGCGTCGTGACCGTGGCGGTGGCAGTATTCCAAGACCCGGAGAATTGAGTTAGTGACACCGTTGATGTTTGGAAGAAATGATTCTGCAACAATTGCAATGCGCATACGACGTCTTCTCTTCCTCAATTCCCCCGCGATAATGCGGTTATTTTTGCCGATAAGAAATGCTGTTTTATGCTGCCGATCATCTATCTCGGTGGCCATTGTATAAATTTTTCTTCCGTTCAGCGCGTCGGTTAATCAACGCTATTGCTCCCATCGACAGCGCGACCGTCACGATAAATGTCGAAACCGCTGGTAGAAGGCATAATGTCCAGGTTCTTCCTTGAACGCGGACAATGTCGGGGTGGCTGCGTGAATACTCCACCCACACTTTCTGACCATCGTGCAATCCGCCGGGATATAAAACTCCCGTGTTGGGGGAATGGAATTCTCCGGAGCTATCCCGAAATGAAATTGCTGTGCGCAACAGGCCGACGTGGTTCACCGTGGCGATGGCGGTTTCTTTATCTTTGTGCAGCTTAATGTCGTTATAGACTGGCCCGGCGACGAGCGTGGCGCACACCAGGGTCATCAGTAATGCGATTAATGCGACGACCTGGCGGCACCGGCGGGCGACGGTATCGATCCGCGCCTCAGCATCATCTCGAGACAATGGCCGACGGGGGCTCCGTGACTTGTCGTCGTGAAGTGACTTGTCACCCGCGTTCATGTCGTGGGTTGTAGTCGCGTTCACTCCGATACTCACCTCTCCGCCGTCGTGCCCTGATCATTATCCACTTTCGTATGGTCATCGTTGTGCCGTTCTGCTGCCGTGCTTGGCATCGCTGCTGCGTTTGACATTACTGCGCTTGACGTCGGTACAGAACAGCAACGCGTCCTTCCAAGGATTCTACGGTCTGACGTCGATGCGCACGGTCGCATACAGCTTCAATCACCGTAATGCCCTCGTACGGTTCACGGCGTTCATCAGCTTGATCGCGTTGATCCCCACTACCCGAGAGGGTGGCCCCAGCATCATTGAGCGGCATCCCCTCGGCATGGCTTTCCAGCAGGGTGACCAGGTCTTCCGCAGTGTCAGCCTTCCGGTACGCCATCCCGAAAGCGTCGCAAATCGACTTAATATTCACTTCGTGATGAGTAGCCATGACGCGCTCGAAATGACTGCGGAGCTCCGGCTTCCCCGGCTCCAGGGCCTCGAAAATTCCTCCACCCTGGTCGTTCGCCACGACAATCAGGAGATTCGACGGCCGCGGTTCCGACGCTGCCACGTTCAGGCCGGTCGCGTCGTGAAGGAAAGTCAGGTCGCCGGCCAGCGCCACCGTTCGCGGCGCACTCACGCTGTCGGGCTCGGCGGCTTGTCGGGAGAGCGCGACGCCGATAGCCGTCGATAAGAAACCATCAATTCCCGACGCCCCACGGTTGGAGTACATCTCGACCCCATCAAATGGAGCGCCGACGAACGACAGGTCGCGCACCGGATTCGACGCTCCCACGACGAGCGCATCGCCGACGTGGACAGAATCCGCGACGGCGGCGGCAACCGTCAGCCCAGTCATCCGATGGAGGGTGGAGGGCTCCGCGGGGGAATCCTCCACAGGTTCGGAAACCTCGGACGGCACAGCGAGGTCGTCCAGGAGGATAACTTCGCGCACGGCATAGGCAGCGGCCTGGTCCACCGACTGGCAGTGGTCCACCCATTGCCGGCTTTGTGGCGCAAGGTCGATCGTCGTCGCGACCTCCCCGGCCATGTGAGCAACATCCGGGTAATCGCCGGGATTTTCCGCGATGACCGTGATCGGAATATCCGGCCTGGCCAGGAGTTTTGAGACATCCCGGTGCAGAGTCGGGCACCCCGTCACCACCACGTGATCGGGCGATAACAGCGACAACGCCAAAGGATGGATCGGGACATCTGGCGCTGCAGCGGTGGGCTCGGTGATCGTCGGTACACCGCCGAGCGCGTCAACATGGGGCGCATTATGCCCAGCAATGTGAAGAACTCGCGGCGAGGACACCGTCGCCCGACCAACGAAGCGCGTCCAACTCCCTCCATCCGGTCGGCCCAAGCGGTACGCAGACTGGGCAGCCTCACGGAGCTGGTCGTCGTCCGTCGGCACTAATGGGTTATCGAAGGGCACATCAATGTGCACCGGGCCGCGGAAGGGCAGCTCCACAGCATTGGCGGGGTGAGCATCCTCGGGGGTCGCAGCCTGCACCTGCATGCGCACGCCCGCAGCCGTCGCCGCGACCACTGCCCTATCGACGGCAGCGCGGACCTCACGATGCATCACATGCCAGGCATCACTGCGTCGAGTAGCAGTGTCAATCCCCTCCGTCCGCACGGCAGTATCCCGGAAAGCCGACCGCTGATCCACCGTCTGATTCGCCCCCGTCCCCCACAATGACCAGGGGCGATTCGCCGACAACACCATGAGCGGAAGGTGCGACATCTGCGCTTCCACCATCGCGGGTGCACAATGCGCCACCGCACTTCCCGACGTCATCACCACCGGCACAACATGGTGGCCGCCGGGAATACCTGGGCGGCTCCGCCGCGGACCGCCCGCGGCCTGCGCCAACCCCAGCGCCAGGAACGCCGCGGTTCGCTCGTCGGTACGCATGTGAAGAGTGATCTCCCCACGCGCTGCGGCTTCGGAGAAGGCCAGCGCCAACGGTGCCGAACGGGAACCCGGGCACACGACCACGTCCTGCACGCCGCAACGGATCAGCTCGTCGACAATAATCGCTGCTGTCATGATGGAGGCAGGAGCACCACCGGAACTACTCATGGAGAACGATCTTTCCACCTTGTTACCCAGCCTTAACCATCAGCCTTAATCAGCCGCATTTCCCGGCATGTCCGACGCACCCGGCGCGCGAGATCCGCCCGAAACGCCCGGCACGTGTTTCCATGCCGCCGACAGGCGCTCTTTCCACCACTGCACCCTATCCTCCGGGACGCGATACCTCGCCAGCGCATCCGGATCCGGAATCCGCGGCTCCACGGCCATCATCCCGTCGACAATGGGCCGCGCATCGCCCACATCACCGGCCATCAGCGCACCCGTCGCTAGGCCAGCTGGCTGACTATCCACTGCCGACGCCGCGCACAGGCCCGCATACATTCCCACCACCGAATCAATTGCCGACGACACTGTCACGGCCACACCATGCTTGCGCGCTTCCTCTGCCACCGCGATCACATTGCGCGGACCGCCGAGCGGCGCGGCCTTCACCACGGCAACATCAATGGCCCCCATGCGTATCGCGCGGTACGGATCCGACGCTTTACGTATGGACTCGTCGGCGGCAATGCGGGCGCTCAGCCCCTCGGCGGCAAGCATTTTCCGCAGGTCAGCAAGGTCCTCGAGCCGAGGGCACGGCTGCTCCACGTAGTCCAAGGGCCCATTGCGGAGGAATCGACGAACGGCCTCATGGGCCTCCGCCACGGTCCACCCACCATTCGCGTCGACGCGGATATTGATGTCAGGGCGAGCCTCGCGAACAGCGCGAACCCGGGCGCAATCGTCGTCGAGGTTCTGTCCCTTTTCTGCCACCTTCACTTTGACCGTCGAAATGCCCGAATATCGATCAAGGAGTTCGGGCACGTGGGCGGGGTCGCACGCGGGGATCGTCCCGTTGACCGGCACCCACTCGCGCGACATTGCGGGCGGCCCCACCCAACCCATCTCGAGGGCCGAGGCCAGCCACATCCCGGACTCCGCCGGACCGTACTCCAGGAAAGCGCCCCACTCGGACCAGCCGTGGGGGCCGTCGATAAGCATGACTTCGCGCTGCATGATCCCGCGGAACCGAATGTTCATCGGCAACTGGACAATATGCGCACGCTCCCAGACGTCGTCGAGCGACGGCAACGATACACCATCCGGCCACGTCGCGGGTCCGTATGCGGTCCCACGCACAGGCCCGCTCTGGCGAGGGAACTCATGCGACGGTTCAGGTCGAGAATCATTATTGGGCAGGTCCATGCGAGACATGACTTCTACCCTAACGGCCGGCCGGACATAACCACCCGTGCGCTGATTGTCAGTATCCTCAACGGTATGTCAGATGAACACTCCTCCACCCATTCCGATACTGACCAGCCCTTCAACCCCGAGCTGTGGAAACCGGTTCCCGGGTTCGAGGACCTCACGGACATTACGTATCACCACCACGTCGGGACCGAGCGCGCCGACGGCATCGTCCGCATCGCGTTCGACCGGCCGGAAGTGCGCAATGCTTTCCGTCCTCACACCGTCGATGAGTTGTACCGGGCGCTGGACCATGCTCGCTGCAGTCCCGACGTCGGCACTGTTTTGTTAACGGGCAATGGTCCGTCGCCGAAGGACGGCGGGTGGGCTTTCTGCTCGGGCGGGGATCAGCGGATTCGCGGCCGCTCCGGATACCAGTACGCCACCGAGCACAATTCCGATGTTGAGCACGCCGACGCGTCGGGCGTCGATACTGCTCGTGCCAAAGCAGAGGGCGGACGGCTCCACATTCTTGAGGTTCAGCGGCTGATTCGCACAATGCCGAAGGTGGTGATCGCGCTGGTCAATGGTTGGGCGGCCGGCGGCGGACATTCCCTACACGTGGTCTGTGATCTCACGTTGGCCTCGCGCGAACACGGGTTGTTCAAGCAAACCGACGCCGACGTGGGATCCTTTGATGCGGGTTACGGCTCCGCGTACTTGGCCCAGCAGGTCGGGCAAAAGTTTGCACGCGAGATCTTCTTCCTCGGCCGGACCTACGATGCCGAGACAATGCACCGGATGGGCGCGGTGAATGAGGTCGTCGACCATGCTGAGCTGGAGAATGTTGCCATCAAGTGGGCACGCGCGATCAATTCCAAGTCCCCGACCGCACAGCGGATGCTGAAGTTTGCCTTCAACCTTGCCGACGATGGCCTCATGGGGCAGCAAGTGTTCGCCGGAGAGGCCACGCGTTTGGCGTACATGACCGACGAGGCGCTGGAGGGCAGGAATTCCTTCCTTGAGAAGCGACCTCCGCACTGGGACGAGTTCCCTTACTATTACTAACCGAACCTCCCCCATTAGCCACCCCCGGAAAGTTAACGGAATCTTAACGGCGCCGCCACAGTTTGGCTGCTACATAGTCCGGGGAGGATACTTTCGATGTGACCGAACTGATCATCCTCGTCATAGTGATCGCTACCGCGCTCGCGTTCGACTTCACAAATGGTTTTCACGACACCGCAAACGCAATGGCGACGTCCATTGCCACCGGCGCTCTCACACCAAAAGTCGCAGTCACATTGTCGGCGATCCTCAACCTCATCGGCGCATTCCTCTCCGTCGAGGTGGCAAAAACAGTCGGTAAAGGGATCGTTAATCTCGATCAGTTCAACCTGAGCAGCGAAACCGACGCGCATAAACTCCTGTTAGTCGTCTTCGCAGGGCTTATCGGCGGCATCGTCTGGAACCTGCTGACCTGGCTGCTCGGGATCCCGTCCAGTTCCTCTCACGCCCTCTTCGGCGGGCTGATCGGCGCCGCGTTCGTCTCCCTGGGAATCGGTGGCGTGGCCTGGGCAAACATCCTCGGCAAGATCATCATCCCCGCCTTGGCCGCACCCTTCGTCGCCGGCGTGGTGTCCGCGTGCGGCACCTGGTTGATCTACCGCATCACCGATAGCGTCGAGGAACACAACAAGAACGACCACTTCCGCATCGGGCAGATCGCCACAGCCTCGCTCGTCTCGCTTGCTCACGGCACCGGCGACGCTCAAAAGACGATGGGCGTCATCTTCTTGGCACTCGTCGCATACGGCGAGATCGACGCCGACACTCACATGCCTCTGTGGATCATCGCGGCATGTGCCTCCGCCATCGCTTTGGGTACCTACACCGGTGGGTGGCGCGTGATCCGAACCCTGGGCAAAGGGCTCGTCGAAATCGACTCCCCTCAGGGCATGGCGGCAGAAGCCTCCTCAGCTGCAATTATTCTTACTTCTTCGCACGCCGGTATGGCCTTGTCGACGACACACGTCGCGACCGGGTCGATCCTGGGCACCGGCCTGGGACGTCGAGGCGCGGAGGTCCGCTGGGGAGTTGCCGGCCGCATGGCGACCGCGTGGGTGATCACGCTCCCCTGCGCGGCTATCGTCGGTGCCCTGACCTGGTTGGTTGCCCACCTTGTTGGGCTGGCCACCACGGACTTCATCGGCGTTGTGGCGGCCTTCGCCATCCTGGTGACCTTAGCTGGCTACATCTATTACCAGTCCCGCAAGAACAAAGTGTCCGCCCACAATGTCAACGCAGAGTGGGACGAGCACTCCAACTCCGTTATTCCCGCTGAAGAGCGAAAGGTGGCCCGGTAATGTCTACCCTCCATTCACTCCTCACTGTCCTCGTCGTCGCGCTGGTTTTAGGGGCCGGGCTTCCCACACTGTTCTCCCTCGGTGTTCGCCTTGATGCTGCCGGCTCCGCGGAAGGGCAGCACACCAAGGGAATAAGCCACATTTTGGCGTGGGTGATCTACGCGCTATGCCTGGCAGTCATCATCGCCGGAGTCCTGTGGATCACCAACGCAACGATCGCTCACTACACAGGTATCAACATTTACGGCACGTCCGGCGGACACTAAAGGACCTAGAGATGAGCACTGGTTCACAACCCACCTCAGAATCCACCCCGAACCGAAGATCCACCACCAACCCCGACGCATCCGACAAAAGCGCCACCGACAGCGGTGCCACCAAGAAAGCCCCGACTCCAACTGGGACTTTTTCAGCGGCAACCCAACGAGCCATCGACGAACAACGAGAGCTGGAACATAAACACTGGCTGCTCCGTTTCATTGAGTGGTTACGTGTTGGATATCCTGCAGCTGTTCCCGACGGTGACGCCGGTGCGATCATGTACGTCCTCAAGCAAGATCTACGCGAAGAGGACATTGACCGGATAGCTGCGACCATCGTCGCTAAGCAGGATGCCCACCGTGACCAGGGAAAACCTATTACCGAGCAGGAAATTCACCGCTATATTGAGACGACGATGTCTCAAACGCCGACGGAGGACGATCTTGCCCGCGTGAGGGCAAAACTCCATGACGGCGGTTTCGACGTCGCTGGTGCGTAAGGCGCGAATCCAGGGACGCATGTGACTGAAGTCCATTTTTGTCTATCACAGTGACAGGATTTCCTACGAAATTTGAGGGTGTAGTCAATGCTTGACTAGCCCAACAATTTCATTTAGAGTGCTTTTTATCTAATTTCACACGTAGGGCACCTTCACCCGACGGTTCCAACCGGAAGTCTTAGCTGACGGCTTCACTTGATACCTTCAAGCAATGTTTTCGGCAGACGCACCAAGCAGCGTTTGGGCCGGTAACGCCGGATAAAGAGGCTCGCGTACCACGCTTTTGGGAACCCGCATACGATCTCATAAAGGAGGGGAAGAAAATGGCAAGCAGCATCATGCGTTTCATCAACTGGCTTCGCATCAGCGACCAACAATTCACCCCTGTGGACGTCGTTGGCCGTGTACATTCGGAGCATGACGGCCGTTCAGCGGTTGCACTTGCTGAGCCCGTTACCAAGACGAAGACTGCCGACGTGGTTAATCTCCTCGTCACCGAAGGGCACATTCCATCAACGGCTGCAGACGCGGCACAAGCTTTCTACGCTGTTCACCAGCGCAAAGCCACCCGCGAAGAGATTCACACCATCTTCGTCACGCTTGATAGCCTCGGTTTCATCGCCGACTAACACTTCACCCAGCCGCTGGTTCACCCCGGTGGCTGGGCTTTCTCTTGCCCCTCACTACACTGCCTCACCGTGAATACTCGGCCACTGGTGCCACTGCCCGTCCCAGCAAACGCCACAGTTGCCGACCTCTATCCGCAGCTAGAGCAAGCTTTACGCGGTGAGGCTTCGCTGCTGCCTCTCCCCGCTAAGGACCCTAACCGGGCTGCCCTCCTGCACGATGTCATGCGGGCCGGCGAACCCATCGACGCCACCATCGCATTCATTCTGTCCACGTCAGGATCCACCGGTGTTCCCAAAGGAGCTCAACTTAGCGCAACCGCGCTCGCCGCATCGGCGAGGGCAACCGAAAAAGTCCTCGGTGGCCCCGGCCAATGGCTACTCGCCCTACCCCCCGACCACGTCGCCGGACTACAAGTCCTCCTACGGTCACTAGCGGCGGGCTATGAGCCGGTGCTCATGGACGTGACCCAATCGTTTACGCCGAGCGCTTTTGTCGGCGCGATCCACCGCATGACCGGGCCACGACGATACTGTTCTCTGGTTCCGACGCAGGTCAGAAGGTTAATCCAGGTGCTCGAAGCTGGAGACCCGGGCGGCACGAGCGACGCTGATAACACGGGTGGCTACTCCCCCGCGACGATCATTGAGGCGGTCCGGAGTTTGGACGGCATTCTCGTCGGCGGAGCACCCCTGAGTCCTGCGCTGCGGAAAAAATGCGCGGAGGTGGGATGGACGATAATCACCACCTACGGGTCCTCGGAAACCGCTGGTGGGATGGTGTACGACGGGACGCCTCTGCCAGGTACGTCGGTGAAGATCCAGCCCCTTGGGACTGGCGACGAGGGACGGGCGCTTCTCGGCGGACCGACACTGGCCACGGGGTATCGCAACGCCGACGATCTTTTCGGATCGTCGGCTCAGGCTGCATCGTCCGGGGAGCGCGTGGAGAACTCCAACCCCTTCGTCGATGGGTGGTTTGTGACCGATGACATCGGGACGATACGCAATGGAAAGCTAGAGATTCTGGGGCGGTACGACCAAGCCATCAATACCGGAGGGCTGAAAGTCCTGCCAGAGATCGTTGAATCCGCAGCTCGGCGGGCGGGTTACGCTGACTGCGCTGTGCTGGGCATCCCCTCGGCGGAATGGGGCGAAAGCGTGTGTTTAGTAATCGAACGACCACGGGAGAGCGCCCCGTACTTCCTAGACCGCGAGGAAACGCAACACATTCGCGAGCAACTTGATCTTCCCTCCTACGCCCTACCAACCTCAATCGCGATTGTTGGGCAGATTCCACTGCGCGGACCAGGGAAAACAGACCGCCACGCACTGCGGCACATACTCACCGCCGCGCAATAACGCTGAGTGCCACGCGACAGTATCGCGTTATGACGCGTTACAACGCGCTAGCCTGCTTCAGCGCCGCGATGTCGGCGTCGGTGTACACACGGCTGGCCTGCACATCATTTCCGCCCATCCACACATTGCGAACAACTAAAGCCGCGTTGAACTGTGTCGTCGGGACGACCGCAAAATTCCGCTGTTGACCGAAAACTTGCCTCACCTTCGTGCCCGACCGCACCGCGCACGCGTGCAGCCAAATGTCGTCGGCCTTGGGAGCGAGGCGTCGGAAAGAATCGCCCTGATCCACCACGAACGCCATAAGCGGCAGCGGATAGAGCACCCCGGATACGCCCGTCGCCATATTCGCAATCGACGCCCGGCACGACTTCACCGCAGGCCAGCGCGCATAGGGCGCCAACGCCCCCTTCTTCACGCAGACCCGGTGGGCACGGTAGGCGATCACATCATGCGGGCTCACATCCGCGCACTCCAGTAAGCGCTCCAGCCACCATTCCGGGTAAATAATGTCGTCATCGGCCGTGGCAACACGCAGCGTCAGCAAATCCTCGCTGGCCAGATCCGGTATTTCCGAATCGCGTGCCGACGCAGCACTATCCGGGTCGTGCGCCACACGTTCTCGTGCCGACGCGACACGCTCACGAAAGAGCGGCCAATACTTCGTGTGCGGCCCAAAACTGCCGTCTGAACAGCGGATTTGCAGGCCGCGGTCCACCAGCCGCTGAAGTCGGTCCGGCAGGGGCCGCTCGTAGTCTTCCTTATCAAGCCACAACACAATGGGCGCCGACAATGTCCCTCGGGCCAGCGACTCCAGGGTGTACCACACCTTGTCCATCCGCGGGCCATGCGTCGTCACGGAAATGGTCACCGGGCCGGACTGTGGAATCGGCTTGCCGTCGAACTCATTGTGGACGCGCAGCGGAATCAGCCGAGCGAGCGTCAGGAAAAAACTGACCACTTGGCCTAAAAAATAACTGACCTGCTGCACGCATAATCCTTCCGTGGTGGAATGAAACGAAAAATTCCCGACACACGAGCCTACCCGGCTCTCCTCCTCAAGCCCGCGATGCGTCACAATAGAACCATGCCCCACACTCCCGACCAGCCCAGCACACCGGACTCATCGTCCGCCGATAACGGATCCGAGTTCGATGCACAGACGTCGTCACGACGCACGCCTCCGCGCACAGTGACCGCCCGCGATTGGCTCGAGGCCGCCCGCCCGCACACCTGGGCCAACGGCTTTGCCCCCGTTATCGCAGGTACGGGGGCCGCGGCGCTCACGGGGCAAGCGTCGATAATACGAGCGATCCCAGCGGTAATCGTTGGCTGGTTCCTGGTTATTGGCGTGAATTATGCCAATGACTACTCGGACGGCATCCGGGGTACCGACGACGACCGCTCCGGGCCGTTCCGGTTGACCGCATCGGGGCTGGTGCAGCCCTATGGCGTCAAGCACGCGGCGTTTGTGGCGTTCGGCGTGGCGGCGCTGGC
>NZ_QFRA01000055.1 GCF_003243515.1 Corynebacterium kroppenstedtii
GTTGCATTTTATTTGAGAGTTTGATCCTGGCTCAGGACGAACGCTGGCGGCGTGCCTAATACATGCAAGTCGAGCGGACCTTTCGGGGTCAGCGGCGGACGGGTGAGTAACACGTGGGCAATCTGCCCGATACTCTGGGATAACGCTTGGAAACGAGTGCTAATACCGGATGGTCTTCTTGGCCGCATGGCCGAGAAGGAAAAGACGCGTTCGCGTCGGTGTCGGATGAGCCCGCGGCGCATTAGCTAGTTGGTGAGGTAACGGCCCACCAAGGCGACGATGCGTAGCCGACCTGAGAGGGTGACCGGCCACACTGGGACTGAGACACGGCCCAGACTCCTACGGGAGGCAGCAGTAGGGAATCTTCCACAATGGGCGAAAGCCTGATGGAGCAACGCCGCGTGAGTGATGAAGGCCTTCGGGTTGTAAAACTCTGTCATTCGGGACGAACCGGAGTCTGAGGAAATGCAGACTCTCTGACGGTACCGGAGGAGGAAGCCCCGGCTAACTACGTGCCAGCAGCCGCGGTAATACGTAGGGGGCAAGCGTTGTCCGGATTCACTGGGCGTAAAGCGCGCGCAGGCGGTGATGTAAGTCTGAGGTGAAAACCCGAAGCTCAACTTCGGGACTGCCTTGGATACTGCGTCACTTGAGGATAGGAGAGGCAAGGGGAATTCCACGTGTAGCGGTGAAATGCGTAGAGATGTGGAGGAACACCTGTGGCGAAGGCGCCTTGCTGGCCTATTTCTGACGCTGAGGCGCGAAAGCGTGGGGAGCAAACAGGATTAGATACCCTGGTAGTCCACGCTGTAAACGATGAGTGCTAGGTGTAGGTGGGCTCATACCCATCTGTGCCGAAGCTAACGCATTAAGCACTCCGCCTGGGGAGTACGGTCGCAAGACTGAAACTCAAAGGAATTGACGGGGGCCCGCACAAGCAGTGGAGCATGTGGTTTAATTCGAAGCAACGCGAAGAACCTTACCAGGACTTGACATCCCATAGACCAGTCTAGAGATAGACTTTCCCTTCGGGGCTGTGGTGACAGGTGGTGCATGGTTGTCGTCAGCTCGTGTCGTGAGATGTTGGGTTAAGTCCCGCAACGAGCGCAACCCTTACTTTGTGTTGCCAGCATTCAGTTGGGCACTCACAAGGGACTGCCGCCGATAAGGCGGAGGAAGGTGGGGATGACGTCAAATCATCATGCCCCTTATGTCCTGGGCTACACACGTGCTACAATGGGCGGTACAACGGGATGCGAAGCCGCGAGGTGGAGCCAAACCCTGAAAACCGTTCGTAGTTCGGATTGTAGGCTGCAACTCGCCTACATGAAGCCGGAATTGCTAGTAATCGCGGATCAGCATGCCGCGGTGAATCCGTTCCCGGGCCTTGTACACACCGCCCGTCACACCACGAGAATGGGCAACACCCGAAGTCGGTGGGGTAACCTTTACGGGAGCTAGCCGCCGAAGGTGGGGCCTGTGATTGGGGTGAAGTCGTAACAAGGTAGCCGTATCGGAAGGTGCGGCTGGATCACCTCCTTTCTAAGGATTTACGGGGTCTAACGACTCCCTGAGTGCCCAAGAAGAGCACATAAAAGAAACTTCTTAAGATAGAAGCTTGCTTCTATCAAGGTCTGGCGTTTATCACGAATCAGTTTTGAGAGAGTGACTCTCTTTTTAGAAGCTTGCTTCTAGAAAAAGTCCCATCTCAATTGTTCTTTGACAACTCCATAGCGATATGAGGTGTAAGGCAAGTTCAAAAAATAGCGGAGTAACTCTCTAAAATAGAATGAATATAAAAATTTGTAAGGTAAGACACGAGTGATACAAGTCAGAAAATAAAAAACCGACGGAGCTTACACAGTAGTAAGTGAGTAAGGTGTTTTATTTTCAGGCGCAGGAGCGCGAAGTGGAGTTCTTACACATTTTTATACAACCTCTAACAGGGATTGCACATGTAAGCCGGGAAGATCAACCGTAGTAAGAAATGCAGTTTTATAGCGGTGTCAGTGAAGCGGATGGACACAATCGAAAACAAGTTTTCGGTCAGGTCAAGGATGTTTGATTGGCATGTGAGTTGAAAATAAATTTTCAACTGAGGTTACGCTATAAAGGGCGCACGGAGGATGCCTAGGCGCTAGGAGCCGATGAAGGACGGGGCGAACACCGAAATGCCTCGGGGAGCCGTAAGCGGGCTTTGATCCGGGGATGTCCGAATGGGGGAACCCCCTATGCGTAATGGCATAGGATCTCGTACTGAATCCATAGGTGCGTGAAGGCATACCAGGGGAACTGAAACATCTAAGTACCCTGAGGAAAAGAAATCAATGAGGTTTTTACGCTAGTAAAAACCATGAGATTTCCTAAGTAGCGGCGAGCGAACGGGAATCAGCCTAAACCGTTTTTCGAAACGGGGTTGCGGGGCGTCTCACTAAAGGATGGAAGTTTTGTAGGAGAAGTGGCCTGGAACGGCCTACCATAGAGGGTGAAAGTCCCGTATCTCAAACGAAACAACCCCTGAGACTGTCCCCAAGTACCGCGGGACACGAGAAATCCCGTGGGAATCTGGGAGGACCACCTTCCAAGGCTAAATACTACCTAGCGACCGATAGTGAACCAGTACCGTGAGGGAAAGGTGAAAAGCACCGCGGGAGCGGAGTGAAATAGAACCTGAAACCGTGTGCCTACAATCAGTCGAAGCCCAGTGTCGCAAGACCGGGTGACGGCGTGCCTTTTGTAGAATGAACCGGCGAGTTAGGATTTCGTGCGAGGTTAAGGCTGATGCCGGAGCCGCAGCGAAAGCGCGTCTGAAAAGGGCGAAAGTACGAGGTCCTAGACCCGAAACCGAGTGATCTATCCCTGGACAGGATGAAGTGGCGGTAACACGCTATGGAGGTCCGAACCCACGCATGTTGAAAAATGCGGGGATGATCTGGGGATAGCGGTGAAATTCCAATCGAACTCGGAGATAGCTGGTTCTCCCCGAAATAGCTTTAGGGCTAGCGTTAGAGTAAGAGAGCAGGAGGTAGAGCACTGATTCAGCTAGGGGCCGTCACAGGTTACCGAACTTAGTCAAACTCCGAATGCCTGCTTATCATCTCTAGCAGTCAGACTACGAGTGCTAAGATCCGTGGTCAAAAGGGAAACAGCCCAGACCCTCAGCTAAGGCCCCCAAGTTCCAGTTAAGTGGGAAACGATGTGGCGGTGCACAGACAACCAGGATGTTGGCTTAGAAGCAGCCACCATTTAAAGAGTGCGTAATAGCTCACTGGTCGAGTGACGCTGCGCGGAAAATGTAACGGGGCTAAACTGGACGCCGAAGCTAGGGCTTGTCGCAAGACAGGGGTAGGGGAGCGTTCCTAGAGGATGGAAGTCAGACCGTAAGGACTGGTGGACTTCTAGGAAGTGAGAATGCCGGTATAAGTAGCGAAAAGACAAGTGAGAATCTTGTCCACCGTAAGCCTAAGGTTTCCTGGGGAAGGCTCGTCCGCCCAGGGTTAGTCGGGACCTAAGCCGAGGCCGAAAGGCGTAGGCGACGGACAACTGGTGGAAATTCCAGTACCACCGCGTAGCCGTTTGAGCAATGGCGTGACGCAGGAGGATAGGGAGAGCGGCCGATTGGATGGCCGTGTAAGCAGCAAGACTAAGAGACAGGCAAATCCGTTTCTTGTTAGGTCAAGCTGTGATGCCGAGCGAATCAAGTAGCGAAGTCCCTGATTTCACACTGCCAAGAAAAGCGTCTAGCGAGGAGACCGGTGCCCGTACCGCAAACCGACACAGGTAGGCGAGGAGAGAATCCTCAGGTGCGCGGGAGAACTCTCGTTAAGGAACTCGGCAAAATGGCCCCGTAACTTCGGGAGAAGGGGCGCTCTGGTAGGGTGAAAGCCTGAGAGAGCCGCAGTGAAAAGGCCCAAGCGACTGTTTAGCAAAAACACAGGTCTCTGCTAAGCCGTAAGGCGACGTATAGGGGCTGACGCCTGCCCGGTGCTGGAAGGTTAAGGGGAGAGGTTAGCGCAAGCGAAGCTTTGAACCGAAGCCCCAGTAAACGGCGGCCGTAACTGACCCGCACGAATGGCGTAACGACTTGGGCGCTGTCTCAACGAGAGACCCGGTGAAATTGTAATACCTGTGAAGATGCAGGTTACCCGCGGCTAGACGGAAAGACCCCATGGAGCTTGACTGTAGCTTGATATGGAAGATGGGTACACCCTGTACAGGATAGGTGGGAGGCTAGGAGACTAGGGCGCAAGCCTTGGTGGAGCCGACGTTGGGATACCACCCTGGAGGTATTGATCTTCTAACTTAGCACCGTAATCCGGTGTGAGGACAGTGTCAGGCGGGCAGTTTGACTGGGGCGGTCGCCTCCTAAAGAGTAACGGAGGCGCCCAAGGGTTCCCTCAGCGCGGTTGGAAATCGCGCTCTGAGTGCAAAGGCATAAGGGAGCTTGACTGCGAGACCTACAAGTCGAGCAGGGACGAAAGTCGGGCTTAGTGATCCGGTGGTTCCGCGTGGAAGGGCCATCGCTCAACGGATAAAAGCTACCCTGGGGATAACAGGCTTATCTCCCCCAAGAGTCCACATCGACGGGGAGGTTTGGCACCTCGANNNAGTTCGGTCCCTATCCGTCGCGGGCGTAGGAAATTTGAGAGGATCTGCTCCTAGTACGAGAGGACCAGAGTGGACTTACCGCTGGTGTACCAGTTGTCTCGCCAGAGGCATCGCTGGGTAGCTATGTAGGGAAGGGATAAACGCTGAAAGCATCTAAGTGTGAAACCCACCTCAAGATGAGATTTCCCATAACTATATGTTAGTAAGAGCCCTGAGAGAAGATCAGGTAGATAGGTTAGGAGTGGAAGTTGTGTGAGCAATGGAGCGGACTAATACTAATAGCTCGAGGACTTATCCAAAGAGCGGACTAATACTAATAGCTCGAGGACTTATCCAAAAAGTAACTGAGGATATTTACAGCTGGTTAGATTTTTGTTAGAATATAGGTATTCAATTTTGAATGTTCATCATTCAGAGTTAAGTGACGATAGCCTAGGAGATACACCTGTACCCATGCCGAACACAGAAGTTAAGCCCTAGAACGCCGGAAGTAGTTGGGGGTTGCCCCCT
>NZ_QFRA01000056.1 GCF_003243515.1 Corynebacterium kroppenstedtii
ATCTACTTGGAGAGATTGAAACTTTTACTAAAGAAGTAATTTTAAAATTCGTTAAATTGAACCGTAAACACCTCGTCTACTTCTTGAACTCTTCCTTAATTCTTTTCATCTACTCAAGACTCAGTTTAGCCGAGAACGGAGGAGCTAATACAAGGTCAGCTAACGAAGTATGATAAGCCATTATAACCTCCGAGTAATTGGTGGAATTTATTTTTAAAATAATAAGGAGAAGGCTCGGCTTCGAATTAAAGGGCTTGCACAGCTAAAGCTAACCAGATAATTCGATACCCAATGGCGGGCTTAGTTAATCAACCCTCCTCGTTTTCGGTGTTTAAATAGACCGCCATACAGTTCAACATCAGCGCGTCCTTAAGCACCCGTCGTTTTAACTAGTCGCGTGAGCACCATTTAACTTTAACCTCAAGCCCATTATCCATGTCTTAAGCTAATCACTATACTGCTCGCCGTAGTGGGGAAGGTGGCGCTTAATCACCTTACCGGTTGGCGAATAGTTGAATTCATTAACAAAGACGACATCTCGAGGAACATGAGCTTTCGTTAAATCTTTCTCAATCCAAGTGCGTACCTGTTCAGCAGTGATATCGGAGTCAGCGGCCTCATCGGTAATTACGAATGCGCGTAAAGCTTGTCCTGTCTTCTTATCTTCACCCGCATGGACATGAACGTCCGCTACACCATCCATTTTAATGAGGGATTCCTCGATCTCAATCGGATATACCTTTTCTCCATACTGGGTAATCACGAGGTCATCTGCACGCCCATATACATAGAGCCGACCATCTTTAACCATCCCACGGTCGTTCATTGGCCAGTAACCATTTAGCTCCGGTATTTCAAGAGACGGATCGGTGTATCCAGCAAACAGATCAAAACAGGAAATCGCAACAAGCCCTTCCCGCCCTTCTGGCAGTTCGTTACCTTCCTCGTCGAAGATTTTAACGACGCAGCCTGGGTATATCTTACCAGTCAGCTCAGGATCCTTAACCAGGTCACCAGAAGGCGCCACGGCTACAGCTGAAGTCTCGCTACTGCCGTACATCGAATACAGAACAGGTCCGAATTTTTCCGCCGATTTGTTAATCTCGTACGGGATGAGCGGACTACCTGAATTAGTAATAATTTTAAGACCTTCATAGCGGTCTATTCCGTTTTTATCCATGTAAGCGATAACTTCGCGGATGCGGGTTGCCGCAGATACCCACATTGTAACCCTATATTTTTGGAGGTCGTTTATAACTTGTTCTCCGGAAAAGTGGCGACGGGCTACGACTGTAGATTGAGTAAAGAACGCGCACACCATGTACGCCCACCCATAGGCATGAAAGAGTACAGCGGTTAGGAGTACTGTCATCCCACGTTCAAGCGGCATAGCGTCAGCAACCGATGCAAACCCTTGGGGCGAATTGAGCGGCCGACGAACAACGCCCTTCGGTGTGCCGGTCGTCCCAGACGTCATCACAACGTGCATTCCCTTATGCGGTTTGTCGGGAAGCCTATCACCAACAGGCGCAGAATCGATTATCCCTTGCAAGGTTGGAAATTCTTTTCCCCCTTCAGATTCGAGATGCGCGAGAACAATCTGTCGCTTCCTTGCTTCTTCAGTGATGACGTCTAGGAATTCTTCATCGACTATCAAAATGTCAATATCGTGGAACTCCAAATACTCTTCAATTTGTCGGGCTGAGGCATTGGCGTTAATCATGAAGATGTTATAGCCAGCCATCTGGCGAGCACTTAACGGAAGAATAACCCCTCTCCCGTTTAAAGCTAATACCGCGACATTCGCGTTGTCGCCTATCCCGCGTGCTCGAAGCGCCTTAGCAAGTCGTTGAGTCTGGTCATATAGCTCTTTGTAGGTTAATTGGCCGTCATCATCAATCAAGGCCAACCGGTCTGGGACTTGTCTCGCTCCCCGAGCGATGATGAAGCCTTCAAGCCCACCCCAACGCTTCAGATTTTTTATATCTGCTTTGATATCTCCAAAACCTTGAGTTACAGCGAACTTCTTTTCCTTCGACCTCTTTAGCAACAACATGAGCTGCTTAAAGATTTCCTGACGAGAAAGTACGCGGTCAACTCGGGTTTCAAACGTGTATTTAGGCATAGAAGGTCCCCTCATGGATCGAGAAGATTAGATTTGATCAAAAAACTAATTTTCTGGCACAAAATTGGCGCCCCCGCCCGATAGGATGTGGCGCCAACTAAGAATAGACGCACTTAACGTCGTCGCACATTATTACCGTTGCGACATAGCTTCCAAGATCGCGGGAGCAGTCGCGTTGTAGGTGTCTAGAACTCATGTAACGAAGTTATCAAAGTTAGCGGAGGCAGAGTTGAAAAAATCATTCACTGGTTGGAACGTAGCTTCGTACCCCGCGGGCAGGTGAGTGAAAAATAGCACTATTTCCTCTTTCTATTTCCTGAACTCATTAGCGGCGAAGCCACCAATTGCATTGACACCCTGGTCTGTTAAGTGCAATGACAAGTTGAAATCACCGGTCGTGTTATCAAGCAACACACCTCCGACCCAGCGATCCTGAGGCGATGCACATTCCCCATGTCCCTTCGAGAAGGTACGAGTGTCAATGTAGCCGACACCGTGACGTTGGGCAGCTTCCTGCATCCATTTATTGGAGTTAATTTTTCCTTGGGTATCCCAGTAGACCGGGAAGGCGTAACTGATATCCCACTTGTTATCTTGGCCTCGCCCATCACCGATGTGATAGAGGCACTGCCAACCACCAGGGCGATCTTCGGTTATTTCGTGATATCCGACGAACTTGATATTCGCATTCGGCGCATGCTCTTTAACCTTCGCTACGATCGGGTCGATAGCACGCTCAAAATCAGTTTTCTGCGTGGTTGTTCCAAGACGTTCAGCAATTGCCTGGTCCGGGAGATTCTCACCGCTCAGTTTCTGATAATTGTTGTAGACATCGTTGTACCCGCCCTGGATGGCTACGTACTTTGTACCTGGATTGAGAGCACCATCAGCAATGGCATGATCAACTTGATCCATCAACTGATTTCCAGGCCGAGGGGTATAGACAGTAGCCGCGGCACACGAGTAGTCGTTAAGGGGTACTCCGAGTTGGGCAGCCATCTCTTTCGGCAGGCTTGGCGTTCCCTGCGCACATCCCCGCGGATTAATGTTCGGGTCTGTACTTACCAACCGCTGCAAGAACTGGTTGTCCGGGTTTGAGGAGGCCGCCAAATTCAAAGCCGCGTCCCCTACCTTCGGGTTCGCAAAGATAAAGATGGAGTCACCAATCGCAACCAAGTTTCCAGGCTGAACATTTTCAGGAGCTTTGCCTGGAATTGCCTGGTCGACATTCAAAGCTGCTTGAAGATCAACCGTCGGCAACTCGCGGCCGTCGCTACTAAAAGGGCCTGCTGAAACTAAACTTCCTGCGCCAACCAAAACTGCACATCCCACAACAGGGGCAGCAATCTTAGCAAGAGTACGAGCTTTTTTGCTCATCTATACTATCCTCGTTACCAACTTCCTAGGCGGGTTCCTGCCGGTGACCAAACCTGACGGTCGCCTGTGAATTCGCTTCGTTTTGAATGATTGTTACACAACAACAAGAACAAAGCCAACGCTACCCCGCGATAGCACAAAGGCTTTCCACGGGGAGCCCCCCACATAAGTATTGACCCTCACCACAAGATGTGCACCAGCAAATTCGCCGGGGGACTGCAGATAAACTACACATCCCCCACAGATCTAGAAGCTTTTACCAGCAAACACGGGGGTGATTCTTATCACACAAATCAGTTAAGCTTCAACGGCTCAAATCCACCCGAGCGGAAGTTAAACCTACTTATAAAAGTATCATCTTGCCCCGGGGTCGTCCCAACTGGTCAACGCACTTCTCACACAGTTACCGAAAACTTGAGAGCCACACATCGAATCTTAAAACCCCCAGAGGAGGCCACTGCCCGAGAGCGGATTTAGTGGGCGGTTACACACACGTGTCACCTAGTATGTAACAGTTTTCGCTTTACTACCTATTAACTTTCTGGTTGGATTTAGA
>NZ_QFRA01000027.1 GCF_003243515.1 Corynebacterium kroppenstedtii
CATTTGGCGCGAGTTGGGCATGCTACTGCTGTTTACCATCCCGGCACTCATCGTCGGCCTCATTCTCCGCCGCGCAATGGATGCCTATCACAAGCGCCTCAAGAAGGCGATTAAGAAGACGAAGGTCATGGCGTAGCCGCGCTTGGCGACGTCTCCCCTTCCGCCCTTCCTACACCTCCCACCAAGCCCTTTTTCACGGCTTGGTGGGCTTCTTTCATGGTTCGGGTCCCACGCTAGTGCCCCAAGGACCTAGAAGGGGCAGAGAAAGCCGCATATGCATCCACTAAAGGGACTCGGATACCCTTCCTATCGCTAGGTCTAGCTCCTTCTTAAGAGATTCGCTCGAACGCGGCTATCGAGCACGAAACCACTTACGGCCCACCTGAGCCCCTACTAAAAGACCGCTACGGGAGTCTGCGTCCCAGTTTACTTCGGCTCCCAAACCGTCCCGAGGGCAGGACGGTTAACCCTTGGACGTCGAGGCCTCCCCTACATGCCGCTAAACCGCACAGGTTTTGAATAAAGAAAAAGCTGCGAGCCATCTGGCTCGCAGCTTTCCGTTGGTACCCCGTACGGGATTTGAACCCGTGTTACCGGCGTGAGAGGCCGGCGTCCTAGGCCGCTAGACGAACGGGGCGCGTTCGCAGCAATCGCACACTGTGCGTTGCGGACTTGTTAAGAGTAAACGATGGGTTAATTCAGCACAAATCGCGCGGTCAAGGAGGGTTTTGAGGGCAAGCGAAGGAAAACGCAAAAATTCCCGAGTCCGGTACTGCAGTGAGGGTTCTTCGTGGCCGAGGTGCGGATCGAATCAGTGGTTATTCCGCAAGCAATCTGTGGATAGTCCGTGGCCGAGAACGCTGTGCTAGTAGGACTCGGGATGGCGCTGTGCGTCGAAGTGCATATGCTGCAGGCTCCTATACTTCATGCAAACGTTGGTGGGAAGGAAGTTGTGGATTATAGCGTTACTACCTGGCTGTGCTTTCGGGCTGTGCGCCTTGGCTGTGGTGCGTTTCGCTTTCTGTCACCCGCTCTCCTTTCTGTTTGTTTTCTGCTGTACTTGCAGTCTATGCCTGCACGTGCAGGACAGGAAGGGTTTTGCGCAACTTCGCGGTGGTCTTAACCCTGGTTCCATTGGCAGGACGCGGCTAACTGCACGGACGAGTCCAATGGTCTGGGGGTAGGTTATAACCAGTTTTGCTTGCGCCGTGGTCGCGCCCCAGACTGTCGCTAGAAAAAGACATTGCCCCGGATATGAAAAATCCTCCAACCTTTAGGCTGGAGGTCTTTGTACCCCGTACGGGATTTGAACCCGTGTTACCGGCGTGAGAGGCCGGCGTCCTAGGCCGCTAGACGAACGGGGCATAGAACTAGTGAGCCTGCCGTTTAAGGCATTTTCACTGCTGGCCTACCAGGACTCGAACCTAGAATGGCGGTACCAGAAACCGCTGTGTTGCCAATTACACCATAGGCCAATGAGCACAAAGCACCGCCAGGCCCGGCTGCGCTGTGCAACGGGGAATAATATAACCATAGGGCCACAGGTGGGGCAAATCCTCAGGTCAACAACATTCCCAACGCAGCACAACGCCGGCACAGCACCGACGAATGCCAGCCGCTGCGCCAATCACTGCAGCAGTAATCACTGTTGGGCTGACCACGGAGTGACGGCCCGCGCATCCTTCAGGCGCTTCATCGTTGTCTGCTTCCCCAGCAGCTCCAGGGACTCGAACAACGGCGGCGATACCGCGGCGCCCGACGTTGCCACCCGAATCGCGCCAAACGCCTTCCGCGGCTTCAGACCAAGCCGGTCGATCAACGCACCATGCAGGGCAGCTTCAATGCGTTCCGTCGTAAAGGAGGATTCATCGATCGCATCCAGTTCTTCCATCGCCACATCAAGGGCCTGCACGGCGTCCTCTTTGAGGTTCTTCCTGCCCGACTTCTCGTCGATCTCGAAGTCCTCATCCGACACCACAAGGAACTTCAGGAGGTCCCACGCATCTCCCAACGTCTTGATGCGCGTTTGGACAAGCTCAGCGGCGACAGCGAACTTGTCGTCCGGATAATTCGCGGGGAAACCCTTGTACTCTTCCAGGTACGCCCGCAAACGCTGAGCAAAATTATCTTTGTCGAGCATACGAATATGCTCAGCGTTGATAGCGATCAGCTTTTTCTCATCAAATCGCGCGGGATTGCCCAACACATCGGCAACATCGAAGTTCTTGACCAATTCATCGCGACCGAAAATATCCTGATCGGCGGACAAAGACCACCCCAAGAGAGACAGATAGTTCACCATTCCTTCCGGAATGATGCCCGCATCCCGATGATTAAAGAGATTCGACTCCGGGTCCCGCTTCGACAGCTTCTTATTGCCCTGCCCCATGACGAACGGCAAGTGCGCAAACTGCGGAGTCTGCTTCGCAATCCCCAACTTCTTCAGGGCTTCGTACAAAGCCAACTGACGAGGTGTTGACGCCAAAATATCCTCACCGCGCAGCACGTTAGTAACACCCATCATGGCGTCGTCAACCGGGTTAACCAGCGGATACAGAGGAGAGCCATCAGACCGGGCAACAACATAGTCCGGCTGAGTTTCCGGCTGGAATGTCACATGACCACGGACCAGGTCATCCCATTCCCACACCTGCTCCGGCATACGGAAACGCCAAACCGGTTTGCGGCCTTCTTTTTCATATTCCGCAATTTGTTCATCAGTTAAATTGCGATCGTAATTGTCATAGCCCAACTGCGGATCACGGCCCGCAGCCTTGTGGCGCGCTCTCACTTCATCCGCCGTCGAATAAGCGGGATAAACAAAGCCGGCCTCAATGAGTTTATTTAAAACATCAGCATAAATATCTAGCCGCTGGGACTGTCGGTAAGGACCATTCGGCCCACCGACCTCACCGATTCCTTCATCCCAGTCAATACCCAACCATTGAAGTGAATCAATAATCGCAGCATAGGATTCCTCAGAATCGCGTTTAGCATCAGTATCTTCAATACGAAAGATCATCTTCCCGCCGGTATGGCGCGCATACGCCCAGTTAAACAAAGCAGTACGCACCATTCCCACATGGGGAGTACCCGTCGGCGATGGACTAAATCGGACAACAACGTCACTCATGCCCATCAAGCGTAGTGGACACGGTATTTCTCACCACCCCCGCCCTTGTCGCACACGATCAACATAGTGCGCCGCCCGAGCACCGCGCAATCACAACCGACCTTCATTATCGACGACGAACCTGCCGGAAACGCTTGCCACCTCGGGCGAACGAACGTACTGTTTCAGCGTGGCTTCAGCATCCGACACTAGCTCCGCACCTCGCCCCCGAAATGCCCCTGACTTCCTCCTTTCACGTGTTAACGGCTCATTGCGCACCCAAGGCTCAGATGCCACTTTTACCAGTATCAGCGACGCTCAAAGCGCGTTAGACAACGGAAAAGCCTCCTATATCGTCGGCGCGCTGCCTTTCGATCCGTCACGCCCGGCCGCGCTCACTAGCCCCCGATCGGTGTGGCGGTACACGGGTCCGCTGGAGCCGCCCGCCTTCTACAGGGGCAAAGGCGCCCACGCGCACATCGTCGCTGAAAACCCCCCCCTCGAAGAGCACGCGGAAATTATCGACGCCGTCACGCGAACAATCGCGCGGACCAGCGTCGACAAGGTCGTTATTGCCCGTAATGTTGACTTGTTCTTCGATAACCCCATTGACCCTCGGCTGCTGGCCACGCGCCTGATCGACCACGCTCCGAATCTGGACGGTTTTCTTGCGGACCTCTCCCCCGCCGGGGACGAATACACAGGTCACTGGCTTGTTGCTTCCTCGCCCGAAATGTTAATCCGGCGCCAAGGCCCTGTTGTGTCGGCGTATCCCCTAGCTGGGTCGCTCCCGCGGAGCAACGACCCTCAGGAAGATGAACAACGCGGCCAGCAGTTGCTTCACAGCACGAAGAATCTGGATGAGCATCATTATGTAGTCGATCATTATCGACGGGTGCTCGGCCAGCTTTGCCACACAGTTGACATTCCGAGTTCGCCGGAGCTGATGCAGACTGCCGAAATGTGGCACTTAGCGACGCCGATCCGCGCGACTATTAACGACGACGGGCCCAGCGCTCTCCAACTTGCCGAGGCCCTCTACCCCACCCCCGCTCTTGCTGGGGTTCCCACCGAGGCCGCCATGGAAATTATCCGCACCACCGAAGGAGACCGCCGGTTTTACGGTGGGGCTGTCGGATGGTGCCATGCCAATGGCGACGGAGAGTTCATGGTCAGCATTCGGTGCTCTGAGCTGGAGAAAGATCTCCAGCACGCCCGAGCTTGGGCCGGTGGCGGAATCGTCGAACAATCCAATTCCGCTGAGGAAGTTGAGGAAACATGCGGGAAGATGAAAACAATGCTTCTCGCGATGGGGGCCTCGGAGATCCGCCACAATTAAGGCCGCGGCCGGAAAAGCCGCGGCCGAAGATTAAGGTCCAGGCCGGGAATGGCTTTCAGACTACCTAGGCCTTAACAACCGGATTCTTGAGCGAACCCAGCCTAGGTATCTCAATCTCAATCTCGTCACCGGGGACCATCGGCGCTGTTCCCGCAGGAGAACCAGTAGAAATCACATCGCCGGGGAGAAGAGTGAACGCCTGGGAAACCCACTCAATAATCTCCGGAACCGACTTAATCATCTGATTCGAATTAGAATCCTGCTTCACCGTGGTGGTTCCGTCGTGAGTCAGGTGAGCGCGGATAGGCAGGCCCTCCAAGTCCAAGGCATCAAGATTGGTTTCAATCCACGGCCCCATCGGACAGAACGAATCAAGCCCCTTGGCCCGCGCCCACTGACCGTCTGAGAACTGCAGGTCACGGGAGGAAACATCGTTCACGATGGTGTAGCCGAGCACAGCGTCGCGCCAATTTTCCGCGGCGACGTTCTTCACGGGCCGGCCAATGACGATGGCCAGTTCACCCTCAAATTCGACATTCGTCGCAAAGTCGGGGATCCTAATCGGCGAGCCCGGCCCAGTAATCGCTGTCGGAGGCTTCAAGAAAATTGTGGGCGGCAGATGCTCCGCACCCTTTTTGAAGACTTCCGCCACGTAGTCGGCGTAATTACGGCCTACCGCAACGACTTTCGGAGCCAAAATCGGGGCCAAAAGCCGGACGTCAGCGAGGGGCCATTCCTTCCCCGTTAATGTCGGTTCCCCGAACGGGTGGCCATCAATTTGGCGGCAGACGATGTCGTCTCCCTCACCCTCCACGGAACAAAATGTCATACCTTCAACAGTGGCGATTCTCGCTATTCGCATGCGAACCAGCCTACATAACCCCTCACAGCTGATAAGGAAAACATCCTAAAACAGCGGGTATGCTGCAGTCGTGGTCTACGCGCACGGCAGTCGCCCTGCAACGTCACCACCGCGTCGTCCCCTTCTTTCGAATGACACTCGCCAGCTCCGAACCGAAGTGATCGGCCGACGTTTGCGCCAAATACAGTTCCGCGCACGCCAAGGCATCTACCAGCGCATTGTGGTTGTGATAACTCGGCAACCCACGGGAATAGCGCGCGTTCATCAACCGAACCTCGCCACGTCCTGGCCGACGTCCAAATGACACCGCAGAGCGCCGCTCCAAATCCATCGTGTCGACGACGCGAAGCGAGCTCCACGGCACACCGACCGCACGCTCACACGCCGTCGAAATAAAGTCATGCTCGATCAGCGCTAGATGCGCCAACAATGCACGCCCGGCAGCCGCGTTGACAACATCCGTCAGAATGTCCAGCAAGGGTCGGCCATTTTCCAACTGCGAATCGGTGATCCCATGGATAGTCGCCGACTGCCCCACTGAAACGTCACCTTCGTGATAGCGCACGAGCCAATGGTCCGCCGTAGGCAAGGGAATAGCACGCCCGTTGATAGCGACCATCCCGACCGAAAGTAGACGGTCGCGGTCGGCATCAAGACCAGTGGTTTCTACATCCACAGCTAACAGCGGCAATTCTGTGAGCGGCGTGTCTAACTCAGGCGCAGGCGTCGTATAGAAATGGTGGAGCGCCTCGGCTAACGCGCAGCGGGAGCGGTCGCGCGGGCAGTCGCTCTCGCGTAACTGTTCGCACACCTCGCGGGAACGGTCGGCATAATCTTCCCCGGACACGCGGGCGCGCCGTCGAAAAAACCTCATAGGCCCGTGCTCGATTCAGCCGACTTGAGCTCAGACCGGACCAACCGGAACGCATCTCGAAGAGATTCCCGCTCCAAGTGGGCCAAGGAGTCGGGATCAATACGAGCGTTCGTTTCCTTCCCATTCCGCCACTGCGAAGCCTGGTTAGCCAGCAAAATGAGCTGGAAAATATCGAACGCATCAACAAGGTCCTCAACCCGACGGTGGTTAATGACCCCGGCCCGCGCAGCGGCCCGCAGCCGATCACGCGTACCGACCTCATCCACCCACGCTTGAATCACATACAACCGCGCGAGCTGAACGACAGCCGTTAGCCCTCCCCTCTTAATATCAAGAGTGTTGGCGTAATTACCAGAGCGATCCAGGACGAACCCGCGGAAGAATCCCAGCGGTGGTTCACGATGGCGCGCAATCTTCACCAGCGTGTTCAGGAAGCGTCGATCCCGGCGCGCGGTCATGAGAGCGGCGGAGCGGACATCGTCGCATAATTCACTATCTCCGACCACGGGGCGCATGTCGAAGAACGTTTGTGCCTTCATTAATGCCTTCGGGCCAAGGTCATCAGTCCACCGAGTGAATTCTTTTTCCCAGGCACTCGCGGTCAGGCGCCACCTGCTATTGGACGCCATCATGTCACCGGGGCACAGGGGCAGCCCGGCTTGGTGCACGAGGCTACTGAACTTTTCGCCCAACGTTTTGAAATAAAAACCGTGTTTATCGGGGTCGTACTCATCGGACAGGATAATGGCATGGTCCTGATCACTAGATAGCACCATTTCGGAGCGGCCCAACGAACCCATCACAACAAGGCAGAATGGGACCGGAGCAGGCCCGATTTCCTCCTGTACTAATTCGATGACCCGCTTCATCATTTCGTCGGTACCCAGGGTTAAGAGTCTTGTGGCTTCGTGTGGTGTGGCACCGCGGCCGATGAAACGCACGGCCACATCGATCACCGCATCAAAGCACTCAGAGAGCTGGTCTGTTCGTGCTTCGCGGAATTGCGCCGCGGCAAAAATCGGATCCCCTTGGAGCTGCCGCATGACGGCACCCGTCGTCAAGACTCCGACAACATCGTCATCGTCGATCACGGGAAGGTGGTTCACCCGGGCTTCTGTTAACTGCAACATGCCTTCGAACAGTGGCATGGTTGCGTAAGTCACCATGGGCTTGGGCGACATGATGTGCTTCACTGGGCCCGACGGATCCACCCCCTTCGCGAGCACTTCCGACCGCAGCGTTGCATCCGTCACAATGCCGACGATCCTGCTCGAGCGCTGCCCCTCGTCAGCTACCTTCACGATGATAGCGCTGGATAAGTTCCGCTCACTCATTTTTATCGCGGTATCGCGGATAGTGGTTTCGGGCGAGACGATGACCGGTTTCACGGCAGCCTCGCCGACGGTTGCACGGAGAGCACCGATATCCGCGACTCCCCCTGTGCCGGATGCCTCCCGCAACTCGTTAGCTGAGCTGCGACGCCTCGTCGTCACTGTCCCGAAGAATGTGGCAACTTCGGGGTAATTCTGGAGGCTTTCAATGACCTCGACGGGAATTTCGATCAGCAGGCTATCCTCATGCGCCCAATAGGAATAGTGCTGCGTCGGTTTATCCGATACCCGACGCGGGTAAATTTCGCCGGGGCCGAAGCGGTCGACCAGTTGGTCCCGTTCACCAATGCAGTTGATTGCCCCGGATCGGACGATGCGGATTCCGGTCATGGTGTCGTCATCTGAATTGACATGTGGGTGACTGGGTGACGTATCTGAAGTGGCGTCGGCTTTGTCGCCCGCTTTGACATAGAGCATCGTCCCGTTCCGGGCGACCCGCGCACGGTGATCATCAGGAATGCTGTCAAAGGGCGGGGTGTGTGCTAAGAAATCGGTGATCTCTGAGACCTCAACCGTCATGTCCCCTACCGTATCGAATTTGCGCGGTGTTTTTACGTGTGTTTCCCGAGTATTTCACTTGCACTACTTTCGCGTGTTTTATTTCCACTTCCAGACTAAGCGGTCTATGTTAAGGGATTATGTCTCGCTCCCGACCATCATCTTCTGATTACACAACCTCTAAGGACTCTCCTTCGGTCGCTGCGCGGATGGATCGGCTCCCCGTCGTTCGGTCACACAAATTGATCACCATTGTGATCGGATTGGGAGTCTTCTTCGACCAATACGAGAACTTCCTAGCGCCCATCATGTCGACAGTACTGAAGAAGCACTTCGATCTGAGCGGGACTCAGCTGTCACTCGTTCTGGCATCGGCGTTCTTGGGCCAATTCGTGGGTGCACTATGGATGGGCCGGTTAGCGGACCGCATCGGGCGGCAACGCACCTTCATCATCAACTTGTTGGTCTACTCGCTCGCGTCCATTGTGTGTGGTCTCGCGCCACATTCTTCTGTTCTGATCCTCGCGCGGTTCGTCGCGGGCATCGGCATCGGCGGGGAATACGCCCTCGCAGACTCGTACCTAGCCGATATCCTCCCCTCCAAGGTGCGTGGTCGCTACATTGTGTGGGCCTACACGGTGAGCTTCTTCGGGGTGCCTCTATCTGGTTTCCTCGCCCGGTGGCTCGTTCCCCTCGAGCCTTTGGGGTTCGACGGCTGGCGCTGGATGTTCATCATCGGCGGTGTTGGTGGATTAGTCGTGTGGACCATCCGCAGTTTCCTCCCTGAATCACCGGTGTGGCTTGAGACGCATGGGCGTTCAGACGAAGCCGAAAAGATCGTGCGTCGTTTTGAGGATGAGGCACGAAGAGGGGGGAATATTCTCACTGAGCCGGACACACGCGTGCGGCCTGTCCAGCAGAAGAATGTGCAGTTTTCGGAGGTGTTCGCTCCTGCGGTGAGGAAGCGGACGCTCGTTGTCTCCATTATGAGTGTTCTTCAGGTGTTCGGGTACTACGGTTTTGGCACGATCGCGACTCTGGCTCTAGCTGCAAAAGGTTTCGATGTTGTCGATTCCCTTGCGTATACCGCTGTCACCTACATTGGTTATCCGGTCGGCTCGTTACTCATGGTGCCGCTGGTTGACCGGTTCGAGCGCAAACACCTCATTGTTGCCACCGCCATAATGATAGGCGTTTTCGGTCTCGTCTTCGGGTTCTCTCCCACGCCCGCCATTGTCATGATTGCCGGCGGATTGTTTACAGCGTCAAGCAATATGTTCTCCGGCGTGTACCACACCTATCTGGCGGAAAACTTCCCGACGCGCATTCGGGGCACGGCTGCTGGTTTCGCCTACTCATTATCGAAAATCTCGGCGGGCGTCATGCCTTTCATCTTGCTGCCCATTCTGCATAGTGCCGGCCCCGGAACAGTGTTCACTGTCGTCGCCATCGCCATGGTGATCATGATGATCGACATCGGAGTTTTCGGAGTGCGCACAACGGGACGCAACGCTGACATTGAAGATCATCTGTGATCCAGGACGTCTAGTTCTGTACCCCTAACATCGCGGCCAATTCCGGTGTCCACCCATCGACATGCACCGAGGTAGACCCACAGTTGAACATGTCTGGGGTGCAATACATTCGCATCTTTTCATTTTCATTGCCGACGTTGTTACTGCCGACGTCACTCCCACCGACGGTGGCGGAGGCACCATTGATGCCGTAGCGACTCTCGCCAAGGAATGTGTAACCGCACGACAGCGATACCGCTTGAGATGCAGCATTCGTCAGCCAGCTTTCGGATACCGCAATGCTAAAGCCGCAATACGTAAATGCCACGGTTAGTGCGGCTCGTCGGGCTTGAGTTGCAAAACCGCGCCCTTGAAAAGACCTCAAGATATATGACCCGGTTTCGACGTAGCTATCATCTGCTTTGAGGCCGAGGTCGCGAAGGAGTCCGCGCAGATCCTCCCCATCTGAGGAGGCAAAGCCAGGAATTCGACGACGCCAGAGATCGATCACACCAATAAACTCGCCGTGATGCCGGATAACCAAGGACAAGGTCCACTCGGATGAGGATGGGGCGCCGGCCCCAAGTCTTGCCATCATGCCGAGGTGGAACGCAGCGTTGGAATACTTCGGTGCACCGATCCACGGAAAAACCTCGGGACCTGTGGGATCAGCGAACACATCATCCACTCGGGACACCGCACGAACGGCGTCAGAAATTGCCTGCTCATCCATAGGCCGGAGCTCCAGCGCACCCGCTCTTATGCGGAGGCCGGACGGCGGCCAAATCTCAGGTGGTAACACGGCAGTCCCCTACCCCACAGCTAACTGTCGAGACTGTTTGCAATCCGAGTTCCAACTTCCTCGGTGCGGATGCTGCCATCCCTGGACGCAACATCATTGCGCACCGCGGCCTCAATAGCATCGGCTTCGTCGGTCTTACCCAAGTGACGGAATAACAGCGCTCCCGACAAAATCGCAGCCGTCGGATCCGCGATACCCTCCCCGGCAATATCAGGAGCAGAGCCGTGAACGGGCTCGAACATCGACGGATTCGTGCCGGTCGCGTCGATATTGCCCGATGCAGCCAAACCGATACCACCGGTGACGGCTCCTGCCAGGTCAGTAATGATGTCGCCAAAAAGGTTGTCCGTCACGATGACGTCGAAGCGCGACGGGTCCGTGACCATATAAATTGTCGCCGCGTCAATGTGGCAATAATCCACCTCAACGTCGGGATACCCCTGGGCAACCTCGTCGACGGTCCGTTGCCATAGTGCACCTGCGTACACAAGGACATTGGTCTTGTACACCAACGTTAACTTCTTGCACCGCTCCTGCGCGCGATCAAAGGCATAGCGGACAACACGCTCAACTCCGTACCGCGTGTTCACACTTGTTTCGTTGGCAACCTCGTGAGGCGTATCTACCCGGATCGAACCCCCGTTTCCGGCATACAACCCCTCGGTCCCCTCGCGGACGACAATAAAGTCGACCTTCCCCGGATCGGACAGTGGCGAGGTTACCCCCGGATACAGCACCGACGGGCGCAGATTGACATGGTGGTCGAGGGCGAATCGCATCTTCAGCAGGAGCCCGCGCTCCAACACCCCTGATGGGACAGTTCGCGGATCGCCGACGGCCCCGAGCAGAATCGCATCATGCTCACGCAAGGAGGCGAGATCGTCGTCGGTGAGAAGTTCCCCATTGCGGAGGTACCGGCGGGCACCGAGGTCGTATTCCGTGGTCTCAATGGACTCACCGCTCCCCGCCAAAGCAGATCGCATCACCTTGAGCGCTTCCGCTGTTACTTCTGTGCCGATCCCGTCACCGGGAATAACCGCCAGTTTCATATCCTGAGACACCTTTCTCACATCACGAATTTGTTGTGAGTCTAACTGAACACCGACGCTCCAGCCATACGTGTGAGCAGCGCGCGGGATTCATCGTCATCCAAAGTTGCTGTCTGGAGGCGGGCCAGCGCGTCAGCACCATCAAAGTTCACACCAATAAGAACAATTTCCGACGACGGAACCTCCGATACCTGCGGCCACAACGCTGCAGGTGAGATCGTTAAATTCGGGCCGGCCTGGGACCACATCTGAATGAGCTCTGGACGGTCGGCGATCCAACAATGCCCTTTTGACCTGACCAGACCACGCATGGATTTCACCGCTGCAATAAGACGGCGCTGGTCAAAAGGCCGTTGGGACCGAAATACCACCGAGGAAATCCCATACTCTTCGGTTTCCGGAGTATGCGGGTTCGCAAGCTCGTCAAGATACCCCGGTGCTGCAGCGGACTCATCGGCATCATAGAGATGGGCGTCAAGCACTGTCTCAATGGGAACCGTGCCATTGACGACGCGTCGTATCCGGGCGCGCGGATTCATGGCACGAACTGCATCTTCAGTTGCCTGGGCAAGCTCATCACGAACCAGATCACATTTCGTCACAAAGATCATGTCCGCAAACTCAACTTGGTCAACCAAGAGTTCAGCGACCGTACGATCATCGTCCGGAGCGGCTTCTAGACCACGGTCAGAGAGCCGCCCCCGCTTGTGCATCTGAGGCAGAAACGTCGTCGCATCGACCAAGGTCACCATGGTGTCGATCGGCGCGATGCCACCAAGATGAACCCCATCGGAGAATTCCCACTCGAAGGTTGCGGCGACGGGCATCGGCTCTGAGATGCCTGTTGATTCGATAACGATATGGTCGAACTTTTGGCTCGCCGCGAGCGACGCCACCGACTCAATGAGATCTTCCCTCAATGTGCAGCAAATACAGCCATTAGAGAGCTCGACCATGCGGTCACTTCCCCGCTCAAGATGCCCCTCACCCGCAATTAACGCGGCATCAATATTCACTTCCGAAAAGTCGTTGACGATTACCGCGATTGTGCGGCCAGCTCGGTTAGCTAACAAGTGGTTGAGGAGTGTTGTCTTACCCGAGCCGAGGAACCCTGACAGTACCGTCACCGGAGTCGGCCGAAAACCGGCCATGTCGGTATTTCGGACGTTTTCTCTCACCACATCGCCCATATGGCGCTCTTCAAACACTGTGCATCCCCTTAACGTCTCCGTGTTAGTCGCAGAACAAAGCTGGACATAACCCACCATTTGAGATGGAGGACGGCAGTCAGCCGAAGCTATTCAGCCAGCGCCCGGCGCGGTTGGCTGGCTACGTGTCCTCCAAAACGTTAATGATACATAATGTCAATAGTGGCGGTTTCCACCCACACAGGCGGATGGGCCTACCTAACCGAAGTCGAGCGCGATAGCGTACTGCGCATCCAACGACGCCTTCATCGACTCCATCACATCGTCAGGAACCGACTTATCCACCCTGAGAACCAACGTGGCACCAGTTCCGGCCTTATCCTGCGACAATGCCGCGGCCTCGACGTTAATTCCACGTTCACCCAACTGGGATCCGACGGCACCCAACGCACCCGGGCGGTCCTTGTAGTGCAGGAACACGTTCCGACCTTCCGCGCGCAGATCCAGTCCTCGGTCGTTGATGCGGACAATCTTTTCCACACCATCCAAGCCGGTCAGGGCACCCACCACCGACACAGTGTCGCCCGTATTAGTAACAAGCCGAACCTCGACAACCGATCGGTGCAGCACCGATTCAGCAGCCGTCGTCACGGAAAGTTGAACACCCCGATCCTCGGCGATGGCCGGGGCATTAACAAATGTCACCTTCTCATCCACCGTACCCGCGAACACGCCACGCAGAGCCGCAAGACCCAGGGCGTCGACGTTTTCGGAGGACAGCTCGCCACGCGCGATCACTTCCACCGACGTCGTCGCACCATGCTGGATTGCCGACGCCAACACGGCCAGCTTGCGCGTCAGGTTCAACCACAGGGAGACCTCTTCGCCGATAGCACCACCAGAGACGTTCACCGCGTCGGGAACAAACTCTCCCGCGAGGGCGAGCAAGACGGATTTTGCTACATCCGTCCCGGCGCGATCCTGCGCCTCAATGGTGGACGCGCCTAGGTGAGGTGTCACCACGACTTCGGGCCGGTCAAACAGCGGAGAATCCGTGCACGGTTCCGTGGCGTACACGTCCACACCCGCGCCACGAATATGGCCGGAATCGATCGCGCGGGCCAGCGCTTCTTCGTCGATAAGACCACCGCGAGCAGCGTTAACAATAATCTGCCCCTTCTTCGCCTTGTCAAGGAGAGCGTCATTGAACATTCCCGCTGTCTCCTTGGTCTTGGGGAGGTGGATGGTGACGAAGTCAGACACCGCCATCAGTTCCTCGATGTCAATGAGCTCAACCCCCAATTGTGCGGCACGGGCGAGGTTAGCGTAGGGGTCATAAGCAACAATGCGCTCCACATCGAAGGCCGCAAGCCGTTGAGCAAAGAGCTGCCCGATATGACCGAATCCGACGATGCCCACGGTCTTGCCATATATCTCGACACCTTTGAAGGACGACCGTTTCCACTCGCCTTGCCGCAGCGATTGATCGGCCTGGGGAATCTGGCGAGCGGCTGCCAGCAACAAGGTGATCGCATGTTCGCAGGCTGAGTGGATATTCGACGTGGGCGCGTTGACCACCATCACACCACGCTGTGTCGCGCCTTCAATATCAACATTGTCCAGTCCGACGCCTGCGCGGCCGATGATTTTCAGCTCTTTGGCGGCGTCGAGAACTTCTTTATCCACCGTGGTGGCGGAACGTACTAGGAGCGCATCTGCTTCGGGGACGGCGGCCAGGAGCTCGGCGCGGTTCGGCCCGTCTACCCACCGGACCTCAACGCCATCTCCCAGCGCCTCGATTGTTGATTGAGCAAGCTTGTCAGCGATAAGAACCACAGGTAAGCAGTTGTGATTCACGATTTGGTCCTCCTAGTAAAACAGCGCACGGTCAGGTGCACTCCGTCGTGTGGGTTGGGTTTTGCGAACACGTATATGGCCCGGATGATCGGGCGCAGATATACAAAAAGCATAGCCTTCCTACCAGCACATTATGGCGGAATAAGAAGACTATGCTGAATAATATCCCTTTTTGGGGATATTTTAAGCGGTTTCGTCTAACGGGTTAGCGATCCAGCTCATCACGGAGCGCATGTCTTTACCTGCCTTCTCCAGCGGGTGGTTCGCGTATTCCTCGCGCAGACCCTTCAGACCAGGCTGACCAGCGTCGACATCCTTGAACATGGCGTCGACGAAGGTGCCGTCCTGAATCTCAGAAAGAACCTTCTTCATCGACTCCTTGACGTGGTCGTCAATGATCTTTGGTCCGGAAACATAGCCACCGAACTCAGCGGTTTCCGAGATCGAGTAGTTCATGTTCGACAGGCCACCCTCGAAGATAAGGTCCACGATCAGCTTCATCTCGTGGCAGACCTCGAAGAACGCCATCTCCGGTGCGTAACCAGCTTCAACGAGAACCTCGAAGCCCGTCATCATCAGCTTTTCCAAGCCACCACAGAGGACTGCCTGCTCACCGAAGAGGTCGGTTTCGGTCTCTTCGCGGAAGGTGGTCTCGATAACCCCTGCACGCCCAGCGCCGATAGCAGCTGCATAGGACAGTGCCAAAGCTGTACCCTCACCGGTCGGGTCATTTTCCACGGCAATCAACGACGGAACTCCCTTGCCCTCCGTAAACTGGCGACGAACCAGGTGGCCGGGGCCCTTCGGTGCAACCATGCCCACCGTGACTCCCTTAGGAGCAACGATCTTCTTGAAGTGAATGTTCAAGCCGTGGGCGAAGAAAATAGCGTCACCATCCTTCAGATGAGGCTCGATCTCCTTCTCGAAGATCGCGATTTGCGACGTATCGGGGGCCAGGATCATGATCAAATCTGCCCATTCAGCGGCCTCAGCGTTAGAGAGCACTTCGAAGCCAGCTTCTTTGGCCTTTTCCGCGGACTTGGAACCTTCGCGCAGGCCGATACGAACTTCGACGCCAGAGTCGCGCAAGCACTTAGCGTGTGCGTGGCCCTGTGAACCGTAGCCAATCACCGCTACTTTGCGGCCTTGGATAATACTCAAGTCTGCGTCATCGTCGTAATAAGTTTTGATTGCCACTGTAACTCCTTTCAAGAGTTCCATTTGTTGAGAAGATCATATCATAGGGTGAGATTATCGTTTGGGCATCATGGGCTTTGCACCACGACTTAAAGCAACCACCCCCGAATACACTTGTTCGCGGATACCGAAGGGCCGGAGGACATCCAACAAGGCAACCAATTTCCCTGACTGCCCTGTCACCTCAATGACCACCGATTCAGGCGCCACATCGACCACACGAGCACGGAACAGATTGGCAGCGTCGACGACCTGTGCCCGGTTCTCATTATTCGCCGCAACCTTTACCATGAGCAGCGCACGAGACACCATTTGATCGTCCTTCTGCCGAATCACCTTCAGCACCGGGACCAATTTATTGAGCTGCTTCGTGATCTGCTCGATGGACACTTCATCTGTTTCAACGACGATGGTGATCCGATTGACCCCCTCCAGATCAGTCGTTCCTGTCGTCATCGAAATGATGTTGAATGATCGCCGGGCGAACATCCCGGACAGCCGAGCAACAATGCCTGGCTGATCTTCCACTAAGAGACTCAATGTATGTTGCATGCCCCTACTCCTCTCCCCTGCCGCGCTGGTCATCGGAGGCTGCGGTGGTTCCTTCAGCTGCCACCCGAGCCTGATCCTCTTCAATAACGTCGCTCACATCAGTAACAGAATCTTCATCAATCATCTGGTCTGAGTCGAACAGCGGCCGCAGGTTGAGGGCGTACTGGATCTCATCATTGGAGTGTCCCGACGCAACCATCGGCCACACTTGCGCATCCTCGCCAACGATGAAGTCAATAACCACAGGTCGGTCATTGATTTCGCGCGCTTTCTTGATCGTCGGCACGATCTCATCTTCCCGCGTAACCCGGAAGCTCGCGCACCCCATCGACTCTGCCAACGACACAAAATCAGGCAAATACTCGCCCTTCGGGTGAAGGTCCGTGTGCGAATAATGGCTCTGGTAGAACAAATTCTGCCACTGACGAACCATGCCCAAGTTGCCGTTATTAATCACCGCAACTTTGATCGGAAGATCGTTGACCGCGCAAGTCACCAACTCCTGGTTGGTCATCTGGAAGCAACCATCACCATCGATCGCCCAGACTTCCTTCCCTGGCGAACCAGCTTGAGCACCCATCGCTGCGGGGACGGCATAGCCCATCGTCCCCAGGCCACCCGAGTTCAACCATGTCCGAGGCTGTTCATAATCGACGAACTGCGCCGCCCACATCTGGTGCTGCCCCACACCAGCGCAGTAAATCGCGTCGGGGCCAACTTCGTCGGAAATGGCCTTGATGACGGCTTGAGGAGCTAACTTGCCATCGTCGGGATTCTCCCATCCCAAGGCATAGGTCTTCTGCAAAGAATGGAGATAGTCAACCCAGCGGCTGCATTCAGGCTGCTTCAGGTTCTTCTTCTCGTACACGTCGGTCAGAGACTGAAGAACTTCTCGCGCATCCCCGACGATGGGGACCTCGACCTCGCGGATCTTCCCGATCTCCGCAGGGTCAATATCCGCGTGGATAAACTTCGCCTCCGGAGCGAAGGACTCAACATCGCCAGTGACGCGATCGTCGAACCGCGTTCCGATTGCTATAACAACGTCGGCTTTCTGCAATGAAGCGACGGCCGAGACGCTGCCGTGCATTCCCGGCATGCCCATATGAAGCGGGTGGGAATCGGGGAACGACCCCAGTGCCATCAACGTCGTCACCACAGGAATACCCGTCTTCTCGACGAACTCCGCAAGCTCCACGCTGGCGTTAGCCTTGATCACCCCACCACCGACGTAGAGCACCGGGCGACGGGATTGTGCAATAAGGTCCACCGCCTGCTTGATCTTCCGAGAGTGTGGCGACGTCGTCGGCTTATAACCAGGAAGCTCCAGCTCAACAGGCCACTCAAACTCAGCGACTTGATTCTGAATATCCTTCGGCACGTCGACAAGCACCGGACCAGGCCGACCAGTGGATGCCAAGTGGAATGCTTCCGCAATTAGACGCGGGATGTCCTCAACTTTGGTCACCATGAAGTTGTGCTTCGTGACGGGGAGGGTCACCCCGCAAATATCAGCTTCCTGGAACGCGTCGGTTCCCAATAAGTGCAGCCCCACCTGCCCAGTAATCGCGACGACCGGAACAGAGTCAATGTTGGCATCGGCCAGCGGCGTCACAAGGTTTGTCGCGCCGGGTCCTGATGTCGCAATGCACACGCCAACTTCACCGGTTGCTTGGGCATAACCAGTTGCGGCGTGGCCAGCACCCTGCTCGTGGCGCACCAGAATGTGATTGAGAGTGGTCGATTCGTAAAGGGCCTCGTAGAGGGGAAGAACAGCGCCACCCGGAAGGCCGAAAACAGTCCGGGTACCCAATACCTCGAGGGTACGGACAATAAGCTCTGCGCCGGTGAGCTTCTCTTTTCGGGCTTTCTGAGTGGGTTTGTTGGGTGCTCCCGACTGCGTTGCCACAGTTGAAGCCGCAACCGTCGCCGGAGTGGGCGGTTGAGAGGGGGCGTTCACGGTTTGGTGCTCTCCTCACTGTGTTATCAGGGGTATCAGCCTCAGCGGAACGTTATTCCCGACGGATGAGCGTGGTAGCGCCATCGTCGCGAGTTCCGATAAAGCATCGGATATGAAAAAAGCCCTTCTCGCGTGGTGCGAAAGGGCGGTGACGAGTAACCAGGAAAGCTAACGCCCTCTCGGTACTACAAGAATGATGGTGGTCATCGTTGCGCTCGTCATATTTAGAACTATAAGGGCACAGACACGTCGGACCAACTAGGACCGCGAGAAATCACCGGAATTGCCCGATAATGGCGCACTATCACCCCCGAATGGTAAGAAACGCGCCAGAAAACGGGAGGACGGCGAGCCACGCGGGACCGAACCGCCACTCCTCTACCATCCCCATGCTGATAGTTCACTGAGAATATTCACGGAGATCTGTGAAAAGATCATTTACATCGTGGCCAACCGCACAATCTCGTGACTAAGTTTAGGTCTATGCCGTTCAAGTTCTATTTGACTTCCATGTGGGAGTGGGTGGCCAACACCGGCCTATCCCTTGCCATCTTGATCTGTATCGCCATACTCATACCGCGCATCGGCCGACTCGTAGTCCGATGGGCGACGATCAAGATGAATGAGCACGAAGAACGGCGTGGAGAGATCGCCGACACCGAAGGCTACAAAGGCCGGCTAGCTATCCTCGGCGCACTGGTCTACATCGCTGAGGCCATCGCCTTCTTCTTCGTCGCCATCCGGATCCTTAAAGACTTCGGATTCTCGACGACGGGCGCAGCCGTTCCTGCAACCGTTGTTTCTGCCGCCGTTGCGTTTGGTGCGCAGAAAATCATTGCCGACTTCCTCGCCGGATTCTTCATCATTACCGAGCGGCAGTATGGCGTCGGTGACTGGGTCATCCTTCAAAATAAGGACGCCCCGGTCGAGGGAACAGTGACGGCTATTACCCTGCGGTCGACCACGGTGAGGACGATCAACGGCCAGGAGGCGGTTGTGCCGAACTCGGTTCCACTGGTGGCTGTTAATGCTTCTTCCGGATGGGCGAAGGCTCAGATCGATATCCCCGTTCCTCTTACCGCAGGTGACAATACTGAGGACCTGAACGCGCTCTTCGACGGCTGCGTGAACCGCACTCTGGCTAAGCCTGAGATCGCGCGCCTCGTTAGCGACGACGCCGATGCCGTGAGCATCCTGCCCGCGCTAGATCTGATTCCGCCGACATCGGCGGGCGTTCCGTGGAGCATCCAGTACCGCGTCCTTATTCGCGTTGAACCAGGACAGCAGTGGACCGTTGAGCGTGCTCTTCGGTCAGCTGTCATGGATGAAATGTGGGCATCGTATTCCCGGTCAACCATTGAGAGCTTACCCGGACTCACTCGGTCTTCGGGAGACTCGCACCATGCGCATGGTGATGGGCGTGATGATAAGCACAGTGGTGACGGTGCACACGCGTCAAAAGCGTCCGGCGCAGACAAGGCGACCAGCGGTGACAACACCCAGGCGTTGGACACAACACGTCGGTGGGCTGCGACGCTGCAACACGAAGAAGACGAATTCGAAGGCCGGCCAACGACGTCGGATGTGCAAGGGCCTGCGTCATCAGGGACCACCTCTGGTGGCAGCGGGAATGCCGTCGGAAATGGCAGTGGCACTGCCAGCGATTCGGAAACCGTCGTCTTCCCCTCGACATCAGGCTCCGGATCAGGCTCAACGGTGGAAACGCGAGTCTTCTCAGCCGACGATGACACCGCAGCTGCTGAACGTGCTGCCCAAGCCTCCGATCATGGGGTTAACCCGACCGATCGGGGTACCAGCAGCGCCGATGCTTCAGACGCAACAACGTCGAAAAAGGCAGAAGATACCCGTACGTCGCTAGAAAAAGAAGCGGAAGATGCGCAACAAAATGGGCTGTTCAGGAGGATTTCGTATGAGCGACGGATCCAACGGCTCTTCTCGATCGGCGGACGGTGCCGCGCATCAACCAGTGCCATCGTGCTGGTTCTCATCATCTTGGTGATCCTCCAAGGGCTCACCTATGACGGTGGTGACCGTGGCTCTGGAGTCCTGGCCCCCTCGTCGTTCCAATCGCGTTCCGACAAGAAGGACTCAGACGACAAGTCGGAGAGCCCGGCTCCCACGACGCCCGAGTCAAATACTCATTCTGAGAATCCGACCACGGAGCGGGATAGCAATAGCGAGAACGGCAGCAACACTCCAACTACAACGCCGAATCGCACGCAACCCACGACGACCACCACGAATACGGAGAACAACCGGAACCAACAGAATTCCACGAATGGAAATCAAAATTCCGGCAATAACGGGAATGCGGGATCCAATTCCAACGGGGACAACTCCGATAACGGAGGGGCCAACCAACAGGACACCGACTCCAGCAATCAGGGCTCAAGGTCCGGCAACTCCAACAGTGGGAATGACAACTCCGGCCAGATGAATCTGAGCCACGGTCAAGGTGACAACAACACAGCATCTACAATGGCCCCATGAGTTCGACTCCGTCCGGCGAGCACACCCCAGGCTCTCACCCACGCCCACACCACGCACGACCAGGTCACGGTGCGGGCCGACAGGCATCTCGCCCTGCGGCATCCTCACCCCGCACACAGAAGGAAAAGATCAGGACAACGACGACTATCCGTCCCGACAGAATGAACCTCATCGGTGCGATCATCATGCTCCTGATCTTCCTCATTTTCGTAGGCTATAAACCCGCCTACCTCTTCTGGGTGCTGATCTTCCCTATTCTTTTCGCCGTGTGGGTTCTCCGTGCTCGTACTGAGATCTCACCGACGGGTATTACCGCACGGTATCTTTTCCGCTCCAGCCGAACACTATCCTGGGATGACTTCTCCGGTATTCAGTTCAGCCGTGGCGGACGAGCCTTTGCCGTGCCGAATGGGCCGGATCAAGGGGCGACTGATCACCCTGCGGAGCGCGGACGCACCAGCCGCCCCAGGCAAAAACGCGATACCATCGCATTGCCTGGAGTGACGTTTAATAACCTTCCGAAGCTGGCCAAGGCCTCCGGCGGACTCATCCCTGACCCTGTTACACCGGGGCGAAACCGCGATGATGACGAGTTGACCACCGTCAATCGCGACGGGTACGCCGTCGTCAAGACCCGTGAAGAGGCGACGAAGGAGCACAATGCCAAACTCATCGCCGCCGAGATGGAACGACGACGCGCCGCCCAGCACTCCACATCCGACGAAACCTCGGAGACAAGCCACCGCGACCAGTCAGACACACCGGAAAAACCTGACCAGGATTAGCAGCGGCTGCCGACCATTCCAGACATCACACTGTTGAGGAGCCAACCCCCATGATCCCCCTACGATCGTCGGTCACTACCCAAGGCCGTAACGCCGCTGGAGCCCGCGCGCTATGGCGAGCGGCCGGCTTAAAAGATGGTGACTTTAATAAACCCATCATAGCCATCGCGAACTCCTACACGCAGTTCGTTCCCGGCCATGTGCACCTCAAGGACGTCGGGGACATTGTCGCTGGTGCCATCCGTGAAGCCGGCGGTGTTCCTCGAGAGTTCAACACCATTGCCGTCGACGATGGAATCGCCATGGGCCACGGTGGGATGCTCTACTCACTCCCCTCCCGCGAAATCATCTCCGATTCCGTGGAATATATGGTTAATGCGCACGCAGCGGACGCGATTGTCTGCATTTCCAACTGTGACAAGATCACGCCGGGAATGCTCAATGCGGCCATGCGCCTCAACATTCCGGCCATCTTCGTGTCCGGTGGCCCCATGGAGGCAGGAAAAGCCGTCGTCGTCGACGGGGTTGCGCATACTCCTACCGACCTCATTACAGCGATTTCCACATCGGCAAACGATAGTGTCGACGACCGAGGGCTGTCCATCGTCGAGAATTCGGCGTGCCCGACCTGTGGTTCCTGTTCAGGAATGTTTACCGCGAACTCGATGAACAGCTTGACGGAGGCGCTCGGACTGTCACTCCCCGGTAATGGCTCTACGTTGGCTACTCATGCAGCCCGGCGCGCGCTCTTTGAGAACGCTGGCCGGACGATCGTTGACATGTGCCAGCGTTATTACAACCACGATGACGATAGTGTCCTCCCACGCAACGTCGCGAATAAGCATGCTTTTGATAACGCCATGACTCTTGACATGGCCATGGGTGGATCGACGAACACTGTTCTGCACATTCTTGCTGCGGCGCAAGAGGGCGACATCGATTTTGATCTGGCTGATATCGACCGTCTGTCCAGGGAAGTTCCTTGTCTCTCTAAGGTCGCGCCGAACTCCAATTACCACATGGAGGATGTCCATCGTGCGGGCGGAATTCCCGCGATCCTCGGTGAACTTAACCGTGCGGAGCTGCTCCACGACGATGTTCACGCGGTACATGCACAGTCTCTGTCGGACTGGTTAGCGACCTGGGATATTCGTACAGATAACCCGACACAGGTTGCTTTGGATTTGTTCCACGCTGCCCCTGGTGGCGTGCGAACAACGGTTCCCTTCTCGACGGATAACAAGTGGGACGAGCTCGACACCGATTCCGAAAACGGGTGCATCCGCGATGTTAACCACGCCTATACCGCTGATGGCGGGCTGGTTATTTTGCGCGGAAACCTCGCTGAGGACGGCGCCGTCATTAAGGCTGCCGGCATTGATGAGTCGCTGTGGCACTTCTCTGGGCCTGCCCACGTGTTGGAGTCCCAGGAAGATGCAGTTAACGCTATTTTGAACAAGCAGATCAAGCCGGGCGAGGTCGTCGTCATTCGGTACGAGGGTCCCGCCGGTGGTCCTGGGATGCAAGAAATGCTGCATCCCACTGCGTTCTTGAAGGGCGCTGGTTTGGGAACCCAGTGCGCGCTGATCACGGATGGTCGCTTTTCTGGCGGTTCATCGGGTATTTCCGTTGGGCACATTTCTCCCGAGGCAGCACATGGTGGGCTGATTGGTCTTATTCACGACGGTGACACCGTTACTATCGACGTCCACAAGCGCCAGCTCACCCTTGACGTGCCCGAGGATGTGTTGGCGGAACGTCGTGGGAAGATGAACGCCTCTGAGCACCCGTGGCGCCCGCTGAACCGTCAACGGCGGGTGAGCAAGGCGCTCCAGGCGTACGCATCGATGGCTACCAGCGCTGATACTGGTGCTGTTCGGAAAGTCAACGACCGTCGGTAGTTACAGGTTTCGGGTTCGCCCTTGTGCAGAACCTGCACGGCCCTCCGAGCTCAACTATCAGGGTTGAACGCGTGAGGGGCCGACTGACTACATGGGCTAGTTGAATGGGTTTGACTGGGCGACAACGACCCATACCGCTGCTCCGGCGAGCAACCCGATGATCGTGCTGAACCAGCCGCTCCCTAGGGGGCGTCGGGCCCAACCGCGAGTGGCGTCCACTCCCCACTTTCCGGGACCGCTGAACGCTACGCCTATGGCTAGCGCGGTGAGCAACAACCACACCTGTACGTGCGGAGTCAAGTTGAACGGTGAGAATGCGCCCGGCTGAAGGTCGATCGAGTACATTGCCATAAGGCTTGATACTGCAACCGCCATGCAGGCACCCAACGGAGCAAGCACCCCCAACACGAGGAACGCCCCGGCGGCAGTTTCGATGATGGGCACGGCCCAGGCTAGGAGCTCGTTGCCCTTCATAAAGTAGAAGTCATTGTGCAGACCATCGACGCCAGAGCTGCCTCCTAGCTCGAAGAGAGTTCGGACACCGTAGAACAGCAGCATCGCGCCCAGAGCCAGGCGAATGAGGAAGAGCCCGAAATCGGTGGTTCCCCGGCGCGGGTCCTCATCCTCATAGATCTCGTCGTCGACGTCGACGTCACCAGTGTTATCAATGGGGCGGTCGTCCTCCCCCAGGGGAACAGCACCATCCCTGTATTCACCAGCGGCACCTTCACTTGCCATCATACCGGCAGCCGCCCTGTCATTCTGGCGATCGTCGGCATAGTGGACCCTATCGACGTGGTCACGATCATAAGCGCCTGACGTCGGCATATCGACGCGTGTCTCGTTGATCTGCTCATCAGGTCGATCGACGTATGTGTCGTGTGTTTCGTACCGCGGCGCGGATTCCGAAGACGCACGCCCGTCGGCCGAAGCCGAGGTCCGGCTCGTTGAGGAAGGCTCTTCCTCATCCATGGTGGCCATATCTAAATCTGACACCGGAGCGTTAGCGAAAACGGCATCCTCGTCCGACGTTGACCGCGCACCTGGAATGTCCTCAGGCTGGTCGAACAGCGGGTCATGGTTTTTCGGTTCCTGAGGCTGCTCACGAGGCGTAATCACCTGTGGTGCAGCCCGCCCCGTCAAGGAATAAATGTCACGCCGTCCCTGCGGGCGCTGCTCAACCACGGTGAGTTCGTTGGCTGCAAAATTTTCATCAGATGGCGCTTCAGATTCTGCTTCGCGACTAGCAACGTCGTGAGGCACATCGTGGGCCGTGTCGCGCTCAAATTCAGCGGCCCGGCGATCACTTGCGTGATCGTCCCTAGGATCATCATGGCCCGCACGGCCATCCGGTTCCGCAGAGGTAGCTGAGCTAGCCGACCTAGCGGGCTTGACCGGCCGTGATCCGGAGACCGTCGGAATGTCGTCTAAATCATCCATTGCTTGAAGATCGGCTAAATCGTTTGAGTCTTTTGCGTCGGATGATCCGCGTGACTTCTTATCCCAGGGATCCAGCCCACGCTGGTCTATCGCACCATACGACAATGACGGTGCGGACTTTTCCTTCACCTCGTGGGACTCCCCTTCTGCCGACGCGCTTCCGCGCACGGCATCGGCGTTATTCCCCTTCGATGTGGACGTATCCGATGTAGACGCATCGACCTCGCCGCGGGATTCTAGGGCGGGAATAGGGGTGTCAGCTGTAGGGTCGCTAAGTTTATTGCGGGACTTTCTTCCGAACATAACCCCACTTTAAAGGTGAACAGGGACACAACGCAGATAATTTACGTGGTGTGTCGATTAATATCCGGGCGACCAGGGATAATGGGGCTCACGAGGGTCCCCGTTGTCACCTAATCAGACGCCGACGCCGGTACGCTTCCCGAACGCCCACCGGAGTTATCATTCGTTTTACCGCCGGAGGTCTCACCATGCGTTTCGGCCTCAGAGTCAGATAATCCACCTTGTGTAGGTGCTCCCTCACCCGACGTGTTCTCGTCGGAAGAAGCGTCGTGTGAGTCATCACCCGACTCCTCATCGAGCTCTTTCCTGACCGCTTCCCTCAGCTCCGCATTTTCAATATTTGACGCCCTAACCAGGTGACGTAATTGCCGACGCTGCTTTGAGGTAAAGCGCTTCTTCGGATTGTCACGCCGCTCAACTAACTCACTAATTCGATCACGACGTTCGGCCTCGTCCTCAATGCGGGAATGCCCGCGGAACCAGGCAATCAACAACACGATAATCAGGAAAACACCCAAATAGCCTAAGGCCGGATATACCGTCGCAATTAAAGACTTGAATCCCAGGAAGCTCAAAACAAAGCCCGCCAATGTCGCACTGACGAAAATAATGCGGAATTTATCGGGATGGTTAGCGGAAAGCCGTCGACCTAGTGAGTAAAACATTCCAATGGCGGTATTAAAGATCATGCCGTAAATAACGACGGCCATGACCCAACCCAAGCCGCCGTTGATGTTATTCACCAGCGAAAGCATGGGTAATGCGTCATCTTTAACGGTTGCCGTGGAGCACAACAGAGCAACTGCGGAAATGGTGAGCAAAATACCGAAGGTAAGGCCACCGAAGAAACCGCCCCAGCCCGCCTCACGCGGGTACAGGTGCGAACCACCGATAACAATGGCCATGGACACCGAGAGAATTAATGACAGCCCCACATAGTTCAGACTCGACAATGCGAAGTTCGGGAAGCTATTGGGAATTGATGAGGCTACCTCACTGAGATGACCCCAGGAATCACTGCGATCAACGAAGGAATAGATCGACGCAGCCACAACGAAAACGATGATGAATGGCGTAATACCACCAATGACGGCTGAAACTTTATCAACGTCCAACATGCCGGCCGCTAAAACAAATACCAGCATGATGACCGAGCCGACCCACACTGGCCACCCCAGCTGCTGTTTAAGGTTCTCCCCCGCACCCGCGAACATCACGAAACCAATACAAAACAGGGTGGCAATAATGGCGAGATCGAGAAACTTCGATACCCAGGTGGGCAATGAGCCGGACAATACTTCATTGTGTTCATCAGCCATGTAATAGCTGCCCAGTTGCAGCACTGTGTACCCCGTTGCCGCCATAATCACCGCGGCAAGAATCGCGCCCAGAATTCCCCACGTTCCATAGGACACGAAATACTGCTGGATTTCCTGGCCCGACGCGAAACCCACACCAACAATTAATCCAACAAAGGACAACGCAATACTTATTGTGCGTTTAACCACTGATCTAACTTTCTATCTATTCCGAAGTAACGATCGATTGCTATTCCCGATGTCATTACTTCACCGGGGTGCTTGACACCGTGGAACTTGAGCCAGTCTCTCCCCCAGCGCTGTCTTTAGCGTCTGCATCCGGCTCATCGATCTCTTCGGGTTCAGGACTCTCATCAGTCTTGGTATCACTCGTCACGTCGTCGCGGATAAGTTTCCGGAGTTCGTCATCATCCAGGTTCGAGTCCCCGATCAGGTGCCGGAGCCGACGAGCCTGCTTCGACGTAAACCGCACATTCGGATCAAGCTTGCGCTCGGCAAGTTCACGCGCTTCTTGGCGACGGCCACCTTCGTCGTACATCGCAGTCCGTCCCCGGCACCAGGCAATGAACAGCAACGCAATCAATACGAACCCGACGTACCCCATGATCGGGTACACACTGGACAGCAACGTTTTGAATCCGAAGAAGCTGACGGC
>NZ_QFRA01000082.1 GCF_003243515.1 Corynebacterium kroppenstedtii
AGTTCATTCCAGAAGGGCATGCCTTCACTAGCTAAAAAGGCCGGCATTACATGTTCCTCCACTTTTCCTGGTCGAAATCGTCGTCGGCGGTGGCTTCATCGAAATAGTCGGCCTCATCATCGGGGCCACCTACTTCTGCCCCTACGGAGCCGATAGTAACGACGTCGCCGTGGTGCAACGTGTGTCCCCTGTGGGTTTCGACCTGGCCATTAACCTCGACACGCCCCACAGAAATCATTTCCTTTGCCTCACCACCGGTTTCAACGAGGCTAGCCAGCTTAATGAATTGGCCGAGCTTAATTGATGAATCGCGAATAGCCGTCACCGGAAAAGAACTCATGCCGCTAGTGTATGCGAGCACGTGCGTGTGGCGGGGATGGTGTCCGCGGCGGAGTCCAGTAAGAGTGTGTTTAGTCGTTTTGTTTTTGCCAACATTTCCGAGTCCATTGCCCTATAACGAATCCAATCGCCACAGAGGTAGTAACCGCGATGATGGCGAAAACATTGACGCGGTCCTCGACATTAAACACACTGAGCAACCGCCACTCAATGGCCATAACGCACACCGCAATGATCAGGGCTAAGAGCATTGCTCGAGTAATCCGCTGCGCGGGTGGATGGTTGGACTGGTTGCTCATAGTACGCACCTTTTCTACCTGTCTCTCTCATGTGAGGTTAGGTCAGAAACCGGATCGGGCGGGATTTAAGACAGTAGCCATATCTGATGCACATACTAACCAACAACCCTTTCGCAACCTATAATAATTTAATATTGGGTAACCTATACTGGAGTACTGTGAGCTGCTGACTGCCACTTACCAGCAGCCGTCACCTAGGGACACTGAGGAAGGAAAAGCGTTAATGAATAATTGCACGAGCGCTCAACCATTTACGAGCAGCACTATACGTCGATTCATATTCGTTCTAGCCTTGGTGTGCCTTGTATTCGCGACCGTTCTTTAACAATCCGGATGGGTCCATGACAATTATCTTAAAATTGTGTATCCGCCTATGGCAGTGGCATTAATTAGCCTCTTTGAATCAAA
>NZ_QFRA01000083.1 GCF_003243515.1 Corynebacterium kroppenstedtii
CACCGGTCACGCATTCGGTACGAAGCGCGCACGGGGAAACGTCCGGTATTGCGGCTGCGCCCCGGTAATGCTGGTTGGGTGGATCAACTTAAACAGGCGGAGAACCTCGGCGCGCGGATCGAAGTGTTCTAGCCGCTACGCCTTCCACGACGAGGACAGAGGCCGTCCTTCCGCGTACCCAGCTGCCGATTGAATCCCGACGATCACCCGCTCATGGAAGGTTTCGATCGTGTCCGCCCCTGCGTACGTGAACGCTGAGCGCACACCGGAAACAATGTGGTCAACCTGATCTTCTACGCCAGGGCGCTCCGGGTCAATGTACATGCGGGCCTGCGGAATGCCCTCTTCAAACATTGACCGGCGTGCGCGCTCGAACTCCTCCGTATGCAGGTTGCGGTGCTCCACCGCCCGGTGAGACGCCATGCCGAACGACTCTTTATAGGCACGGCCATCATTTTCTTTGATCAAGTCACCCGGCGATTCCAGGGTGCCAGCAAACCATGATCCGATCATGACGTTGGATGCGCCGGCGGCCAATGCCAGAGCGACATCGCGCGGGTGCCGGACTCCCCCATCGGCCCACACGTGAACCCCCACCTCGCGGGCTTTATCCGCGCATTCTTTCACGGCAGAGAATTGCGGACGGCCGACACCGGTCTGCATGCGCGTCGTACACATCGCGCCAGGGCCCACCCCAACTTTAATAATGTCGGCACCCGCAACGGCGAGATCCTCAACGCCCTCTGCGGTCACGATGTTTCCGGCGACAATGGGAACGCCCAAATCCAGGGCTTTTACCTTGCGTAAAACGTCGATCATGTGTTGCTGGTGCCCGTGGGCAGTGTCCACAACGATGACATCGGCACCCGCCTCAACCAGCGCAGTTGCCCGACCCGTCGCGTCCCCATTGATACCGATCGCCGCACCGACGCGGAGCGCGTTATTCTTATCGACCGCAGGCTGATACAGGGTGGCTCGCAATGCCGCCTTGCGCGTCATGATGCCCTTCAATTCGCCATCCGCGCTGACC
>NZ_QFRA01000084.1 GCF_003243515.1 Corynebacterium kroppenstedtii
GCGTCAGGTTGCTTCTGCTGGGCGTAACCCGGTCTCTGTGGAGATGTGGGAGCACCCCTAGCCAGAGCACGGGATTAGCGGCGTGTGGCGGTGGGCTTGCAAGGTAGTCCCCAGCCGGTGGTGTGGGCGGCGTTGAAGGTGACGGCCTGGTCGATGATTTGCCGTGCAATCTTGGCCGCTTCGCGTCCGAAAAGTTTGTTCAGCATCTGTCCGGTGGCGGTCGCGTCGGCGATAGCCGCGTGGGACTGCGGGTTATTCAGCCCAACATGGTCAAGCAGGGAAGCGAGTTTGTAGGAGCGCAGGGACACCATTTGCTTAGCCAGGGCGATGGTATCTACGAATGGGAAGTACACGTCCTCCCCGTCTGGGATGATGCGCTCGGCTTCAGCAAGAATCATCTTGGAATCAAATGGGGCGTTGTGTGCCATGAGCACCAGCCCATCTACACGTGTGGCGAACTCGGTGTAGACCTCTGGGAAGGTGGGGGCGTGGGCGACATCAGCATTGGTGATGCCGTGGATGTGGGAGTTTTTAATCTGCTTGCCGTCAGGATTAATCAACGTGTGCCACTGGTCGACAAGCCGGAAAGATTCATCAAAGCGGGCGACGGCAATTTCAATGATGCGGTCGTAGCGCTTGTTAAACCCCGTGGTCTCTGTGTCAATGACGGCAAAGACTGGCCTGCCCGCCTGCGGGTGGGCAGCGTTGTCTAGAGCGTTGTCTAGGTGGGTGAGAGTCTCGCGGAGTCGGTTGAAAAAGTTCATGCCCACCACACTACGGAGTGTCCCGGACACGTCCTCGGTGGGCGTAGAGGGGAGTGGGCGGATGCGTCAGGTTGTCGAAATTGAGGAGAGGTTTATTTTTAATTGTTTTTCTTTCCCAGTGGTGGCGGTGAGAATGCGTGTGTGCCTTAAGTAGTGGAGTTTTTGGTGGCAACCAAATCTATTGATTTGGGCGGCAGCCCAACGAGCCGCAAGGCGAGGCGGGAGCCTAAACCGTAACCCGTATTGCACGGTTTTGT
>NZ_QFRA01000028.1 GCF_003243515.1 Corynebacterium kroppenstedtii
TGGGCTTAAGTTCGCTCGAAGTTGGGTACGTGACGACGGCGCTCGCTATTCCGATTATTCTGTTCTCACCTGTGGCTATTCAGCTGGGTAAGAAGATCAAAGTCTCCGCTATTCAGGCCCTGGGAATGATCATTATTGCCGCTGGCCTGCTCCTCGGCCTGAAGTTGAACTCCAACTCCGGCTGGGTGGACATCATTCCGATGTACATCGTGGTCGGCATTGGTACAGGGCTGATGCTTCCGCACTTGATGGATGTTGCTGTCTCTGTTGTTGCTCCGCGTAAAACGGGTACCGCGACGGGTATTGCCAACACAGCTTTCCCCTTGGGGACGAGTTTCGGTGTGGCTATTTATGGCGCAATTCTGACAGCGGCGACATCATCGGGGCTGAAGGCTGTGTCCTTCCCGACGGCATCGGTGATGAATATGCAAGCAGGTGCGCAGCAGTTGCCACCGGGGGCTCCTGCGCCTGCGCCTCAGCTGCCACCGGGAGCGGTGTTGTCGCCGGATAAATCGACCATCACGATGGATGCTCCGCAAAAGATTGTCGATTTAGCGTCGAGTGGACAGTTCCCGCTGATTCGCCAGCATGCCCCGATGTTTGCTGACAAGGCTTTGGAGTCGTACATCAACGGATTACATAACGTGCTGATTATTGCCGCGGTTTTGGCTGCTGTTGGTGCTCTTGTCGCACTGATCTTTATCCGCGACAAAGATCGTTATGAGGTTCGGAGTCAAAAAGAAAACAGTTAAGGGTTATCTTTAATAGTGGAACGTCCACTTAAACATATAGCTGTGGCCGTTATTTCTGTGGTGGACGTGGAACTATCTTAATGGAAATTATGCTGTAAAGAAACAGTAACATTTGATCAAGAACAGTTTCGTCATTGCGAGGAATGAGCTAGTATCAGTTCATACAGTGAGTATGCTGCTACTCATGTTCCATATGCTCCCCATTGATTGAAAAGGTTTCTAGGACGATGAGTCACATCGATTTATATAGCGAGCTTTCTTTGGATCGCTCGATGGATAGTGATGAGATTGATAGACGGTTAGCTCAACAGCTTGCAGAAACTCCCGAGAGTGACAATGCGCGCCGGGATATGTTGGCGACCTCGCGAGCTATCTTGGGTAATTCGCAGCGCCGGGCTACTTACGATAGTGGTCTAGCTGATCCCAACTCGCCCGAGTGGACTGTTCGCCGTTTGCACAGCCTAGCTAGTGGTCAAGACGTTGATTCAAATGGTTCCGTGACATCAGGCTTCACCTCTACGCAAGCCGACACTGGTAATTCGTCAGCGGAGTCTACAGGCGAAGGAAATTTTGCTAGGCATTCGGTACAGCCATACGAATCGTCGAGTGTGTCACCAAGCTCGTTTAACCGAAATGGGGGTGGTTTCGGAAACGGTGGTAACAATTCTGGAGCGAACAATTCGCCGACAGGCTTTCAGGCCAACGGTTTTGGTAGTTCACAACCGCATAGCGGAAATAATGCCTTTGGACAATCGAGTTCGTCATCATCTGTCAACATTGATTTACCAAAATTCGCGGTAAGCCCAGAGCGTAAACGCCGTGAATCGCTGATGTGGACCATCGGTCTGGGGATTATTGCCATTGTGTGGCTGTATCTGGGTATTCGGCTGGTTGCGTTTACATCAGGATCTTCATCATCGGGCGATGATAGCTGGATGTCCGACCTTGTTGACTCAGCGAATACAGCTGACGCTTTGTTGGGTGTTCTCTTAATCATCGTGTTTACTCTGCTTCACACCGTTGCCATGCTCGTGTTTTTGCAGCTGTTTTGGAACATCCGCGTCTTGTTGTGGAAAATAGTTCACAAGGATGGTGCCCAGTCGACCGGTAAATAATATTTTATCGGTTGCTGGAATTGAACCATGCTAAGGCATGAAAGTGCCCTTCTCGGTGCAAGAATTACCACTGGGAAGGGCTTTTCAGTATTTATATATCTGCGTTCTTTGGGTGTGCGAGTAGTATTACTCTTTCGTCAAGGTCAACTCCTCATCATTTTCACCCTTAAGAATGAGAGATTTTCCTTCAAATTTATACTCGGCCACATCATCTTGGGTAACGGACCGCTTTTGCTGATTGGTGAGTGACCATGAACTGTCCTTACCAAGATCGCCCTTAAGTATTACCAGCGCTCGTTTAGCGCGGTTTACTTTACCCTCTAGTTTGGCTTCAAGGTCATCGCCGTCAACCTTTAATATCACTTCACGTCCGCTTGAGTCGGAGTTACTCCATTTTCCATCGGAAAGCTTGTCGCTCGATGAACATCCAGAGAGTAAAACTGCGGAGACAAGGGAAATGCTAACGAGAGGGAGCAGTTTGTTGCGCATTGGGGGCCTAATCTTTGTAAATGGGGAGACGCTTAGGGAGCTTTGGGTCATGTCGGTGTGATTGAGGCGCTAACCCGTGTTGCGCTAACCCCAGCCATTTTCCTCAGTCTGGGGGTTTGAGGTATTCCCGTTGGTCTGTTGTGGCTGATTGTATCCGTTAGCCACGCCAGGATTTTGGTAGTTGGAGGGATTTGGTTGCCGGCCTCCTCCTTGTCCCGGAGCGCTGAATTGTGACTGTGGGGCTTGGTTCTGTGGGGTGTAACCGATGTACTGGTTGAACCCGTTGGAGAAGTTAGTCACTTCTGTGTGGGCCAGGGCAGAAAGATCGACTTCGTCTTGGCCACCAAAGTTATCGGCAATCACCAGCCTCGATCGGTATGAGTTGGCAGCTAGACAAATGGTGAGCAGCATGCAAATCAGGGACACGATCAGGATGAGTGGGCTGATCGTTCCGTTGGGATGTTCGCTGTAGTATTCGTCGATTCCCGGTTTCTGCGCATGGAAAGAGCTGATAAACCAAATCAGACTGAGAACAAAAAGGAACGCGAGGTAATTAAGTAGGTGAGATCAAACGTTTTCTTTGTCTCGGTGTGAGATACCGAGCCCAACTCGCTGTTATTGAGCCGATTACCGATGGGGATTAAACCGAATAATAAACGTGGCCGGTTAATAGCAATGCGCTGATCAGTAACCGCTAACGTGGTTTTCTGCCAGAAGGTAATCAGCCTCGATGGGGCCTTAGTAAGGTGAACGCCATTTTCGTTGGGACGTAAAGAAACGTTGAGATCAGACATATTCTACTTTTATCACTGTCGCTAACTTCGGTCAATGGCCTTAGGGTACGGTACCCGCATTATGGTGAGCGTCGTATGGATGGATGAGGCGGCGACATTATGGAACCGTACTTAGCGGTTCGCGTGCTTAAGCGCAGTTCAATCCATTGATTTGCCTCTGCTGTGGTCTCTCTGTACAGTTCTATCTCGTTGCGGACATCATCCGCACAATCCCCCATAGCTCAATTGGCAGAGCATTCGACTGTTAATCGAAGGGTTACTGGTTCGAGTCCAGTTGGGGGAGCTATTTCATATCTGCGGGTGTGTTCCGGCCCGCGTTTTCTATTTTTACGCTTTTACCTGGCTGCTTAACCGTGTCCGTTATCTGACGTAGAAACCGGGTGAAACAATAGCGGTATTCTCCCGATCGTTTGCTATCATCCTCACGGGGCTATAGCTCAGTAGGTTAGAGCCACGGACTCATAATCCGTTGGTCGCGGGTTCGAGCCCCGCTGGCCCCACATCATCCCTTGTCTATTCTCGTAGGCAAGGGATTTTTAGCTTCACATGGTTCAGATTGGTGAATAACCATGGACATTATCTCCGTCTACCGCATTATCGACTTAACCGGCGTCTTCATCAACGGCATTCTGGGAGGCGCCATAGCGCGTCGCCGAAAATTCGACGCTATCGGATTCGGCCTCCTCGTGATCTTGTCGGGCCTTGGCGGCGGCTTACTCCGAGATACGCTCCTTCAAAACGGCCTCCCCGCCGCATTAAAAGAACCCATTTACCTCGGTGTCGCATTATCCGGCGGACTCGTCGCCATGACAGTGTCGCTAGAGCGAGAACAATGGAACAAACTTCTCAAAATCGGTGACGGCATCGTCCTTGGAGTGTGGGCAGTAACCGGAACGATAAAAGCCTTCAATGCCGGGTTGTTATGGCCCTCCGCAATGCTTCTCGGCATGATCACCGCAGTCGGCGGCGGAATGATCCGAGACATCACCATCGGCGTTGTCCCCGCGATTTTCGGCGGCAACACTCTGTATGCCACGTCGGCACTTCTCGGCAGCGGGATGATGGTGCTCTTCAACAACTTCCAGCTTCAAACCGTGGGCATGGTGGTCTCAGCGTTGTTTGCTTCCATCTTGTCCATCGTCGCTTATTTCAAAGGATGGGGGCTGCCGAATAACCCCGATTGGGCACCAGTCACCATGACAGCAGGTCAACTCCGGCGGCTCATGCTTACGCGCGCTATGGTTGAACCCGATGAACGATTGGCCCGTAAACAACGCCGCAAGCTCCGTCGACGGAAAGATGACGGGGGATCCGACTCGAGTATTTGAGCTCGCTAGCGTCACCAAACTCCTGACTTCCCGCGCTGTGTTGGTCGCGGTGGAAGAGGGAGTCTGCGACCTAACAACATCCGTAGGTCCTGCGACGGTAGCGCACCTACTTGCCCACGCTAGCGGTGTTGGATTTGCCACAACCGAACCCGAAAAGGCCCCGGAAACTCGACGCATCTACTCCTCAGCCGGCTACGAGATTCTCGCGGACTACATCGAAAAAGAAACCGAGATCCCCTTCCCGGAGTATCTACAAGAAGCCGTATGCCAGCCCCTGGGAATGACGCAGACCGAACTTTATGGATCGGCTGGCCACGGTGCGCGTTCGACACTGCACGACATGGATTTGTTCGCCCAGGAAATGATGAACCCCCAATTGGTGGCGGACCCCCACTATGAAGTGTGGTACCCGGATCTGGCGGGCGTCGTCCCTGGCTACGGGATGTTCAAACCATGTCCATGGGCTCTGGGGCCTGAAGTGAAGGGGAAGAAAGGACTCCTACGTGAACGCGGAGGATCGGGCCGCGAACACTGGACCGGCACAGTATTGCCCCCGCACACCGTCGGCCATTTCGGCCAGAGTGGAACATTCCTGTGGACCGTCCCGGGTGAGCACTACGCCATGGTTCTCACCGACCGAGACTTTGGTGACTGGGCTAAGCCATTGTGGAGCACATGGAATGATGCACGGGCTCGAGAACTCGGATACGGCGTGTAGCTCATCGGTTGTTACAGACCATGAGCGGGCCATGAGCAGGGGAGGGGCTACTAACGAGGGATTCCTCGGCTGGCACCATCAGTCACGCTAGTTAACACACGCAACACGCGTTATCACCTGCGCTTATGCAGCAAACCCACACGGGGGATAAAGCCCTACTTGAGGTTGCGACGTCGGGAATTTGTTCCGGAATATGGGGAAAAGCAAGCCGTCGGAGCTGGAGGGGAAGCCAGCTCACCGCGCTTCTTGGTGACAACCTAAGGAGAACGGTGATGATTTACGTCAACAACGGTGGGGCCGAATTGGTGCGCCAACTTTTGCGTACCGGCGAGTCCTTTTGCGTTATTGAATACGGAAAAACATGTGGAGGTTTACGCCGAGCCTAGGGCTGCATGTTGCTGATATTGATGAATTAGGGAACGTCGTTCTGACGGAGCATCGGCTTCGCGCGATTCTTGCCGAGGCAGCAACTCGGGAGGACATCGACGCTGCCATTCGCAGCGCATTAGGTGAAGCCTGGAATTACGCTCCAGAGCTAGTGCCCGCTGTCGACGACGGTGCGGGCGTGGATTTAGACCACGATTACGACGCGACGCTCGTGCGTCAAACCTGAGCACCCTGTGGTGCTGCGGCGTTTAGCAGGCGCGTAACACCGCGGCGGTTACGAATCCTGCTCGATGAAGTTGACCATGTCCCTAATCGAGGTGAACGAATCGATCTGTTCTTGGTCCACGCGGCGCCCCGAATGTTCCTCGATGCCCACGCCGATATCGATTACTGATAGTGAATCCAGGCCAAGGCTATCCAAGGTGGAGTCGAGGGTGATGTCGTCCGGGTCAACGTGCCCATATTTCGCCACAATGCTTTTGACCTCATGAAAAACGTCCACGGAGCCAGGCTACCAGGCGCGAAGCCTGATGTCGTGCCCCGTGGACGTTCGACGACGTGTGTCGTGGACCGACCCCGTGATCAGAGCCCACCCGAGGGATTAAGCCTTAGTGGGGTCGTCGATGTGGAAGTCCTTCGCGGCTTGATCGGCCACCGAGATGTCGATCTTCCCTTCCCGAGCTAACCCAGCTAAGACAGCGACGACAATAGATTCCGCGTCGGTGTTGAAGTACCGGCGGGCAGCGGCACGAGTGTCGGAGAAACCGAACCCATCGCAGCCGAGCACGGTGTAATCACCGGGCACCCACTTGCGGATTGTTTCACCAATCGTCGTATCAAAATCGGACGCAGCGACAAACGGACCGTGTGCCCCGCTCAGCTGCTTCTCCAGGAATGCCGTTCCCACATCCTTCGACGGATGACGCAACTGCTCGCGATCATGGCGGACGCCGTCGCGGGCCAATTCCGTCCACGATGTCACGGAGTAGATGGCTGCATCGACGTCGAACTTGTCGGCAAGAATATCGCGGGCCTTCAAAGCAGCCTGCATACCGATGCCCGACGCCATAATGGTTGCATCCTTACCGTCCTGGTACTGGTAAATACCCTTGTGAACGCCCTCGACGTCGAGGTTCTCCGGCTCAGCGGGCTGGTGGATGGGCTCGTTGTAGCAGGTGAGGTAGTAGATGACGTTTTCACCCGGGCAATCCCCGTACATGCGTTCAATTCCGCGAGGAATAATGTGCGCCAACTCGTAGGAGAACGCGCAGTCGTAGGAGACAACGGACGGGTTGGTCGTCGCGAGTGTCAAGCTGTTGCCGTCCATGTGCTGGAGGCCTTCGCCGGTCAAGGTGGTCCGTCCGGCTGTGGCTCCGATGAGGAATCCACGTGCCATTTGGTCGCCGGCTGCCCAAATCGAATCGCCAGTACGCTGGAACCCGAACATGGAGTAGAAGATGTACAGCGGAATCATCGGCTCGCCATGGGTGGCATACGACGTACCGGCCGCCTGGAACTCCGCCACCGATCCGGCCTCATCGATGCCCTCATGCATCATCTGCCCATCGGTCGCCTCGGTATAAGACAGCATCAGGTCATGATCCACGGCCGTGTACCGCTGACCATGCGGGTTGTAAATCTTGTTCGTCGGGAACCAGGAATCCAACCCGAAGGTACGAGCCTCATCCGGAACAATCGGCACCACGCGGCGCTTGATTTCCTTGTCACGCATCAGCGCTTTCATGATGCGGACAATGGCCATCGTGGTAGCCACTTCCTGCTTGCCGGAATCCTTACGCATCTGCTTGAGCTTGTCCACGCCAGGAACCGAGAGAGGCGTGAACGTGTTGCGTCGCTCCGGCAAGAAACCGCCCAGCTCCTTCCTGCGCTCCAGCATGTACTTGATCTCGGGAGCGTCGGGGCCGGGATTGTAGTACGGAGGGAGCTTCGGATCCTTCTCTAATTCCTCATCAGAGATCGGGATGTCCTGCTTGGTCCGGAAGAGCTTGAGGTCGTCGAGGGTCAGCTTCTTCATCTGGTGGGTAGCGTTGCGGCCCTCGAAGTTGTGGCCCAGGCCGTAGCCCTTAATCGTGTGGGCCAGAATGACGGTCGGCCGGTCCTTCGTCGCCAAAGCACGCTGGTAGGCGGCAAAAATCTTGCGGTAGTCGTGACCACCACGGCGAAGATGCCAAATGTCCTCATCCGACATATTTTCGACGAGTTTCGCGGTGCGGGGATCGCGGCCGAAGAAGTGCTCGCGGATATATGCCCCGTCGTTGGCCTTGAACGTCTGGAAATCGCCGTCATGAGTGTTGTTCATGAGGTCGACCAGGGCGCCCTCTTTGTCGGCGGCGAAGAGCTTGTCCCACTCGCGCCCCCACACGACCTTGATGACGGACCAGCCGGCACCGCGGAAGAAGGACTCCAATTCCTGGATGATCTTCGTGTTGCCGCGGACAGGGCCGTCGAGACGCTGCAAGTTACAGTTCACGACGAAGGTGAGGTTGTCCAGGTTGTTGAGCGACGCGATCTGCAGGAGGCCACGCGATTCTGGCTCATCCATCTCGCCATCACCGAGGAACGCCCACACGTGCTGCGGGGACGTGTCCTTAATACCACGGTTAAGGAGGTAGCGGTTGAACCGCGCCTGGAAAATCGCTTCCATGGGACCGAGGCCCATCGACACAGTCGGGAATTCCCAGAAGTTGGGCATCCCATGCGGGTGAGGATAGGAGGGGAGACCACGGTGTTCGCGGGAGACTTCCTGGCGGAAGCCATCCATGTCCTCTTCGCTTAGTCGGCCTTCAAGGAATGCACGGGCGTACATTCCGGGCGAGGCATGGCCCTGGAAAAATACTTGATCCCCGCCGCCCGGATGATCCTTGCCTTTGAAGAAGTGGTTAAACCCAACTTCGTAGAGAGGAGCCGCGCCGGCATAGGTGGAAATATGTCCCCCGACTCCAATACCGGGGCGCTGAGCGCGGTGAACCATGATCGCCGCATTCCACCGGATCCAGCGGCGGTAGCGCTTCTCGATGTCCTCGTCGCCGGGAAACTCGGGCTCCATTGTTGTCGGAATAGTGTTGACATAGTCGGTCGATGTGAGGGACGGGAGGGAAACGCGTTTCGCCGTTGCACGCTCAATCATGCGCAACATGATGTAGCGCGCACGATCACTATCTGCGTTCTCCAACATCCCGTCCAGGGACTCAAGCCACTCACGAGTTTCTTCGGGATCGCTGTCATTGAGGTAGGACGCGACGCCATCACGAATGAGGGCGAAATTGCTGTCTCGCGACGAATCGGGCGAGGTATCAGTCATCGACGTGTACTCCTGAACTTGTGGAATCTGGCCAAAATTCTTGGACAATGGCCAATATCTTTATCTGAATCGATTCTACGCAGCGCCACTCTTTCCAGCAGAAACCAATCAATTTGGGTGGGGGTGACAGCATTATTGGCGCCAGGGGTGTCATTCTGGGGGAATCTGGGGGACGTCGTGGGAGAGTCGATGAGATAATTTCACATAAAAACGGTAACCTCGCTAATAATTCAATCTATATTGTCAAGGAGGCACCAAACCGTGGGCGAGGCGGCCACGCGCGACAAAGACTTTGCTGATCGCATGGGCGTGACAAAAGGAAATATCATTCTGGAACTCGGATGGGATGACGACTGCGATTCAGCAGTAAGCGAATCGCTTGAAGAAGTCATAGGCGAACCTCTCTTGGATGACCCCGACACCGACGAAATTGTCGACGTCGTCTTGTTATGGTGGCGAGACGACGACGGAGACCTCGTTGATGGACTCGTGGATGCCACACGGGCACTAGCGGAAGACGGCCAAATCTGGTTGGTGACCCCAGGCGCAGGGCAAACAGGTACCGTTCCGCCGGGGGATATCGCTGAAAACGCTCAGTTGGCCGGGCTGGTGCAGACCTCCGCATTGCGGCTGGGGGACTGGCAAGGTTCCTGCTTGGTTCAGCGTGGGGCGCGTCGGAACTAGAGCCGGACTTGCGGGTATTAAAGCTACAGCGGGCGCAGGCCTTAGGTGGTTTGGGCCGGTGGCGGTTTTCCGTTTCCAGTGCGGCATATGCTAGCTTTATCTACGGCCTAAGAGCAGCACAGCCTTGAGCCATTAACAATTAAGCGCCTTTAGCTCAGCTGGAAGAGCAGCTGGTTTACACCCAGCAGGTCGGCGGTTCGAACCCGTCAGGGCGCACATCACAATCACAACCTCTATTCGCACCGCGGATGGAGGTTTTTCTCGTATACTCCCCGTTTTACCCTCAGGCTGGGGTAGGGGACCCAGCTGATACATGTGCCAGACTCTATGTCGCTGTGGTCATCTGGGTACACTGCATGTGGCCAACTGCCGTCTATTGCTCACACGCTGACTGTTTATAAAGGGGTATTCTCCATGAATCACGAGCCCGGTCGACGTTTGGAGAATTCGACTTCAGGAAACGATGGCGAATGGGGATCCTTTTATCCCCCGCAAAATAATGAGCCTAAGCCACCCAAAAAACGGAACCTGATGCCCATTGGCATAACAGTCGTCATAACTGTGGCCCTTGTCATTGGGGCTTCAATCATTTGGGTCGCGTTGAAGAATGCCGACAAGAACAGCGGCCAGGACGAATCCGTCGCAGCGGCTAGCAGTGGAACACTGGAGAGTCAGTCAGAGTCACCTCAGCAGGTGACCGCCAACCCCTCATCGCCGGCCGCGTCTGATGGCGATAAAAAAGCTACGACTGATCGTTGCGCTGAATCCTATCTACGAAAAAATACCCCGGAGATGACGGGCGAACATGAAATGGTGTATTGCTCGGGCGATTGGTTGCTGTTCGGTGCGCCTCGAAGTGACGGGTTAAATCACTATCACTGGTCTAATGGTCGCTGGTCCAAGTATGAACGAGACGGAGTTTCCGGGATTAGTGGGTACGGCTGTTATCTCAGTTCACGGCTAGACGCTGATCATGTGCCATCGGAGATACGATCGAAATTCACCGAATGTGGTCCCGATGACACCACGAAGAGCAATGAGTCATCGTCGTCTAGCAACACTGACTCCAATGGCTATATTTCGTCGGTCAATGTTTCTGGCCGGACCGTGCGTGCCGCGTCGCCGGCATGTGACGGGAGAAATATCGTTATCAAGGATTCAATCATCGATACGAACAAAGACGCGACAGCTGGAGACATTTCACGAGCACTCGCAGCCAACCCTGGTTCCGAATTTATTACGCCGGGACATTGCTCGTCATTACGTGGACAGCTCAATGGCGATGACATTTATCCCGTCTATGAAGATTTCGGCTCCGACAGAAGCGCCATGTGCGCAGAAGCAGAGTCGAGAAGTAATTGGTATCCACGAACCCTTAATGATCGTGGTGACTTTAGCTCCCCGTGCTAGTCACACTGTGATAGCCCACCAAGGATGAAACGATGAGTGGAAACAATCAATGGAACGGCGGAAACGATCAATGGGGTGCTGACCGTGGTGCTCCGAACCCGCGGGCCCATCAACAGGTTCCCGACCAGCCGAAAAAACGCTCACGTGCCATCCCCATTTTGTGGACCATTCTGGCGCTGGTTGTGATCGCCGCGGTGGTCGTTATTGCGGTGCAAGTCATTAATAACCGTGCCAGCAACAATACGTCTGCCGACGGTGGTGCAGCGTCGTCAGAAGCTACGACCTCGCCGGCTGAAGAAAGTCAGAAAAATAGCTCTACAAAAGAGGCTAACGATAGCGACAATAAGAGCGGCCCCTCTGTGAGCGAGCGGTGCACCATTGTTTACATGCACCAAACCGGTGTCGTCCCCGCTGAGCTTGATGATGTTGAGAAGTGTGATGGCACATGGGCAGCCGCAATTCAGCACGGGACAGATTGGTCGATTCCGCTTCATTGGACGGGGTCCGAATGGGAGGAATACACCCCGGATAAAGATAATATTTATTCACCAATAGGTGGCCGATGCTACAGCGATGAAAGAATGCAGCGCGATGGTGTTCCGGAAGATACGCAACGCATGTTTGGCCGGTGTACTCCTGCATCGGAAGCGAAAAAGCACCCGAACAATAACAACAGCGGGGGAACCATCACCTCGGTATCGGTTAACGGAAGCACCCGCTCCATCCGTAATGTCACGTGTGACGGTGATTATGTCTTGATCGTGCAATTGGTCATTGATCAACCGGGTGGGGACACGAAAAGTAAGTTGCGGTCAGCGTTGGCCAGCAACTCCGATGCTTATTACACCTACCCTGGCGCCTGCCCGTCGTTGCGGAAGAAGGATTCCAACGGCAATCTGGTCTATCCCGTGTTAGTCGATTATGGGAACGATCGTGATGCTGTGTGCGAGGCCGCTTCCAGGACAAGTGGTGCTTTCCCCCGTCGGCTCAACAATGACGATAGTTATTCGTCGCCATGCTAGGCCGTAGTGCGCATCGGTTCCTCCGCCTCACTCGGGAACAATATGGGCTAGCCGGGGGCTTTCTTGCCGACGTTATCGTCGGGGACCCAGCGTCCTATCACCCCGTGGCATTATTTGGGCGCGCAGCACAAGCCCTGGAGAAGCGGATTTATGCCGATTCGCGTTCCCGTGGCGTTGCTTTCGAAGCGTTGTCAGTTGGTGTCCCCGTACTTGTTACCACAGCGATCGCAGGCCCCCGTCGGACCACACGACACGCGGTCGTGCTTGGCGTCGTCACATTCTTCAGCCTCGGCGGGACAAGTCTTGCCCGGACAGGCGGCCGAGTTGCCACGGCATTAGAGCAGTACCAATCCGGCATGACAATTATCGACGAGCCACGCCAGTGGGTTCCGTGGCTGTGTTCCCGCGACCCGAACTCACTTGATGCCGATGGCATTGCCCGCGCTACGGTCGAGTCCCTGGCCGAAAATACGTCCGATGCCAGCGTCGGAACCCTGATCTGGGGGGGGCGCTGGCGGGAGCTCCCGGAGTCGTGGCGCACCGGTGCATTAACACCCTCGATGCGATGGTGGGCTACAAGAGCGACCGATACATGAATTTCGGGTGGACCGCTGCCAAGCTGGATGATCTAGCAAATTGGCCGGTCGCGCGGGTGACGGCACTCATTCACTCCGCCGTCGGCGGGCGACGATCGATCACGGCGTGGCGGAAACAAAACCATCCCAGCCCTAATGCGGGAGTTGTGGAATCCACCGCCGCGGGTGCGTTGGCCGTGCAATTGGGCGGCGCCACGCAGTACTCTTACGGAGTTGAGATGCGCCCAATCATGGGGGAGGGCCCCGCACCAACTATTGCCGACGTCAGACGCGCGGTGACGCTGTCACGAGGTGTTCAATACGCGGCCTTGGGGATCGCGCTTGTTCTTCAGCGATGCATGGACCGGCGATAACTAGAAGAGCTCTTCAACTAGAACCGCTCTTCGTCCTTCTTAAAACGCTGCGCGAAAGCGTTACGGCGTTTAGTTCCCCCGTAACGGTTATCGTACAAATCCTGCTGATACGTCGGCTCCGATTGTGAATCACGATCGGCAGTGTCGTCGTCGGCACTGGATGGTTTGTCCTGACTCCGCCGGTCTGAGGACACGCGTTCCGACGCCGCTCCTAGGCGCCCCTCGGAGCCGGAATCGTCAACGACCGTCGCACTCTCTCCAGCCTCCTGATCATCGTCAGCTGTCTCGTCGGCCGTCGTGTCATCTGAAGTGATGTACTCGTCGCCCAGTGCACCGTATTCTTGCTCTTCTTCGCGGGCTTTGCGGCGTTCCCGAATCTCAGCCCACACGAAGTACCCCAGCCCCAGAGGAGCTAAAATCCCGAACGTAATCCACTGGATGCCGTACGACAGGTAGGGGCCAGAATCCAGTTGCGGAAGCGGAATAGCGTTGAGCGTCCCCGGTTGATTGTCTTCGAGCTGGACATACCCCTTAACAAAATTTTCCTGGGGGATCTCCTTCTTATACCAGGATGACGATAGGTTCGTGATCTCAGTATAGCCATCGTCATGAGTCGTTTTCGGCTCTTCGGGAGCGGGCTCGTCCAACCGAACATAGCCTTGAATTGTCACTTTCCCGCTGGGTGGCGGAGCAAATGACGGAATCCTGCTTCCGGATTCAGGCCCTACATAGCCGCGGTTCACCATGATGACCGTGCCATCGTCGGCACGGAACGGCGTCAGAATCTGGTAGGCGGCATCGGAATTGACCGGACGGTTGCGCAACACCAGTTCCTCGTCGGCAAGAAAAGAACCTTGGATTTTGACGCGCTTCCACTCGTTCGATTCGTCGATGGTACCGGTCGGTGCCGACACGGTCTTCGTGATGACCTTCGACAGAGGTACGGGGTCCGCATGGAACGCTTTTTCCAACCTGTGATTGGTCGCCTGCGTCCTTGAATTTTTCCCGAGTTGCCACGGTGCTAGGACTGTGAACGCCACATATGCGAACGCGATCACCAGGATTGCGGTAATTACCCATCCTGGTTTGAGGAATGTTCGCCAACCCCGTTGAGCCATTCTTATCGGTCCGATCGATCCTCTAATTCACGTGTCACCCACGACACTAGCCCCGGCAGCGCAGCCTCGATGGAGTAGTAGACGTCAGTGAAATCCTCTTTCGTCCCGTAGTAGGGATCCTGCAGTGGTTCATGGCGTCCACCGGCGGGATCGAAGGAGCGAAGGAAACGGATCTTGTGCGACGGGACACCATCGTTCCGGAGGGCACGTCGGTGGCCGTCGTCCATGACGATGAACAGGTTCGCGTCGGCAAATTGTGGACCATATTGTTTTGCGCGATGCTCAGTCCCATCGAGCCCGTGCTCACGGAGGGTTTCGACGGCACGATGGTCGGCGCCTTGTCCCACATGCCAGCCGCCAAGGCCGCACGATTCCACGCGCACTTGGCTGAGGAGTCCTTCGCGCTCGAGGGCATCACGCGCCATCACGTCAGCCATTGCCGAACGGCAAATGTTACCCGTGCATACGAAGACAATTTTTAAGGTTTCGGTACCTGTCACAGGCGATCCTTTCGTGGTGGTGTTGACGCCAACAATGGGGATATCCACGGTGTAGGCAGAGCCTATTGCCGACGCGACTATCTATCGTAGTAGTGGCGCGGGACTCGCTGAAGTGAGGCATGGGATGAACAAGGATTGGATGAGTCGCGATTGGGATGGGGACCGTGGCCTCTGGGTGCTGTGGCCCGTGGGTACTGTGTTCACTGTGAATGACTTGATGAAGATTCATGGGGATCAAGCCGCGCGGGGAGCGGACCTTGATTTCGCAGTGAATGTTCGGCACCCCGCGCCCCCGCCGTGGCTGCAGGAGGCGCTGGCGCATCGCTTGGGTGATCTCGGCGCGTATCCGTGGGAAGAGCAGGAAACGCGCGAGGTTATCGCCGATTTTCATGGGTGTGATGCGTCGGAAATCATGCTTCTTAATGGTGTGGCTGAGGGGTTTTCTCTGTTTCCCCGAATCTTTGGCGGGGGCCGAGAGATCCACGGTGGAGTCCGTGCTGTCGCGCCGGGAGGTGGCCACCACGGGAGGTGCCGCTAATCGACGGGGACAAGCCTCCGGGCGGCGGTTGTGCATCCTTCCTTCACCGAGCCCGATATTGCGCTGACCGGTACCAATATCCCGGTCACGCGTGTTATTCGGTGGTCTCTTGCCGACGGTGACTGGCCGGGCGTGGTTCCTGCCGATGTGAATCTCGTGGTGATTGGTAATCCGACGAATCCGACAGGTGTTCTTCACCGCCGGGAAGATATTGAGCGGGCGCTGAGGCCCGGACGGATCGTTCTGGTGGATGAGGCGTTCATGGATATGGCCACGTCAGCGATTACTGATACCGCCGACAGCGCACTTCCTGAGAACCAGTCTGCGAACGAGGGGGAGTGTCCCGAGTCGCTTTTGCCCGATCGGCCGTCCGGGGTGCTGGTAGCCCGATCGTTGACGAAGACGTTTTCGGTGGCCGGGCTCCGATGTGGGTATTTCGTCGGTGATCCAGACGTGATTGAGAACCTTAGCCACGGGCGGCCGCCGTGGGCTGTGGGAACGTTGGCATTGGAAGCGGTGAGTCCCCGGGGCATCGAGTGGTCCCGACACGATAAAGAAGAGATGGCGCGCAACCGGGCCGCGATGGCGGAGGCCTTGACCGCGGCGGGCTGGAATGTTTACCCCTCCGCAGCGCCATTTATGCTGGTCATTCCACCGGGACGGTATGTCCCGGCATCGCCGGAATCAACGCGTCGTCTGACTCAGGAGCTCGCAGCACGCAGCATCGCGGTCCGGCGTACGGACACGTTTCCCGGACTCGACGGCACCGCACTTCGGCTAGCTGTGCGGCCCCCGCCTGACGTGGAACAACTCATCGACGCTGTGCAGCACATTCAAAGTAACCGTCAGGCGTAACCGCGAAGCGTTAATAACTCAGTCGTGTCCTAACCTCATGTCACAATGGGACCATGACTACAGTCGCTGATATTCGTCAGACCATGGATGCCGCATTTCCCCCGGCCTTAGCAGAAGAGTGGGACCGCGTGGGCCTCATCTGCGGGAATCCGTCCGCGAATGTTTCCCTAGTCGCGGTCGCGTTAGAGGCCTCGGATGCCGTCGTCGATCACGCCATCGACCAGGGAGCGGACATGCTTATTGTCCACCACCCCTTGCTGTTGAGAGGTACACATTCCGTGGCGACGGATGACCCGAAGGGCCGGTTACTCCACCGGCTCATCAAACACGACTGCGCGTTATTTGCTGCTCACACCAATGCCGACGCTGCCGACGGCGGCGTCAACGATATCTTGGCGGACCTTCTAGGTGTGACAGAGACAAAGCCGCTCAACCCCATTAAGGCGACATTGCATAAGTGGGGCGTGATGGTTCCTGTCGACCATGTTGAGAAGGTGAAAGACGCGGTGTTCGCCGTGGGGGCGGGGAAGATCGGCCAGTACTCCCACTGCAGTTTCGAGACTGAGGGCAAGGGCCAGTTTTTGCCGGAGGACGGCTCCCACCCGGCATTAGGTAGCGTCGGAAAGGTCGAACATGCCACCGAGGTAAGAGTGGAGTTTGTGTCCCGACCGAACCTCGACGACGACATTATCGACGCCATTGTCCGCGCCCATCCGTATGAGGAGCCCGCTTTTGATTGCGTCACCATGAGCGGTGGCGTGATCGGCGGGATCGGTCGCGTCGGGACGCTCACCAGCCCAACAACGCTGAAGGAATTCGCCCAGCGAGTTGCGGATGCGCTACCGGAAACGGTGGAGGGGATCAGGGCAGCTGGCGATCCCGACACGCGCATTGAAACAGTGGCGTTGTGCTCGGGAGCGGGTGACAGTTTCTTGGATCAAGCGCGGGCGGTGGGGGCCGATGTGTATGTGACCTCGGACCTTCGCCACCATCCTGCCGACGAACACCTCCGCCGCGGAAAACCTGTTTTGGTGGACACGGCGCACTGGGCCAGTGAGTTTCCGTGGTGTGGTTCCGTCGCCACCATGATGCGGGAGCAGTTGGGTCTGACCGCCGAGGTGATTGAGGTGAGGACGGATCCCTGGACAGTCCACGCCTCCAAGAAGCAGTAGACCGAGTTCGGGCAACGCAACAGCCTGCCGAGATGTGTGGCATCGAGTGCCACACGGATGGCCGATTTGCTGGTTTACTAGAGATCAGTGTTCTAGAGATATAACTGCTAGTGCTGGCGCACCAGGCGCTTCAACCGCCACGATGGAGGAAGACAGCATGAAATGCTCAGTGCGGGATCAAAAGCGGCTTCTTGATATGTCCCGGCTCCATAACGACATTGAGGTTCTGGAAGCGCGGGCAGTCAACCTGCCAGAGAAACAGCGGCTTGATGAAGTCCTGAGACAGAAAGCCCTGGCACGGTCCCGCACTATCACGGCATCAGTCACGCTCTCAGAGATGGATGCTGAATTATTCAAGCTCAATAGTGATATTGCCAAGCTTCGTCGCCGAGAGGCCGACGATCGTCAACGGCTCACCGTGGCCTCAGACCGCGAACGACGACGCGACCTTAACCACGACATCAACGCTGCCCAGCGGATCCGGGCGCGGCTGGAGTCTCGACGCGATGACGTCGAAACCCAGCGCGACCAGCACCTCAAAAGTCCGGAGGGCCAGGACCAGCCGCCGGAGACAATTGACTCAGGTGATTCCGTTGCGGCTGCTCGTCGCGCATTGGATGATTCGATCATGGCGGTGCGCCGGCGGATAGATGAAAAACATCGAAAAGTTCAGGTTATTAAAAACGAATTGCCCGACGAGATTATCGAGGCCTACGACATACAGCGTGAGGATCACGGAGTTGGAGCCGCTCAGCTGATAGACCGCGTGTGCCAGGGGTGCCATATGTCGCTGGATAATGCCACGTTAACGGCATTTCGCAAGGCCCCTGCCGATGAACTCCTCCAATGCCCGGAGTGCAATACATACCTCATTCGGTACAACCCTGAACTGGAAGGAGCGGTCTGATGGCTGCCTGGCTACCGGGATCATCCGAGACGCAGCGCTGTCGGTTAGTGTTGCTCCGTCATGGGCAAACGCCCTACTCCACACAAGGTAAGTACGCCGGCCGCGCCGACATCCCTCTCACCGACGAAGGACACCGCCAGGCTCATCGAGCTGGCCGATGGCTACGCGAGGCCGACTTAACCGCCGCGGTGACATCTCCTGCGTTGCGTTGCCGACAAACCCTTGATGACCTCACAAAAGAGTTAGTCCCTGGGTCGGAGCAGCCTGCGGAGTTGCCCGTCGACGTCGTCGATAACCTCATCGAACTCGATTTTGGTGAGTGGGATGGGCGGACGTTCAAAGACATTCATGATCATTTCGGCGAAACACAAGAAAAGTGGTTCACGGACTGGACCATGCCCGTACCGGGTGGAGAAAGCGTTCAGGCCGTAGACCAGCGAGTTCACAGGGCGGTGACGGAACTCGTTGACCAGCACTGGGGAGACAACCTGCTGCTAGTTAGCCACGTGACCCCCATCAAGTCGGTTCTGCGCCGAGCTTTGTGTGCCGACTCTGACTTCTTTGTTCGGCTTCACCTGGATACGTCGTCAATCAGTATCGTCGATTTTTATAGCGACGGCCCGATCTGCGTGCAGGCCATCAATTCCACCGCGCACCTTGTTGATGGGGTAGAGTGAAGCCTCGCGATTGAGCCGGCCGGGTAATCGCGGGGGCGGAATCGACAGCACAGTGAGTCTCTGCTTGCAGAGACCGTGCCTGATGCTGTGCAGACCGTCGTCGAGGAAAGTCCGGACTCCACAGGGCACGGATGTTGCTAACAGCAACCCAGGGCGACCTGAGGGCACGTGCAACAGAAAGTAGACCGCCTGTAGACGCAATATCTGCAGGTAAGGGTGAAAGGGTGTGGTAAAAGCGCACCAGCACTGCAGGTGACTGTGGTGGCTAGGTAAACCCTTCCGGGAGCAAGGCATGATGGCGCACCGTTGCTTTGGTGCGCCGGCGCGGGCGTTTGAGGGCTGCTCGTCCAAGTCCGCGGGTAAGCCGCGTGAGGCTGCCAGCGATGGCAGCCCAAGATAGATGATTACCTCCCATGCCAGGGGAGACCCCGCATGGCAGACAAAATCCGGCTTATAGGCCGGCTCATTCGCTATCCATATGTGGGGGCTGCATGTGCGCTGGCTCGGCGAAAGACAGTTCCGTGACCGTTATCCCGTCGTTTCTCGCGCCTTCGCTCCCTGGCCCGTCGCTCCGCATCTTGTCGCCAGTTTGTGGTTGATGCTCATCCTTCTTCGGCTTCACCAACGCGAGTACCGACGTGGACGCGCCGGGAATAGGCCGTGCAGCAACAATCCTCTGGCCAGGAATTTCCCCGATAACGTCACAGCCAGCCGGCGTTGCAATGTGTCTCAGTATTCGCTGCTGGGCGGGCGTTGCAGCAGAAACCAGCTCGATGAGTTCGCGACCTGACGTCGTGAGCGTTGAGGCCACCCGAATCGTGCGTCGCGATTTCACGTCCATCGCCGCGTCGCGCGCACGTGAACTATCCCGCCCGCATAACTGCAGCCACCGGCGCGTCTCCAACACGGATGGATAGTCCGGCTGCTGCTCATCAGCAGCCGTGTCGCGCCGGGAAATATCAAGCCACTCCAGAACACGTTGCGGAGCAGAGGGCAAGTCCCGTAGCGTTTCGACGCCGAAGGTGGAACATGCGCGCCACAAGAAAGCGTCGTTACGCTGGGCTTTCGAAGCCCAGGACTGTGTATGGTCGAGGTCCTCGTCGGTAGGCGTAGCAGAGAGCATTACCGGGTGGAGAGGTTCACGTTCGTCGGTAAAAGGCAGCGCGGTGACGGCGTCGTCGAACTGTGTGAGATGAGTGAGCGTCCCGGGCTGACTGCGGAAAATGACGGACGGCCGCCACCAGGATGTGGGGGAGTGTGCGGACTGCTGGAGTGCCTTCGCCGTGAGCGTGGCCAGTGTGGGCGGGCACGGTGGGTCATCCTTGCCGGAGAGCGCCGTCGCTAATGCCATGGTTATCGCGGCGGTGGCTGCAGCGTGCTTCCCGAAACCTTCGCCGGATGGAATAGAGGACATGATCGTCACGTAGAGGGGAGTCGACCGTCGAAGCCCACTTTGCTGGTGTGCCACAGTGTCCAGCACGGTGCGCACCACGTCGTCAGCGTCGGCAATGGGGTGAGGACCGGCCGAATGAACACCGAAGGACATACCGGCTTCAGATGTGTTTAGCTGATCGTGGTTGCCCTGAGGTGGTGTCGTTGTGAGACTGATCGCGACCTGAACCGACGGTTCGATGGTTTGCGCGATCGTGGTTCCACCAATGGGCGCGACATATTCGCCCAGCCACGCCAGTGTTCCGGGTGCAGAAACAATCCATGTCGGATCAACACCCCATGCCCGAGTATGCGCATCGGTAAGCAAAGCAGGGGAGGGTGAACCGGACATGAAATCCTTTCTGCGGAGAGGCTTTCGATTGAAAGACTGAGGCCTACGAAAATTGAGGCCTACGAACAATGGTAGGTAGATAATGGTCTACCGCGGGCGATGTAGACGAGAGTGAAATAAACTTGTTATGCGCCTGTGAAAAAATTGCGATTTTTACGCGGTGACGGTTTCCACATACTGCAGAAAGGGCACTTGTTATGGCCACCGATGATCAAAAGTGGTACTTCAATTCAGAAACTAAGGAAGTTTCGCAGGGGAAGAAGTCGAGCTGGCTCAACCGCATGGGGCCGTACGACTCCAAAGAAGAAGCCGAGCACGCGCTTGAACGAGCTCATGAGCGCAATCAAGAGGCCGATGAAAGCCGATGAAGAGTGGAACGACGACGACTAACCGACGGCTAGTCGGGCATGGTATCGCCCATTGCCATGACGAGCTTGGATGGACTCGACGATTTCTTCGCTCCTGCTGCCACAGCGTGCTGAGAGAGTCGGTCTAAAAAGCCATCAGCGAAGGCGCGAGCATCGCGCTGGGCGTCGCCATTGTGGTGATCAACGAGGATCTCGGGACTGAGTTCAATTTCCCATTCCCGCCAGTACTGGGCTTGTCCGCCTTCGAGGAGCCCGCGCGATGACACATGGTCATCACAGAATTCAGCTCCCTTGTATGTGTGAGAGCCTCCGCCTGATTCAGCGCCCCTGCGCGAGCTGGAGGAGCCCACCATCACGTCGGTTACGTGGCGCTCATTGTCAACTTGTGCGATGGCGATAAAGTCCGCCGAGTCATCGTCCGCCGGTGCAGCTGGCAATTCCTCATGGAGTGCCTCAAGTAGCGTGCGAGGAGGACGAACATGGTGAGGATCCGTTGCGTCCCCCGCGTCCAAGGGAGCATGGACTTCGCGACGCCCGCGCGTCCCCGGAAGTTTGAGCTGCCACCCTTCGTCAGGGCCACCGCTCCGACGTCGCAACGTGATCTTATTGCTGGTCAACTGGAGGTCTGGCGTGTCGTAATACGTCGCCGAGAGCGTAAACCGCTGTTCAGCCCCAACCCCAGCGATTCCCTCCACTGCGGAAAAATCAGGCACCGGGGTGGCGTCGTCCACGGAGAATTTTACTTCGACTTCCAGCTGATCAGTAGAACTCATGACGCCAAGTGTAGGTGTGTGTCGCCGTTTAGGCCTTGGGATTATCCGAGAAGGCATGGTCAGCGTCGGGGAAAGTGCCATCAGCAACCCGGTCTCGGTACCGCCGAGCAGCGTCGCGTAATTCCTGGCCAATCTGCCCAAATTCCTCGACAAACGACGGTGTGCGACGACCCGCCGTCATCGCCGCCATATCCTGCCACACGAGTACTTGGCCGTCCGTTCCAGCGCCGGCACCAATGCCGATCGTGGGGATCGGAAGCTCCTCGGTGATCTCCCGCGCAATCTCCTCCGGGACCATTTCAAGAACGACGGCAGACGCGCCAGCCTCACACACGGCCTTCGCGTCGCGGTTGAGCTGTTCAGCCCCACTGCCACGCCCTTGCACCCGGAAACCACCCAGCGATGACACCGACTGAGGCGTAAACCCAATATGCGCCATCACGGCAATCCCGGCCTGAGTAATCGCCCGAATACGTGGCGCGATTCGCTCGCCGCCTTCGATTTTCACCATGTCGGCACCAGAACCGTGGATCATCCGCACAGCATTAGCGACGGCGTGCTCATCCGATTGCTCGTAGGCGCCGAACGGCAGATCCGCGACGACGAGTGCGTGGGGAGCACCTCTCACCACAGCGCCAGCCAGAGGGATGAGTTCCTCCATCGTGATCGCCGTCGTCGATGAATACCCATAAACGACGTTGGCCGCGGAATCACCGACCAGAAGCACCGGGATGTCGGCGTCGTCAAAAATTCGAGCCGTCGTGAAATCGTAGGCAGTCAGCATGGCCCAGCGCTTGCCCTCACGCTTGAATTGATCGAGGTGATGAATCCGAGTCTTCCGCCTCGGCTTTTCTGACTGTTGAGGAGCGTCGGGGTGGGCAGACATGGGCTGGTTCCTCTCTCAAATAAACAGGATTTGTCGGAATTGTCTCTGGGTATTTCTACTGGTGTGACTACCGTATGCGCCAGGATGTGGGGGCTTTCCCTCGCATCAAACTCTATTCACATACACGCGCTCTGTGGCTAACACGCGCCCATGTCCCACCCACCGACTACCCTGTAGGTATGAATCGGCAACAAGAATTTGTCCTCCGAACCCTTGACGAACGCGACATCCGCTTTGTGCGCCTCTGGTTCACCGATGTACAGGGATACTTAAAATCCGTGGCCATCGCCCCCGCGGAGCTCGAAGGCGCATTCGCCGAAGGCATCGGATTCGACGGGTCAGCCATCGAGGGCTTCTCCCGCGTGTCGGAGTCCGACACCATCGCCCGCCCGGACCCATCCACATTCCAAATGCTGCCCTTTCCGCACGAGGGTCAAGTCACCTCCGCGCGAATGTTCTGCGACATCACCCTGCCGGACGGTCAACCCTCCTACGCTGACCCCCGCCAGGTCCTTCGTCGGCAATTAAACAGGGCAGCCGACGACGGATTCACCTCCTACGTCCACCCCGAAATCGAGTTCTTCCTCGTCAGAAGCCTCATGACGGAAGGCAAAGAACCTATCCCGACCGACAATGGAGGATACTTCGACCAGGCCGTCCACGACGAAGCACCAGGGTTCCGCCGCGATGCCATCACGGCCCTCGAGTCCATGGGCATATCCGTTGAGTTTTCGCATCATGAAACCGCGCCGGGGCAGCAAGAAATCGACCTCCGCTACGACGATGTGCTGTCCATGGCCGACAACATTATGACCTTCCGCTTCCTCATTAAGCAGGTCGC
>NZ_QFRA01000029.1 GCF_003243515.1 Corynebacterium kroppenstedtii
AGAGGCAGATATATGCCCGCCGAGCATATACTTTCCGTGTTTTCCCAGATCAGCGGTCAGAAATCACCGGTCTGGGACACACTTTCTGTCGTATAAACCTCTTTTTATGACACGTTCGTGCCTGAGCTACCTACTGGTCTTCAGGCAACGCGGGTGCCATCCCCGTACGTTCATACTCCGCGAGGATATCGATCCGCCGCTGGTGGCGTTCCTCATTCGACCAGGGCGTCTCGATGAAAGCATCGACAATCTCGAGGGCTTCGTCCTCGGAGTGCTGGCGAGCCCCTAAACCGATGAGCTGTGCGTTGTTGTGCTCCCGGGCAAGCTTGGCCGTCTCCACGGACCAAGCCAAAGCACAGCGGGCTCCCTTGACCTTGTTGGCAGCGATCTGCTCACCATTCCCGGAACCGCCGATCACGATGCCCAATGATCCGGGATCATTCACGACCCGGGCAGAGGCCTCGATGCAGTAAGCAGGGTAATCATCCTTGGGATCAAAGGAATGAGCCCCGCAATCAACGATCTCGTGGCCGTTCTTTTCCAAATGAGCAGCAATAGTATTTTTCAACTCGAACCCAGCGTGGTCCGCACCAAGATAAACGCGCATAGTTCTAGGGTAACTCAGCAGTCTTGTTTTCTGGCATCTCTGTGCGAGATCGTTTCAATTCGAAGAAGTGCGGGAACGCTGCCAAGGCCACTGCCCCATCAAAGATTCGTCCAGCGTCTTCCCCGCGCGGTACACGGGTGATCACTGGCCCGAAGAACGCGTTATCGTCCAACTTCAGCACCGGGGTCCCCACGTCGTCTCCGACAGCATCCATCGCACCCTGGTGGTGACGGCGTAGCGAATCGTCCTTCTCCGTGGAGTGCGCCACCTCGAGGTACGGCGCCGGAAGGCCAACCTCTTCCAGGGCATCGCGAAGCACGTCGTCGAATCCCTCGCCGGCGTGAGCGTCGACTTCTTTCTTATCGTGAATCCGCGTGCCCATTGCGGTGTAGTACGCGTCTAATTTGTCCGGATTCTCGTCGGCAATGAGGGCGGCAACGCGAGCGGGGCCCCACGTCTGTTTCATCATCTTCTTGTAATCGTCGGGAAGATCATCATTGTTCTCATTGAGAACCGACAAGCTCATAGAATGCCAAACAACAGTGATATCCCGTACTTTTTCTACCTCTTTAATCCACCGGGATGTTACCCAGCAAAACGGGCACGAGACATCAAACCAAAAATCGACTCGTTGTTTATCGGCCATGTCTTTACCTCCATGATCTCTACGTTGGCGCTATGCCCACCGGTGGCTCATTGCTCCCGCGATTTTTAATCACCTAGTAGTCTCAATATCTGGGAACTTTATGCTCTCGCATAATCCAAAGCCCTCCAGTGAAAGGACACAACGCAGGAATGTCATCTACTAATCTCACCTGGCAAGAGGCCAAGGACCGGGCCGCACTCATTCGAGTGGACCGGTACTCCATAATTTTAGACCTCACTGACGGACATGGGCTTCCTGGAGAAAAAACCTTTACATCGAAGACGACAGTGTGGTTCCACACTCGCGACGGTGTCTCGGAGGGCGATCTGGAGCAAGGAACCTTCCTAGATCTCCGCGCCTCGCGGGTAACGTCGGTGCAGCTCAACGGGACCGATGTCACGACCGATGCGATCCGTTATTCGGATAATCAGTATGACGAAGAATCCGGCATCCAGCTTCCCAATCTGGAACCTGGCGAGAACCGCGTCACGGTGTGCGCCGAATGCCGCTACTCAACCTCAGGCGAGGGGCTTCACCGTTTCGTCGATCCATCGGATAATGCGGTCTACCTGTACACACAATTTGAAACTGCTGACGCGAAACGCGTCTTTGCGTGCCTTGACCAGCCAGATCTCAAAGCGACGTACCGCGTGCAGGTCATCACGCCCGATTCGTGGCGGCTCATCACCAATGGGCCCGTCAGCACAACGGTAACCTCTCCCCGCGCGGGGATTCTGACGACCGATGGCGAGAACTCTCAAACGACGGTCGCCATTCATGAAGCTGAGGTTGACTACCCTCTCTCTACCTATTTAATTGCGTTTATGGCGGGGCCGTACACCGAAGCCACCGATGTATGGCGCGGAACCATTACCCCGCACCCCGAAGCATCGGGCGAATCAACCGAAACATCGGATGATTCGGCCAGCCAGGAAGTCGAAATTCCACTCGGCCTTTATTGCCGACGGGCGCTGGCTGAGCACCTCGATTCCGAAGAACTGTTTAAGGAAACAAAACAGGGATTCGATTTCTACGCTAAGCACTTCGGCATCCCGTATCCATTTAAGAAATACGACCAAGTGTTCTGCCCTGAATACAACATGGGGGCAATGGAAAATGCCGGGGCCGTCACGATCCGTGAAGACTATGTGTTCCGGTCAGCCACTACTCGGTACCTCTACGAGCGTCGCAATAACACGATCCTCCACGAGATGGCCCACATGTGGTTCGGCGATCTCGTCACCATGAAATGGTGGAATGACCTGTGGCTTAACGAATCATTCGCCACCTGGTCCTCGGCGCAGGCTCAAACTGAGGTCAGTGAGTTCACCACCGCGTGGGTCACGTTCGCCCACGTCGAGAAGGCGTGGGCATACGCGCAAGACCAGTTGTCGTCCACGCACCCGATTTCGACGGACGCGTCGGATATCGAAACTGTCGACCAGAACTTCGATGGGATCACCTACGCCAAGGGAGCGTCTGTTCTCAAGCAGCTAGCCGCTTATGTCGGGCTCGACGAATTCTTCGCCGGTGTCCGGCTGCATTTCCAGCGCCATCAGTACGACAATGCCACGTTCGATGATCTCCTTGGCGCGCTCGAGGAATCGTCGGGGCGCGATCTGTCCCAATGGGCTGACCAATGGCTCAAGACCACCGGTGTCAATGCCTTGTCCGTGGATACGCAGGTTAAGGACGGGGTCTACACCTCAGTTGCCGTCAAGCAGAGTGGTGCGCAACCGGGTGAGGGCGAGCATCGCGATCACCGCATCGGTGTCGGCGTCTATTCCCTCAAGGATGGTGACGTCGTTCGCACGGCTCACACCGAGCTGGATATCCACGGTGAGAGCACCGAGGTCCCTGAGTTTATCGGCACTCCCGCTGGCGATCTCATTCTGCCCAATGATGGCGACCTGACATATGCCCTCATCGATCTCGATGATGCTTCCAACGAGTTTGTGCTGAATCACCTGCCGGCAATTAAGGATCCCATGGCTCGCGCTCTCTGCTGGTCGGCGGAGTGGGAGCGTCTGCGCGCTGGTCGTTTGCGCGCTCGTGATTTCATCGCGCTTGTTGAGCGTGGTCTGCCTCATGAGGCGGAAACCGCCGTCGTTCAGCAATTAGTTCGACAAGTTGTGTCCGCAGCTAGGAACTATGCCGACCCGACGTGGCTTGCCGATGAAGGCTGGGATGCGGTTGCTCATGCTTTGGTATCGACGGCACGGGCGGCTGATCCGGGCAGCGATACCCAACTCGCGGCGGTCAAGGAGCTGCCCAATGTGGAGCCCACCGCGGAGACTGTTGCTATCGCGCGGGCGATTGTCGATGCAGTTCCGGAGACTGTCGAACTGAACGGTCTCTCCATCGATACCGATATGACGTGGCTTGCTATCAAGATGCTGGCCACGTCCAGCGGTTCCCACGGGGTGTCAGAGAAAGAGGTCACAAAGCTTATCGACGAAACCTCCGCGAACGACCGTTCCTCGTTGGGCGAACAAGCGGCCATTGTGGCACGGGCGCTCGTGCCGACGGCCGACAATAAGTCTCGCGTGTGGGGTGACATCATGAGCGAGGATGCGTCGACGCTGTCGAACCGCCAGTTGTTGTCGAATGTCGCGGGATTTAGGACTGCCGGCAGTGACGAGCTTTTAGCTGGCTATCGCGATCGCTATTTCGATGAGGCCCTCGGCGTGTGGGAGAACCTCAATGGCGAGATGGCTCTGCGGGTGCTCGCCGGAATGTATCCGTCGTGGGATACATCCGACGAGGCCATCGCTCGAGCCGAGAAACTGGTTGCCGACGAAGAACTCCCCGCTGGTTTCCGCCGACTGATCGCGGAGGGTAAGGATAATCAGCGCCGCTTCGCTACAGCGCGCGAGCACGACCGGAGCTAAAAGCTACGGCTATACGGGCTGAGCTGAGCTTACATATTGAATAGGTTCAGCCGGTTCCTGCGTTGTGCGAGGACCGTTCCCAGCCTGGTATCCGTCCTCACCCATAGAGGCGATACGGAGACCCGCATAACATCTCCTCCGATAAAACCGAGGCTTCCCAGGGCGATAATGGCGCGCGACGTCAGCTGAGCCGTCTGTTCCGCCGTCGGCGATTCGACGGTCATAATCTTCTGGTCCAACAGCGATTGAGCTATCCCCGCTGGCCCGGATTCTGCCGTGGCCGTGTCACGGACGTCGTTATATAACGCCGCAACGGTGTCTATTGCTACGTCATCGATATGGGTAAAAGTCTCTTTCAGAGGCACTGGCCCGGGCCACATTCCCGGCGTGCCGGGGTGCTCCAGCGACAGGGTTATCGGACCACCCTCCCGGGAGCGAAAAGAGGTCGACGCATCGATGGCTCGCCGCACATTCGAACAGTGCGTGATGAGGTCCCGGGCCGAGCCATCCTTCCACACACCACGGACCCGTCGCAGCCCAAAGGGGCCAAGCGGGGTGGTGACATAAATATCGAACCACTGATGACGCTGGTCACGAGACTCTACGGCAGCACCCGCGGCATTCGGTTGACGCGACCGGGTATCGGCGGGATGAATCCGGACCAGCGCCGTCGAATCGAGGCGCTCAGCTCGAGACATGAACGTGAAGAGATCTCGAGCAATGCCGTGCTCAATAGTTATCGGCATAGTGTCCCCTGGATAAGGCCGATGGATTACTCCGTGGAATCCGGAGGAACGAGTTGGTCGATATCGGGTTCATTATCTTGGCCTCGTTCGATTTCCCTCACAGGCCGAGTGATCATGGACTCGAGGACCTGCCGTTCGCTGTCCGTAATTTCGCGTGGAGAGCTCGACCGCAGGTCGACAACAACCTGCGTGATCTTCACTTCGCAACACACGATCCCGTCGCTATCGAGGATCAGTTGGCGAACACCAAACGACGTTCGGCCAATCCGAGTCACTTCTGAATTCACGGTCACGGTGCGACTCGATGGCGAAATCCCGCGTCGGTAATCCAATTCGGCGTGGCGCACAAACACCTGGGGCACTGGCCCTTTACCGGCGATCGACTCCATTTCTTTCAGGAATGCAACGCGGGAATCCTGCGAAAACTCAAGATATGCCGAGTTATTAACGTGGCCATACATGTCGAAGTCGGACCAGCGGAGCGGCAATGACAGTGTATGAACCCGGCCAGTGCGTCCGAGTACTTCACGAAACGGCATATTTCACCACGACCTAACGAATTAGCGAGTTAACTTCCGGTGAGTCACACGGTGGGGACGCGCAGCTTCTTCACCGAGCCTATCGACCTTGTTCTTCTCATAATCCTCGAAATTACCTTCAACCCAGTACCACTGGCCTTCGGCAACATTGCCTTCCCAGGCAAGAATGTGCGTACACGTGCGATCCAAGAACCACCTATCGTGGGAGATCACGACGGCGCACCCTGGGAATTGCTCGAGAGCGTTCTCCAAGCTGGAGAGAGTTTCGACATCCAGATCGTTGGTGGGCTCATCCAATAGGATCAGGTTACCACCCTGTTTCAAGGTCAGCGCCAGGTTCAAACGGTTACGCTCGCCGCCGGACAGCACCTTGGCTGGCTTTTGCTGATCGGCACCTTTGAAACCGAAAGCCGAAATATAAGCGCGCGATGGCATTTCGTTCTGACCGACGATGATGTAGTCCAACCCGTCAGAGACGACTTCCCACACGGTCTTTTCGGGGTCAATATTCTCACGGTTCTGGTCAACATAGCTGATGTCGACAGTCTTACCGACCTTCACCTCGCCGGAATCCGGCTCTTCAAGCCCCACAATCGTCTTAAACAAGGTGGACTTACCCACACCGTTCGGGCCGATAACACCGACGATGCCGTTACGGGGCAACGTGAAGGACAAGTCTTTGATCAACGTACGGCCATCGAAGCCCTTGTTGAGGTGGCTGACCTCCACAACCTGGTTACCCAAGCGCTGCGGGGTCGGAATCTGAATTTCCTCAAAGTCGAGCTTCTTGTACTTCTCGGCCTCCGCAGCCATTTCCTCATAACGCTGCAAGCGGGCCTTATTCTTCGCCTGACGTGCCTTCGCACCCGAGCGCACCCACTGCAGCTCTTGCTTCAACCGCTTCTGCAGCTTGGCGTCCTTCTTACCCGCAACCTGCAGACGCTCAGATTTCTTCTCCAGGTACGTGGAGTAGTTACCTTCGTAGGGGTACAGCTTCCCGCGGTCGACCTCACAAATCCACTGGGCAACGTGGTCGAGGAAGTAACGGTCGTGGGTAACAGCCAACACCGCACCCGGGTAGGTGCGCAGGTGCTGCTCTAGCCAGAGCACGGACTCAGCGTCCAAGTGGTTGGTGGGCTCATCGAGCAGCAACAGATCTGGTTCCGCCAAGAGAAGCTTGGCTAGTGCTACACGACGACGCTCACCGCCGGATAGCGTCGTCACTGGTGAGTCTGACGGCGGGCAGCGCAGCGCATCCATGGCCTGGTCGATCTTCGAATCCAATTCCCAAGCGTCGGCAGTGTCGATCTTTTCCTGCAGGACGGTCATGCGTTCCATGAGTTCATCGGAATAATCCGTCGCCATTTTTTCGGCGATTTCTTCATATTCACGCTTGACTTCCCAGATTTCTCCGAGGCCTTCTTCCACGTTGCCGCGGACAGTCTTTTCCTCGTTAAGCGGAGGCTCCTGAAGCAAGATCCCCACAGAAGCGCCGGGGTCGAGGAATGCCTCACCATTGGACGGCTGATCAATCCCCGCCATAATTTTCAAGATCGACGATTTCCCGGCACCGTTTGGTCCCACCACGCCGATCTTGGCCCCCGGATAAAAAGCCATGGTGACGTCGTCAAGAATGACTTTTTCTCCATGCGCCTTGCGCACGTTTTTCATTGTGTAAATGAATTCACCCATACAGTCCTCAACTCATTTTTCTGTGCCGCACGAACCTAGCATTCTCTGCTCCCCTACTATGGCCGATAACCATAGGGCTCACCACCTCGGGAGCTGATCTCAAGGATCAACTTCGAGAGTTCAGAGGTGGGATGGTCCCCGCGCAAGTTCCTCAGCAAAGTCTAACCGTTGAGGGTACGCAAGCACGGTCCTAACAACAACCAGTTACGACGACGCACTCACGGTGGCACGCCGTCATGCGCTAGCCAGGGCGACGTCTCGGCTGTATGTATCCTCCTGACCGCTCAGAGTTGCGGAGTCTCTTAGGTCTGCGGCGTCGGTGGAAGTGCTCGAATTACTCGACGAGCCTTCGGGGAATGGATTTCCGTCCGGCGTGACTGTCCCGTCCCAATCTGTGGAGATACTCGTCACCTCCCCTGATTCCTTGACCGCTCCAGCAGATGAACTGATTTCCAAGGGCACCAGACGTCCTAGACGACTGGTCATCGCAGAAGTAATGACAATCTTGTTGAGGTCAACCCCAACGTGGGAGGCCTTTATCCTCACGGAGCTCCGCGTGATCTTCTCCCCCGAGTCCAGCGTCGCCTCCCACGAATGCGTAATCAGCCGACCGTATATAACAACTGGCACCCCCTTCGACACCGATTTCAAACAGTGTGTGGCCAGCGGACCTGACATCTGGACATCGATAAATAATGAATCGGATGACTGCCATACGCCGTCGTCGCCACGCCATCGACGATCCGACGCAACGCGCATGGTTGCGAAAGGGGTTCGACCTGATGGTGTTCGATCAACTGGGTCACTGACGACGTTTCCCACGACGGTGACCATTGCAGAATTTTGTGCCATGACGTACCTACTCTCCCTCCCACGAAGGGCGCTCCCGGTAGAGGCTGAGCAGCTGAGTAGCCAATTAGCGCAGTACCGTGAAGTCCTCATCGATAGAGACGATCTGAAAATGACAAACTCAGAGTGGCACACGGTGGACCGGAAATGGGGGCCGTGAGGAGCTCATCGAGCGGCCGCTGTGGATAACTAAAGTTATCCACAGATTTTTATCCGCACGGTTTTCTTATCCGCGCGGTGAATCCCCACGGTGAAAAAGATCGGTGAAACAAAGGATTGGCGCCCGTGCCGAAAGACGGCGTAAGCATCGAAAGCAGGCGTCGTCGATACAAGGAGTGATCACCTAACGATAAAGAAAAACCGGACCGCGCTATTGCACAGTCCGGCTCATGTCATCGGACGGCCTCGTCATGACCTCCGATGACGAACAGGGAAACACGCTGCTGAAGCCCAGTTCACGGGTTCAGCTAGGCGCACAGTGAAGATCGATATGTATTACTTTCCAGAAGGAGTACGGGTCTCGGCACTGATGAACCAAGCCTGCTGCTCCAGCTGCTTGATGTACTCGTGCAGCAGATCAGCACTCGTCGGGTCAGCCTCGTCAACGCGATCATGAACCTCACGCATGGTGTTGGTTGTCGCGTTAATAGCCTCAACGACGTGCGAAATAGCGTCGTGAGTAAGGATTTCTCCCGCCGGGAATTCCGGAAGGGAGGAACCGGCAGCTACAACGGCCGTGCGACCATCAGGAATGCCATTCAATGCACGCATACGCTCAGCGATTTCGTCGGTGCCTTCACGAGCAACCGAAACAAGCTCGTCAAGGTTCAAGTGCAGGTCGCGGAAGTTCGGACCAAGAATGTTCCAGTGAGCTTCCTTGGCAACCAGGCTCAAATCGATGAAATCAACGAGAACCTTCTGCAGATCAGAAACAACGTCGCTAGGAGCGGTAAAGGCTGGAGTTGTTTGAACGGTGCTTTCAGCGGAAGCCGAACGCCCAACAGATGCTTGCGCGGAAGTCATGTCTTTTTCCTTCTCTCGATAAGTTGGTTTGTCGTCTCAGAGCTACGTGGACTGTGCCCGCTACCGGGCTTTTCCTTCGCTCTGCCCCTAGTTATACACCCTTCCTATACGCGTGGCAACTATTAATAAGTTGGCTTTAGATAGGGCTTAGCTATTGACAACTTTGGGCCCCGGCCAGGCTAATCCGGCCGGTTACCAGCTCAGTCTCCTTCGCCGGGCCTACCGCGCTCTCCCCCCTTGTCCACTGCCATCCTGATGTTCAGTGTCAACACTGCCGGTTGGTTTATCGGCAGACGTTTGCGCTGATGAGCGCCGTGTCTTCGGTACGTTATGGTGCTCAAACTTCTTCTGGTGGAAGTAACTCCGTACCTCGTCAGACGAATAATCTGAGCCGTAATAGTCCTGTAGTTCCCGATCCCCCTCGCCAGAGTCCAGCGCCGCAAGCATCTCGTTATAGGCATTGAGCTCGGCCTCGTGAGTGCGGTCAGCCCGACGCTCATAGCGTGCTGTTTCTTTACTATCTTCCCGACGCCACTGCAGGAAGTGTGCCGCTGTCACGATTAACAGTGGGATCTCGCCGGTTGCCCATGCAATCTTGCCACCCAGGTTCTGGTCAGCCATGTAGTCGACGTGCCACGGGATGCCGAAGGTTTCATACATCGGCTGCCCGAGCGGATAATTCAACTGCATGAGGGCGATCGCAAACCACGCGTGGAACGGCATTGTTCCTAAGATGGTCACCATTTTGATGAACGGCGAGGTGTGGCGAGGTGCCGCGTCGATACCAATTGAAATCCAGTAGAAGATGTATCCGGAAACCAAGAAGTGGGCGATCATGAATAGGTGACCGAAGTGATACTTCATGAGAGTCTCAAACAGAGGTGTGAAGTACATAATGTAGAACCCAATAACGAACTGCGCAGCAGCCACAACGGGGTTCGTTAAGAACCGCGACACCGGGTTATTGATAAAAGCCACAATCCACTCACGTGGCCCAGGGACACCATCGCGTCCCGCAACCGGCAAGGCACGAAGGAATAAGGTCACAGGGCCAGCCAAAACCCAGGCAATCGGGATCGCCATCGACAAAACCATGTGCTGGATCATGTGCATCGAGAACGACACCATCGCGTACATCCCCAGACCCGAAGACGTCGCGAAAAGTAGAAGGATGTTCCCTAGTGTCCACCACAACACACGGCTAAAAGGCCACTCCCCGCCCTTTTTCCGGAGATGGACGTAGGCCCACACATATAAAACCTCCGCGATGATTGCAACGGTTCCGTAAATCATGTCGAACCGCACCATGCCGAACAGACCACCCCACGACGGTGGCTTCGTCAGGCTGAAGCCCAGCTCGAGCTCCATGACGTTGAGGTTCAGCTCTTTCGGCAAGGGCGGCGGAATGCGAGACAAAGACACGGCGACGCCGATTGTCGCTGCCATCACGACCAATTCCACGATCGCAATTTGGGAAAAGGCGAGTCGGTCTGACGGATTCTTTTCCAGCTTCGGAATCGTCATTCGTCGATGAAGGAATCCAAAGATGCCCAGAACGATGAGCAAAACCGCTTTGGCTGTAATTACTCGGCCATAATTACTGGTCAGAAGTTCATCGACGCGGATGCGGAGCAACGCATTAACTACTCCTGAGATTGCCAAAACAATAATCGACACCAATGCTAAGAAGCTGTATCGCTTGACAATGACGTCCATGTGAGGCCCTTTACGTAGGGCGTGCTGGATCATTGCCGCCAGGCCACCGACCCACAATGCACAAAACACAAAGTGCCACAGGTAGGAATTAACGCCATAGTCGTGGTTACCGCCGGCCGCTGAGTGCCCTTCAAGACTGATAGGAATCAGCGTCACCAGGGAGAACGCGAAGAACAGCATCTGAAATATCCAGCGTCGCGTTCCCAGGGACCACACCACAGTGATCAGCGCGAAGATAGCGACCCACATCCAGGACCGCGCCACAGATACTTGGTCAATCGCTTCGCCCCAATGTGCCGGGCTGAGCGTCGTCGATAATGGGGCTCCGGAAACGTCCGACAAACTCATCGGTATGAGGAGCAGCGAGAGAACAGCCCCTATAAATAAGCACCATGTGCCGGTTCTGCTTGCTTTATACCCGTCGACGTCGAGGAAACCATCTTTTCGTGGAGGGGTGCCAAAAGCCGACATCAAGAATGATCCGACCCCAATGAAGCCGAACATCGTGGCTAGACCGCGGACAAACGGGAGGCCGAACGATACCGAGACACCCGGATCGGGAATTCCTAGGGCAGACAGTGATTCGCTGTACAAGGAATATCCGATGGCCGCCCCCACTATTCCGGCCACAAGTCCGGCGAGCACAAAGTAACCGGTAGCTGACCGGACAGGCACCGAAGAACCAGCTTTCGTCTTTACCTTCGTCATACTCCCAACCCTACCCAGCGCGGAGACAATCTAATCAACCCGAAGGACCAGTTATCAGCAAAGAGTTCAGTACTGTTATATTCGTCTAGTGGATTGCGACGAAAGCGCAACCCACGATCGATAAAATGCCCCTGTAGCTCAGTGGATTAGAGCATCCGGCTTCTACCCGGAGTGGCGCGGGTTCGAATCCTGCCAGGGGCACCACACAACCCCCGCGACGGCACAATGCACGGTTCTCCTGCTTCAGAATTAATTATCGGTTTTCTCACAGTACCGATAGAAATCCAGCATTGTTAATAGCTTCCACTCTCATGACACCCATCCGTATAGTGCTCAGAGGCAGATCGGCACTAAGCGGTGTGCTCATTGTCCTACCGATTAGGTTGGAGAGATAAGCCATGCCCGGGAGACTGTTCGCTGTGAACACCCCGCGATCACTATAAACCCAGCTGTATCAGGCAAAATAAAGTCAAGTTAAATAAAGCATGCGTACAAGCACTCAGCATTAATTGATTGAGGTTGAACTGTGGACAGTCGTGACGAGCAATCCCTACGCGCGGCAAAAATGTATTACCGCGATAACCTTAGCCAAGCAGAAGTTGCTTTGGCGTTAGGCATTTCACGACCGACAACGTCCAAACTCATTCAGCATGCCCACGACCGCGGCTTCGTAACCATTACCATTCGCGACCCGCGGGAAGCGTCGTCCACCACAGCGACAGCATTAGCAACAAAATACGGCTTAACATCTGTGCGGCTCGCGCAACCGGTATCGCAGACGACCGACGATATCGTTGATGCCCTCGGTCATGTTGGTGCGCAAGCTCTCCGCTCCCTTGTCGTCGACGGATCCAGTGTCGGTGTGTCATGGGGACGGACAATGTATTCCATTGCCCAGCATCTCACTGAAAAAAACGTTCACGACGTGACGATCGTCCAGCTTAAAGGCGGAATGTCATATACAGACCGGAAAACAAACGATATCGAAACGATCACGTTGTTTTGTAAGGCCTTTCACGCATATGCGCACACCCTGCCCCTCCCCGTCATTTTTGATAACGCCGAGGCTAAAGAACTTGTAGAAAAAGACCGATTTATCGCCAATGTTCTCGAACAAGGGAGGAAAACCGACATCGCCGTTTTCACGGTGGGGTCAGCCGGAGAAAACAGTCTTGCTCTTAATCTCGGCAGCGTTACCCCCTCTGAGCGCACACAGCTTCGTCAACGGGCGGTAGGTGATATTTGCTCGCGGTTTTTCGACGCCAACGCATCCGTGGCCGTGCAATCGGTGGATGACCGCACAGTCGGAATCACCATTGAAGATTTAGCGCAGCGTCCCGTCCGACTCCTCGTCGCGGGTGGATTACACAAAGTGCGTGCTCTGAAAGTTGCGCTACAAGCTGGGATGGCAACGCACTTAGTCACTGATCAAGCGTGCGCAGAACGCCTACTCGAGGAATAATCGCCGACACTGAGGCGACTCCTGATTTACGTCAGAAATCCCGCGGCCTCAGCGTCGGTTGACCGTTAACTTGCGACGACTCCCACAATTGCGGCGTTAATCATGTTGACGCAGAAACCTGCAAGAAGGGCAAACATTCCGAATTTGGCTATTTCACCGCGACGCTCAGGCGCTAATCCACCCATCGATCCCATTTGGATTGCGATCGAGGAGAAGTTGGCAAACCCAGCCAACGCAAAGGTTGAGATCATGACGGCCTTGTCCGAGAGCTCATCAACGTGCTTACCGAACGAGGTGTAGCCCACGAACTCGTTGAGCACCGTCTTTTGCCCGATAAAATTACCGACATCAACGGCGTCGTGCCATGGAACGCCGATAGCCCACGCAAATGGGGCCAGCGCCCAACCGAATATTCCCTCGAGGCTCCATTCCGAATGACCGAACCAGCTACCTATTCCTCCGATGATTGCTGACAAGAAAGCGATAACCGCGATAAAGGCGATCAGGAGGCATCCCACGGTGACAGCAATACGTCCACCGTTCATGGCACCACGGCCGAGAGCATCAATGACGTTCTTGGATTCCTCATCGCGGACATCCCGGACAGTTGCGTCCAGTTGGCTCTCTTCTGTCTCAGGGAAGAATGCCTTAGCCATGAGTAGCGAGCCTGGAGCATTCATAACGCTTGCAGCCAACAGGTATGGGAGTGGCGCACCCAAGAGTGAGTACCCAATCAACGTGGACCCCGCGACGGAGGCAAAACCACCGGTCATACAGGTAAATAACTCGGATTTCGTCAGCTTCTTGATATACGGCTGAATGAGGAGTGGTGCTTCACTCTGCCCCAGAAAAATAACGGTTGCGGCGAAAACGGATTCAACCTTAGACGTGCCCATGAGTTTCCCGAGGGCACCGCCAACATATTCAACAACAATTTGAATGACCCGGAGATAGTACAGAACACCAATGATCGCACCGAGGAAAATAATGACTGGAAGAACATTGAGTGCAAAGACGAAACCGATTTTGTCCCCAAACAAGGGACCGAAAACGAATTCTGTTCCTTTGTCGGTATAACCGATGAGCTGGTCGATGCCCTCCGCTAGCCACTTGAGGGCATGATATCCGGGCCCCCACTTCAGGACTAAGAGAGCCAGAATTACTTGGAAGGCAAGGCCGGCGCCCAGCGTCCGCCAGTTAATTTTGGACCGATGTTTAGATAACGCAACGCCGAGGGCAAGGATAATGGCAATACCAATTAGCCCTTGAAATCTTTCCATGATTACCCCTCCAGGTCTTCAGGACCGAAGGAAAATGGGAGAATTGATTCAAAGGGTAATACAAATGGGCGCGATTCTTTCTCCACGATGACGCGAGAACAGCCAAATTCCCTCAAAACCTGCCGGCACGCGCCACAAGGCCAACATGGTTCAGCTTTGAGACCGACGATGGCGACTGTGTCGATACGGGGAACGTCTCCACTTTCCGCAATCATGCGAAAGGATGCCGTTCGTTCCGCGCAGTTCGTTAAACCATAGCTGGCGTTTTCTATGTTGCACCCAGTGATGGTCTTCCCCTCCGTGGTTCGAATAGCAGCACCGACGGGGAACTCACTGTATGGCACATATGCACCTTTGACAGCGTCACGCGCTTGTTCTAGCAGTGCGATATCCGCTGCAGCATCAGAAAATTCACCCCGAGAACTGCCGACGTCGGAAGCGTTCTTTTCAATCATGATGTGTCCTCACGATCAAGGAGCCACGAAGGGTGGCGTCGTCAAGTAAGCCTGCGAACATATGTGAAAAAAGGTATTGACATACGTTCTGAATATTACGATAATTGAGATCACAACGGGGAAACAAGAGTTGGTTACGTCACACTTTAAGCCTTATGGCGCATCCCCGCTCCCGCCTCACAGGTGACCTCACGGTACACCGGAACAATGATTGGAGTACTACATGGCTGAGCATTTCGATGCCGTCGACGTTATCCGCATCAAAAGAGATAAGGGGGAGCTTTCCCAAGATCAGATAGATTGGGTTATCGACGCATATACCCGTGGAGTCGTCGCTGATGAACAAATGTCTGCTCTCGCAATGGCTATTTTCCTCAATGGGATGAACCGGCGGGAGATCGCGCAATGGACTCAGGCGATGATTAATTCAGGTGAGACGATGTCCTTTAGCTCACTGTCGCGTCCAACTGCGGATAAGCACTCGACAGGCGGTGTGGGTGACAAAATCACCCTCCCCCTCGCTCCACTGGTGGCATCGTTTGGAGTATCCGTTCCACAGCTTTCCGGACGAGGGCTTGGCCACACCGGCGGAACACTGGACAAATTGGAATCAATCCCAGGCTGGCAGGCAAACCTGTCTAACGATCGCATGATGCAAATGCTCGAAGACCCAGGTTGTGTCATCTGTGCCGCCGGCTCAGGGCTCGCACCGGCGGATAAAAAGCTCTACGCACTGCGTGACATCACCAGTACCGTCGATTGCATCCCCCTGATTGCCAGTTCAATCATGAGCAAAAAGATCGCGGAGGGCACGGGTGCTCTCGTCCTCGATGTCAAAGTTGGTTCAGGGGCTTTCATGAAAACTCTTGACGACGCTCGCGAACTGGCTCAAACAATGGTGAACCTGGGAACTGACGCCGGGGTCAAAACCGTCGCGCTGCTCACAGATATGTCCACGCCGCTCGGGAAGACTGTCGGAAATGCCCTCGAAGTCAGGGAATCGCTAGACGTTCTCGCCGGTGGAGGGCCCGCCGACGTCGTAGAGCTCACCTGTGAACTAGCCCGTGAAATGCTCAATTTGGCTGGAGATCACGACGCTGACGTGGAAGAAGCTTTGAAGAATGGCCGTGCAATGGACACCTGGAAGTCCATGATCCGCGCCCAGGGTGGCGATCCTGATGCCCCGCTGCCCACCGCACAACACGCGGAAACTGTGTACGCGGATGCAGATGGCGTGATCACCGAACTCGACGCTCTTGCCATCGGTGTGGCTAGTTGGCGATTGGGTGCCGGGCGTGCGCGCAAAGAAGATCCAGTTCAAGCTGGTGCTGGGATTGAAATCTTGGTGGACCGCGGCCAAAAGGTCACGAAAGGCACCCCCTTGTTCACCCTTCATTCTGACGACACGGACCGATTCGAACGCGCTCTGGAATCACTCAACCAAGGCTGGAGTATTGCTCCTAGCGACGAAAGCGCGTCTACACCGCGTCAGTCCGTCGTTATCGAAAAAATCAACTAGCCTAGCCGGTTGTTCAGTGCCTGTGAGGGGCATTGAACAACTTTTGTTCAATTTTTAGGAGAAACTGTGCCTACTACGCCAGACAGTCTTTCATCTGGTACGAATCACACACCCTCGCGCGATGAGGTCGCCTCCATCGTCGACCACACTCTTCTCAAACCCGAATCAACGCATCACGACGTCGACGAGCTGATCCACGAGGCCACTGAGCTCGGAACATATTCCATTTGTGTCTCTCCATCGATGCTGCCCGTCACCGTTCCCGACGGACTCCATGTAGCGGCGGTATGTGGCTTTCCTTCCGGAGCACACGCCAGTGAGATCAAAGCCGAAGAAGCCCGCCTGGCAGTCAAGAACGGCGCTGATGAAATCGACATGGTCATCAACATGGCGGCAGCAGCCGAAGGCGACTGGGCCACCGTCGAAAAGGACATTCGCGCAGTCCGAGATGCCGTCCCCTCACCCACTGTCCTTAAAGTCATCCTCGAAACTGCTCTTCTTTCCGACGACGCTATTGTTGCCGCATGTAAAGCTGCGAAAAATGCGGGCGCGGACTTCGTCAAGACGTCGACAGGTTTCCATCCCAGTGGTGGTGCGAGTGCTCACGCCATTCGCCTCATTCGCGAGACCGTCGGGCCTGACATGGGGGTTAAAGCGTCGGGCGGAATTCGAACAGCAGAAAAAGCACTGGAGATGATTGCTGCGGGGGCAAACCGCCTAGGGCTTTCTGGAACGCGAGCCGTTCTGGATGGCCTCGCAGACTCCTCTGAAAGTGACGACTCTACATATGACGATATCCTCGCCCGCGCAGAAAAATGGGCTGACAGCGATGTCGATTCCACAGACGCTGAAACGATCCGAGAACTCATCAAAACACGGAACATCGACGAATTAGCCGCTCGCTTCTCCGGGCCACTGCAATTTGGAACTGCTGGTTTACGTGGTGAAATCGGCGCCGGTGAATCCCGGATGAACCGGTCCGTCATCATCAAAGCCACCGCAGGTCTCGTATCGTATTTAACCGAGTCCATCGGATCCGCGCCCGTCGTCGTTATTGGCCATGATGCTCGCCACGGGTCGGCAGAATTCGCTACCGATGCGGCTGAGGTTATTAATGCTGCTGGGGGCCACGCGCTACGTTTACCGAGCCATTTGCCTACCCCGTTACTCGCGTTCGCGGTTCGGCATTTGAAGGCTGATGCCGGCATTATGGTCACCGCTTCTCACAATCCACCGCGAGATAATGGATACAAGGTCTATCTAGGTGGACGCATGACCGACCAGTGGGGCAACGGCGTACAAATCGTTCCGCCAGATGACAGCAATATTGCTAACGCAATCGCACAAACAGGTCCGGCAGAGGACATACCGCGTTCGTCAGAGGGCATTACCTTCCTTGGTGAGGAAGTGCGTGAAGCCTATCTCGCAGCCCTCGAGACAGAAACGGAACCATTCCGCACGTCGGAAACCGCCAGCAAGGGCGATGACTCCTCCACATCCGACGAATCCCACAGTTCGTTCCACAGTGATATTTCCATCACCCTCACTGCAATGCATGGCGTTGGGGCCGAAACCGCCACAAAGGCGCTCAACAAAGCGGGGTTCACCAATATCACCCTCGTCAAGGAACAAGCCGAACCGGATCCAGACTTCCCCACCGTTTCATTCCCCAATCCAGAAGAAAAGGGAGCCCTGGATCTCGCTCTCAGCACCGCTCAACGTAGCCAGGCTAACGTCGTGATCGCTTTGGACCCCGACGCTGATCGGTGTTCCGTCGCCATTCCTACAAAGACTAGCGACACCACTGGGAGCGATGGGTCATCGACGGAACCAACGTATCGCCAACTAACTGGTGACCAAATTGGTGGTCTGCTCGGTGATTTCGTCACACGCACAAAGCTGCGTCCGGTTCACCAGAATTCAGGCTCGAATTCAGACGCAGCCTCAGGCGATGCGACCGCGGAGACGTCGGATTCAGTCTTTGCCAACTCCATCGTCTCGTCTCGGCTACTGGGAGCTATTGCAAGCAAGTATGACCTCAATTACGGCCCTACGTTGACGGGCTTTAAGTGGATCGGGCGTACCCCGGACTTGGCATTCGGTTACGAAGAAGCGATTGGATACTGCACCTACCCACACATCGTCCGCGACAAAGATGGGGTGTCGGCAGCCGTCACCGTCGCGTACCTCGTCGACTCTTTGCATCGGGAAGGCAAAACGGTAGACGACCGGCTCACAGAGATCACACGCGACAACGGCGTCTACGCCACAACTCAGGCTGCATTCCGGGTTGAGAACCGCCAACGAATCGTCGATGGCATGTCCAAGCTAAGGACAACGCCGCCCGCTGAGTTTGCGGGATCGCCCATCACAGAGTTCGCGGACCTTGCGGACGGGTACCACGGTTTACCGGGGACAGATGGTGTCCTGTTCCTCACGGAGGACAACACACGCGTCATCTGTCGGCCTTCTGGGACTGAGCCGAAACTTAAGTGCTATCTCGAGGTTGTCTTACCAGTCGATAAGGACGCGACAACAACCGAAATCATGGCGCTACAAACTCAAGCTCAGGCAAAGCTCGAGCAGATCCGTGCAGAAATAACGGTGGCCACTGGGTTCTAAGAACCCGCGTGACTGGAGGTCCTTATGGACTTCTGGTTCCCACCGACAACAGGTTTCGCACCGATTGTTTAATCAGTCGGTGCAATCCGGCGCATGTCGTGTAACCCTATTTGGAGACTTTTGGGTATAAAGAATCCCCAGCTAGAGGTTTAAAAGCTGTTCTAGCTGGGGCTTTAGTGCGCCATCAGGGACTCGAACCCCGAACCCGCTGATTAAGAGTCAGCTGCTCTGCCAGTTGAGCTAATGGCGCAGAAAACAACGATCACCTGGGTGATAAACGTCGCATTATTGCAATACAAGAACCGGGTAAAACCGCGGTGTTGCAACGGGGAAGAACTATAGCAACCTCTCACGAAACCAACAAATGTCCAGCTCACCACGACATAAAACGACGCCGAGCAGCCTCACCGTCGACATACTCCTTGCCGGCTACGTAATTCATTGCGCCGCAGATCACTCGCCCGCGGATCACTCAACAAACTAAACAAATATGAGCCCTCAGGGGGTTGACCAACCACATTGAATTCCATACAAAGCGTTATGGAGTCGTTCAGGGATTGTTCCCAAGTTGTTACCGCGCAAACACCCCGATTCTTCACAACGTCGCTTAAAGTTCTCTAGTACGATAAGAATCAACTTTATGGACACATCACTGAAGGCGAGTGATCCAGAAGGTGTAACGCGAGGACCCCTCGCTGATATATCGTGTATGAACGGCTGCACACACGCAGCGAATGACGAATGTGTAAGGGTGGAAAATGCCACAACGTAGGTTCATGCGTAGCAAGCACGCACGCATGATCATTTCCGCTTTGGTGGTCACCGGAGTGATCGGAGTATCAGGCTGCACACTCCAAAAGGTTGAAAGCGGAAGTACGTCCAACAGAGCGAAAACCTCTGAGATGAAAGAGGACACCAAGCCTGTTGCCAGCGTCTCCGACGGCGATACCGATGTTTCGGTCATTGATCCCGTCACCGTTAAGGCTGGCAGTAAGCTATCCGACGTCTCACTCACCTCTTCCGATGGGACAGAAGTTAAAGGTCAATCAGAAAACGACGGAAAGTCGTGGAAAACTGACGAGGACCTCGGCTACGGCAAGACCTATACCTTGACCGCCACGGCCAAAGACAAGAAGCTTAATTCGACGTTCACGACGGTGTCTCCAACCTATCCAATGTCCCCAACCGTCACCCCTGGTGATGGCATGAAGGTCGGCGTTGGACAGCCCTTGAGTATCGACTTCGGCGACTACGTCACCAACAAGAAGAAGATCGAAGACAACGTTGAAGTCACCACGGAACCCCACGTCGACGGATCCTTCTACTGGGTGAACGAACGTCTCCTGCGCTGGCGCCCCAAGGACTACTGGCAGCCAGGCACAAAGGTCACCGTCAAAACCAAGCTCTACGGTAAAGACCTCGGCGAAGGCAGCTATGTCAACGACGACGTCAGCTCCAGCTTCACCATCGAAGATCAGATTATTGCCACTGCCGACGACAACACCAAAGAAATGGTTGTCAAGAAGAACGGCGAAGTTGTGAAGACAATGCCCATCTCCATGGGTTCGGCTTCCTACCCCACTCCGAACGGCGTGTACTTCCTGGGAGACCACAACCCCTCCATGATCATGGACTCCTCTACGTTCGGTCTGCCGACCACTGCGGCCGGCGGATACCGCAGCACGGTGAACTACGCGACCCAGATGTCGTTCTCCGGCATTTACGTCCACTCGGCACCGTGGTCGATCGCGCAACAAGGAAATACGAACGTTTCCCACGGTTGCTTGAACGTCAGCCCCGACAACGCGAAGTGGTTCCTCGAAAACACCACCATTGGTGACATCGTCGAGGTAAAGAACACACAAGGTGGACAACTTTCCGGCACCGACGGACTCGGCGACTGGAACATTCCATACGACAAGATCGTGGAAAGCGGTAAGAACGGGACAGTAGTCCAGTAATTACCCAGTGCCCTTCACCCTAAAGATGGCCGACAGCTACGCCCCCTAGCTGCCGGCCGTCATTGCATTCGTACGCCGTGCAGACTGTTCCTCGCACAGTCTGCAGGCATCTCCGCGCATCACCCGCCCACGGGTGAACTAGTGCGCCCCAGAGCTACCGTCGAAAAGATGACGAAGAACCTGAACAACCCCCGCCTCCGTATTAGCCGGAGCCCAATAATTAGCTTCCTCCATGATCGTGGGATGCGCGTTCTCCATCGCGAACGAGTACTGCCCTTCGGCAATCATTTCGCGGTCGTTGAGATAATCACCAAACACTGCGGTCTGCTCGCGAGTCACCCCCAGAGCCTCTTGTAACCGACGCAGCGCCACCCCCTTATTCACGCTGCTATCCATAACGTCGATCCAATGCTGCCCAGACACCACCGGGCGATAACGTTCATCGAGCGACCCAAAGATGCTTCCCGCCGCGGACTCGGCATCGTCGAAATCGTAAATAGCGAATTTGAGGAAATCATCCTCAACATCGGCAACATCGGGGACGACGTCTAACGACGCGTAGTACTTACGCGCTTCGGCCAGGAAAGCGTCGTCGTCCCTGTCGACATATGCACCGTCTGCAGCACACATGACGAGACCTAGGTTGCGCCCGACATCCACTCCCGTGCGGACAGCGTGAATAACTTCTTGGGCAATCGACTCTGGAATGACGCTCTGCCACACTCTCTCACCCGAGTGGATAACGAGGTTACCGTTTTCGGCGATGAAGTCGTTCGTCTGCGGCAGAGAAACCTCTTCGCGGTCTTCCACGTCGTCCACGCCTGTCGCACCACTATCGGTCGGCCGAAACATCTTCGTTAACGTGGCTAATTGACGCCCACTAGCTGGCACAAACGTGACATTGTGCTCGGTTAACAGCCTATAAACCTCCCAAAAGCCCTCGGGAAGTTGCGAATCGCCATCCAACAGGGTGCCATCCATATCGCACACAACGAGGCGAATATCGAGCTCACGGGGATCTATATCCCTCCACATAATTCCGCGATGCTGCATAACCCACAGCTTACGGAAAGGCTATGTCGCGGTGTCACCGCGGCCCACATCATCGGGCGGACTTTGTCACTGAGTCGAACTACACTGACAGCCGGGAAGAAACCACATCAATTAACGACGAGCAGTACACGTAGGAGAGCAGCACTAATGACAGAATCCAACGAATCAAATACCACCGACGCGGCAGCACGCAAACCTGAGGACTCGAAGCTGGACCGCATTGTATGGATCGACTGCGAGATGACCGGCCTCGATCCCAGCACACACGTCCTCGTCGAAATCGCCGCCATCGTTACCGACGCAAACCTCAATATCCTTGACGAGGGCCTCGATATTGTCATTCACGCCACTGATGACGAGCTCGCGAAGATGGACGATTTTGTTACCCAGATGCACACTAAGAACGGCCTCACTGATGAAATCCGCAAGTCCACTGTGTCCGTGGGCGAGGCAGAAAACGAGGTTCTCGATTACGTCAAGAAGTGGGTTAACGCGCCACGGACAGCGCCGCTAGCAGGTAATTCCATCGCTAGTGACCGGAAATTCATTGCGGCTTACATGCCGAAGCTGGATGAATTTTTGCACTACCGCATGATTGACGTCAGCTCCATCAAAGAACTCGCCCACCGCTGGTACCCCAAGGTGTATCAAAACCAGCCCAAGAAGGGGCTGGCCCACAGAGCATTAGCCGACATCGAAGAGTCGATCAGAGAACTGGACTACTACCGCCGAGCTGTCTTCATCACAGATGATCAGAGAGCCGAAGAGCGAATCCAATCAGCAGCAGATGAGGCCTCTCGCCGGTACCCGATTTAGCAGTTCACGACGTGATTTGGGAACTGCCCACCATCTGTTCTAGTATTTACAGCGCTGCGCAGCGTTCTTGTGAGAACAGCGTCGCAGCAATGGTGACTGTAGTTCAGCTGGTAGAGCACCAGGTTGTGATCCTGGGTGTCGCGGGTTCGAGCCCCGTCAGTCACCCCAACGAGTCCCTCCGACACTTCGGTGTTGGAGGGACCTTTGTCATTCCGAAGCCGCTCTCAAATAAGAATCTCGCAGCCCTGTACAACAAGACCGCACTCCATGAGGAAGTGCGGTTAGTGTGAATCTACTAAAAAGGGCTAATTGTTCCGGTGAGCCGACAGGAGCTTCTGGATTTCCTTAATCTCCTTGGATTGCTTCCTCTTGCTCCGCATTGTCAACAGAACCACACCAGCCACGGCGACGCCGATA
>NZ_QFRA01000030.1 GCF_003243515.1 Corynebacterium kroppenstedtii
ACAACTAACTTCCAGCTGCCGGGCGGCTGTCTCGGCGACGACAAAAAACACTACACACCCCACCCACACACCACAAACCCCCAGCACACAACCACAAAAAGAAGCGAACTTAAAACAAAAAAGGGACCGCACACGCGACCCCTTTCCGTCCGTTACAACGTCGGCAATCTAGTTGACTCCAGTTTCGCTCGGTAGAAACTACGGCGCACTCCATCACATTGCGGGTTTACAGAGCATCACGCCACGTGCCTACAGAGCATCACTCCACAGAGTCATGGTGGGCACGCTCGATGGTCGCCCCCAGCTCTGTCAACGTCTCCACAAAGTCCGGATACCCACGGTCAATGTGATAGACGTCGTTGACTTCAGTCATGCCGTCGGCACATAGGCCAGCTAAAACAAGCCCGGCACCTGCGCGAATGTCGGAGCTCCATACCGGGGCAGACGACAATTGTTCCACCCCTCGGATCATGACATGGTGGCCGTCGATGTAGGCGTCGGCACCTAGGCGGGTCATTTCATCGACAAATCGGAAACGCGACTCGAAGACATTCTCGGTGATCACGGATGTACCCTCCGACACTGAACACAGCGCAATCGCCATCGGTTGGAGGTCCGTCGGAAAGCCGGGAAAAGGCAGCGTCTGGTAATCGACAGCCTTCGGGCGGTGATTCTGCACAACGCGGAAACCTGCCGCATAGGTTTCTACCTCGGCACCCGCACCCTTGACTTTCTCCAGGACTAGGTGGAGGAAAGAGGGATCAATTCCGCCGACGGTGATATCGCCCTGAGTAATAGCAGCGGCATATGCCCAGGTACCCGCGACAATGCGGTCACCGATTACTTCGTGGCGAACCGGATCCAGCCGAGGAATCCCCTCGACCGTGATCGTGTTCGAGCCAACCCCGGAAATCTTCGCGCCCATTTCGGAGAGCATCGTGCACAAATCCACAATCTCAGGCTCGCGGGCAGCGTTATCCAAAACGGTGGTGCCCTCCGCCAACACCGCAGCAGTCAAGATATTCTCCGTCGCACCAACCGAGGGAAAATCGAGTTTGATCGACGCACCATGCAGACTTTCAGCTTCAGATACGACGCAACCATGCTCGATTTTCGTCGTCGCACCCAGCTTTTCGAGACCACTTTGATGCATATCCAACGGGCGCGACCCGATCGCATCTCCCCCTGGCAAGGCAACCACCGCACGATGACTGCGAGCGGTCAACGGCCCGAGCACACACACCGACGCGCGGAACTTACGCACAGCGTCAAAATCTGCGTCACTCGTCACGTACTCTGGAACCGTGATGTAAACCGTCGGTCCATCCAGAACCACTCGGCACCCTAACCCCCGCAGGACGTCGGCCATATAAGGAACGTCGGCGATCTCGGGACAATTGGTCAGCACCGTCGTGCCCTCGGCCAACAACGCGGCCCCCATCAACTTAAGGACACTGTTCTTCGCCCCCGCCACACGAACCTGCCCTTGCAAACGGGCTCCACCAGTTACCTTGAAACTATCGTTTCGGGATTTCACGTCACTCACACTTACAGGTTAAACAAGCATGATCAGGAATGCGCAGAAACCCGTCTCAGCAGCGCGCTTGTCAAAAATATTTCTGAAATATTCCGCGCCGACGGGGCGAAACCGATCCTGGCCGACGGGGCTATATAAAGCACGCGAATGGGGACTGTGCAGACCGGCACGGACGTAACATGAAATCATGAGCGTCCATCTCACCCGCATCTACACACGTACCGGCGACGACGGAACCACCGGACTATCGGACTTCTCGCGCGTCAGCAAAAACGACCCGCGGCTTGTCGCATATTCGACGTGCGACGAGGCGAACACCATCATCGGTATGGCTCTCGCTGCTGAAAATAGCGCCGAGAAGTCGCAACTTCCCGACGCTGCACAATCCGCGCTCGCCATCATTCAAAACCAACTTTTCGACGCGGGGGCCGATCTTTCAACGCCCGTCGTCGAAAATCCGAAATACCCCCCACTACGGATTGAGCAAAGTTACATCGACCGCCTTGAGAAATGGTGCGACGAATTTAATGAAGACTTGCCTAAACTTGATTCGTTCATCCTCCCCGGGGGGACGATGACTTCGGCGTTTTTACAGAACGCCCGAGCGGTGGTTCGGCGTGCGGAACGGGCGGCGTGGGCAGCTGTGGAGGCCTTTCCGGACACGACGTCGAAGCTGCCTGCCAAGTATCTCAACCGGCTCTCTGACCTGCTGTTTATTTTGTCGCGTGTGGCGAACGACGGTAACGACGTGAAATGGGTTGCTGGAGGCACACGCGACTCGTTGTAGACGCACCTGTAACGGTGCAGGCGGTCTCAATGTACGGAGCTCTGTTTTACGGCAGAGCCCCAATACGACGAGCAGCATTCACCGCTTCATAGCGGGTGTGCGCACCCAACTTACGCATAACCGAACGGAGATAGCTCTTCACGGTTTCCGCTCCGATGCCCATCTCTTCCGCAGCCTCCACGTTGGTGTGCCCCAAGGCTACGCAAGCCAAAACATCCAGCTCACGCGCGGAAAGTTTCGTCGTTTGCTTCACTCGAACAGGCTGAACCATTTGATCACACAGCTGTTCAAGCTCTTGGCGAAGATCATCGGACTCAACACGGTTCGCCAGCATCCGGAGCTTCGAGTGGGTGGAACGGACTTGTTCCCACTCGGCACCGTTCATCAACCGGCCACTCTTCCCGCCACCGCGGCTCGGGTCGGTGCGACGGAAAGCGTCGCCGACAGCGAGATCCTGTTCAAGGGTGCGGGCAGTCATGGTCACTTCTTCGAGGACTTTGTCGCCTAGGCGGACTGGTGAGTGAACGCCGGCATACAACACCCCGCGCAGGTCACGCGAGACGATGATCGGCACCGCGACCACAGAGTGCAGGCCCTCATCTTGAATGGCACGGTCGTGCTCGTGAGATATGACCTTTGCCCGGGTGTAATCACTCACACCGACCGGACGACGGGTCGTTACTACGCGACCGCCCACGCCTGAACCGGCGTCGATGGAAAGATTGTGTAAAGCCGGTGTACGAAGCCCAACCCACGCGTTGATCTTCAGGCTGTTATCCGTCTCGATCGCGCCATACATAGTCACGGGGATTCCGGTGGCGTTTTTTAAAGAGGCGAGAGCTCTACGAACGGCCTCACCATCGTCTTTGTATCGTAGTGCGTCCACGACTACCCTCCTGATATCCCCCACCGGGTTACACCCGATGGGGGTAAAAACACGCTTCGAGCTTCACTATAAAGCCACTAAATTGCCCTACAAAATGTAACTAGATAACTCAAACGATCATTGACGATCGTTTCACCGGTCGTGAACAGGGTTTTTCCACTGTGAGTAGGCTACGCGAGCGCGAAAAATGTGAATTTTCTCTCACAGAGATAAATAAGATTTCTCATATTCTTTTAGCAGAAAAATCACGTGCCAACTATCACCGATGTACCGACACCCGATCGCTAGTCGGCACATAAAAACCTATCCACCAGGGTTTATGATGGATATATGCGCATCGCGGGTCATTTCTCTCGTGGACAGGCCCGCGAAATGATGAACACTACGAGCCAGCAGAATGACAAAATAACAACCGGAACTGCACCATAAGGCGACGGAATGATGGCCCGCTATAAAGGGGGTTTAGCGCCGCCTAAAACCAAAAATTAAAACCTACGGTTCCGTTGTTTTTACCCCCTCTACCCCCATGCGTGTTGAGTGCAGTGTTTTCATCATCCCAGCAGACCTACTGTCCCCACGTCTGGGTGGCCAGATCATTTATCCGCTCAATCGTCCTATCCAACGAAGAGCCAAGACTTGAAACGACGCTTTTTTCAAGTGTCCGCCCCACGACAGGAATACGAGACTTCGCAGTCGCCTTCGTCTCGACATGGCAACCGAGCAGTATTTCACCGGATTGATTAGTTTCACTCTGCTCGGTTTTACCCTGCCCAGCTTCACCCTGCTCGACTCCACCAGACGACGCAGAATAGCGAAACGTGATACTCATGCGCCCGGTGTTCCCCGGCAGCGACGCTTCACTTTCAATGCGGAATGAGCCATTTTCCAACGGAAAAACCGTACTCGACTGCGTCATGCGAAGCGTTTTCGGCTTGGCGTCCTCGCCAGCGTCCTCCGGCGGCTGCATGACCTGTTCTGCCGTCGCCTCAGAGAACACTGAGCCGTCGCCACAACGTTCATAGCGCGAGTCAACGATCGTTACCGGTCTCTCGGACGTGCCGTCACTTCGCAGTAGAAATTCCTTGCTACAGCAAATTTCGTACACGGGGTCAATCGGCTGAGCAAAGTCACGCTGTTCCGTCTTCGACGCACTCATACGTGCCATTCTTTCATGAAGTCACACGGGCATGCCGAACACACTGGCACGAATGCGCTAACAGCAATTTCTACTGATTGTGCTGCCATTTCGGCGGACGCTTTTCAGCGAAAGCCGACATCCCCTCCTTCTGGTCAGCAGTAGCAAACAGGCTGTAGAAGCTCTCCCGCTCTGCACGAAGCCCCTCAGACAGTGTCGTCTCAAAGGCTCGATCCACAGCATTCGTGGCAGCGCGAAGCGCTGTAGCGCTGAAACCAGCAACTGTTTCCGCAACCTCGTAAACATCTTCGGTGAACGAGTCAGCGGGGAACACCCGGGAGACCAAACCGCAGCGCTCGGCTTCGTCGGCACGCATCGGCCGACCCGTTAACACCAGATCCATCGCCTTCGCTTTACCGATCGCTCGGGTTAAACGCTGAGTACCACCAAGGCCGGGAATAATTCCCAGCGTGATTTCCGGCTGCCCGAAGCGCGCGGTTTCCGAGGCCAACACAATGTCGCCAGTCATGGCCAGTTCGCACCCGCCCCCCAGCGCGTACCCCGACACCGCGGTAATGATTGGCGTATCGACCTCGCGCAGGCGATCGAGCTCGCCGAACATCCGTCGTTCCCTGATCTCAGGAAAGGTGCGGTCCTTCATCTCTTTAATATCCGCGCCAGCGGCGAAAGCCTTCTCAGATCCGGTTATGACGATCACGCCGACGGATGGATCGGTATCCAAACTCTCAACGGCATCCACCAAGTCACGCACTAACGCCGCATTGAGCGCGTTGAGCGCGCGCCGACGATTCAGCGTCACCGTCGCTACGCGATCGTCCTGTGACACCAGCACCGTCTCGTAATCGGCCGATCCTGGCCGGGCCGTCGACTCGCTGGCTTTATTTTCACTATTCTTTTCGCTCATTGTCGACGGGTCCTCCGCGTTGTCGCTCGCGTTACTGGCCATGTAATTTCCACCTCAGCGTTCGTACTCAGTGTTAGTGACGTGTTCGTCTCAACTGGATTTTTGCGCCAGATCCCCGTTCCAGATCTGGGGCCGTCGGAGCCTCGGTGATCCAGTTGAGGTCTGTGGGGACGATCCTAACGTGAGGTCCGGACACACGGGACGAAACGCAGTTTTCGTTCTCAATAGGCGTTCGCACGTTACAGACTCGGTGCACATTCGCTCGTTACAGACCGATCTGTCTGTTTATTTCGGGGAAGAAAGCGTAAACTGACGAACGGCGAGGGACGATATCTACGATTCCCTCAGCATGCAGCGAAAATAAGGTCTGTAGCCATTAGGCCAAAGACCGGTAAGAAATCACGAATTGGAGATTCACCCATGTCAAACGTCTATGACAATGTTTCCGAGCTCGTCGGCAACACGCCACTAGTTCGACTGAACTCTCTCACCGAGGACCTCGACGCCGAGGTCCTCGTGAAGCTGGAGTACTACAACCCCACAAACTCGGTGAAGGACCGCATCGGTGCAGCAATCATCGACGCAGCTGAAGCCGACGGTTCCCTCAAGCCCGGCGGCACCATTATTGAAGCAACGTCCGGAAACACCGGCATCGCCCTCGCCATGGTCGGTGCCGCACGAGGCTACAAAGTAGTGCTCACCATGCCGGAATCCATGTCGAAAGAGCGTCGCGCACTCCTCCGCGCATTCGGTGCGGAACTCGTCCTCACCCCGCCTCCATCAGGCATGCAGGGTGCCGTCGATAAGGCCCAAGAACTAGCTGATAGCACCGAGAACTCCATCTTGGCGTCTCAGTTCACCAACCCGGCCAACCCCAAGAAGCACTACGACACCACCGGACCTGAGATCTGGAACGACACCGACGGAAACGTTGATGTTTTCGTTGCCGGTGTGGGCACTGGTGGCACCATTACCGGCGTCGGCAAGTACCTGAAAGAACAAAAGAGCGACGTCAAAGTTGTTGGTGTCGAGCCATCCGATTCTCCGCTACTCTCTGAGGGCCGCGCGGGGTCTCACAAGATCCAGGGAATCGGAACCAACTTCTACCCCGAGACGCTCGACCGCGACATCCTGGACAATGTGTTGACCGTCAGCTTTGAGGACGCCGTTTTGACGGCACAGGCTGCGGCCGCGAAGGAAGGCATCCTCGGCGGAATTTCCTCTGGCGGTAATATCTGGGCTGCGCTTCAGGAAGCGAAGAAGCCGGAAAACAAGGGCAAGACCGTTGTGACTGTGGTGTGCGACTTCGGTGAGCGCTACATCTCTACGCCGCTGTTCGAAGGACTTCGGGACGACTAAAGCCGGCTAATTCCGACCGCTGAAATGGCCTCGCGGGCGGATGGATACCCTCCATCTGCCCGTTTTGTTCATAACAGGTACGCTTCTTGGCATGCTCGGTTCGATCATCACAACCCTCAAAGAGGATCTGCGCAACGCACGCGAACATGACCCTGCAGCCAGAGGCGACGCAGAAAACGCCCTGGTCTACTCCGGTCTTCACGCGATTTGGGCGTACCGAGTAGCACACTGTTGGTGGGAACGCAGCTGGAAAGGCCCCGCCCGCATACTCTCGCAATTCACCCGGTTTATGACAGGAATCGAGATCCATCCCGGCGCGACGATTGGACGCAGGTTTTTCATCGACCACGGGATGGGCGTCGTCATCGGCGAAACCGCCGAAATTGGCGACGGCGTCATGCTCTATCACGGCGTGACTCTGGGCGGTCAGGTGCTTACGCAAACTAAGCGTCACCCCACTGTGGGCGACAACGTGACCATCGGCGCTGGTGCGAAGGTGCTCGGGCCGATCACGATCGGTGACAATACGTCGATCGGCGCGAACGCCGTCGTGACGAAAGATATCCCGGCGAACTGCATTGCCGTCGGAATACCCGCAACATGCAGGCGACGTAAAGAATGCGAATGCACCAAGCTGGTTGACCCCGACAAATACGTCACGAGTGCTCACAACCCGCTCAAAGGTGGGACTAAAAAGTCGGACGCTTCATAGAAGATTCATAGGAACTGGTGGAACGAGTGGCCAACGTCGCAGCTAGTCCACGACTAGGTCGGCGTAATCATGATTCTTGGACACAAAGTGGGCAACGGCGGAACACGTCGGAATGATATGCATGCCGGCTTCTCTAGTTTCATCAAGGGCTGACTTAATAAGTTTTGACGACAGTCCTTGGCCGCGGAACTCGGGATGCACCACAGTGTGGTTGAAATCCCGCACGTCCCCAGCGGCTATGGGAGCGTACTCGGTGAATCCTGCTATCTCACCGCCGACTTCAATGATAAAACGGTGGCGATCAGCTTCATGCTTGACGTGGGCATTGACATCGTTATCTGACATAAGCCCACTCTAGACGGATTAAACGAAGGAAACCCCTACTCCACGCATCGGTGTAGTAGGGGTGATGTGGCCAGAGCCGGGATCGAACCGGCGACCTTTCACTTTTCAGGCGAACGCTCTGCCGACTGAGCTATCTGGCCACCACGTCAGCCCAGGTAAACCGGGCTTCACGCACGAGACGATACTTTACCTGTCGCCTCAGAAAGAACGCAAATAGGCCCACACCCTGCACGTACAACACTTACAAGGCCGCACAGGGGGATGCACAGACGACGGAATCTGGCTACTCAACCGGCATTAGTCGTCGCCGAGTGGAACTCAAGATTAATCCCATCCGGAGTTTCCCACACGCGCGATTCCACATCGAAGTGCCGCTCGATAACCTCCTCGGTGAAAATATCGCGCGACGGTCCGGCAGTAACTGGGTCGCCCCCATCCAGAACAATGACGTAATCACAAAACTTCGCAGCTAGGTTCAAATCGTGGAGGACTACGACGGTCACCAAATTCGAGCTCGACACGTACCCCATCAGCTGCAGCTGAGCGCTGATATCAAGGTGGTTCGTCGGCTCATCAAGAAGGATCACGTCAGGCTGTGTCGCCAGAGCCCGGGCGAGATGCACACGCTGCTGCTCACCGCCTGAGAGATGGACGAAGCGCCGATCAAGCAGGGCATGCACTCCGACCTCTCGTGCCGACGCAACCACCATGCCACGGTCGCTTTGGCGCATTCCCAGCACGCCGAGATACGGCGTTCGCCCCAACGCGATAACATCCCGAACGGTGACGTCGGCACTAGCCACATTGTGTTGAGCGACAAAAGCCATCCGACGTGCGCGAATCTTCCGCGGGATCGTATCCCAGTTTTCACCGTCAATCGTGACGTGTCCAGAATGTGGGGCCAGGCCGGCGATGGTGCGCAACAGAGTGGTCTTGCCCGACCCGTTACGTCCGACTATCCCGACTGTGTCACCCGAACGAGCCTCGAATGACACGTTATTAACTGGAGGAACGCGTGAGCATACGTCGGAAACAATGAACGAGACCGATCGATCCGTGTTCGCGGCCTGCTGAGTAACTGCGTCGTGATTGTTAGACATGGGTACGGCTCCCCCTCCCCTGCTTGATTAGCAGAGCGATGAACAACGGGACACCCACGAGGGCCGTGATGACGCCTACTGGAATCTCGACAGGTACAGCCACCGTTCTGCCCAGGGCGTCGACCCAAACCAACAGAATGGCGCCCAGAGCAGCAGAGACAGGAAGTACCCGGCGGTGACCGGTTCCTACCATCAGCCGAGCGGCATGCGGAAGGACCAGGCCGACGAAGCCAATCGCTCCGGAACTCGACACGATCGTCGCGGCCAACAGACTGGCGACGCCAATAACCACCATGCGGACGCGCTTGACGTTGATGCCCAATGAGGCCGCACTATCGGCGCCGAAGGTGAAGGCGTCCAGTGCCGTCGAATGACAAAAGAGCACCACAAAACTGACCGCAAAGATGGCAGCGCTGAGAGCAACCGTCTGCCAGGATGAACTCGCCAAGGAGCCCAGCATCCAGAACAGAACTCCACGCGTGGTGTTTGCGTCAGCTGAAAACATGATGAGGAAACTGGTGAGAGCGGAAAAGAGCTGAGTAATGGCAACCCCCGCCAGAATAATGTTGTGGTTACCATTCCCCGCCGCCCACGCGAGGAGAAGGACGAGCGAAAACGCTGCCAGTGCTCCCACTAAAGCTCCCGACGCCATCACAAACGACGCCGCCGTCGAGGCAGTAAGAACGACCACTACGGCCCCAGCCGAGGCTCCGGAACTGATACCAAGCAGGTAGGGATCGGCCAAGCCATTACGCAGCAAGGACTGCAGCACGGCACCGCATATGGCGAGCGCAGCACCGGCTACCGCAGCCAGCAACGCGCGTGGCATACGCAATTCCCAAATCGCGTTCTGCTCTAAAAGAGTGACTCCTTCGAGCGTCGAACTAAGTCCTAATTTGAAGGCGACAACTCGCCATGCATCGGTCATCGAAACACTCAATGGCCCCAACGTTATAGAAAATAAAACTGAGACAAAGAGAGCTACCAGCGATGCACTAACGAGAATCCAGAGTTTGACTGTCGACGTCACTCTTCTTTATTCCCCTGCTCTGACGGAGAATTGGCCTCTGAGGAGCCCTGACCATCAGTCTTGTTGCCATCGGCGAGAGCATGAGCAACCTTTTCCATGCCATCAACAGTGCGAATTCCAGGGTTGAGATCACCACCGGCAACCACAATCAAATGGTCATTCTTCACTGCCTTCATATTCTTCGTGACCGGATTATTTTTAAGGAATTTGATCTTTTCCTTAGCGGTCTCGGCAGTTTGCTGCTTGCGGGTGAGGTCTCCCACAACGAGATAATCGGGGTCTTTCGCGGCTACGGCTTCCCGCCCAATTTGTGGCCATTCTTCCGAATTGTCCTCAAACACATTCTTGAGGCCGAGCTGCTCAGCAATAATCTGGGGAGCGCCTTTACCACCGGCCATGTACGGGCTTTCTGAATTGGCAAACCAAAAAGGCTACAGACGTCCCGGACGGAATGTCTTTGTTTGAAGAGCTGAGGTTGGCAATGCGGTCCTCTAGTTTCTTTTGGAGCTCATCCCCTGCGGCTTTGTCACCCATAATCTCGGCGAGATCGTGGATATCTGTATAGATATCAGACATCCGGAGTTTTTCTTTCCGACCACCGTCGCCATTATCACCCGGCTTATCCGACTTCGTGCATTCCGTGTGATCGAGATATGCTGGTACACCGACCTTCTTATAGCTCTCGTAACTTCCGGAACCACTATCAGCCAACGTTTGCGCAAAGGTCGCGGCTACAAAATCCGGGTTTTGATCGAGAACTGTCTCCATCGAGGCGTTGTTATCGGACAAGCGTTTGATCTTGTCATTGGCAGCCTTGAGATTATCCAAAATAGGATCGGTCCAGGTCGCTGTACCAACAACTCGATCACCGAAGCCCATTGACAATAATTCCTCGGTCACACCTTGGTTTAGAGCAACGACGCGTTCAGGTTTTTGCTTAATCTCTAAGTCCCGGCCGCAATTCTTCAGGGTAACCGGATAGTCTCCTGATTGATCCCCTTTCGACGAAGCGCTATCCGATGCTGACTTTTCTGCATCATTTGAGGATTCATTTCCCGACTGACAACTGGGCACTCCCAGCATGGTTACCGACGCGAGAATAGCCACACTCAATCCCCGTTTTGGAGTTACACGGCGGTTGCTTGTTGGTTGGCTTGCAAGTGTTGGAGTCCTCCACGAATGGTCGGGACCTATGTGGGAAAAGAGTGAGAAACCGCGCATGGAAAAATTATTCTCTCTACCTAAACGCGAGATATCGAAGCTCACGGCTAGCGTTCCAAGGCAAAACGCGGTATCCGGACTTAACGCAAAATAGCGTGTCACCGTTGCGCGTCAGTTGCAGATTTTCACTGCATTCCCCGCGTTTCCCAGTTTGATGGCTATCCGTCTACGGGTAGCTTACGGTAGAGCTTCCCAACTACCCATTTGTGCAGGAGAAACACGACGATACTGGGGGAATAAATTCGGGCCTCTACGACGGCGATACTGCCGATACTCCCGGAATGCGAAAACGGCCAGACATGGAGTCCGACCGAAATAAATGCGACCCTGACGGGACTTGAACCCGCGACCTCCGCCGTGACAGGGCGGCGCGCTAACCAACTGCGCCACAGGGCCATCAACACTTCGATTAAAAGAGTGCCGTTTGCGTTGAGTAACTCTCGCAGGGAGCCGCTCGAACGTGTTAGAACACTACACAGAACACAGAATGTCCACAAATCACCACGTCAAGGGCGTTATCTATAAGAAAAGAGTGCAAAAAATACTCTAAACCGTCACGGAGTCACCGGAGGTCCCCGAAACCTACGCAACCGTCGCTTAAGGATGAGGGTTTTATCCCCATTCGGGGGATATACGGGCCTGTCTGACCTCGACCGATGCGATGGCTAGCAGTTGATAGTATTTTTTAGGGACCCAGCTACCGCATAATATTTGGCGTGTCACAAGAGAGAACAGCGCGCCAATTATCCTTCCGTGCGCTCCCACCACAACCCCTGCTCCCCGCAGACGAAATCGCCCATAAATATCCTCGGCTCCGTCTGCAAGTATTCATGGGGATATTCATAGGATATGCGGGCTTTTACCTGGTCCGAAACAACATTTCGCCAGTCGCCGCACTGATCAAGAATGACGGCATCCTCGATACGGTCGCCATCGGCATTATTGCCAACGCCGTCTATATCTCGTACGGCCTCTCCAAATTCATGATGGCCACGCTGTCTGACCGCGCGAACGCACGACTTTTCATGCCGCTCGGCCTCGCACTGTCAGGCATCACCAACATCCTTCTGGGAACTATCCCCGCGCTCCACGCCACGGTAGCCATCTTCACCCTCGTCATGTTCATCAACGGGTGGTTCCAGGGCATGGGGTGGCCCCCTTCCGGCCGTGCCCTCGTCCATTGGTTTTCGACGACAGAGCGCGGGTGGAAAACGGCGATCTGGAACTGCGCTCACAACGTGGGCGGTGCTGGCGTCGGTATCTCGATCGCTTGGGCATTATCTATCACCGGAAACCAATGGCAATCAGCGTTTTGGCTCCCTGGCATTATCTCGCTCATCGTTGCTATCATCGCTTTCTTATTAATTAGAGACACGCCTGAGTCGGAAGGCCTACCACCGATCGAGGAGTACCGGAACGATCCAGCCAAAACCGAAGCAATCGACGACAGCGAGATCGCGAACCAGTCGACCTTCACCATCATTTGGCGCCACATTTTGACCAATCGCGTTATGGTGCTCCTAGCTCTGGCCAACATCTTTATCTACGTTCTGCGTTACGGAATCCTCAGCTGGACGCCCGTGTATCTCCACGACATCCACGGCGCTAGCCTCAACGGCTCGATCGCCGGATTCTCGACCTTCGAAATTGCCGGAATTATCGGCACCCTCATATGCGGCTGGGTCACGGATAAAATCTTCCGCGGATATCGCACAAGCACCGGGATTCTCTTCCTGGGCGCAGTTGCTCTGTGCACGCTTGCTTACTGGCTCGTCCCCCATAACTCCCCCTTGTGGATTCCTCTGCTGTTAGTCAGCCTCATCGGCGGACTCATCTACGGACCCGTCATGCTGATCGGACTTCAAGCCATTGACCTAGCCCCACGGAATATTGCGGGCACAGCGGCTGGATTCACCGGGCTCATGGGATACGTCGTCGGTGCAACACTTGCCTCCACAGGAATCGGCTTTATCATCAAGCACTGGGGATGGAATGTCACTTTCATCTTCCTGCTGGTCTGCGCCTTCATCGCAATTGCTCTTATCGCCGGCGTCGGCAAGGACGAGAAATTGCTGATGGAGCATCATTCCAAGGCCAACGCGACCCCGGCGGACGCGACTGACACAACTGAGACAACCGAGGCAACCACCAACAGCACCGCGCAGAGTAACGACGAAGGAGCCAAGTAATGAGAACTCCCCGGGCACGGATTTACACCGCAGCACTTTTGCTCACAGCCGTCGGGTCACTTGCAGCATGCAGCAGCTCTGACAATGACACCTCCAGCGTCTCGTCGGCAACAGACTCGACGACACAGTCCGCAGAGAAGACCAACGGGAACCACGTCGATCTCTCGAGTTTTGACCTTCAGGCACACCGCGGTGGCCGTGGTGAGAACACCGAAGAATCCAAACAAGCTTTTGAAACGGCGATCGATGAAGGCGCGCGCACTCTCGAAATGGACATTGTCCTTACGAAGGACGGCGTGCCGGCGGTGTGGCACGATCCGAAAATCGAAGACGAGAAATGCTCTGACACCCAACCCGCCACGCCTGATGATCCGCAGTTCCCGTACGTCGGCAAAAATGTTCATGATCTGACGTGGGATCAAATCAGCACGCTGAAGTGTGACAAGAAGCTCGCTGATTTTCCAGATCAGAAGGTGGCCCCCGATAACCATATTCTGAAGCTCAACGACGTTTTTGACCTCGTTAAAGAAAAAGGAGCCGACGTCCGCTACAACATCGAAACGAAGATTGAGGCGGATAAGCGGGAAGTCTCGGCGACACCGGAAGAATTCGTCTCAACCATCATGGGTGTTGTTGACCAATACGGTGTTCGTGACAAAGTGACCATCCAAAGTTTCGACTGGCGCTCACTCAAGCTGCTGAAAGAACAACAGCCCGACGTCACCTTGGCCGCGTTGTACGACGAGACTACGTGGAAAAAAGATTCACCGTGGCTAGCCGATTACACCTACGAGAAGTACGACGGTGATGTTCTCAAGGCGATCCAGACGCTCGGGGCTCAGATCACGTCGCCTGGCTATGCACAGCCCTACGACACGAAAGTTGGCGACAAGGACTTCCACCCCGTCGCAGATCGCGACTATGTAGAAAAAGCGCACGGGATGAATATCAGAGTTCTCCCCTGGACAGTCAACAATAAAGAGACCATCAAGTACTTTATCGATAACGCGGGCGTCGACGGGCTTATCACCGATTACCCGAAGCGAGGAATGGACGTCATTAAAGATCTCTCGTAGATCGATACACCGTGTACCCGCCCGGCTGCTGTTTGCCGGGCGTTTTTGGATTGCTTCCTGATTGGAAGTTCAATGGGTATGCGCGACTGCTAGAAACGAGCGGGACCGACTTGAACAGCGCTAAATACCTTCGAGTGAAACGACATTGGAACAAAGTTGGATATACTAAGCCAAGTATCACACGCTCAGGGGAGTGATAGCCGCCCACCGCAAACTAGATGAGGTGAACTAGATGTCCTCTTCAAAGAGGATCTCATACCTAACTGCGATCGGCGGCGTGGTCGGTGTTGTCGCCTGCTTCCTGTATGTCTTTGGTTTCCTTCCGAAAGAGATCGGAGGAATTGGCCTACTTCTGGGAATTATCTGTTCCATTGAGTTCAATAGGAATCGGAAAAATCATAAAAACAGATCCAGCGCGATAGCGACTAGGTTTTCGATATCCGGAGGGTACGTATTGTGTTTGACTACATCCCTGAGAAGCACGACCTCGACTCTCGCTATGTTAACTTCAAAGAAGTAAAAAGAACGAAATCCCGCGCATACAAATTTGCGGTGTGGAGCTCGTGCCTCGGGGGACATAATTTCTTTCTTGGCTAATGGTTAGTCGGAACGCTCCATTTCCTCTTTACCGCGTCTTTGGCCCCCATTTATGTGTTTATGGACTGGCAAACTCTTCTTGCAACAATCATCATCGATGTTATGTGGTGTTATTACGGGGCCAAGAAAATCGCCGTATCCGACGAAGATGATCCCATGTATTCGGGTCACACTCCTAAATGGTTCTTTCCACTAATGGTGATTCACATGAACACTATTATCTGGAATGTCGATTTCTGGGCCCGAAAGCGCAAAAAAGCAAAGAAAGAGAGCTCAAGCAAGGAAGACGCCAAGGGATAGACCGTCTTGTACCAGCGAGTCGCATTAGCTGGCGCTCCGCCTGTTTTTCACAACCGATAACCCGGGTATTCACCAAAACGCTCCACTCTCGTGTTCCATTGCGGCTCTAAACTAAAAACGTATATATTCAGTCTCGGAAGCCAGGGTTGAAATAAGACCTCGGGCACCAACTCGTAAAGCCCGCATTGAGCGCGGGCTTTACGTATCACAAGGGAGCTTTACGAGGCTTATACGCGACCAGGGAGCGGACAGCCCGTTTCGGATGTAGCCAAAATGTAGTCAAGCGGGGCGAAGATCCCGATTTGACAAAAGAAAAATACCCCCTCGCCTGTGATTACAGGCGAGGGGGGCTGTACTCTCAACGGGGTTCGAACCCGTGTTGCCGCCGTGAAAGGGCGGAGTCCTAGGCCACTAGACGATGAGAGCACGCGCTACAGAGTTCTCTGCAGCAGCTGCTACAGACTACGTTAACCACCTAAAATTCACAAAATTGCCTGGTAGACCGCCTCTTTTTACGTCCACTGCCCCAACAGCTCCTCAACCCCAGAAAAACACTCTCCCACACTGCTCCCAGGCACTGGTACGTCGAATTCTGATAGCCTCGAGACTATTGCTGAGGAGGCCTAATAATTGATTACCTTCGATCACGTATCCAAGACCTACCCAGATGGCTCAACAGCCGTCCACGATTTCTCACTGGTCGTACCATCGCATCACATCGTGTCACTCGTCGGCACGTCTGGCTCGGGAAAAACGACGTTAATACGCATGGTTAACCGCATGACCGAGCCCACGAGCGGCCAAGTCTGCATCGACGATCACAGCGTCATGGATGAGTCCGCCGTCAACCTCCGTCGTCGAATCGGATATGTCATACAATCTGGCGGGCTCATGCCCCACAAAACAGTCGAGGCGAATATTGCGGTTGTGTCGACGCTCCAAGGCGCACCCTGCCGCGAGGCTCGGAAAAACGCACGAAGGATTATGGAGCGCGTGGGGCTCGATCCTACATTAGCCAAGCGATACCCTCACCAGCTCTCGGGCGGCCAGCAGCAGCGGGTCGGTGTGGCACGGGCCCTTGCATCCAACCCGAATATCCTGCTCATGGATGAGCCCTTCGGAGCTGTCGACCCAATCGTCCGTCGGGAATTGCAAGACGAGCTCCTGCGCCTCCAACAAGAATTAGGGAAAACAATCCTCTTTGTAACCCACGATATCGACGAAGCATTTCGGCTTAGCGACTCGGTCGTTATTCTCGAAAAAGGTGGCTTGATATCGCAGCATGGGTCGCCTTCCGAGATAATGACCAACCCAAAGAATGACTTCGTTGCGTCGTTTACTGGAGCAAGTAATACGAATAGACAATTGACAACGCAAACGGTTAATGGGCAAACAGTTGCTGTTGATTCCTATGGAAGAAGCGTGGGGGTTCTTACCTCATGAACTGGGTGGTCACCAATTGGGAGGATATCGCGGAACTAACGCGCCAACACCTTGAATTAGCGCTGCCTCCGATTCTTTTCTCACTGCTTATTGCCATTCCAATCGGTCGCTATGCATTCTCCCACCCTCTATTTGGTAGGTCATTGCTAAATGCGGCCTCTCTCATGTACGCAGTGCCTTCCTTACCACTCATCATTACGATTCCGATCATCATTGGCACACCATTACGATCAAATCTCACGATGATCACCGCACTCACGGTCTATGGTGTGGCGTTACTTGTCCGCACCGCGGCCGACGCATTCGCCTCCGTCGATGCGCACACTCGGGACGCGGCACTCGCCCTCGGGCACTCCCCCCGCACAATCCTGTGGAAAGTCGACCTCCCGCTGGCTATCCCCGTCATCGTGTCAGGACTCCGCGTGGTCGCGTCATCCACGATTGGCCTGGTCACCATCGGCGCTCTTGTCGGTATCCCTAGTTTGGGCTCACTGCTCACCGACGGTTTTCAACGCGGCATTACAGCGGAGGTTACCGCAGGTATCGTCGCCACGATCATTGTTGCTCTCATCATCGACGCCATCATTCAAGGCTTTACCTGGCTACTCACTCCGTGGAGCCACGCATCGGGTGGCGCATCATCATGAACTATTTGATCGAGGCCCTAAGCTGGGCTTTTTCGGCAGACCATTGGTCGGGAAACAATTCCATCACCCAGCGTTTAATTGAACACCTATGGTTCACGCTGATGATTGTGGCTATTTCTTCTGTGCTAGCAATACCAACGGGAATAGTCATCGGACATATTCGACGAGGAGCCGGCCTCATTGGCGCACTGACCGGAGCAGCACGCGCGATCCCCACATTGGGATTGCTGACGCTATTCGGCCTGTGGCTGGGAATCGGATTGAAAGCGCCCACCCTCGCACTCATTGTGTTAGCTATTCCATCCTTATTAGCCGGGGCCTATTCCGGCGTGGAATCGATTTCACCCGATATTCCATCGGCAGCCCAAGCAATCGGGATGACACCCTGGCAAGTCATCACTTCCGTCGAATTACCACTGGCATTGCCCGTCATTATGGGTGGAATCCGGGCAGCAACATTACAAGTCATCGCAACCGCAACGCTGGCGGCATATACCGCTGATATTGGGCTTGGGCGCTTTTTGTTCGCAGGATTGAAATCACGTGATTATTCCGAAATGTTGGGATCGTCACTTATTGTCATTGCTCTCGCGGTTGTCATTGATGCAGCTCTTGGGTGTGTTCAGAAGTGGGCCGGGAATCGTTTCGGCGTTCATTAAGCCTTCAAACTTGAGCTAACGATAGCTATGTAAGGGCACCTATGTAATGGATACAAACTCCCGCCCCCGCACACGAAATGACGACACCAAAGCTGGGATACTTACCATGACCATCAACCAGTTGGATTACGCACACACCGCACCACACCGACCCTTGTTTTCCGACGGGAACACGTTTCTATCACGTATGAGACCGCCGTTCCGATCACGGTCTCTCACGGTTATTGCAACCCTTATTATCTTATGCCTTCTTATCCTCACGTTATCGTCGTGCGCGCGATCTAATCCTTTGTCCACCGGGAGCGCTGATTCAGACACCATCGTCATCGGTTCACAGGACTACTATTCGAATGAAATAATCGCCGAAATTTATGCTCAAGCGCTCGAAAAGAACGACATTAAGGTTGATAGACAATTTCGGATTGGTCAGCGTGAGGTCTATATCCCTGAAATAGAGAACCAATCCATCGACCTTGTCCCTGAATATTCGGGGAACTTACTTCAGTACTTCAAGGAAGAATCATCACACGGAGATAATGACAACACGACAGCTGCGAAGGATCCTGACGACGTGTATCACGACCTCGTTCGCGCCACGCCACAGGGGCTTCACCTCTTGAACTACTCCCCTGCATCGGACCAGGACACATACACCGTTACCCATGACTTTGCCCAGCGTTACCACCTTCACAGCGTCGGTGACCTCGCGAGCATACCGGGGTCAGTGAAATACGGAGGACCCTCAGAGGCTGAATCCCGCCCCTACGGGCCGAAGGGTCTTAAAGCGGTGTACGGCGTCGATGTTGATTTCACACCTATCGAAGATTCCGGCGGGCCATTAACGGTCAAGGCGCTGACGGACGGAAAAATCCAAGTGGCGAACATCTTCAGCGCAGATCCAGCCATCAAGAAAAATAATCTCACTGTTCTCGATGACCCACAGCACCTGCTCCTCCCGTCAAATGTCGTTCCTCTTGCTAGTAAAAAATTGAATAACTTTAAGGATGGAAAAGCAGAGGACATCATCAATTCAATAAGTAAAAAGATGACGACGGAGGACCTGGCGGAGCTCAATAACGAAAGCGTCACCGATCAGAAACGGGCCGCGCGTATTGCAAAAGAATGGCTAGCTCACAACGACATCAGCGTACAGAAGGACTAACGCAAATACCCCTCACCAGGCAATTCCGGTGAGGGGCATTGTTGTGGGCCCTGAGGGGCTCGAACCCTCGACCTGCGGATTAAAAGTCCGTAGCTCTACCAGCTGAGCTAAAGGCCCACACACATTCTGATTAAGCGCTAACTACTGCCACCACCACGAAAGCAAATGGCAGCACTCAACACAATGTTTGAATGTGCGCTAGTCAGTATAGATCATGACAGCGGACGCCTGGCAAACGGCCTGGAGAACCGCCCAGGCCGCCGCCACCGTCAACTACTTCTCCGGCATCATGGAGCCAGTTTCCATGAAACGAGTGTGGAAATTGAATGCCTCGTGGAGGTCATGAGGAGTGTGCAATCCGGATGCGTTCTTCTCTGCCCGCTCCACGTACTCCAACAGCGGCTCGCGATAGTCCGGGTAGGCACAGTTCTCGATGATCTTCCGGGAACGCTGCCGCGGAGCAAGTCCACGCAGATCTGCCAGACCCTGCTCAGTGATGATCACGTCGACGTCGTGCTCATTGTGGTCAACGTGGGAAACCATGGGCACGATGGCGGAGATAGCGCCGCCCTTTGCGCGCGATGGCGACACGAAGCACGACACAAAGGCATTACGTGTAAAGTCGCCGGATCCGCCGATGCCGTTCATCATCTTGGAGCCCGTGACGTGGGTGGAGTTGACGTTGCCGTAAATGTCGGCCTCAATCATTCCGTTACATGCAATCACGCCGAGGCGTCGGATAACTTCTGGGTGGTTGGAGATTTCCTGCGGGCGCAGAACAATCTTCTTGGCGTACTCAGCAGCATTTTCGTTGACCCGGTGCGCGTATTCCGGCGACAGCGAGAATGCGGTTGCCGACGCCACCGTCATGGTGTCCTGGTCCATCAGGTCGATCATCCCGTCCTGGATAACCTCCGTGTAGGACGTGATGTGGTGATACGGTCCTTCCAACAGCCCCGCGAGAACAGCGTTCGGAATGTTCCCCACACCGGACTGCATCGGAAGCAGTTCCTTGGTCAGGCGCCCAGCCTTGACCTCTCCGTCGAGGAAATCAAGCAGGTAGTTGGCGATCTTCTTGGAATCGTCGTCGATCGGCTTGAACGGCGAGTTGCGGTCCGCAGCGTCGGTTTCGATGACTGCGATGACCTTGTCGACGTCGATATCAATGTAGGGGGTTCCGATCCTGTCACCGGGGTCGGTGATCGGAATCGGCTGACGGTTAGGCAGCTGACCATAGCTCCAGATGTCATGCATGCCTTCGAGGTCTTCGGACTGCCAGGAGTTAACCTCAATAATGATTTTCTTGGCATTACGCAGGTAGTTTGTCGAGTTACCGACGGACGACGAGGGAATGATTGCCCCATCTTCCTTAATGCGCACCGCCTCAACGACGGCCACGTCGGTTGGCCCGAAAAACCCCTGGTCCAGGAGCATTCCCGAGTGTGAGAGGTGAATGTCGCTGTAGTACGTGTCGCCAGCGTTGATCCGCTTACGAAGAGTCGGGTCAGATTGGTACGGCATGCGCCAGTTGATGCCGTTGACCTCGGCTAATGCGCCGTCGAGTTCCGGGGCAGTCGATGCACCAGTCATCACATTGACTTTGAATTCTTCACCGCGGTCATGTGCCTCTTTGATCCGGCGGGCCAGGGCTTGAGGGAATTCTTTGGGATATCCGGCACCGGTGAATCCACTGAAGCCGATCTGATCGCCGGGGTTGATCTTGGCGGCGGCTTCGTCGGCACTCATGATGAGGCCTTGCAACTTCGGGTTGGCTATCCGTCCTGACATATTTTCCTCCTGTGCTCCCGCCGCAATTCCTGGTCAATCGGGGGTTCTCGCTACATTCCACGTCCGTAATTTGGTGTGTCGTCGAGGGGGCACCGCTCGGTGAGGCGCACCACGATCGTGGTGTGTTGTTACGTGTACCACTTTAGGTCAAGAGGAGGACAGAAACGGCAGTCTTAGCCCAGACTATTCCCCTAAATGGGTTTCCCCTTCCCTCGCTTGGTGTGAGATTCACACACGTTTACACTGGCACGGTGATTTCTGGATCCCGCGCACCCCTCCGAATCGGCCCATTTGAGCTATCGTCCCCCGTCGTTCTTGCACCTATGGCGGGGGTAACAAATGTGGCTTTTCGGTTGTTGTGTCGTGAACTCGAGATAGAAAAAACGGGGACGACGTCGGGGCTCTATGTCTGCGAGATGGTGACCGCGCGAGCACTCGTCGAGAGGAACGAGAAAACTCTGCACATGACGGAGTTCGCTCCCGAAGAAACACCACGCAGCATGCAGTTGTACACGACGGATCCGAAGTGGACGTACGAAGCTGCTCGCATGATTGCCGACAACAACCTGACTGACCACATCGACATGAATTTTGGGTGCCCGGTGCCGAAGGTGACTCGACGAGGTGGCGGAGCTGCACTGCCCTATAAGCGACGCCTGTTCGGCGAGATTGTCGCAGCGGCCGTCCGTGGTGTCGAGGGAACGACGATCCCTGTCACGGTCAAAATGCGGACGGGTATCGACGACGACCATCTGACGTTTTTGGACGCGGGTGCGATTGCCGCCGCGGAGGGCGCCCAGGCTGTGGCGTTACACGCGCGGACG
>NZ_QFRA01000031.1 GCF_003243515.1 Corynebacterium kroppenstedtii
CTGCATAGGGGGACGCTATGTCGCCGAATTGCGCCGTTGTTGCAGCGCACAGGGCCCTTATTGACTAAAAATTCGGGGTAGGTGCCCGGAGTGTGAAGGTATGGGAGCGCTCTGAGTCTGGTGTACCGGCGCGCGTGGCGTGGTTGGTTGGTTGAGGAGGTCCTTGGTTACGGCGTTTCAGTTAGCGCGTTTTTCCACGCAGCTTGTCGACGGCTTGTCGTCCGGCTTTGGGGGCTTCGTCCAGGTGAGTGGTGTCGGGGTCGATGGCGAGCGTTGTGCCGTCGACCTCAAGGGCGGTTATTTGTGTCCCCACTGCCGACCGTGCCCCACCGGTTGCCCCACTGCCGATTGCTTTTTCGACGATGCTCCGCTTGACGAGTCCTAGCGCGATAGGTCCTTCGTCGCAGTCGTCAACGACGGTTCCGATTCGGCCAACCTTCCGTTTCCCAAAGGTGATCGCTTCACCTGGTTCGGGCCGGCGGGCCGAGTAACCGTCAACTTGGAGTTTGACCAGAAGCCGGGGCGGGCGCCCGAGGTTTTGTATCCGTGACACTATCTCTTGCCCGCGATAGCACCCTTTGTTCAGGTGAACGAAGGAGGCCGTGGGCCCATCGTCGACGGTTGCCCGCTGGGTCGGCGCGCTGGCGGAGGTTCCGATAAAGGCTTCTATCTCGTGCGGCACAGTGCGATTGTCAAGGTCAGCGTGTACCTCCGGTATGACCGCTTTGACCCGTTCCGCTTCGTAGGCCATGAGGCCGGTTGGCTTCGCACCCGCATTGATGAGCGCCGTGAAAGCGTCGGTAAGCGCAGGCCTGGGCACCAAAAGATGGACAAAATCTTTCGTGCCGACGAGGGAATCGGTGAATGTGATCGTTCCTTCGGGAAGCGTATCGGGCGGGGTAGTAGTCGCCGGCGTACCCGGAGCGTGATTGTCTTCTAAGACGTGGGCCATAACCGTCGACGTGTCCGGGCCGATGACGGTAATGAGGGCAAGAGCTACTTCGTGAACGCTCACTGCGGACCAAAAGACCATTTGTGTCAGATATGTCTGAAGAGCGTCGAAACTCTCTGGTTCGGAGACCAGGTAGACGGTGGGCTCGTCGGCACGTGTGAGCAAAGATTCTTTAGGCCGCACGATAGTGAACGCGTGTTCGATGTGCCCCTTCGCATCCAAGATCAGCCCGTGAGTAGTCGAACCAGCGGCGAGCGCATCAATCTTTTGGCTGATCAGCGAATTCAGCCACGACAGCGTGTCCGCCCCGCTGATCTGGAGTACCCGCTGATGGGATCTATCGACGGCTCCCGCAGATCGCTCAAATGCCCGTTGTTCACCAAAGGGGTTCCCATAATGCCAGGCCACACCGTGCTGTTGATGCCCGTCGGGCGCGTCGGCGGCTCCGTCGGTGGTGTCGAGAAGCAGGCTCTGATATGTCGTGGGAGTGGGCGTTTCTCCGGGGGTCTTGCTGGTGTTCGAAGCTTCGCGGGTGGCCACGAGTGTCAGTGTAGCCGGGAATGTGGTGATTATCATGAAATGTTTCGCCCCGGATATGTCCCAGGGTCGTCATACAATACGGATATGTCTTCTGCTTCATCTGTGCTTTGGCCGTTGTCGCCCCAGTCGCCGGGTACGAACCCCCTGCTCGTTGTCTCTGTGTTGCACGCAGGTTTGGATTCGGTAGGGCGCGAGCCCCGTGTCCACGATTCGTCCCAGCCACTGTTGTTTGCCGACGACCTTGCCGCGGTTCGTGGCGACGGAATTTTTGAGACGTTGATGCTCCGTGGGGGAAGTGTGCGGAATCTAGACCGGCATGCGAAGCGGTTCCGTCGTTCGGCCACGATGTTGGGGTTGCCCGAGCCGGACCTGGATTTGTGGGGCCGCGCGACGGATTTGGCCGTGGAGGAGTGGAAGAAGCAGTACCCGGAGTTAGCGGATCGCGATTGTGGCCTGCGGTGGGTGCTGTCTCGTGGCCGCGAGTCGACGGGGCGGCCGACGGGGTGGATTACGGTGGCTCCGATGTCGGAGGAAGTCGAGCGTGGCCGTCGCGAGGGCGTGAAGGTGATGTCCGCGGAGCGAGGGTTCCGCCTGGATTTGTCGGAGCGATCACCATGGGCATTGATTGGCGCGAAAACCCTCTCATACGCAGCGAATATGGCGGCTCTGCGCTATGCCCATGAGCATGACTTTGACGACGTCATTTTCATTTCCGACGACGGTGCCGTGTTGGAGGGGCCGACGTCGACTGTGATCGTGGTCTCTGATCGCCGCATGATGACATCGAAAACTGATGCGGGAATTCTTGCAGGTACGACGCAAGCTTCCATGTTCGGAATTGCGCGCGAGCGTGGTTGGGAGTGTGAGGAGCGTCGTCTCACGCTTGACGATCTCAAAGCGGCCGACGGTGTGTGGTTGGTGTCCTCGGTGCGAGTCGCTGCACGGGTGCTGAGTTTAGACGGGTTTGAGTTTGATCGGCCGGATACAGCGGACGAGGTAGAAGAGATTGCCGCGGAAGCTGTCGGGGAGTGAGCGTTTTGCGGGATCTGCTCCATCCTCATCTGGAGCATCCCTAGGTGCGTTGTAATCAAGGGTGAGCGGGAGCTTACCTCGTTTCGGCTGTCACACAGAGCCTACTTACGAGAGATGTAGCGGACCGGCTTCCCCCATCTGCTCTAGGTGTCGTTGATAGTTGCGGGAATTTGTCAGCCGCCTTGGAAAACACACGGGTTAGATGATCCAAGGTCTGTCTAGCTGGGGTCTCGGAGGCTGCGGCTTAACTCAACCTGTAGGACAGAATGTCCCTTTTTCTGAAGGTAATCAGTCACGGTATAACCGGGCTCTGCCTCAAATTTGTCCTGTGAAACATGACCATCGAATTCGTCTTGCAACGCACCAACGATCGCCTCCGTCGGCACCGATGACTCTTCACCGGTGCCGGCCGGCACAGATTCGTCTAGCGAAGAATCTCTCATTCCGCGAATTTCAACAACGACGGCATTCTGAGGATGCGGTCGATGATCCGTTTGAACTCATCATTCCTCGTAGACCAATTCTTATGCCAGTCTGAGACCTTGCCCGTTGTTGTGAGTGACGACGCACCCACCCGGTCGGTCGCAAACTCAGTAATACCTCCGGTGTACAAGTTAGCTGGGTTTTCGTGTGCCATCACGAACCTGTGTTGTGGAATGAAGGGTAATTAAGACAATAGGTGAGGTTGCTATTCTATCTACTCACCGCATCGAATCAGCCGCGCCAGCTCCGTCATTGTGATTAGCCTGGTACTTTGGATTCCGCTCGATAAGCTCGGCTGTTCCCGTGTCAGGGGCTGTTGACTCTTCCGAAGTCGCGGGACGGGAAGCGGCGAGTTGAGCCATCGCCGAAGCCTCGGAGACAGGGGGCGTGTCAGGAACAGATGCCTGTGCCGAGCCTAGACTTGCCCGCTAACCGCCCCATTAACAAGAAGCGTGCCGGCAAGACCGGGAGGCAGTCCCAACGCTATCCCTAATATTTTGGTGCGTGATAGGGGCCGCGTTGATATGCGCCGTGGTGAGGTCTCCTGGTGTACGCCCTGGCAGATTCCATCGAATCGGTGTCGCTTGTTAAAAGCTTTCCCGAGGACAGATGTCCGCGAATAGGCCGGCTATAAAGACACTGGCTATGAATAGGTTGATTATTACGCAGACCTAGACAGTAAGTCAGTATCGGCACTGGCAACCAGTAGTTATGATCGGTGTGACTTCGCCGCATGGGCCGCATTTTCGCTGCTTAGAGGCTTATATGGATTCCGCAGTCCCGAGAGTCACGCGAATGAATGACGCTTAGCCTGACCACAGTTCCTAGGCCGTTGTCTCCTCTTTTTCTTGTCGCGTCGCCCATTCCAAAAGCTGGAACAGGTTCTGATAATTCTGGCCAGTTGCTTCGGTTATTCCTTGCTCGCATGTCCGGTTGATCGAGGCATAAGCAGAGTACGGTCGCTCATTGACCTCATGTGCCTCCGCCCGCGTGGCACTCTTCGTCAACTCATGGTGAAGCATCCCACGATCACCCGCATACGCGCAGCAGCCCCAATGCTTCGGCACCGTCACATCCCGGGCGACAACGCGCGCAATCGCGCACATCTCGTCGATAAGACCTAAATGAGTCAGAGAACACGTGGGGTGGAGTACCAGAGAGTCCAGCTGTCGCTTCGCTTCCAAGTGAGAAAGCAAATAACGTACGCAGAACTCGACGGCATCCATCACCTGCACTTTCTCCCACTTAGGGTCGCAGGCCGCAGCCTTGTTAACAGTGTCTCGCATGACCTGAATGCCCTCTGTGCAGGAGGCAGCATCGCACACAATTGGCAGCTTGCCTTCCTCCGACGCTTCCCACAACCCAGAGAGCACGCGTGTGCACATGACCTCGTAGCCCTCCAGTATGCCCTTGGACTTCCACGGCGTACCGCAGCACATGCCACCGATACCTTTCGGGGTGCGCCACGTGAGCCCCGCACGCTGCGCGACAGCCTCGAAAGCCTTGGTAGCATTCATCGCCCGCTTTCCGTCCCCATCAATACCACCGAACATTTCGTTGACGCATGTGGGGAAGAAAACAAAATCCGCGTGGTCGGTTGATACATCACGGCGCAGAGGGCCACCTTGGGGCAGCGCATTTTTATAAAGCGGCATCGTGTCATCGCCGACCATCTTTCGCGCAACCCTCGTGGCAGCCGTCGGCAAGGACGACGGAACGGCATGCGCTGCAGTCATCGCCAGCGAGCCAGCCTTGGCAGCTAGGTTCCACCCGTGTGCCGCAGCCTTCCAGCCCTTCTGTGCAACACTGCCGGCAGTATCCGCACGCAATTGACGAATCAAATCTCCCGTATTAATACCCACGGGACAGCGCGTGAGGCACATCCCGTCCACCGCGCACGTATCTTGCCCGTCGTATTGCCACCGTTCCTGCAACTCGGTGGCCAACGTTGTGTCCCCGCGGTTCTTCGCCGCAGCAATCTCACGACGAACAACGATCCGCTGGCGTGGCGTCAACGTCAGATTGCGCGACGGGCAGACCGGCTCGCAGTATCCGCACTCAACGCACCGGTCCGCCACCTTTTCGATGCGGTCCGCCACCTTCAAATGCTCAACGTACTCATGAGGATCGTCGGTAATGATAACCCCGGGATTGAGCATTCGCTTCGGATCAGCCGCATCCTTAATCCGACGCATAATCTGGTACAACTCTGAACCAAATTGGCGCTCAATAAACGGAGCCATAATACGTCCCGTTCCATGCTCCGCCTTTAACGAGCCGTTATAGCCCAGAATGACGTCAACCATATCCTCGGTGAAACGTTGATATCGCTGAAGTTTCTTCACATCCCGGAATTGTTCATTTAAGAGGAAGTGAACATTGCCATCTTTTGCGTGACCGAAAATAACGGATCCGGGATAATCGTGGTTTCGGAAAAGATGCGTGAGATCATCGCACGCGCGACCCAAATCCTGGACCGGCACGACAACATCCTCCAGCAACGCGTTCGTTCCGCTCGGCCGAGCTCCCGCAACGGCAGCATACAAATTATTTCGCGTTGCCCACAAGAGATTTCGTTCTTTTTTATCCGACGTCATCTCGTGTGGCACCGCCAATGGCATTGCTTCAAGATGGGGGAGCGCAGCTGAATACCGGTCGTGCAGTTCGTCGTCGCTGTCTCCAGTGAACTCCACCAGCAACGCAGCGTGATCCTTCACGTCAATTTCGCGAATTGACCGCGCTACCGACCCCGTCCGCTGTGCCACCTTGAGACTCGTCGCATCTAGAAGCTCAGCAGTCTGAAATCCATCCGCAACCAGCTGAGGAACTGCCGATGACGCGTCGATCAGGTTAGAGAAAACCAAGAGCCCCGTAGAAACTCGTGGTTTTACTTCCAACGTATTAAACGTAGCCTCGGCAATATATGCCAGAGTACCTTCCGAACCGATTAAGAGGTGCGTGAAAATATCGAGCGGGGACTCATGATCCAAGAATGAATTTAGGCCATACCCCAAGGTGTTCTTCATTGAGTATTGATGCTTGATTTTCCGCACTAAGTCAGGACTCGACGTAATCTGCCGACGCATTTGAACGAGAGCGTCAAACAACTCTGGCTCCTGCGTGCGGAATTGTTGCTCAGCATCGTGGTCAGCTGAGTTAATGACAGTTCCGCTAGAGAGAATAAATACCAAGGAATCCAGCGTCTGATAGGTATTGAATTGCGTACCGCAATGCATCCCGGAGGAATTATTCGCCACCACGCCGCCAATCGTGCACGCACTTGACGACGCAGGATCTGGACCTAGCTTGCGTTTGTATAGCGACAAATAGGCGTTAACCATTTGGATCGTCGCGCCCGGCTGAACGCGCACCTTGCGGCCATTATCCAGAACCTCGATGTCTTGGAACCGCCGTCGGGTATCGACCATCACCGCGTCAGTTGTCGCCTGCCCGGACAGGCTGGTCCCACCAGCTCGGAAGCTGACCTGCAGATTGCACCGGTCGGCGGCCGCCATGATGCGGGCGACCTGGTCGGCGCTGTCCGGGCGCATGATCCCCTTCGGAACGAGCAGGTAGTGCGAGGCATCGTGTGCCTGTGCGATGCGGGACAGTCCGTCGTCCGCATAGTCGATAAGTTCTTTGCCGTCCGCTTGAAGGGTGTTTAGAAAACGCCGGAATTGTGGGTCCTCATCGGCGTGGGGATGAGTGATGGGGGATTCCGCCTCCATGACAGAGGTTGAGGTCGGATCCATGTGTGTCGTCGTCATGATCTTTAGTCTAGGAATACAATCCAAAAATCCATGCACCGGTGGCTCTGGATCGTGGCACGTTACACCCATAAATGCTTCATGAAAGTGGGTTCAGCTGCCGACTAGATATCAGTAGCCGTTTATCGGCCAGCCGCCCCATTTATCAGTCCTCTGTGAGATATTTTCCGCCATTTTGTTGACAAATCACCAAAAGGTGAGCAATATAGTTGATATGTCACATAAAGTGGCACGGGCACAATGCGTCAAGCACTTAAAAAGGAGAAAACAATGACGAACCTGTCCACTATCAACGGAACCTACGACATTGATGCATCGCACTCTCGTTTAGGATTCGTTGTTCGCCACGCCATGGTGACGAAGGTCCGCGGATCGTTCTCCGACTTCACCGGGGAAGCCTCCGGAGACGCCTCTGATCCGTCGTCAATCAAGGTGAATGTGACGGCACAAGCTGATTCATTTTGAGGACCGTGATAAGCACGTCAAATCAGGTGATTTTCTGGATGTGGAAAGCAACCCAACATTAACGTTCACCTCCACCTCGGCGGAGATTAAAGGAACCACCCAGTCTGTGACGATTCCGTTCGAATTCGGCGGCGAGGCTAAGGACCCATTCGGCAACGTGCGTGTTGGGTTCGAAGGTGGCATCACCATTTCTCGAAAAGACTTCGGGTTGTCCTGGAATACGGCTCTGGAAACTGGCGGAGTTTTAATTTCCGACGCCGTTGCGCTGGAATTAGAAATCAGCGCCATAAAGAAGTAAGCGTAACCAGGAAACAATAGTTAGCGAAGGCGCTTAACTAATCATCGCCGGTGGAGTACCCGTCGGGGATATTTTGCCGGTGTTGTTAGCCTGTGGCCGACTCGTACCGGTGGCACGATCCCGCCATTCCTTGTAGAAAGGCGATATGGCTACTAAAGCAAAGGAATTTGTCCAACAGCACGCAACGAAGATTGACGATAACCGCAAGCCAACCTCTGATCCGGCGGAGGATAACGCCTTCTTCCCCTCGGCATACTCTCTCGAGCAATACACCGCAGACACCACCGATTTCTCCGGGCTCGCCACCGAAGACACGTACACCGGCGACCGGTGGAAAGTCCTCGTTATTGCGACCGAAGAGCGCTACATGCCGATGCAGAACGGCACGTTCTTCTCTACCGGCAACCACCCCGTGGAAACGCTCCTTCCCCTCTATCACATGCACAAAGCAGGTTTCGGGGTCGATGTCGCGACCATCTCAGGCAGCTCGACGAAGTTCGAATGGTGGGCGTTCCCGTCGGAGGACGACGCGGTCAACGATGCATGGGATGCAATGAAAAGCGCTTTTAAGCAGCCCAAGAAGCTGAGCGATGTCGTTGCACAAGGGCTCGACGATTACGCCGCAGTGTTCATCCCAGGTGGTCACGGCGCCATGAATGGCGTGCCGTCGGATAGTTCAGTTGGCGAAGCGCTGCGCTACTTCCTGAACAATGATCGGCTCATTATCACGTTGTGCCACGGGCCTGCAGCTCTCCTCGCGGCGGGTATCGGGGCCGACGAGAATCCTTTCGCCGGATATAGCGTCGTGGCTTTCCCGGATGCCCTCGACTTCGGCGCCAACATTGAGATTGGCTATCTACCGGGCGAGATGCCGTGGAAGCTGGGGGAGAAGCTCCAGGAAGCCGGTATCACCATTTCCAACGAGGACATGTCCGGAGCAATCACGTGGGATAGGAATCTTCTGACAGGGGATAGCCCCTTAGCTGCGAACGCTCTAGGGAAAGAATCGGCGCTCGCCCTGTTGGAAAAATTTGACGGCTAGCTAAAAACAACGGCTAGACAGAATTAAGTTACCAACACTGTAGCTACGCGCGGCCGAGTGGGGTAGGTTAGCCTCATGATCTCCATGACCGCTCCCCGTCGCACAGTGTTCTTCCTGTGTGTCATCCTCACGGCCGCGATCACGCTATTGCTGTCGTCCCTGCCTGCCCACGCTGGTGACGCCCAACCTCCGGCGGCCGCCGAATCACCATCCACCGACGGTCCGCTCCCAGTCATCTACGTTTCCGCCTCCAATGAATCACGGGAGTCCGCGGAATCGTATGCAGATAGCCTGCGCAAGCACGGATTAGACGTTCATGGCTTCATGACATGGGAGCCAGACGATCCGACCACCAGCCCCTATGTGACCGTCAAGGGCAACTCGGCACGCTTGGCCACCTACGTCGACAAGCTGAAGGAAGAAACTGGGCACGATAAGTTCGACGTCGTGACGTGGTCCCAAGGTGGACTCGTCACTCGGTACTGGCTCAAAGATTTCGGCGGTGCCGATTTCGTCCGAAAAGCCGTGATACTTTCCGGGATGATCAAGGGATCGCCCCATCACGCCGATGCCCTGCGCAAAGGTCAATGCCCGCCACCGAATGCACGGCTTTATGTTCCGAAAGAGCTGCTCAAGAGTCCCAGTGACACATGCTTAGAGATGTCCTCGGAGGGCGAGAGTATTCGCGCGCTCAACACTCCGTCGGAAGCGCTGCCGGGCATCAAGTACTACGCCATCACGACGAAACAGGAAATCAACGCCGCACCGTATGACATCAATCTGATGGACGGCCCGGGTGACTACACCAATATCATCACCCAAGATCTGTGCCCCAATGACATTGTCGGGCACGGTGGGCTGACCAAACTTCCGTCCATGCAGGCGTTGGTGTCCAACCTTCTGAAAGACGACAACCCGACGATGCCCTGCATGGCACCCAATTCGCCTGATGGCCTGCCGACTCTCAGGGAGATCATCCCGCTGCTTACCTCCGCTCCGAGCCTTGGTTAAGTAGCCTCAAATGCGGGGGGCGCGTTACGTCCGGGACGCCTACCCCGCGTGGCGAGTGAGTTCCGCCGACATACGAGGAACCATTTCATTGTCGACGGCACGCTCGTCAACCCACCCCAAGTGGTTATTCGGCATCAGCCCGTAAAGGCGCTTGCCGGGCCCCAGCGTGGAGGGGCCGGACGCGGTCACCATCGTCGACGCGGACTGCACATCCCATTGGCGCTCAGTCGTCGGCTGGCCATAGAAGATCTCGACCACACCGCTGGCATGCGCGCACACGAATTCGATCTCATCTTTATCGTTAATACGCCAGAAACCCGATTCGCGCTCACCGGGGCCGGAGGCCTCGCCTTCTTTATTTAGCCTCCATGTCCGAGACTCATATGACAGGTAGTTCTGGCCATCATGAGCAAACGTAATTTGCTGACCAAAGGGATATTCTTCGCCCGTCGATAGATCCCGAGCTTGTCCTTCGCCCCGCCAGACCCCAACAAGGGGAAGGAGAGCCAGAAGGCCATCGTGGAGAGAGGGGCCCTGACGTAAATTCGCCGTATCATCCGGGATAGGAAGATCACCAAAAACAGGAATGTTCCGGCTGGCCGTGGTTTTGGCCTGCTCCGCAGCGCGATTCACGGCCTCATTGCCGTCGAGTTTGTGACCCTGCGGCGTGTCTTCACCAGCGGAACTACCGCTGGGGGAGTGATCTGCCTGCCGCGCGGAACCAGTTCCGGGAACGCCGAATTTCTGTGCACTGTCTTTGTCGTTTTCAGCCATGGTGCCCAGCGTACCGGAGGGGTAGGACTTACCACGCTCCCATCTGCGCTACCTTTTACTCTTTGTCGTTTTCGTATTTCGCTTCCTCAGGTTCCTCCCGCGCCATGGGAGCCAGGTCCGACAAATTAATCGTCACATTTTGTTGGCTAGCCTGCAGGAAAATAGATCCGCCTTCGCAATAAATAAAGTCAGGACGTGCCCTCAGTGGGAGATATTTTCCTTCTAATTGGAGGGAAAAGGCTTTCTTTATTTCATCCCTAATGTCTTCTGGGATCTCTCGGCCCTTCACAACTGGGGCGTCCTTATCCCTGCTCGCCGGCCCGTCGAGAACCTCGTAGGCATCCATGGAAATAACGTCGGCTTTAATTCGCAACCGAACTGCAACTGTGGCTGGTTTATCTAACCCACCAATAGAACCACTAAACACCGAATCCGATTCCTGACCGCCGTTTGGTGCCGTATTCGCTAATCGTCGGATAGTCAGGTCGGTAATTCCGAGCCGCTCGCCCAAGGCTAATCCGTCCAGTGAGAGCGTCGTCGATACTGTTTCTACGGGGGCATCCTCGATCCGTCCGTGAAGAATGTCGTGTGTCGACGCCTCAATATTTGTTGCCGAGGAATGGACAGTCACCAAACCAAAACCAGGAACGTCGAGATCCTGAGCATCGACCGTAAGCGATGATAACTTCCCGCGCTCGGCTTCATACAAGAAAGGAAATCCGCCGGCTGTCACATCGGGTTGAACAGGCAAATTGGAGTAGTGTTGCAGTTCACGCGAGATACGAGACTCCGTCCGAGTTGCCACCAATGAGTCTCCCACCCATGCGCACACAGCAAGAACCATCAGGGCGATAGCGGCGATGATGCCCACTTTGTGCACCGTCCGACGGCGACGAGACCGCGCCACAACGGGCACGGAACCGGCGGGCGAGGAAGGCTGATGAGTCACCCTTACAGTTTTACCGGTTTCCCGGCTATTCATCGAACTATTCATCGAACCTACAAGCGCAAATAGACTATCCGGTTCGGTCAATGGGGCGAACTGGGCTAAAGTGACCCAGTATTGAGCTGTTGAGCTAGTCAACGAAAAAGGATTACACCGTGAGGATAGCGTTACTCACCAATGCCACAAGCGTGGCCGACGTGCTCCCGCCTTTGGCGCTGTTGCCACACGAGACCGTCATTCTCCCCCCCGACGCTACGTCCTCACGACAACTTGACGACGTCGAACTCGCGGTTATCGACGTCACAGGCTCTGACCTCCTCGGCGCACGCGAGCTCTGCCGCACCGTTGCCGCTGCTCACCCCGACATGCCCGTCGCCGTCGCCATCGCAGAAACCAGCCTGATCGCCCTAGATTCGTCCTGGGCCGTCGATGAATTCCTCCTGGCCAGCGCCACGCCAGTCGAAATCGACGCACGCTTCCGGCTCCTGCTCACCCGTCGGCCAGTCCCCGTCAACGAGATCGACGATTCGAACGTCGTTACCGTCGGTGAGCTTGTTGTTGATGACGCCACATACACTGCGCGGATTCATGGCACCCCGCTGGATCTGACGTATAAGGAGTTCGAATTGCTCCGCTTCCTGGTCCAACACTCCGGCCGCGTGTTCACCCGAAAGCAGCTGTTACAAGAGGTGTGGGGGTACGACTTTTTTGGCGGCACCCGGACTGTCGACGTGCACGTTCGGCGGCTCCGCGCCAAGTTGGGCACTGAGTACGAGGGAATGATCGCTACTGTGCGTAACGTCGGCTATAAGGCTATCGACGTTGACGCATGATCGTTGCGTGCCCGAAATTGTGACTCGAAACTATGACTCGCGCCAGAACCCCGGTAGCCTGTGCGACGAAAGCCAACCACATTCGGCCGGAACAGTACAGACGAGCAGAACCCAGGAATGAGTGAGGATCGTAGTGATGGCAGACGCACCCACGTTCAACGCACAGCCGTGTGACATCATCACGCAGCTGGTGTTAGGACCAGTTTCTCCCCGGGTTCGCAATGCTCGACAAGCCTCAGCCGATCGCTGGATGGAAATCGAAACAATTCTGCACGAGAGCACCCGGCATGACGGCGTCGCACCGTTTTCCGAACAATTCTTGCGCGGGATGGAGGAGCCGGACCTCAATCATTGGCACGCGTTAGTCAGGGTCGACGGGCATGTGCGAGGCATTGCAGCCGTCGATCCTTCTGGTCCGGCCGTTGAGCTGGCTGTTCATCCTTCTTACCGACGAGGCGGACTGGCGACAGCGCTGCAACGTGCGGTGCGAGCACATGCGTCGTCGCTTGGCCTGGGGGATGAGCGTGATATTCACACCAATGGAATTGGGTTGACGTGGTGGGCGCACGGTGATCTTCCCGCGGCGCGGGCGGCAGCTGAACATATTGGTGCTACCGCTGATCGTGAACTCCTCGTGATGGAGCTTCCCGGGTCTGTCGTCAAAGATAAGTCTGATAACAATCCCGTTGCTCAGGCAGCAGCAACGCTACCTGACGATGTCACTGTTCTCAGCTGGACGGAATCAGCGCATCGATGGGGGAAAGACGCGGCCGATGCTGCATGGCTGGCCGTCAATAACGAGGCCTTTGACTGGCACCCCGAACAAGGCGGCTGGGATCAGGCACGGTTGGATCAAGCCCGGCGTGCATCGTGGTACGACCCTGACGGCGTGCTGTTGCTCTGGGGGAGTGAGGGTGACGACGCCGATTCGCTTCCCCCTCTTCTAGGGTTCCACTGGACGAAATTAGCGCGCGAGGGTGACGACGAAACCGGGCGTAAAGTCGGCGAAGTGTACGTGATCGGGCTCGCGCGAAAAGCCCAGGGCCGAGGCTTGGGTCGCGCCTTAACCGCGAAGGGAATTCAGTACCTGGCCAGCAATGATGCGGCCTACGTCGAACTCTATGTTGAGGCGGATAACGCGCCCGCCGTTCACGCGTACGAAGCGCTCGGATTCACGGTGGTTGAGCGCCACACACTGTGGAAATTCTGAGTGTTCACTCTCTGTTCATCTTGAATCTGCTCACTGGCAACCTCCACGGGTTACTTTCAGACCTGAAACCGCATGTGTCGGAATCAGTAGGCGCCGAACGAGGCAGATGACGTCAGCCATCCGACGTGGCTCGTTCTGCTCCTGACCTGGCGAAATTCCTGAGTCCCGGAGGAAAAGTGAACAGGAAACAAGTAGGACGTGGTACTGCCCTGGCTACCATCGCAGCCGTCTCAGCCCTCACCTTGGTGGGCTGCAATAGTGATGACAACAGTGCGGACGGGGGGTCATCATCGTCCAACGGAGATTCGAACCTCTCTGGCACCATCGGACAGCTCACTGCAGAGGGCTCATCTGCCCAGCAGAAAGCCATGAGCGTTTTCTCTGCGAAATACTCACAAGCAGTTCCCGGCGCCCAGTTCTCGTACAACAGCACGGGTTCCGGGGCCGGGCAGAAGCAATTCATAGCCGGACAGGTCAACTTCGGCGGGTCGGATTCGCCGCTTGACGATAGTCAAATGGCTGAGGCGAAGGATAAGAACTGTAAATCCGACGTCTGGCAGCTCCCCATGGTGATCGGGCCCGTTGCCGTCGCCTATAAGTTAGATGGCGTTGACAGGGTCGCCCTCAGCCCCGAAGTGATCGCCAAGATTTTCAAGGGCGAGATCAAGAAGTGGAATGACGACGCCATCAAGAAACTCAATGATGGAGTTAATCTTCCCGATAAAGACATCAAGGTTATCTATCGTTCAGATGAATCGGGAACCTCAGATAATTTCCAAAAGTTCTTGAAGGCATCCGCGCCGGGGCAGTGGGATTCCGAAGGGAAAGCGTTCCCCTCCACCACAGGGTCGGGAGCGAATGGGTCGTCCGGCGTCGTCCAGGAAGTCGGAGCCACCGATGGGGCTATCACATATGTGGAAGCCGGATTCGCCAAAGAAGCCAAGCTGAAAGAGGCGGCGATCGATTTCGGGCAAGGCCCCGTCGAACTCAATAAAGAGACCGTCGGCAATGCCTTAGACAAGCTCACATATAAAGGTGAGGGCAACAACATGGTTGTCGATACCGACGCTCTGTTCGGTCTGAAAGAGAAAGACAGCTACCCGCTGTTCCTCACCACCTATGAACTGGTGTGCTCGAAGTACCAAGATTCGTCTACCGGTGATCGCGTCCGCGACTTCCTGACCGTCGCCATCAATGATGGGCAGGACTCGAATTTGGAAGACCAGGGTTATATTCCGGTCACCGGTCAATTGAAAGACAAATTGACCAGCGCGATTAAAGAAATCAAGTAATCCGAGGGAACGTGTCATTTGAGACCTTTTGGATTGTGCGTTCCCCGGATACAGCCAAGTTCAAGCGTTCCTATAGACCCCAATGAGTGCAGAGACACCAATGACCACTCCATCTAGCGCCGGAGCTGTGACATTCCAGCCCGCCGGATCCCATCTTCCCTCCGCTGCTGACCAGGCAGGATTATCATCCCCCAGTAACGGAGATATCCCGCCAAAGGCCCAAGGCGGCCACAACGCACCAGGAAAAGTCCGCGCCGGTGACCGAATCTTCCACGGCTTGGCGACGGGGTCCGCGATGATGATCACCGTCATCATCGCTGCTATCGGAGCGTTTTTGCTGTGGCGTGCAGTCCCCGCACTACGGAACAACACCGAGAACTTCTTTACTTACAGCGGTGACTGGAATACCGCGACGACGTCTGCCATGCACTTCGGTATTCCGAACCTATTCTTTGTCACCGTGACAGTGTCCCTGGTGGCCCTTGTGTTGGCGATGCCAGTCGCGCTCGGGATAGCGATCTTTTTAGCGCAATACTGCCCCCAGCGATTCGTCAAACCGATCGCGTTTATTGTTGACCTTCTTGCAGCCGTTCCCTCTATTGTTTTTGGTTTGTGGGGAGCCCAAGTTCTGGGGCCAAAACTCGGGGGCGTCTATGAATGGATTCATTCCTGGGCAGGTCAGTTCATTCTTTTCAAAACCTTTGCTAATTCCCCTGCTTTCGCAACAAGTAGAAACCTGTTGACCGGTGGGATCGTCTTAGCCATCATGATCCTTCCCGTGATCGCGGCAACGGCCCGAGAAGTTTTTGTTCAAACTCCACAAAGCCACATTGAATCTGCCTTGGCATTAGGAGCAACCCGATGGGAAGTCGTCAGGTTGACCGTCTTACCTTTCGGCTTTTCGGGATATATTTCCGGAGCCATGCTGGGGTTAGGCCGCGCCCTCGGCGAAACAATGGCCCTGTACTTAGTGATCTCACCGAGCTCAGAATTCCGCGGATCCCTCTTCGACGGTGGCACGACGTTCGCCACGGCCATTGCGAACGCCGCTCAAGAGTTTAATAACAACACTCAGGCGGGAGCCTACATTTCGGCTGGCCTCGTTCTTTTCCTCTTGACGTTTGTCGTCAATGCCATCGCCCGGGCCATTGTGGCGAAGAGATAAACGCAGAGATAAGCCCCGACCCGCCACACCAGCTATCAGTTACACAAAGTAGGGAGCGCCACGATGTCACACGCGGTCTCATCGCCAGCATTACAACCACATATTTCTCCGCATCAAAAAATCGAACCCTCCACAACCTTTACTGCTATTTCGACTCGTCGAAAAGTGACGAATGAAATAGCGCGGGTTCTTGTTTTTGCGACGGTGATCGTCGCGTTCATTCCGCTGCTATGGGTGCTGTGGGAGCTGGTCTTACGCGGTGCCGCCGTCACCTTGAGTTCCACCTGGTGGATGAAGTCCCAGATGGGGATTATCGAATCCCAGGCCGGTGGCGGTGCGTATCACGCGATTATGGGGACGCTCATCCAAGCGCTCATAACTTCGGCGCTTTCGATCCCGATTGGTGTGCTCACGGGAATCTATTTAGTTGAATACGCAGGACAATCGCGTCTGGGGCAAGTGACCACCTTTATGGTTGATATCTTGATGGGCGTGCCCTCTATCGTTGCGGCGCTCTTCATTTATTCGCTATGGGTAGTGCTCTTCGGATTTGAACGCTCAGGTATGGCAGTTTCTCTGGCCTTAGTTCTGCTTATGGTCCCGGTGATTATCCGAAACACCGAAGAGATGTTGCGGGTCGTTCCTCAAGACCTGCGAGAAGCTGCCTACGCATTGGGAGTTCCGAAATGGAAAACTATTGCCCGTATCGTTCTTCCCACTGCAATGTCGGGCATTATCACGGGAATCATGTTGTCGGTCGCCAGGATCATGGGGGAATCAGCGCCCGTTCTCATCTTGGTTGGATATAACGTCGGTACGAATTTCAATCCGGTCGAAGGGCCACAAACGTCGCTTCCGTTGATGATGTTGGCCATGTATAAAGCGGGAACTACGGGTGCAGCCGTCGACAAGATGTGGGGTGCGGCCTTCACACTCGTCGTCATCATTGCTGTATTGACTATTGCGGCTCGGCTCATTTCCCGTCGGTTCTCGGTCAAAGCATAAGACTTACGGCCCGGGAACTGGCGGTCCGGACAATTATCTGCACACGGTTACAAGGAGAACGGTCACGATGGCTAAGCGCTTAGATCTAGAAGATGTCAATATTTTTTACGGAGACTTCCACGCGGTTCAGGACGTCACGATGCATGTTCCGCCTCGATCTGTGACCGCTTTTATTGGACCGTCGGGATGCGGTAAATCCACCGTGCTCAGGACAATTAACCGGATGCATGAAGTGACGCCCGGGGCATATGTCACGGGGTCGATCAAGCTAGACGGGGAAGACATTTACGATGCCAAAGTTGATCCCGTCGCCGTGCGAAACACCATCGGTATGGTTTTCCAAAAAGCGAACCCTTTTCCAACAATGTCCATTGAAGACAATGTCGTCGCAGGATTAAAACTATCTGGCGTCAAGAACAAAGCGCGTTTGAAAGAAGTGGCCGAACGGTCGCTGCGTAGTGCGAACCTCTGGGATGAGGTGAAAGACCGACTGGATAAACCAGGTGGAGGGCTCTCCGGTGGTCAGCAGCAGCGATTGTGCATCGCGCGTGCGATAGCCGTGGAGCCAGAGGTGTTGCTCATGGACGAGCCCTGCTCTGCGCTTGATCCCATTTCCACGTTGGCGGTGGAAGATCTCATTCGCGAGCTGAAGAAAGAATTCACCATCGTCATCGTTACCCACAACATGCAGCAAGCTGCACGCGTCAGCGACCAAACAGCTTTTTTCTCGCTCGAATCGACGGGTAAGCCAGGCCGGCTCGTCGAAACTGGACCGACACAAGAAATCTTCGAGCGCCCTACGCGGAAAGAAACGGAAGACTACATTTCCGGTCGGTTCGGATAGCAACTCACATTAGTAGGTTATGCGGACGGTAGTCCGACGGGACACGGAGCGCTCATAGGTCAGGGTGTCGAAACATACTGTCGTGAAAAAGTGACAGAGCCCATACTGCGCCACGGGCGAAGACATGAGATAGTCATAGGGGTGTGCAACCACATCCGCATTGGCTGGGCAAGGTGGGGTGGTTGCGGACCGGTGTTCGCGGGCACAGCGCCCGACACAGCAGGTAGCTCACGCGGACATCCAGATCAGAGGGCGAACTGGGGGTCATTCGGGCCTAGGGGAGTCCTGCAAACTTGTCAGCGTAACCGGATGGTGGCGTCATGACGTGTCCCGAACAGGAGAAAACATGGGCCGACAATCAACTCCGCATATCAACCCGAACGGCGTACCCATCGCCGAAACCATCCTCCTGCCCGGTGACCCGCTCCGCGCAAAATTCATCGCAGAGACCTACCTGGACGACGCTGTCCAGTTCAACTCCGTCCGCAACGCTTTCGGCTACACCGGCACCTACCAGGGTAAAGAAGTTTCGGTGATGGGGTCGGGGATGGGCATCCCCTCTATCTCCCTCTACGCCTGGGAGCTCATCCATGACTTCGGTGTCAAGAAACTCGTCCGCGTCGGCTCATGTGGCTCACTGCAGAAAGATCTCGATCTTTACGACGTCGTCATCGGGCAAGCTGCCTGCACCGACTCGAATTTCCTGTCCCAGTACAACCTGCCTGGGGTGTATGCGCCGATCGCATCGTATCGGTTGATCGAGGACGTTCGAACCCGTGCGAAGGAGGCCGGAATCACCACCCACGTGGGCAACGTCCTGAGCTCTGACGTGTTCTACAACTACCAGGACGACGTCAACCAACGGTGGGCTGCAATGGGTGTCCTCGCTGTGGAAATGGAATCTGCCGGGTTGTATGCCACCGCCGCAGAAGCAGGTGTTGAAGCACTGGGGATTTTCACCGTCAGCGACAACATCGTGACGGGCGAGGCCACCACCGCCAGCGAACGGGAAAAAGCATTTACCACCATGATGGAGCTCGCGCTTCCACTCGCGGCGATCTAAGCAGGCAACGATGGCACATACTGAAACAGCAACACTCGCCCCGGAGAAGGCCGGCAAAAAGGTACTTAACCCCAAAGCCGCCGTTCCCGTTATTTTATTTACCTTCGTCTTCAGCTTGGTCATTGACAACGGCTTTAAGTTCATGTCCAAGCCCATTGCCGACGACCTCCACCTCTCTGCAACAACAGTGAGCCTGCAAGCCACACTGGCAGGAATTGTCATCGGCATCGGCGCTGTGGTGTATGCCGCTCTTGCCGATACTTTCAGCATCAAAAAGCTGTTGTACGTAGGGATCGGGCTCACCGTCATTGGTTCCATCATCGGGTTTGTTTTCCAACACTCCTGGCCCATGGTGCTGACCGGGCGAATTATCCAAACCACCGGATTAGCCGGGGCGGAGACGCTCTACGTCATCTACGTCACCAAGCACATCTCTGCGAAAGACCAGAAGACGTACCTCGGGTTCTCTACCGCTGCGTTCCAATTGGCCATGTTGATCGGTGTGCTCACCAGCGGATTCGTGTCCACGTACATTTCGTGGACCGCAATGTTCTTGGTCTCTGCGGCTCTTATCCTCGCAGTGCCTTTCATCGCGAAAACGGTGCCCGATGATGAAAAAGTCAGCGCCAACTTGGATGTCATCGGGCTCTTCCTCATCGGTGTCTTCGCCACATTCGCCGTCATCTTCATGCAAGAGTTTCAGCTGATCTACGCCGTGATTTCAGTCATCGGTGTTGTGCTCTTCGCGGTGTACATCAAGATGAACAACAAGGCCCTCGTCCGGCCAGAATTCTTCCTCAACGGCCGCTACGTGTGGGCCCTCGTCGTCGTCCTCATCTTGTATTCCGTGCAGTTGGGGTACATTTTCTTCTTTCCCTTCATCGTGTCCACCCTGCACGGGTTGGGAACTGATACGGCATCCATGTTGATCGCGCCGGGCTACGCCTGCGCAACCGCCGTCGGAGCGGCGTCGGGTGCTATCGCGAAGGTGCTGAAAACACGGCCGGCTATCATTATCGCGTTGTCCTCGATTTGCGGTGCCCTTGTTATCCCCGCAATTATTCCCGACACATCCCTGTGGTTGTTGATTCTTTCCATGATGTTCTTCGGGAGCGGATTCGCGCTCATGTATGCACCGCTGATGGCCTCAGCGATTAAGAAGATTCCGGCCGAGAAAACGGGCGTTGCTATCGGTTTTTACAACCTGACCATTAACATCGCGATCCCCGTTGGCATTGCGTACACGGCTAAGCTGATCGATATCGAACCGACGTTCCTCAGCGGGCTGACGCAGGGCTCAGGACACACAGCCCACGCTTATGCCACCGTGTCGTGGATCCTCGCAGGCATTACCGCCGTGGCCTTCGTCGTTTATGTGGCGTCCGATCGATATCTCACCAGGAGAGAGAAGCGGCGTGGTGAGACGCTCGATGGGGCATCCTAGAACGTTCCGCCGTAGCGCTGCTGGATTTCGTCAAAGTGGCGGGTGAACGTGGCTTCGCGGTCGCGTTCATCTTTTCCGCCCACGTACTCTTCCGGGCGCATACCCGTCGCCAAGTAAATAACGCGCGCACCAATTTGGACCGCGTGATCGGAATAACGCTCGTAGTAGCGCGATAGCAAGGTGACGTCCACGGCGTTCGTCGTCGTGTATGGCCACTCACGCTGCGTCGTCAAGACAAAAATGTGGTGGTGGAGGTCATCGATGGCGTCGTCGTCGCGGGCCAACTGCAATGCCAGCTCCGGATCGTAGGACACCAGGACGTCGTGCAAGGTAGCCGTGATATCCAAACACTGCTTCGCCATCTCGGAGAAGTACGGCACCATGGATTCCGGAACCGCGCAATCCGGGTGGCGGCGGCGGGCTACCTTCGCGATGTGCACCATCAGCGCCGACATCCGCGACAGATCTTCCACAATGTACGTGCCGGAAACCACACGGCGAAGATCCCGGGCCACCGGGCTTTCTAACGCCAGAAGCTGAAAAGCTTGTTGTTCGCACTTCACGCGAAGCTCTTCGACATCCTCCACGCTGGTCAACACATCTTCTGCAGAAGCGAGATCAGCGCTCAATAACGCTCGGGAAGCATGCGACGCCATCTCTTTAATCGAATCGCACATGATGATGAGATTATGGGCGAATTCCGCCAAGTGTTCCCGATAATCGTCTCTCATGATGGCCTAGTTTAGGACAAATCGGCTAACAACGCTTGGCTAACCCAAGGCCACGCAGCTCACACCGACCCCGAATTAGCCACCCGAGTGCATGATGTCCGCACCAGCGGGGACAGTACGGTCATCCGGATCATCCAACCATCCCTCCGGCAACGTCACTGCCTTCGCGGACCCCTGGCGGCCACGAGGACCATCGGCATCGTCGGGAAGAGCCGACGCCAACGCCGGATCGCTCACCACCGTATTCAGGATTTCTTCCAGCTCATCAATGCTCGTGATGCGCGTGACCTTCTGACGCAAGTCCGACCCCGCAGGGTAGCCGCGCAAATACCAGCCCATGTGTTTCCGCATGTCCCGGCACGCGGTGGACTCCCCGGAGTGAGCCGCTAACAACCGGGTGTGGCGCAGAATCACATCGCATACCTTCGCGAATGTGGGCTGAGCGGGGAGGGGCTCGCCGCGCAGGGCTGCCGATAGCTCCGCAAACAACCACGGGCGGCCCAAACAACCGCGCCCCACAACCACACCGTCGCAGCCCGTCTGATCCATCATGTCCGCGGCATCCGTCGCCTTGAAAATGTCGCCATTGCCGAGAACCGGCACGCCCGTTCCCGCCAAATGCTCCTTGAGGTCCCCGATGCGGTTCCAGTCCGAAGTTCCCGAATAACGTTGCGCTGCCGTCCGCGCGTGTAACGCCACAGCCTGGGCGCCCTCCGCGGCGGCAATCGCACCCGCGTCCAAAAACGTCAGATGGTCGTCGTCGATACCCGTCCGCAT
>NZ_QFRA01000057.1 GCF_003243515.1 Corynebacterium kroppenstedtii
TAGCACGACGTCTAGCAATGAGCAGTGTGTACCGGTGAGCAGAAAAACCAGCACACATCTAGTGAGAAGACAGCGGACAACCAGATCAGCATGAGCCCCCCAAGGGGAAACGGCAGGACTTGTCCACCGTGGTGTTAATGTCTAGGCTTAACATAAGCTGAACGTGGTGGCCACGTCACTATCTCCTGACATCGACGTGTGTCTAGTCGACGCTGGCAACTCCACCTAAGCCACTGCTCACAAAACCATCAGAGACCGGCAGCTGACCATCACGACGTCTGCTGCAGACATCCTCGACGTGGTCGACAACGCTGCCGCCAACCACGACTCTCGGATTGTGTGGAATACCCCACCTTGACCTATAAACCGACAACAACACAGTGTGGGCCCTCGCTACTCGGCGAGGACCCACACATCAGATCGAACACGATAAGCATCGCGCTCAGTTTCAATCGTACCAAAGGAAACCCCATCATGACCGTCCGCAACCCCTCCATCTGCCCGAGCTAGGCCCCACCCTCGACGCGCTAGCAGATAGGCGCAATGTGGCCCTGGCGGCGGTTGCTCGAACCGCCCTGGCTGAAACCTTCCATCTACCCGACACGATCAGCGCGGGTTACCGACGTGGAGCCACGCCGGCCCCGCACACCGGGGCCACGTTCCAGCTAGGGCTATCTATCACTCCCGAGATACGTGCCGCTCTGGCTGACCGCGCTGCCACCGCCCACACCAGTCGCTCTGAAGTGGCCGCTCACATCCTCGCCGACTACCTGGCTGCCCACCCCGCCAATACCGAACCGATGGCACCCAAAGGCCCCCACGCCACCAACCCGGGACTGGCATTGCGCATCCCCGACACCCTCGCCCTGGCCCTCGACGCCCTCGTCACCTATCGCGGAGTCTCCCGCGCCGCCGTGTGCCGCACCGCGCTATCGCAGGCCCTGGGCATCCCCGACACCATCCCCTCCTCAACCCGTGGCCGAGCTGCCAGAGCATCCCGCACTGGAGGAGTCTCAGTCATGCTCACCGTCACCCCGGATATGCGTGACGCCCTCGATGAGATGGCCGAGACCACCGGAATTCGCCCCTACCGCCTGGCCGTATGCCTCATTGACGACTACGTCACCGCTCACCCGATCACCGCCGAGCCGACAAAGAGCCCCAGCAACAAACGCACCCACCCGACCCCCAGGGTCTTCCACCTGCCCGCCGACCTCCATCGCTCTCTAGCGTCGGCCGCCCAGGAACTCGGCGTCCCCAAGGCAACCATCGTGCGGGCTGCGCTACGCCGTCATCTGGGCGTGGCCGGGGCTGACACCGTCCAACCTCGCCGCGGAGGACCGGCCGGGAAACTCCCCGAGGGCCCCGGATCCGTTCAGGTGCGCTTGGATCCCAAGATCGACACCGCCCTGGAAAGGGTCTCCGGCACCATGACCGCCACTGTCCACGCCGCGCTACGTGCCTGGCTCGACAACCCCGTCATAGAAACCCTGCCCGCCCTAGATCTAGGAACCGACCGTCGCCAGCGCGGTGTCACTCTCACCGACGACGCTGAATCCCTCCTGGCCGGATGGCAGGCCGACCACCCCTCGCATAGCATCGCTGCGATCATCGGCCATGCTCTAGCCGTGGCCGCCGATATGGAACAACCCCCGGCCGCCCTTAACGGCTTCGGAACCCACACCGTGCGCACCCCCGGTCAGCCACGCTCTTTCCAGCTGCCCGCCGACATTGATCAATGGCTAACCCATCAGAAAGCCACCCATCCCGGGACCACCCTCAAACAAATCATCAGCGATGCCGTGAACGCCTTAGCCAAACGCCCTGTCACCTGAGCTCGGGGGAGCTGTAATCAACCTAAAACGACCAGGCATATTGTGCGCGGTCGTCAGCCGTCGGCCGGTCGGGTCAGTGACGGCGTGAACCTGGCGCATGAGTCGCATGTCGAGCTGGGCTCGGCCACGGTGGGGGTGGCCATGAGTATCCAGGCCGCGCTCAGCCAGGAGGCAACCTGGAGGATCGGGCGGGCTCGGTCTGCTGACAGGTGGGCCATGCCTCCGCCGGGCTGCACCTTCCGGGCCTCTATGGTCTCGAAGTCGATGTTGGTGGGGATTGATGCCGCCTCGACTACAGTCAGTGGGGTGGCTGTGCCGTGGAGCGGTGCCGGCAGGAGGTGGGTGCGGGTCATGAGGACCGGCTTCACTGTCACGACATGGACCCATATCAGCGAATACGACAGCAACTACGACTGGGATGACATGTGCGACGATCCGCGTGGGGCTGGATATGATCTTCTCGGCACGACCGGCGTGCACCACGTACCGAGCAAACTGGGGGGCGCTCACGCAAGCTACCCTCGCCGCGATCGACGAGGTGACACAGTGACCGGCCGCAGCGAAAGTCGCAGAAAAAAGCCAAGAATTTCCCCGATATTTGTTGACATCATCGAATCTGTGTGTCTATAATAGAGGTATCAAAACAAAGGAAGCCCCCGCAGGAGCGGCAACTCCCCGAGGGCGCGACAGAGAAAGGACCTCTGACATGACCGAGATTAGCACCGATGACCTGGACCGGATCACCATCGGCCGGATCCACCGCGATGAGGCGGGTCGCCTAGCGTGGACTGTCGACTCGTACTACCAGCTCGGCGATGGCACAGTCGTCCCAGCCCATACCGAGTTCCACACCGACACCCGTGGCGACGGTCTGTGGATTGACGACTGGCAGTGGCTTGGGACGACGCAATTCAGCCTAGGGGGACTGTCGGCGTCAGCACGGCGTCGGAATGTCGTAAAAGTCACGATGGGGTTACTGTCCGACGTAGCATCAGAAATTACGCTGCGATACTTCGGTGACCGGATCCTCGACGATATTTCGGGGACCGACCTATACGCGGCGACGCGTCGAGTCTGACCGATTGATCATCACAGTGTGGGCCGGGAGACCGGCCCACACTAGTTGATCGACCAGTCGTCGAGTCGTCACTATCGAGCAGCGTTGGGGGGCCGTCGCCTATCTCGCCAAAGCCTTCGGCCCTACCTCCGCACACACGACGACCCTGGGGAGTGCCTCCCAGGCGCTACGACATAGATAAAGGATTATGACCTCAGATCAGCTGCAGACTGGCGATTGTCGGCGCCACCCCATCGCCGACGAGATACCCGCGGTCGGCCGTCTAGTTTCCACGCAGATCATCGAGCGATACCGGCTCCACAGTGATTAGGTCACCATTGTCGCCGCGAGCTACGTGAGATGTCTCGCGTCGCGGATGAAGCTAGCCTTCCGATAAACACCGCGCCGACCAACGTCGGTAATTCGGCACGCCGTGCGCTGCGTCCTACATGATCAGTTGCCGGATGAGCAGTTGGGTACCGCTTACGCCGACGATGTACCAAAACGGCACTGCCGCCGCAGCGGAATTGAGCATCAAGGTCGACCCGGTGGACAGGCAGCCCGAGCGCCTTCGCGTGCAGCTCGGGCTACATCGTGGGCAACCACGCGTCGGCGGCGGT
>NZ_QFRA01000001.1 GCF_003243515.1 Corynebacterium kroppenstedtii
CCTTCACACTCCGGGCACCTACCCCGAATTTTTAGTCAATAAGGGCCCTGTGCGCTGCAACAACGGCGCAATTCGGCGACATAGCGTCCCCCTATGCAGAATTTTTCGTTCAGAACCGGTAGGGTATGGGCAGGAAGAAACTATGAACTCGTCATGGGCCGGCGCAGGATTACCGCACCGGCCCGCTAACCCAAGGGGGTCAGACCATGGGTCGCGGCCGCGCCAAGGCAAAGCAAGCCAAGGTAGCACGTCAGTTGAAGTACAACTCACCTGAGATGGACCTCGAGCGCCTCCAGCGTGAACTGACCGGACAACGGGAAGAAGAAGACTCCCACGACAAGTGGGATCGTTGGACAGAAGACGAGCCCGACGAAGACGACTGGCGCTAACTACCACTGGGGGCGTCTTTCCTGGGCACATCCAGTACACCTCACCCCCGGCACAACCCAACGAAAACTCAGGCCAGCGCGGCATAGCTGAGCTGGCCATTTTCGTATGCCCAGAGGGCCAGGCACGCTTCCTGCTATGTACCCGGGCTTACGCCTGCGGGTGATCCCCGACCAGAACCGCGCGGTTTTGCTCACCATCGCCAGCAATACGCACCCGGCCTAAAGTCCAACAATCCACATGGCGGGCCGTCAACAGTGCCTGAGCGCGATCAGCCTCATCCGCACTGACCACGGTGACCATACCGACGCCCATGTTAAACGTCTTCTCCATTTCCGCGTCAGACACAGAGCCCAGCTCCGCGATCAACCGGAAAATGGGATTCGGCGTCCAGGACGCACGATCCATCTCCGCGACGAGTCCATCGGGGATCACGCGCTCCATATTCCCCACGAGTCCGCCACCGGTCACATGGCAAAACGTGTGAGTCTCGCATTCCTGAATAAGCTCCACGCAATCCAACGCATAAATCCGCGTCGGCTCAAGAAGCTCCTCACCCAAGGGTCGGTCAAGCTCTTCCACAACTCCATCCAGCGGAAGGCCGGCATCCTCTAGCAACACCTTTCTGGCCAGGGAATATCCATTGGAGTGAAGCCCTGACGATGCCATACCAATAATGACATCACCATCACGAACCTTATTGGGCCCCAACACATCCGCAGCCTCTACGACGCCCACACCGGTCGCAGAAATGTCATACTCACCAGGCTCCATCACACCGGGATGCTCGGCAGTCTCGCCACCAAGCAACGCGCACCCCGCCATCTGGCAACCTTGAGCAATACCGCCGACAATCTGCGCCACGTGCTCCGGAATCACCTTCCCGATAGCGATATAGTCCTGCAAAAACAGGGGTTCCGCACCACACACCACAAGATCATCGACGACCATCGCCACGAGATCCTGACCAATCGTGTCGTGCTTATCCATCGCCTGAGCCACAGCGAGCTTCGTGCCCACGCCATCCGATGAGGCAGCCAGCAGCGGCTCGTTGTACTTCTCCAACGCGAAAAGCCCGGCAAAGCCACCGAGGCCACCACGAACCTCTGGCCTTGTCGCTTTCTTAGCTAGTGGCGCGAAGAGCTCTACAGCCCTGTCCCCTGCCTCAATATCCACACCGGCCTGGGCATACGACGTCCCCTCGCGAGTCGCCGATGCGTCGTCGCCATTACCTATGCTGTCTATCTCACGAGCATTCATATTGTGTATATCTCTTTCTCGCTAAATAAATGTCGGTCTCACTAAAACTAATATAATTATGGGCAATTAATCTCGACCACCGTGAGTACACAGCGATCGACATAAAACTAAGCGTGCTGCAGAAGCACACGTAGTGTTTCGGTTCCCTAATCAGCGCCCACCCGGCGCGGTGTGTTCTTGCAGGTCACGCACAGCACCGGCCTTGCGGCCAATATCGGGCAACCCGAGTGGGTAATGGCCATCGAAACAGGCACAACACAGCTCCGACCTCTGCTGACCCGACGCAGCAACCATTCCTTCCACTGACACATATGCCAAGGAATCCGCGCCGATCGAGGCACGTATTCCCTCCACGACGTCGCCTGGATCAAACTCGTTAGCCACCAGTTCGTCGGGGGATGCGAAGTCGATCCCATAAAAACACGGCCACTTCACCGGCGGGGACGCAATGCGGACGTGAATCTCGGCTGCTCCAGCGTCGCGAAGCATCTTCACCAAAGCGCGCTGGGTGTTGCCTCGAACGATGGAATCGTCGACAACAATGAGCCGTTTTCCGCGGATAACTTCGCGTAACGGGTTGAGTTTCAGGCGAATTCCCAGCTGACGGATAGTCTGCGAGGGTTCAATGAACGTGCGACCAACGTAGGCATTCTTCGTCAACCCCTCGCCGAAGGGAATGCCCGATCCTTGCGCATAGCCAACGGCCGCCGGCGTCCCCGATGAAGGCACGGGGATCACCAAATCACCCTCCACCGGGGCTTCCTCGGCGAGACGACGGCCAATTTCCACGCGCGTCGCATTGACCGCACGGCCACGGATCGTCGAATCCGGGCGGGCCAAATACACGTACTCGAACACGCACCCGCGATGCTGCGCACGGGCGAAATGGTGCGAGTGCACGCCGTCGTCGTCGATAATAAGGAATTCTCCAGGTTCGACCTCGCGAATGAAGCGGGCGCCGACAATATCCAGAGCACAGGTTTCCGACGCGACAACCCAACCTCGTTCCAGGCGACCCAGGCAGAGGGGGCGGACACCGTGGGGGTCGCGAGCGGCGTAGAGCTTTTCGCCATCGGTGAAGGTCAGGCAAAAGGCGCCGCGCAGGCGTGGGAGGAGTTCCTGGGCCGACTGGACCAGCGAGGTGTCCTCGTCGTGGTAGTACGCGAGCAACGCGCACATAACGTCGGAGTCGGTGGGGTCTGATGCGGGATCAATCAGGCCATATGCTGCCGCTTCCCGACGCAGCTCGCCCTGATTGATGAGGTTTCCGTTATGCCCGAGGGCGACGTCGCCACCGCTGCGAGCCGTGCGGAACATAGGCTGGGCGTGCTCCCACCGAACACCACCAGCCGTGGAATACCGCGTGTGACCAATGGCCACATGCCCCCTGAGGGCCGATAAGGTGGGCTCGTCGAAAACTTGCGACACTAAGCCGAGGTCCTTGAAAACTAGGATCTGCTGCCCGTCCCCGACACCGATCCCTGCGGCTTCTTGCCCCCGGTGCTGTAGAGCGTACAGACCGTAGTAGGTTAGCTTCGCGGTCTCTTCCCCCGGCGCGTACACCCCGAAAACGCCACACTCTTCGTGCGGCTCGGTTTCACCGCGATCGTCGAGGTTGATTGGTGCGAATCCTCCACTAGGTACACCGGAATCGGCCTCCCAGGGCCCGGTCGTGAATGGCTCGCTCGAGGTGGGGGCATTGGCCTCTACACACCACGGATCAACACAATCAGTGCGCGACACGTCCCCCACTGTAATAACAATTGCTGGTTTTCCCAACTAAATCTCCATGATGCGGAGGCCAGGAGGGTGCACGGGGTGACACCGCGGTGGGACGCGTCGGCAATCAGACTCAGGCGACCACTACCGGACCTGAGGCAACCAGCGCGACACCTCCGCCGCGCGAGAACCCGAGAATTCCACCTCGGAGCTACAGTCCTCCCACTCCACGATTCCCAGTGCGAGCCGAATCCACGTGAGACCATCGGTTTCCACCACATTCGGCGGCGTGCCCCTGGTGTGGCGTGGGCCTTCGATGCACTGTACGGCCGCAAACGGAGGAACACGGACTTCCACACTATGCCCGGGGGCGTCTGCCTCCAACGCCTTCAGACTCGTACGGACCGCGCGGGCAATCACACTCCGCGGGGGGCGTTCGACGTTCTGCGGGTCCACTGCCCAGGGCCTAACTTGTTCCAGGTTAGCCACCAACTGCTGCGCATCAATTCTCTTGGTCACGCACTAACTGTATCGCCAACCCTTACAATGCAAGAGTTACATAGTTCACTGCCCGCTGAGCGGGACCAACATAAGCACCGACGCATTAATAAAGGAAACCATGACAACCAAGGACACAGGACATACCACCGCCGACAGCACAGAGTCTGTAGTGAGTGCCGAAAAGCCCCACGCGACCGGCCGACGCAACAACAGCGTCACACTCCGGTTCCTCGCAGCCCCCAATGACATCCTGCTCGCGGGGGCGATGGGCGTCCACGGCGGGCGCGTTCTCGAGTGGATCGACAAAGCTGCCTACGCGTGCGCCGTCGGCTGGTCTGGGGCCTACTGTGTCACGGCATACGTCGGGCATATTCACTTCACCCGCCCGATACCGTCCGGACACCTCGTCGAGGTGAAATCCACCATCGCGTACACGGGGCGATCGTCAATGCACATCGTTAACGAAGTCTTCTCCGCCGACCCGCGCGACGGGTCCTTCAGCCGCGCCTGCGACTGCCTAGTCATCTTCGTCGCTTTGGACGAACACGGAAAATCCATCCCCGTCCCCACTTGGACACCCACCACGGATGAAGAAATCCGAGTTCGGGATGCCGCCCTCTCCCGCGTCGACCTCCGCAAAGCCATCGAAGACGAGATGTTGAAACAGACGTACACGGAAAATTCGACGGCCCCTGAGCTGGTCACCCGATTTATGGCGAAACCCCAAGACGTCAACTGGGGCGGTAAGGTCCACGGTGGCACCGCGATGGCATGGATCGACGAAGCAGCCACCGCCTGCACGATGGAATTTGCTGGGCATCGCACCGTGGCGGTCTATGCGGGCGGGATTCGGTTCTATCGGCCGATCCAGATCGGGGATCTCATTGAAGCCGACGCCCGGATTATCCGCACTGACACGCGTTCCATGCAAACTAGTGTTCACGTTTACGCCGGAGACCCGCGTGAAGGCCGCAGCGGGATGAAACTAGCGATACACGCCTCGGCCGCTTATATGGGGATCGACGAGGACGGTAACCCGCTGGCTGCGCGCCACTTCACTCCCGCGACGGAGGAAGATAAGCGCCTCGCCGAACATGCGGAAACGTTGCGTAATTTGCGCGCCGAGTATTCCCCCCACCCGCTTGTGCCGCAAAATCCGATCCCGAGGCGGATTCACTAACACGCGGGGAGAAGGAAGCTGGGGTGTGGCGTCGTCGATTCACGGGAATCTGGGCGAGGTCCCGCGGCCCCGGGGTCGATCACAAAGTGCAGCCCCGAGTGTGCTGCCTCGAGAGCCTGCAATCGCTGGGCTTTATGAGTTCTTCTCTTAGGTGAGGTCATAAACGGTCACATCGTCGATGGAAGTAGCGGTGAAATGCTCCTTCACCCATGACGTGATCTCATTGTTCCTACCCGGGCCGCCGCCCTGACCAGAATCAGCAATGAAGAAGTGAATCTTTTTCTGTGATACCAACTTCTTGAATTGGTCCAACGTAGGAGCATCATCGCGGCCGCTGAAGCCGACGATCCACCTGATCCATTCGACGAGGCGCCCGGCATACCATCACTTGAGTTATCTGACGTCGTACCAGCGTCAGCGGTCCCGCCAGGCGTACTTTGACCAGCACCATCACTCGGCGGGGTGCCGCCCGGTCCGCCGCCCTGGTCGTTACTGGGCACCTGGCCAGGCGAGGAGGTGCCATCTTGGCCGTCGGCACCGCTTTGGCCTAGTGATCCGGGGCCACCTTGTCTACCAGGGTCTCCCATACCGGAATCAGTCTTTGGACCAGCCGCTACGACCGAACCTGCATTGGCGTGAGCGATGGTGTACGCACTGTACGCACTCGGGCCCGCGAGCATCGCTGCTGCGACAACACCGACGACGCCCACCCGAAGAGACAGAACCCGTCCGGAAAGCTTAGACGACGCAGATCCATCAAGGTACCGACGAGCCCCTACCGCGGACACCCACGGCAAAGCTAACCATCCCGCTGCACCGATGACGGTGGCGACGAGAATAGCCCACGGTAGCCACGTCGGGAATGAATCGGACGCACGACGAAGGACGCCGAATCCCGTTACACCGGACGCGAGAATAGCGACGGTGCTTACCGGCACGAACCCAGAGGCGGTCGCGGTGCTGCCATGAGTCGGCCGCACTCATGCCGACCAGTCCAGCCATCGGAGGAACCATAGTCACGGTGTAGTACTGGTGCATCGTGCCCTCCATGAAGCTGAATGTTCCGGCGCACATGAGCAGCCAGACGCCTAGCCCAATGTATAAGCCCCGCTTCGTGTTTTTCAGAGGAGCTCACCCACACAGCACTATCCCCATCACGAGGGCGATCAGCGCTGCAATGAATAGCCACGTAGCTTGGCCGCCTAACTGCTGGTTAAACAGCCGGAGAATGCTCGGTTCACCAGAAAACGTCGCGCCACCATGACCGCCGCCTCCGGGGGATCCGCCTTGCGGCATGGTATCCCCTGCCCAGAGCTTCCAGTCTGAGCCATACCGTCGTTGACAGCAGAAGCAGCGCCCTGAGCGGCGTCGGAAACCGAACTACCCCCTTGACCTGCGCCATCACCGGGAACGCCACCTGCGCCATCGCCGGGGGCACTACCGTTACCACTGAGCCGGCTGAATCCGTTATCCCCGAGGGTCAAGTCCCAAATGAAGTTATTAGTAGAACCACCGATATAGGGCCTCGACGACGATGGCCACAAAGCGACGGCCACTATGTACCAGCCAGCAGAGACGACCATAGCGACCACGGTGGCAAGGCTTTGACCCAGCTTAACCTTCCAAGAACGCGGGGACACTACCGCTAAGAGGACGAGGAGGGCGGGAATGATCAGCAATACTTCGCCCTGTTTAGCAAAGAAGCCAAGGCCAACGAACACACCGGGAACACCGCCCAGCGCCATTTACCGGTTTTTACGCAACGCATGGCTGCCCAAACAGAGCATGTCATCAGGAGGACGAGCATCGCGTCGGGGTTATTGAAGCGGAACATCAGCACCGCGACTGGGGTGAGGGCCAGCACAATTCCCGACGCAAAGGCCGCTGTCGACCCAGCATAGCGCCGGACCGTGGCCCACAGGACGGCAACGGATGCCACACCGAGAAGGGCATATGGCAACAGGACGGAACACGAATTAAGACCAAAAATCTTGATAGCTAAAGCCGAAGGCCACAATGATAGTGGAGTTTTGTCCACGGTAATGGTGTTGCCCCAGTCTGACGAGCCGAAAAGAAATGCGGTCCAATTTTTCGACCCGGCTTGGCTAGCAGCGGCATAAAAATCATTGCCATAGTTGTTGTTATCCAGTTTCCACATGAAAAGGAATGCTGAGCCTAGTAATAAGGCTATGAATCCAGCTAATTCTTTTCCACGAGGGAAGCCCTGAACTTGGGCACGAATCCCGGACTTTGTGGTGTTTTCCTTGGGGTTCGACCCCTGTGGGACGCTGGTGTGATGCTGCCCGTGATGTTTGGTCTCACTATGACTGCCACCAGCTCCTTTCAGCATGCTCATTGTCATTTCTTTCCCCTCATTCTCGCCCGATCATTTCCACACAATCCGCACACTCCATTGGTTTTCATGCAATGCTCCTTATTCTTTAATCTTTCCGGCAATAACACGGCCTTTTCGTGACTCGAACGACTGCCTAGCGATCCGGTTGGACATCCCTCGGAATCCATATGCCGTTGTCATATTCACCTGCTCAACACGTTTTTTACCTTCCACTACCCGTGCGACGTCGACGCCGGAATGAATAAAAGTACACACGTAGAGCAAAAACGGATGATCGTGTCGACGACGTTGGCCACTGTCAATACGATCAATTCTGTCGTTGCTAAAGCATGGGATTTACCCACGACAACCCCACGAGGGATAACGACGTGACCAACCAACACACGAGGAAAATAAACAAACCGCTCAGCTGATCTTTGGCCGCATTTTTACGACCGGATATGCCAAAGGTGAACGCCCTATTAGCCGCGGTATTTAAAACTGCCGTGATCAGAAGGCAAAGAAAGTTGTTAACGTGTGCTGGAAAAAACGCCGAGAAAGCCAAATAGAGGACGGCATACGCTACCGTCGAGGCGATTCCGACAACACCGAATCGCCAGACATGCCTAAAAAACTCTGCTGGGGCTCCGGCCTGCCCCTCACCCCCTCTAACACCGGGAGTTCAGATGTCCTCGACGATCGACGGAATGAATCGAGATTAATCCGATGAGACGCAATGTTTCGTCTCACTCTCCACATTCCACGCAAATCCTGCAAAGCTGTTTCGACGACATTCACGCGCGAATCAGGATCGTCGGTCCAATCGACGGGGACCTCATGAATCCGGTACCCGGCTTTTCCGCGAGGAGCAGCACTTCGGTATCAAAGAACCAATTGGGATCTTCAACATGAGGCAAAATGGCGCGAGCAACGTCGGTACGCATTGCTTTAAAACCACATTGAGCGTCGGAAAAGTGTGCTGACATCATGAGGCGAAGCATGTGGTTGTATGTCCGCGAAATAAATTCACGCTTTGAACCACGAACTACATTGGCTGAGCGAGCTAACCGTGAGCCAATAGCGATATCGGAATGGTCAGAAACCAAGGGCGCTAATAACGGAAGCAAAGCATGCAGATCGGTTGAGAGATCTACATCCATATACGCCACAACATCGCATTGCGACTCCAGCCACACCTTCTTGAGCATCCGCCCACGGCCTTTTTGGCCCAAATGAACCCGACGAACCGACGGCAGCTGGCGCTCCAACTCACCGGCGACGATCCATGTGTTATCAATCGACGCATTATCAGCAATCGTGACCATCGTCGTGAATGGCACTAGGCTCGGCGGACTCTCCACCAAATGCGGGATGGACGTGGGCAAGGACGTGGCCTCTTATACACGGGAATGACGATTTCCACGGTGGCCTGGCGCGGATCTGTGGGATGGTAGGACTCAGCGTTCCCCTGAGCTGAGTCACCCGGCGCGGCCGATGTGTTCTCCTGTGCGACGGGTGAATTCTCCGAGTCGGCACGAGAATTCAACGTGGATACAGCGGAGCGGGTGTCACCAACGGAGACTCCCCCAGCGACGGCACTGAGATCAGATGGCTGTGCCGTGGTGCGAAGGAGCCGGTCTCGATGGTCGGATTCTTGGACTTACTGGTATACAGCACATGAAATGTCATGGCCTATACTCAAGTATTCTCCGCTGGCAGGTTTGGAAAAATAACCTTTAGAAAATCTGTCACGGAAAACTTAGATATTCTTCCCAGAAAAAGTTGAATATCTTATTCCACTACAGAGTTCGCACCCGCTGCGTGAGCAAAAAGCTTAGGCAACGTACTTGTCCAGGCCTCTCTCAACTCTGCGACAGAGAGCGTGATCTCATCTGCTTCACCAGTGCTAACCCTGACTCGTACCTGAGCGGACGTTTCCTGTGAAGACCCACATGCTCGTGAGGTCACAGAACCCAACCGCAGCACAGGGATGCCACAGCGCTTTGCAAGAGAAACTAGCTTATCGGCGTCTCCGTGGGCGCAGGCGACCACGACTCGGTTAGCTGATTCCGAAAACAGCGCAACGCAGGGATCCTCGTGGACGCTGGATACATCCACGTCCATGCCGACGCCAGAGATCATCGCCAATTCGGCCAGGGCCTGCGCAAGTCCGCCTTCGGACAGGTCGTGCGCGGCAGTGACTACCCGAGGTGTGTCGGGATCCGCCTGATCGCAGAAGAAATCAGCCAGGGCCGACGTCGCTGCCAAATCGACCTGAGGGGGAAGTCCCGAAAGCGCGTTGTGTTCCACCTGCTGCCAGATGGAACCGCCCAGCTCATCATGGGTCTCGCCCAAGAGATACAGCTCTTCGAACTGGTCATTGGCCGACGTCGACTCCGACGTCGACGGATCATCACCGAAATCCGATTCGCTCTCAACGAAGGCCGAGCGTTCCGTCGCCAAGCCCACTAGGAGGTGGTTGATGTGATGATCCACCGAGGTCACAACGCCGGCAACACCAACGAGCGGCGTCGGCAAGATCGCTTCTGCCCCCGTCTGGTTATAAAACGACACGTTGCCGCCCGACACGGGAATGCCCAGCTCACGGGCACCATCGGCAAGGCCATGCACGGCTTCACGGAACTGCCACATGACGGCGGGATCCTCCGGCGAACCGAAGTTGAGGCAGTTGGTCACCGCCACCGGACGAGCACCCGTCACAACGACGTTGCGGTAGGCCTCCGCCAAGGCCAGGCGGGCACCCATGTTCGGATCGAGCTTCGTGTAGCGTCCCGACGCGTCCGCCGACACGGCAACACCACGGCCAGTGGTTTCGTCGATACGCAATACACCGGCATCGGCGTTCTGAGCCTCCACCGTGTTCCCCATGACGTAGCGGTCGTATTGCTCGGTGATGAAGGCGCGCGAACACAACGCGGGAGAAGCAACCATGCGAAGCCACGTCTCACGCAATTCGGCGGCACCCTGAGGACGGGCGAAACCCTTCGCCTCGACACCCGATTCTTGCAGGTCATCCTGCCAATCGGGGCGCTCATAGGGGCGGTCATAAACGGGACCCTGATGGGCAATCGTGTGTGCCGGCACATCCACCACAACCTGACCGTGGTGGCGAATAACCAAATGATCACCGTCCGTGACCTCGCCGATCTCCGCGCAGGTCACGTCCCAATGGGCACAAATCTCCCGGAAACGATCAACATTCTCCGGGGTGACGACGGCACACATGCGCTCCTGGGACTCCGACGAGAGGATCTCGGCCGCGGTCATGTTCTCCGCGCGCAGCGGCACCGCGTCGAGGTTGACCTCCATGCCACCGTCCCCGGCCGCAGCCAGCTCGGATGTTGCGCAGGACAATCCCGCACCACCCAAGTCCTGAATCCCCACGACAATTCCGGCGTGATACAAATCCAAGCAACATTCGATGAGGACCTTTTCAGCAAAGGGGTCGCCCACCTGAACCGACGGAAGTTTCCGCTCAGCACCATCTTCGAAAGTGTCTGACGCTAATACGGAAACTCCGCCAATACCATCCAGTCCCGTTCGGGAACCAAAGAGCATCACTTTGTTCCCCTTACCAGAGGCGAAAGCCAATTTGAGATCGTCAACTTTCAACGTCCCAATACATAGGGCATTCACCAAAGGATTCCCAGCATAGGATTCGTCGAAGACGGTTTCTCCACCGATATTCGGCAAGCCCAGGCAGTTGCCGTAACCGCCCACGCCGTCAATCACACCGGGGAGAACGCGCTGGGTATCCGCTGCATCGGCGGGGCCGAAACGCAGCTGGTCCATGACGGCAATGGGGCGAGCACCCATGGCCATGATGTCGCGAACAATTCCGCCAACACCCGTCGCCGCGCCTTGATGCGGCTCGACATAGGAGGGGTGATTGTGAGACTCCACGCGGAAGGTCACCGCGTTGCCGTCGCCAATATCAATCACACCGGCGTTTTCGCCAATACCGGCCAGAATTTTCGACGACATTTCTTTTGTCATCGTTTCGCCAAAGTAACGAAGATGCACTTTGGAGGACTTATACGAACAGTGCTCCGACCACATGACGGAATACATTGCTAATTCCGCATCGGTGGGCCGTCGGCCCAAAATATCTTTAATTCGGGCGTATTCGTCGTCCTTCAAACCTAATGACGCATAGGGTTGCGACGCATCCGGGTCCGACTGGGCATCGGCAACCGTGTCATTCACCTGGGCAGCCGTAAAACTTTCGACCGCATTATCAGCGGCCGCGTTATCAGCGCCCGCGTCGGTGCACGCAGTCTCTGTGGACTTGGGCATCTGGTCATCCTCGGTATTCATGTCAGTCTTATTCGTTTGGTTCACCATCACTTACACTCCCACCGAATCAAGAACCGAATGAATCAAACCCAACCCATCCGTAGACGGGCCCGTCAGCAACTCCACCGCGTGCTCCGGGTGCGGCATGAGCCCGACGACGCGACCTTCGGCACTGGACACCCCGGCAATGGCATTCACTGAGCCATTGAAATTATCTGTGTACCGAAAGACGACGCGACCTTCGTCTTCCAACTGAGAAATCGTCTCCGCGGGCGCTTGAAAACGGCCCTCGCCGTGCTTGGCCGGCACCAGAATTTTCTGCCCCTTAGTGAAACCGGCAGTCCACGGGGTGGATGTGCGTTCGACCTGCAAGTATGTGTCCACACAATGAAAATGCAGGCCCTTATTCCTGGTTAACGCGCCTGGAAGAAGGCCTGCCTCTTGCAAAATCTGGAACCCGTTGCAAATACCTAACACGGGAAGTCCCTGGTGAGCTCGTCGCACGACCTCACCCATCACCGGCGCTAAGCTTGCCAAAGCGCCCGCTCGGAGATAATCCCCGTACGAAAACCCGCCCGGCACGATTACAGCATCGACACCTTTCAGATCGGCGTCGGCGTGCCATAAGTGCACTGCCTCGGCGCCACCCAGCCGGGCAGCGCGGGCAGCGTCGCCGTCGTCGAGGGTGCCGGGGAATGTCACCACACCAATACGTGGCATTAGTTGGCCCCCTCGTTCGCGCTGGTTGAGGTCACGGGGGTGACGTCGGAATCGTCGGCACGCTCGGCCACAACGTCATAATCCTCGATGACGGTATTGGCCAGAAGCGTCGATGCCAACCGGTCCAGCTCCTCATCCGATACTGAACCGTCGACATCCAGCTCAAACCGCTTGCCTTGGCGGACGTCGCGAACACCATTCACCCCGATTCGCCCCAACGCACGCAGAACCGCTTGCCCCTGCGGATCCAAAATCTCGGTCTTCGGCATGACATTGACAACAACTCGAGCCACAGTGGCGCTCCCTATCAGGTCAGTTGACTACACCACCAACAACATTACCGAATGGTTGAGGAACTCAACCAATTGAAAAGCCAGCTAGAGAGGGAGGTTGTCCTCAATCAGATCCAGAAGGGCATCATCTTCAGGATCAACATCGCTGCGGAACCGGCCCAGGACCTCCCCCGAATCCGACAGAACAAATTTCTCAAAGTTCCACTTCACGTCGCCCGCTTCGCCATTGTTATCAGCGGTTTTCTTTAATTCGGTGTAGAGCGGGTGCTCATTGTCATCATTCACATCCGTCTTGCTCAGCAGCGGGAATGTCACACCGAATTTCGACGACGCAAACTCCTTGATCTCCTCATTCGAGCCAGGTTCTTGCTCACCGAACTGGTTGCAGGGAACGCCGATGACGAAGAAGCCACGGGCCGCGTATTCCTCGAAAATGTGCTCGAGAGCTTCATATTGCGGTGTAAACCCGCATTCGCTAGCGACGTTCACAATTAAAAGAACGTGGCCCTCCCACGAGCGCAGCGTTGTTTCTTTACCGTCGATCGTCGTTACTGGGATGTCATAAATACTCATACCCCCAGAGTACGCGTGTCTGGGGGCAGAATATCTAGAAATATTTAGTCGTATTTAGGTGCGCTGATAGTCGTCGACATTCACCTGAGGGGTGGGCTGAAGTTTGTCAGCAGGGTTCTTCACGGAAGGATTACGCAGGTTCACGTCCGACTCCATATCCTCCGGAGTCTCCACATAGGGAATCTCCCCGGACAACACGGCATTGACCCGGTTTCTATCGACCGTATGGGTCCAGACGCCCACAACCAGCGTCGCCACCGAGTTACCGGCGAAGTTCGTCAAAGCCCTTGCTTCAGACATGAAGCGGTCGATACCAGCGATGATTCCGACGCCATCCAACAGCTCAGCCCGGTGTGCCTGGAGACCACCAGCCAGGGTCGCTAGTCCGGCGCCGGAAACACCGGCGGCACCCTTGGAAGCAATCATCATGAACACCAAAAGCCCAATTTGCTCACCCAAGTTAAGGGGTTTGTGCATAGCGTCGGAAATAAAAATCGACGCCATCGTGAGGTAAATTGCTGTGCCGTCCAAATTAAACGAATAACCGGTCGGAACGACGATACCCACGGTTGATTTATCAACACCCACGTGCTCCATCTTGCGAATCAACGTGGGCAGCGCGGACTCTGACGACGACGTGGCGAAAATGAGGAGATATTCGCGGGCTAAATACTTCACTAACTTGAAGATGTTGAAACGGGTAAAGGCATAGAGAACTAGACCTAATACCCCGAAAATGAAAATCACGCAGGTGATATAGAAGCAGAGCATCAACAAAACAAGCTGCTTGACGGCGTCGAAGCCGGTAGACCCCACAACCCAGGAAATAGCACCGAAAGCACCAATAGGGGCTGTCCACAGAACCATCATCAGAACTTTAAAAACAAGCTTTTGAACCTGCGCGACGGCGGATAATAAAGGCTCCCCCGCTTTGCCCATCGACTGAATAGCAAAGCCACACAGGAGAGCAATAAACAAGGCCTGAAGAACAGAACCGCTGGTCAGCGAGGAGAATAATGTGTCCGGGATAACGGACATAACGAAGCCGCTCAGCCCATGAGTAGCTTCTTTGTTGTTATCGACAAACGACATTCCCGACCCAGCTTCTGGCATTGCCAAGCTGGATCCGGGCTTAACAATATTTCCGACGACGAGGCCTATCGCCAGGGCGAACGTCGACATGACGATGAAGTACACCAGCGAAATTGCGCCGGCCTGCCCCACCGATGCAGCTGCTCGGACTGAGCCGATCCCTAGCACGATCGTGCAGAAAATAACGGGCGCGATCATCATTTTGATCAACGCGACAAAGAGTTTTCCTAATAACTCGAATTTGACCGCCACGTCTGGAGCAACAAGCCCCAGAATGACGCCCGCAAGAACGGCAACAATGACAGAGATATAAAGCCAGTGGGACTTATCTTTTTTCTCTTTTTTGGGTTCGACGATCCGAACTGGAGAGGAGCTCATGAGCTGAGATGCTACAGCCGGGTTCCCCTGTGTGGGTAATCATTATCGAAAAGATTACCCCCGAACCAGAACACCTGGCCGCTACGACGTGAGGGATTGATACTCCTCGTCCGAGACGGGCTCCAGCCACTCATTACTGGTCTCTTCCCCAGGTACCGAGATAGCGATATGGGAAAACCAACTATCCGCCTTAGCACCGTGCCAATGCTTCACATTCGGAGGAATGGCCGCTGCGGAACCTTCCGTCATAGTGACGGGGGCCTTGTCCTCTTCCTGGTACCAGCCTTCTCCTGCGGTGCACATCAAGATCTGGCCACCGCCACTACGGGCGTGGTGAATATGCCAGTTGTTCCTGCACCCGGGTTCAAAGGTCACATTGGCGATCCCCATGCCCGCCTCATCAAGCTGGGCAATGGGTTGCAAGAATGACTGTCCCACGAAGTACTCGGCGAATGCGTCGTTGGGTTCGCCCGTACCAAACTTGTTGACTTTGTCGAATTCATCTTTGTTGGTGATTTTCATGGTTATTACTCCTTATCGTCATTTTCCGAAGCATCATTTTTCGTTTGGCTATTAATCGCAGCCAAGGCATTAAGGCTCCGCGGGAAACCAATCCAGGGCACACAGACCGCCAGAGCACCCAAGAGAATTGCGCGATCATTCCCCACTGCGAGGTTCCCCGAAACATGGGCCCGAGCTTGCGGGTCACACCCGCCTAAGGAAATGATCGCCACCCACGTCAACAATTCCCGGTCAGCAAGACTTAGCGCTCTCCGGGTGTATGTATCACCGAAACAACAAGCTGACAAAGCATCTTGAATGAAACTTTCATCCTCGGGTGCATAGTCACGCATTGCGTCGATTCCGTCGCCAAACATTGCTTTCTGCGCGACAATTCCCTTGGCCAGGCGATCGTCCTCAGTCACCGTCGATTGGATGCCGACGGGAGCGTCGAGAAGTTTGTCTAGCTCCTGTAGTCCGTGGCGGGCGCAACTGATCCCAACGTAGGGCGCTATCTGGTGAAAAACTTCCTGCAGCTCTTCCGCCGCAACACCTAGATGAAGGCCTACCCGCAATAATGCGGATAGTTCATCGCCACTACTCGCGGCCACGCATGCCGCACTGACCAAAATCTTCAGATGGTCATCGAGCCTACTGGCAGGCCACATCTCACCAAAGGCAAACCGGTCGGTGATCTGGTTAAACTCGTCGCCCACCCGTGCTGAGGATTCCAGCGCCGAATGGTCGTGGTCGAAATCTTCACGGAATACGTCGGGTATGGATCGATCGGTATGGCGTTGGTCTGGTTGTGAGTCTGCATCTGGTTGTGAAGCTGACATGGTGACCTCCTATGACGTGGTGGTAGTCAGATTCACACGAAGCCCCCTCATGCACAATGAACAGAAAGGGTGTAGGTGTCGCATAATCAACACTCTATGCCGAAGTGGTGATTATGCACGTGGTGATGATGGAGGCGCGATGACCAACACTGCCGAACCCGACAGTTCGCTTGATAGCTCTGCAGAGCAGGGCCGTCCCCAGGGCCGTGTCGATCGTCGTGTTGTCAAAACTCAAGCGGCTATCCATCGTGCGTTAGAAGAGCTCGTCTGCGAAAAACCTCCGCATCGAATTACTGTTGCGGAAATTACCCGGCGCGCAAATATTCACCGGAAAACCTTTTACTTGCATTACAACTCGGTGGATGAACTTTTCCACGAAGAATTGGAATCAATGAAGCAAGACTATGCAGATACTGTTGATTCAATTCCTCCGACAATGACTATCGCCGACGTCAACCGCGTGGTTTTCGACTTCGTCACGCGGCAAGGGCCTTTATTTGAACAGCTCGTGGTGTCCCCCGAATATCGGCACTATGCCGAACGGTTCTTCCACATGAATCTTGTTCATAACCGGGCACGGCATAATCCGTATGCGCATCTGTCCCGTGAACAGCAAAACACCATCAATACTTTTCTAGTAGCCGGCACATTGGATATGTACCGTCAGTGGATTGCCGATGGTAAAACGATGCCCCTCGATGAGCTGGTCACGCTCAGCACACAGTTGCTCAGCCATGGCGCAGCTCAATTTCGAGAGTGATGGGTTTTAAACAGCAGCATCCTCGGCGATACCGGCGCGGCGAATCATCCAGGCATACTCAAACGCGGTCTGCTTCCACTGCTCGTAGCGGCCCGATACTCCACCATGGCCCGCAATCATCTCGGTCTTGAGACAGACGTCAGCCCCTGGAATGGTCGCGCGAATCTTAGCAACCCACTTGGCGGGTTCCACGTACAGCACTCGCGTATCGTTCAGACTGGTCAGCGCGAGAATAGGCGGGTAGGTGTTCTCTGCCGACACATTGTCATACGGAGCATATGACGCCATGTAGTTGTACACCTCGGGATCGTGGAGAGGGTCACCCCACTCATCCCACTCGATCACAGTCAACGGAAGCTCCGGCATCAGGATCGACGTCAGGGGGTCCACGAACGGAACGACGGCTTCGATCCCAGTGAACCGGTCTCCTGCCATGTTGGCGACGGCGCCCATCAACAGTCCACCGGCAGATCCCCCAAGCGCAACCATGTGTTTGTTATCGGTCACGTTTCGGCTGATCAAGTCATCAGCAACGTCAATGAAGTCGTAGAACGTGTTCTTCTTCGCCAACATTTTGCCGTTGTCGTACCAGGATCGGCCCATCTCTCCGCCACCTCGGACATGCGCAATGGCGAACACGATGCCCCTATCGAGCAACGACAGTCGCGCGATCGAAAACGCAGGGTCCATCGACGCTTCATATGATCCGTAGCCATAAAGAATCGTCGGATGAGGGCCGTCGGTGGAGAGACCGTCGGAATCGGCCTTCCCTTCAAGATCCGCTCGATAAATCAACGAGACCGGGACTTTCGCCCCACCCCGCGCCGTCGTCCACATCCGGCGCGCTACATAGTCAGACGGGTCATATCCGCCCTTCACGATCCGCTGCTTGCGCACCAACCGCTCACCCGTCGCCAGGTCGTAGTCAAAAACCAGGCCGGGCGTCACAAAGGACTCGTAGGCCATGCGGATATACGGGGATTCCCACTCCGCATTTCCTCCGGTGCCCGCGCTGTAGAGTTCTTCATCAAAATCGATAGGCTCGAGATTCCCGACGGTGCCGTCCGCAAACGAGAAAAGCCCCAACTTGTTAATGGCGTTCTCGCGGTAGCCCACAACCATGTGCTGCGCGAACACATCCATTCCCTCGATGCGACGGCCTTGCTTGTGAGGGATCACAACGTCCAGGTCGTCCAGGCTGGTCAGCGGCGCGGCACTGGCCATGCCAAGCTCAAAGTCCGCGCCATGCGCGTTATGCAGCACAATCCAGCGGTCATCCCCACCAATAACGGCATGATCAACGTCGTATTGCACACCCGTGTGCCGTGGCAAGATGCACTGCAATTCACCCGTCACACGCTCGGGGTCAACTGTCTTCGACTTCCCGTCACCGGTGGCTCCCAGGTCAAGGAACCACACTTCGGAGGTAACTTTGGATCCGACTTCGACAAAAAGGTACTTCTCTGAGCGGGTTGTTCCGCACCCTACCCAGAAGCGTTCGTCGTCCTCACGGAAGATACATACGTCCTGGTCCGTCGGGGTGCCGACGCGGTGACGCCACACCTCGTTCGGGCGCCAGGAATCGTCGACACGCTCATAAAATAACCACTCCGAACCGACCCACGTGGCTCCATACCCGATGCCGTCGATAGCGTCGTCTAGGAGTTCGCCTGTCCGGAGATCCTTAATGCGCAGGTCAAACCGCTCGTCACCCGTCGTATCTGTGGAATATGCCAAGTAGTTTCCGTCCACCGAAACACTCGACGCACCGAGCGAAAAGAACTCCGCCCCCTCGGCCAAGACATTGGAATCAAGAATGATCTGTTCATTCTCGGGCGCGGACTCGGCATCAATTGCCGGCGGAGTCCAATCCTTCGTTTTGTCCCCCGTCGAGGACGCCGGAATGCGACACGATACCCCGTAGCTCTTCCCGTCGAGGCTGCGACCGTAATACCACCAATCCCCCGAGCGAACCGGAACGGACAAATCCGTCTCCTGCGTCCTGCTTTTAATCTCGTGGAAAATCGAATCCTGCAAAGGAGCTAAATCACGAGTACGGGCCTCCGTGTACTCGTTTTCGGCCCGGAGATAAGCCAGAGTCTCGGGGCTTTCCTTATCCCTTAGCCATTCATAATTATCGACGACGTCATGCCCATGATGCGAGCGCGTTGTCGGATGAATATGCGCCGTCGGAGGAATCGGCGCGCCCGAGGAACTGTACTGGAGGGAACCCTCGTCGGGATCCGTGGAGGCTACGTCGCGCTGTGGGTGAGTTGCGTTATGAGCATCATCAACGTGAGACATAGCCACTACCCTACTGTTCGGTCCGGACACGATCATGTGATGGCGTCGAAAAGTAGGGTTGATCTGCGCATATAGCGTGCTCAGCGGACCTTATGCCGACGGGCCGATCCAGTCGGCGAACTTCAAGCCCGACACGCGTTCGTAGGCCTCCACGTACTTGTCGCGGGTGGCTTCCACAATCGACCCCGGAAGCGCTGGCGGTTGCACTCCGGATTCGCGGGACCAACCGGACTTCGGGCCGATCAACCAGTTACGCAGATACTGCTTGTCGAAGCTGGGTTGGCGGTGGCCCTCGCGGTAGCCTTCCTTAGGCCAGTACCGCGACGAATCAGGGGTGAGCACCTCATCCGCCAATTTCACGTTTCCGTCAGCGTCCACGCCGAACTCGAACTTGGTATCGGCCAGGATCAGGCCGCCCTCGTCGGCAATAGCAGCGGCTTGAGAGTAGAGCGACAGTGCTGCGTCGCGGATCGTTTCCGCGCGACGCTCCCCCAGGTGCTCGAGAACGTAGTCGTAATCGACATTCTCGTCGTGGCTGCCGAACTCCGCTTTCGTCGCGGGAGTGAAAATGGATTCCGGCAACTTCGAGCCCTCAACTAAGCCCTCGGGAAGCTCGATGCCGCATACTCGGCCGATCTCGTTGTATTCCTTCAGGCCGGAACCGGTAAGATATCCCCGGGCAACGCACTCGAAAGGAATCATCTTGAGCTTTTCGCAGACTAAGGCGCGGCCCAACGCTTCCTCTGGAATCCGCTCATCATCAACGGGGCCAACCAAATGGTTCGGCATATCTAGCTGCTCGAAAAAGAACGTGCTCATTGCCGTAAGGATTCTGCCCTTATCCGGTATCTGGGTATCCAGAATATAGTCGAACGCAGAAACACGATCCGACGCCACCATCAACAAAGTGTCGTCGTCAATTTCATAATTTTCGCGAACCTTTCCTGCGGAAAGGTGCTCATATGAAGAGAGTTCAGGGCGCATGGCCCGGTATGTTACTCCCCTGAACCCGAAAAAACCGATTCATATCCCCACAATGGACATTTACCGCGCTGTGCAGCGACGCCTGTTCACCGGTTAACGCCTAACCGATTAACCGGGTAGCTCGGGCCACATCGGGAAGTGCGAGAACCAACGCCAGCCGCCAGGTGCCAAAATCGTGGCCTCCGGGAACCTCACGGAATGATGAGTCGATTCCAGCGCTCTGTGCCAACCCATTCATATACTTCAGATCCCGAACGGACGACTTGTCCGACTGGCCTGCAACAAAGACGCCTTTAATCCCCGTGAATTTTCTTCTCTTTAGGATATCTTCCGGATTAACCCGTAGATAAACATTGAGGTTCCCGCCGAAATACGTATCCGCGTTTCCTTTGGCCGACATGGTCCCCGGGGTGCGGTCGCCAGAGAAATCAAGGAAATAACGGTACGGCTCGGGATTGTTCACGATGGCCTGGAGCGCACATGTTCCGCCATAGCTCAGGCCACCGATGGCCCACTGGGTCGGATCATTGGACACCTGAAAATACTTTTGTATTTGTTGCGGAACGTCCGTATCCATATAAGTCTGCACTTTGGCTTTCTTTGTATCAAAGCACCCTAAATCCTCATCATCATTACCGGTCGTATTAATCGCCACAACCACGGGAGCCAAACCGTGGTGAACACGCTCAAAATGATGAAGCGTCTGGCCCGCGTTGCCGATCTCAAACCACTGCGACGGGGACCCCGGCAAGCCATTCATCAGCACAACGACCGGCAACAATGGCCGTGGATTCGCGAAATAGGCCGGTGGTAAATACACCTGAGATTCCGTCGTCTGAAAATGAGATATCGGTGACGGGATCATGAATGGAACGAGCACACCTTTATTCCGTGGTGAAACCCCATTCCATGCCCCGGCGATCGTGCTGCCCTGAGGTGGGGTGAAGGGAGTCGATGTTCCCTTGACATCAGCATATTGGGCGGTCGTGTACGGCTCCTTGCCAACCAGAGAATCGACCGACGGATACAGAGCAAAACTGTTATTCACTACATTGACGCACGCAACTGTGCCACAGACGAACGCAACACACGCTCCAACAACGCGCAGCACCGACTTCCACCTGATCGACGCCCCCCGCTGCGAAAAGCTGGCGCGTGGCTTCGATGAATGCGACCCTGGCGAACGCAGCCTCTTGAACCAGGGCGCCAACCGGGTCCGCCCCCGCGCGCAATATGCTCCAATCGCCAGGCCAATTAAAACAATGAGGGCCCAGCCTGCGACATACACACCAATAGCGGTCCCGCCACCGAACGGCTTCCAGGTCTTTTCCAGGATCAGCCACACCAATGCGGTCACCGTCGTCACACTGCCAAGCAGCACACATGCCAGGCGGGTGGCATAGCCGACACTGCGGGCGCGTGCCGTCGACACGAAGAAGAAAGCCCACACCAGAATGATGACAACACCATTGACTAATGAGGGCATCGTCCCCACGAAGGGAATGTCTCCAAGAATATGCACCGGACCATCATACGGTCGCGCGGCACAGAATGGCTGGCCTACACAATGTCGCCGGGCATGTATGTGGCAGCGTCGGGGTGCTCCGTCACAATGTCTTTTACGCGTGCGACAACGCGATCAACCTGCGAACCCGCTGCTCCGATGAAGGCATGGCGGTCGGCAATCGCTGCATCCAGCTGTTCGCGGTTCAACGGAAGCCGATCATCGGCGGCAAGCCGCTCGATAAGGTTTTGCTCTGTGCCTTTCTCGCGCATATCAAGCGCGGTGGCCACGGCATTTTCTTTAATAATTTCGTGGGCGGTTTCGCGCCCCAGGCCAGCCCGAATAGAAGCCATGAGGATGCGCGTCGTCGCCAGGAATGGCAGATACCGTTCTAGTTCCTTATCAATCATGGCGGGGAATGCGCCGAATTCTTTGAGAACGGTCAATAAGGTTTCCACCATTCCGTCGAAAGCAAAGAAAGCATCCGGGAGCGCCACTCGGCGAACAACAGAACAAAAGACATCGCCCTCATTCCATTGCTGACCGGCCAGATCTGCAGCCATCGTTTGGTAGCCGCGAAGGATAATCTGCAGGCCACCGATGCGCTCACACGAGCGGGCATTCATCTTGTGCGGCATCGCGGAGGACCCCACCTGCCCCTCCTTGAATCCCTCCGTGACCAGCTCATCCCCGGCCATCAAGCGGATGGTCATGGACAGCGACGACGGCCCCGCGCCCAACTGCACCAACGCCGAGATCACATCTAGGTCAAGACTGCGCGGATACACCTGCCCCACTGAATCGAACCGTCGCGAAATACCTAAGTAGTCCGATACGGAGTTTTCTAGCTGCTCGAGCTTGGTTTCGTCCCCGCCGACGAGATCCAGCATGTCCTGGGAGGTTCCCATGGGGCCTTTGATCCCGCGGAGCGGATACCGCGAGATAAGGTTTTCCAACCTCTCATAGGCAACCAGAATCTCATTAGCTGCCGACGCGAAACGCTTGCCCAACGTGGTCGCCTGAGCAGCAACATTGTGGGACCGGCCCACCATCACCTGATCACGGTAGCGAACCGCGCAATCGGCCAACGCCCGGAGGACCGCCACCATCCTGTTACGCACATGTTCCAGCGACCGGTACACTTGCAGCTGTTCAACGTTCTCGGTGAGATCCCTGCTGGTCATGCCCTTGTGGATGTGCTCATACCCAGCCAGGGCGTTGAATTCCTCGATGCGCGCTTTGACGTCGTGCCGGGTGATGCGCTCTCGCGCGGCGATGGAATCCAGGTCGATGCGGTCGATAACTGACTCGTAGGCGTCGATAGCCTCATCGGGAACATCGACGCCGAGCTCTTTCTGCGCGCGAAGAACGGCAATCCAGAGCCGCCGCTCCATGATGATTTTGCGCTCGGGGCTCCAGAGGTTGACCAGCTCTGGAGAGGCATACCGATGCGCTAGCACATTCGCTATGTCTTTCTTGTGTGCACCAGCCGGAGCACCAGTGTTGCCCTGGTCGGGTGATGCCCCCTTGCCTGTGTCGACGGAATTGGTACGCGGGTTGTCCATTTTGTTCTCAGTCACACTATCAGTCTAGGGGGCTACCAGGGCCATAACCAGCCACGACACCACCCGGGTATGGCAGATACTTTCACCGACGCACTAATCGGAGTTACCGACGCCGGGCCTCCAGGAATGGCTTCAGACGACGGCACGCTTCCCGCATCTCTTCGGGTGTGCCCGCGTAGCTCACGCGGACGTACTTCTTGCCCAGCGCTTTATCGGCACTCCCGTCAAAGTCAGTCCCCGGAGAGACAGACACACCCGTGGCATCAAGGAGTTCATGAGCGAAGGCGACGGAATCGTCGGTGTAATCCGAGACATCGACCCAGAAGTAGAAAGCACCGTCGGAGGGCGCGAAGCGGGGCAGCCCCACTGCGGGCAGCTCCTTGTTAAGGATGTCGTGGTTTTCTTTGTAGCGCTCGACATGTACGCGAAGCTCAGCCAGGGCATCATCGTCGAACACGCGGGTTGCCGCGATCTGCGATAAAGCGGGAGCACAAAGAGAAATGTTTCCTAAGATATTTTCAATCGTTTCCCGTAGCGTCGGATCATCAGGAATGATCAGCCACCCCAAACGCCAGCCCGTCATGGAGAAGTACTTGGATGTAGAGCCAATAACCACGGCACGATCAGAAAGCGACCTCGCCGTCACGGTGGGCCGACCATAACTAATCCCGTGGTAAATCTCGTCAGAAACCAATACCGTGTCGGTTTCATCGCACCACTGTGAAATCGCGCGCAATTCGTCGGGATCAATAATTGACCCCGTCGGGTTATTTGGCGACGTAATCAACACCATATCCGGCTTATTCCCCGCTTGAGCAAGATCCTCAAGGTGCTTACGGGTCATATGGAACCGAGTTTCAGCCGTCGTCGGGATATCAATAAAAGAATTGCCCAATGCTTGAAGAACATTGCGATAGGCCGCGTATCCGGGGCTCGACAGGGCAACAGTACCACCGAAAGGCAAGCACGCTGCGAAAATAGCAACAAAGGCGCCCGAGGACCCCGTCGTGACAATAACGTTATCAGCCTTGGTATCCGTCCCATATGTTTCGGAATGCCACCGGGAAATACGCTCACGCAAGGGTTGAATACCTAACGCTTCGGTATAACCTAATTTGTCCTTTTGGATAGCTTCAATAGCAACATCTCGAACAACGCTCGGCGCGGGAGTTGACGGTTGGCCGATGCATAACGGCACCGTGTCATGCTTCTCGGCTTCTCTTTCCGCGGTGCGGGCCACCATTTCCATCGTATAAAAAGGATCAGCATGGCCACGTTGAATTGCTAAGCCATAATCCTTGCCAGAGCTACCCGAACTTGAATGGTGATCCTCCGAATAATTCATGTCGCTATAATCGGTTGACTCCGAATTGTCACGTCCCACTGTTACTCTGCTCTCCTCCAGATCAGTTTGCGATGCCAATACGGCCCTCGACGGCCTTCTGAGCAATATCGCGCCGATAATGCCCGCCCGGCAACGATATACCTTCCATCTTTCGATATACCTTTGCCCGTGCTTCGTCTAAATCCTTGCCGACGCCAACCACGCTGAGCACACGCCCGCCCGAGGATACTAAGCGGTCGCCGAGCCGCGCGACACCCGCGTGGCGGACACCATCGTCCTCTGTGCCGGGCTCCGCGCCCGAAATGGGGTCTCCCTTTCGCGGCCCCGCCGGGTAGCCCTGGGCGGCCAACACCACCGTCACGGCGTAACCATCTTTCCATGTCAAAGGGGGTACGTCCGCCAGGTGCCCCGTCGCCACGGAGTTCAGCACACCTGCCAACGGAGTATCGAGGAGCTCCAGCACCGCTTGGGTTTCCGGATCCCCAAAGCGGCAGTTGAACTCCACGACCGCGGGACCTTCCTTCCCCCAGGCCAAACCTGCGTAGAGCAGGCCGTTAAAGGGGCAACCGCGCTTGACCATCTCTGAGGCCACCGGCTGCACGATCTCGTCAACAATCTGGTCAACGGCACCATCGGGCAACCACGGAAGCGGTGCATAGGCACCCATTCCGCCCGTGTTGGGGCCCGTATCTCCCTCGCCAACGCGCTTGTGGTCCTGAGCGGGCAGCAGAGGCACCACCGTATCGCCATCTACCAGGCAAAAGAGCGAAATCTCCGGGCCGTCAAGAAAGGACTCCACCAACACCGGGTGGCCCGACTCCAACACAGCGACCGCATGGTCGCGGGCTTCGTCGCGGTCCTGCGTCACGACAACACCTTTACCGCCGGCCAGCCCATCATCTTTCACGACAAACGTCGGGCCAAAGTCGTTCAGGACAGCGTCGACCTGATCCGTCGATGCCCCTGGTCGTAGGGACTCCGCCTGAGCAGTACGCACATGTGCAGCCTTCATTACGTCTTTGGCAAACGCCTTAGACCCCTCAATCTGCGCAGCCTGAGCGCCCGGCCCAAACACGGGGATATGAGCGTCGCGAAGAGCGTCGGCCACCCCAGCAACCAGCGGCGCTTCCGGACCAATCACCACCAGATCCGCACCCAATGACGTCGCTAAGCCAACGACCTGCGAGCCGTCGTTGATGTCGATATCGGGGTGAAGCTGCGCGATCGCGGTCATCCCATCATTACCTGGGGCGACGTGCAGCCCACTCACCTGCGAATCTTTGGACAACGAATAAAGAAGAGCGTGCTCACGAGAACCATTACCCAGGACAAGAATCTGCATACCCAATACTCTAAGGCACCCACCTGACATACAAAGCTTTTTACCCACTTCGGAAATAGCTACCCTGGACTTATGGCTACCGTATTCACGAAAATCATCAACGGCGAGATCCCAGGTCGGTTCGTCTACCGCGATGACACCGTCGTCGCATTCCTCACCATCGAACCCATCGCATACGGGCACACCTTAGTTGTGCCGATTAAGGAAGTTGACCGGTGGACTGACCTCAGTGCCGACGAATGGGCGCACGTCTCTGCCGTCGCCCACAACATTGGCCGCGCCATTACCGACGCATTCGATGCGCCTCGTGCCGGCATGCTGATTGCGGGATTTGAGGTTCCCCATGCTCACGTCCACGTTTTCCCTGCATCCGACATGTCCGGCTATAGCTTGCGAAACATCATGCGTGCCGACGATACCGATCCGGATGCCATGGACGCTGCCGCTGCAAAGATCCGCGCGGAGCTGACTAAGGCCGGGATCGATACTGGAGTCGACGATAAATAGACAATCAATAGCTGACGATGCTCAGAGTGTCTCAACGGCTGCGTGAGGCTATGACCGCGCACCCTCTGCACGTGAACCCGCGGATTCTCCGTCCCCGCGGGCATCAGTGGGCTGGTTCGTCACGCGTCCATCCCTACACCGACGAGGATGGGCGTTTTCATCGGGCCGACCGGATACCTGCCATGGCGCACGTTCCCGACATGGGCCGGGTGCCGGAGCAGGATTTTAGCCCGCTGGCGGATGATGAGAAGCCACCGCTGCTCTGTGTGCACGGAATGATAGGGGCGAAAGGTAATTGGGAAGTCCTTGTTCGGTATATCACCGACCGACGGACTTTCTATGTTGATTATGGCGAAGCAGGGACTGCTCCCGTTGATGAGTGCGTCGATGAATTAGCGGAACAGATCATTGAGCTGAGCCAAAAGATTCATGCTCGGGAGCTTATTCTTCTTGGGCATTCTCGGGGCGGATTGATTGCGCTTCTCGCAGCCTCCCGACCTGAGGTTCAACGGGTTGTCACGATTCGCCGGATTATTGGCTTGGGTGGCCATTTTTCGGGAATTCCTCGGTGGAAACTGTTACCGAAAGATGTGTCCTCGTATGGTCCTGTTCTTTCGGTTTTCTTTCGGCTGACGCACAGGTTTGCATATTGGGCCGTGGGTGCGTCCGCTGAAGACCAGTTCAAGGATTCACCGGACTTGCAGCGCGCGTTGCGCGGTGTCGATCGATCGATAGAAGTTATTCCTATCACGAGTAACACCGATTACATCGTGAGGCCTAGTGCTGCGTTTGACGTACCGACGGACCACGTGACGCCAGTTCTTCTTCAGGATTATTTTCCCGGCGCGAAAATACTGCACAATTTGTTGCCGCGTGATGGACGGGCCATCGCGATGGTGAAGGCTGCCATCGCAAAAAGCCCTACCCGCGGCGATTCCGCTCGTGAGGATTCTATTCGTGGGGCAAAAGAACAGTAAATGTGGTTCCCTCATCGACGACGCTATCGGCGGTGACTTTTCCGCCGTGCTGTTCCACTAAACCTTGGACGATGGATAAGCCCAATCCGGAGCCTCCACCCTGGTGCCGGGATCGGGATGAATCGGCTCGGTAGAAGCGCTCGAAAATGTGCTCGCTATCCTCTGGCGGTATTCCTACACCGTTATCGATGACCCGAATTCGCACCGCTTTCTTCTTCGGTGACGTTCCCAGGGTGGAATCGTCGAGAGCAATGCGAACGGCAGCCTCTGGACCTGCATGTTTGAGGGCATTCGTCATGAGGTTGGTGAGAACCTGGTGAAGGCGGGCACTATCTCCTGTCACTATGGGTAGTTCCACGCAGTTGTTTGTCATGGAAATATCGCGATCAGGGTAGTTCACTTTCATGTTCTGAATAACACTGATTGCGACACTGAGGATATCGACGCTCTTGTGCTCCAATGGACGCGAATTATCCATCCGGGCAAGATCCAAAAGATCTTGAACTAAAACGCTCATTCTTTCTGCCTCGGCCGAGATGCTATCCAGCACAAGGTTGAGATCGTCAGTTTGACCCGTCCGATAGAGTTCCGCGTATCCGCTGACTGATGTCAATGGTGTACGTAATTCGTGAGATGCATCGCCTATAAAACGACGCATGGTTTGCTCTGCTTCACGCGCTTGCGCTTCTGCTTTGCGTGCAACGCGAGCATTTTCCTGAGCTTCTGCTTCACTTCGCTCCACAGCGACGAAGGATTGCTCGATCTGCGCCAACATCTTGTTCAGCGACCGTGAGAGCGCGCCGACTTCGGTGTCCGGTGGCCATTCTGGAAGTCGCTGGGAGAGGTCGCCGTCGGCAATCTTTCCGGCAATGCGTTCCACGTGACTGAGGGGCCGGAGTGACCGGCGGACAACGTACCAGGTCAGAATGAGGAGCACGGCGAGGACGAGCATTCCCAGGCCTGCTTCGAGAAGGAAGAGGCGGGAGATTGTGCGCTCATTGTCGTCGAGAGAGACCGCGACGACGACGAGATCACCGTCTTGGCTTTTTAGCGCCATAGCGCGCCAGTGTGCTGTGGATTTCGAACCTCGCGCGGCTAAGACGGTGACGGGGCCAGTCTCGTGGGTCACCGAGTCGAGGTTAGGGTAGGACTCGAACCCGTAGTCGTAGGATACGACGGATCCGTCGGAGTGTGTGACCTGCACAAAGTATTGGCTAGGAAGCCGAGGGTTTTCGCCGTACGCGCTTTGTACGGGCAAGCGCCCTTGCTCGATGAAGGGCGAATGCGCTGTGGATTCCAGCGAGGCGTCGATGCGCGACTGCATGAATTCCCTCAGCGTGGAGGTCACTGCAAGCCCGGTGAAGAACATTCCACCTGCGGAAATCACCATCACGATAATGATGAGCGACGTGTGCAACGGCAACCGCGAAAGGCCGCGCTTAGCTGCGCCTGTGTGTTGTTTACGTTCCCACTCTTGCCGACGTTTTTCGCTATAGCTTCGCGGGCGCGTTGTTCGCCGACCCGGCGGGGCGACCGGCACGCTTTTCTTCTGCGCTGAATCATCGTCGTTGCGGGAGGACTCGACGTCGTTGCCGGAGACGCCGTCCGTGGAGCTGGAGGCGGTGGCTTCCTCGACGTCGGTAGAAGCGTCGTGGGCGACGTCGGCGTCGTGGGTGGTGCCGTCGTCGGAAGAAGATGTTGCAGGAAGTGCCCATGAGTTCGTTCGATCGATGGTACTGGGCTGCTGCGCAGCTACCGACTGGCTCGTGTCAGCGTCGTTCGGCGCATCACTCTTTTTCAGGCGTTGTAACACTGCGTTGAAACGCGAATGTAGTGAAATGGCAATGGCCCCTTACGTTAAGCAATCGAATGACCGTTACGCGATCACATGAAATTCACTGGCGCACCGTACATCGGTCCACTGGTGCATCCAGATGGCGATACTCGTTACGCTCTGGGTGTGCGGAGAACGTATCCCACGCCTCTGACGGTCTGAATCAAATGTGGTTCGTCCTTATCCACTTTGCGACGCAAATAGGAAACATAGGACTCAACAACGTTTCCATCGCCACCGAAGTCGTAATTCCACACATGGTCCAAGATTTTTGCCTTGCTCAGGACAACCTCGGCATTAACCATTAAATAACGGAGCAACTTGAATTCCGTCGGGGATAAATCCACATATTCGCCCGCCTTGGTTACTTCATGTGAATTGTCATCCAGGGTGAGGTCGGCGTAGGTGATTCGTTGATCGTCGTCCACCTCTGGCGGGGTGACGCGACGAAGAATCACTTTCAAACGCGTAACGACTTCTTCCAAACTAAATGGTTTGGTGACGTAATCGTCGGCACCAATTGTTAAACCGTGAATGCGGTCATCAACCGCATCTTTGGCTGTCAGGAAAAGGACCGGTGCATCGTGGCCGTCCGCACGGAGCTTGCTCAATAGGGTGAACCCGTCCATGCGGGGCATCATGACGTCCAGAATAAATGCGTCGGGATGGAACGAGCGCGCAATATCCAACGCTTCCCCACCGTCACTCGCGGTCGCGACCTCGAATCCTTGGAACTTCAAGGACACTTTGAGAAGCTCTACGATGTTTGCTTCATCATCAACAACAAGAACGCGTGTGGGGGCTTCAGCAGAACTCATAGTTCCAGTGTGCACGATTACTGATGATTTGTCTGCATACACCGCATATGAAGTTACTGAGCACTTTCAGCCTGTTTCCTGTACGCCGGGTTGAGCATCCTGGGAACCTGATGTACGAATACTGTGAACGCTCAGCTCACCCGCAATCAGCGTAAACTTACCAACACCAACCGGGAGGCGATGCAGCAGGTGACTACCCACCACATCAAGGCCAGCACTCGCAGGTCACTAGTCGGGTGGACTATCGCGATCATTGCGACGCTAGTTGCCGTAGGACTCTGTCGGGTTGCGCAACTTCCCTCGCCTCTCATGTTGGGCGCGATGGTGGGTGGGCTCTGCGGAGCCATTATCGCGAGCACGCAGATCCGGCCGCCGCGCTCCACGATCGTCCCCTCGCAAGGTGTTATTTCCCTCATGGCGGCAGGCCCTTTGGTTAATTCTTCCCCGGACCGTTTGGCGTCCTATGCGCTTCCGTCACTCATTGCTATCGGAATCACTTTGCTTCTCTGCGCGGTCTGCGCCTGGGTGATTACACGTTTTTCAACCATCGATTCACCCACAGCGGTCATGTCGACACTCGCAGGTGGGGCGTCGGCAATGTCTGTTCTTTCCGAAGAATTGGGGGCAGATTTTCGGTACGTCACTGTTGCTCAGTATCTCCGCGTTTTTATCGTTTCCTTCTCACTGCCTTTTTTAATTCCATTACTGGTTGGCGGAAATGTTGATTTTGGTTCAGAACCCCTCGTAAACCTTTCCTCCCACTCGATAATGAACTGGCTAGTTGTGTTGGCCGTGATCACTATTCCTGGATGGCTTGCCAGTTTTACCCCATTACCTGCACCCCGCCTGCTTGCCCCTTTGGCCATCACCATCGTGATAGGCGAATGGCAACCGCATCTCATTTCGATACCTGGCGTTTTAGAAGCGGCCGCATTTGTTTTGATTGGTTGGCAGGCCGGTGGTGCTTTTGACCGACAATCATTGGTAACGAACGCTAAACGGCTTCCGCTCGCATTCCTGTGCATCATTGTTCTGATGGGCGGATGTGGAGTTATGGCCGGAATACTCACAGCCCTAGGCCTCGGAACGCTCACTGAAACATACTTAGCGACGACGCCCGGCGGCCTTTATATCGTCCTGGCCATCGCACACGACCGCGGAGCGGGACCCATTGTTACCGTCATGCAGGTGACCAGGATGATCGTCATGCTGATTGTCACTGCATTTGTGCCACAGCTCATCCGCGCATTACGGCGGATCAAAAACTCCGCCGCGCATCACTAGCGATGGCCACACTATGCGTACTGGTCTAGACGTACTGGCTGGCTGCTTGAACCGTAGACGGTACGTAGCTACTTCCGAAGAGGTACACGTGGCTAAGCAACATGCTTAGCTGGTGCAACGGAATAAGTTTCCGCCATCCCTTATTGAGAAAACCCTCACTTTCATAGCCTTCGTAAATAGCATCGAGCTTGGGCGCTCCAAAAAGAGCGAGCGCGGCGAGATCCGTCAGTGGGTGTCCGCCATGGGCACTCGGGTCAATCAACACCGCCCCGGACGAGGTCCACATCACGTTGCCCGCCCATAGATCTCCATGGATCCGAGCTGGAGTATCGATGTCGTCGAAATCGCCGTCGCGAAGACGCTCGCACACAGCCTCAACAGCCTTATTGCCCTGTTCTCCCAAGGACGCTCCGCGCTGCGAACTATTGATGCGCTCCAACGTCGGCATGATGCGAGCTTCCGCATACATTTCGCCCCAGTGGTCATAATGCTTCAAGCTCAGCAGCATTAACTCATCATTCGGGCCGTGAAGGCCACCGCCCTCCCAACCGTCTGGGCCAGCACCAAACGCCGCAGCTCCCGCCTCGTGGGTGTATGACAGCGCAGCACCGAATTCGCGGGCAAACCGAGTCGAGGCACGACCATTGTTCAAACGCTCCAGGACAAGTCCGCCGCCGGGGACGGAATCATCCTGACCGAAAACCTTCACGACGCGCGCCCCGCCCGACGATTCAGCCTCGCGCAGCCAATTCAAGCCGGCTGCTTCCCACTCGGCAGCCCGGCCATGTGTGTTCTTCGTAAACGTATCGTCGTCAATAAAAGCCATGCTCCCAACCGTAGACGTTTACGTGCCTAGGGGTGACATTATTTTTCTCTAACGATTATTCGTGGCCTTTATTCACGGTCTATGATGCAATCCAAGCTATTGCTATGAATTTTCTTTACGGAATGTACGAGTCCCCCACCAGATACCGGCAAAGAAAATGACAAGCGACCACAGAATTCCCCAGGTCACGGTTGCGGCATCAGGGTTTTCCGCGAAGATTGCGCGAACAGCGTCGACAATATATCGAGTAGGCATGAAGTCCGATAGCCGTTCAAGCCACGCGGGAGCCAATGACATCGGCAAAATGATTCCGGATAACAACAGAATAGGCATGATAAGCATATTGGTTAGGGGACCCATGACATCTTCGTCTTTACTGGTCAAAGCCAGCGCATTCGACGCAGCCGCCGACGCAGCACCAGCAAACAGCGTGATGATCATGCCTAGGATCACACCCGCAATAGGCGCTTTCATCCCCATCGCATAGCCCAATGCAATGAGGATGGTGGATTGGACGCCCCGTTGCGTCACATCGCGCATGAGGCGCCCACATAACAGTGCAGTCCTACTAGCTGGGGTAACGCGCTCAGCTTCGATCACTCCGTCACGCCACTCGGCAATAACGCCAAAGCCGACGAACATCGCGCCGAAAACCGTCAGCTGAACCAACAAACCAGGGACAAAGAATGTGTAGGCGTTCGTCGCGCCGAATTGGGCTGTCAAGGGCTTAAGTAGGGGGCCGAACAACACCAAATACATCACTGGCTGCAATAAGCCGATGATGATCCAGGCGGGGTTACGTAAATTCATGCGCAATTGCCTGCGGCAAATAATGCAACTCTCACGGAAGAAATTAGATATACCCATGAAATATCCTCAAAATAAAATTGTGGAGAATTAATCTCGCAGTGAGCGACCGGTCAGTGATAAAAAGACGTCATCCAGCGTGGGACGTCTGACGTTAAGATCGGCAATACCGATCGAATTCTCATCTAATTCCCTAATCAGCTCCGGTAAAATGTGGCCAGAGTTATAGACGTCTGCTTCTATCAGGTCGCCAGTGACTTTCAGATCGGGGGTTGTCGACGCATCTGCTGCTGACATGACGCGGGTGATGATCTCCGCGGCCTCAGCCTGGCGTGTGGCGTCGTCAAGACGGAGAGAAACATGATCCCCAGACACCGAACGCTTTAAATTCTCTGACGTATCTGACGCGATAATTCGCCCATAATCGATAACAATGATCCGATCTGCTAAAACATCGGCCTCATCCAAATAATGAGTTGTTAAGAAAATCGTTGCACCTTGGTTTTCACGGAGACTACGAATGTGATCCCACAGGTTGCTCCGCGCCTGTGGATCGAGACCGGTCGTCGGCTCATCAAGGAAAACGAGGCCCGGGCTATGAATCAGTCCCATCGCGATATCAAGACGGCGGCGCTGACCGCCCGACATATTCTTGGGTTCTCTGTCCCACAAACCATCTAAACTAAACTGTTCAAATAACTCATGTGCGCGACGCTGAGCATCTTTTTTACGTAAGCCATACAGCATGCCGTGATCCATCAGTTCCTCACCTGCGTGTGCATTGGAACCGGCCGAGCCGACCTGGCTGACATACCCGATATGGCGACGGACCTCCACGGGCTGAGTAGCCACATCAAAACCTGCAACACGGGCAGAACCACTCGTCGGCTTCAACAACGTCGTGAGCATGCGGAGTGTGGTAGTTTTACCAGCACCATTAGAGCCTAGGAATCCAATGATCTCGCCTGGCTCAACATGCAGACTCACACCGTCGACGGCTTTTACCGGTTTCTTATCACGACCGCGACCACGAAAAGTTTGGGTCAGGTCATGCGCTTCAATCATCGGCTTACCAGGGCTATTAGACATGGCTCACATCATGCCATAAGGGCACTCAGGTTCGCACGCACAAGCACCTTAGCGAAAAGCACAGCACATTCTTCCAGCCAACCAACTTCCTACACAGCCAACTAACGGAAAACCAGTCAAATCTTGTGGATGGCCCTCAATATCTTCACTTCCACCTATCTTTTTAGATTCGCTTCGATTTCATTCACTTGTCACCTGATGTTTCCCTTCCCCAGATACACTCCAACGTCTGTGAAAAGGTTCCAGCGTGTCCACGATTCCCTAGACAACGAGGAATCCAAGCAACACCCATACAGTCCACAGCAGCCATCCCTGGGACAACACGCGGGTCTGAGCCGGCGTTCCTTCTTAAAAGGCGCAGCAGCCAGTGCAGCGGCCCTCGGGGCTACTACTTGTGGTGGGTCACTTCTCCCCCGGTCTATTCTTCAACAAATTGCTACCGCCGCACCTGCTGGTTCTCTCCAGGACGTTCACCACGTTATTTTCCTCATGCAGGAAAACCGCGCGTTCGATCACTATTTCGGTTGCCTCAAAGGTGTCCAAGGTTTCGGTGACCCCCACCCACTGCCTCAACGCACCGGGGGAACAGTATTCGAGCAAAAAGACTCGGGTGGCACCGTCACTCTACCGTTCTCTATCCGCGATGCTGCAGGCCGTCAATCAATGAAAGCGGAAAACATCGACGCCCTCAACCATGAATGGGAAGGAGGCACCTCTGCCCTACATAGCGGATGGTGTGACAACTGGATAGACGCCAAAACAACCTCCACCATGGCTTATTATGATCGGCAAGACTTGCCATTCCAGTACGAACTCGCCGACACATTTACTGTGTGCGACCAGTACTTCTGTTCAGTGCCGACGAGTACGTCGCCCAACAGAAACTACTATTTCTCCGGCTACACAGGATTTGAGCCCGCGTCCCCGTCGACACGAGCGGTGGACAACCGGGCCTACGATGACGGGCACCCCGGCTACAACTGGCCTTGCCTAGCAGAAATCCTGGATAACGCGGGCATTGACTGGCGCGTCTATCAGGAATGGGACAATTTCACCGATAACAACCTCGAGTACTTCCGGTACACCAAGCGAATTTCAGCGAAAGTTTTCTCTGGCCACAACGACTTCGGGGAAAACTACTACTCTGCCCTCGCCACCGCAACTGAGACCAACGACCACCACACGGTACAGAAACTCACCGAGGAGCTGACACATAACCTTGAGCAGCTCACGCCAACGGAGCGACGCATTTTCGACCGCGCGCTCTATCGCTCTGAACCACACACCATAACCCAGCGCGTTGAGCACGACATCGCCGCAGGAACACTGCCGCCCGTTTCCTGGATCGTGCCGTCGAGCACGGAATCTGAACACCCCTCGGCATCGTCGCCACGTGCGTCAGCAAACCTTATTTATCGCCTATTAGATGCTCTGGGAAAGCACCCTGAGGTGTGGAAACACACCGCACTATTTATTACCTTCGACGAAAACGATGGGTATTTCGACCACGTTCCACCACCACGGCCACCACGGAGTGAAATAGACGAGTGGTACCAGGAGAAAGCTCTCGGCTTCGGCAACCGAGTACCCATGATTGTGGTATCTCCGTGGAGCGTCGGCGGATACCGCTGTTCAGAGGTGTTCGACCACACCTCTGCATCACAATTCCTCGAGTCGTGGAAGGGGATTTCAGTTCCCACCGTGTCGCGATGGCGACGCCGAATTAGCGGAGACTTAACCAGCGCTTTTGATTTCTCTCATCCCCAACCTTTTACACCTGCATCCCAGCCACCACCGACGGCGGAGCTGAAACCACGCTGGCACCCACAGCCACCGAAAAAGGGCGTGATGCCACAGCAGGAACCGGGCCGACGTCCTCAGCGGCCCCTGCCCTACCAACTATCTGCAGCAGCTACAGAGCTCTCCCCAGAGAAAAATATCCGACTCCGCTTAATTAACGACGGCGCTGCTACCGCGAATTTTCTGGTGTTTTGCTTCCATGAAGCTAAAACCCCGGTACGAATGGCAAACTCTGGTGAGACACAGAGCGGACTCGGGCCGAGCAGGATCACCGAGGTGAACACAGCCGAGCACCGTGCGGGAATGCCCAACATCAATCACCATGAGGGTGCGGACAGTAGCAATGTGGGAACGCCGGGGAAAGATGTCATCGCCTGCGACGTTCGTGGCACAGTGATCCTCGACATCCCCACGGCGAGAGACGGCCGCTATGCCATCGTCGTCAAAGGCCCGGCAGGCTTTCACTTTGAGGCCAACGGAACCGTGCAGCATTCGTACATACACTCTCCGCTATGACTCCTGCTTCGGCGAGCTCCCACATTAATCCCCGGCCTGCTGTTATGAGCTGGAGATGGGACTTGAACCCACAACCTACGGTTTACAAGACCGTTGCGCTACCGATTGCGCCACTCCAGCACACTGGGAACTTGCCCACACCAAGCATGAACGCCCGGCTAGGTTCCGTTAACCAGCTCCGTCATAATACACATAACTGCACCCACAACGAAACAAATACTCCATCACCAGTGCAAACAGCCCTTAGCACTACCCCAATCGCCTGCACCATAGGTTCTGTCGTAGCCTGTCACCACGAACTTTCCTCACCCTCACCGTTCCCGATCAGAGAAGGCAACGATCTCTTCATGGATTTTGTCTCTGGGTTCAGCCAGGCATTCCGCCGCGTCGCTGGCTCCCACGCCCCAGGCTCTACCGCCGGCGGCTCCAATCCTGTCGCCACCATCGATGCCGTCAAAGCCGCTCCGGCACCGTCGCCACTAAAACCCATCGATTTCACCAATGTCGACGAAATCAATGCAGTTCTCGACCTTGCCGCCCGCATTGGCGACGTCCTCCTGGCCAGCGGCATGAGCAATGGTGACGTCAAAGCCCACATGCACGCGATCACCGAAACATACGGTATCCACGACGTCCACGTCGACATCACCCTCAACACCCTCATGCTGTACACCACCATGGGACCCACCGAAGGTGCGCTCTCGGCGTTCCGCGTCGTCAGTAAACTCAGCATGGACTTCGCCCGATTAGAGGAAATCGACGTCCTTGTTCGACGCATCCTCACCGGTGGATTCACGCGGGCCGAAGCTGCAGACGAACTCCATGAAATCGTCACGGCACCCCCCACCTACAATTCAGCCTTTGTGCTGATCATGTGGGGCGTCTTCACCGGATCGGTGGCATTCATGATCGGCGGACACCTTCCCGAGGCCATCATTTCCTGCCTCTCTGCCATCGTCATCATGTGGGGATCCGCGGTGCTGGCCGGACACGGGCTGCCCTTGTTCTTCCAAAACGTCTTCGGCGGGCTTGTCGCCCCCGTCCCCGCCGCCCTGGCCTACCACGTGGGCCAACACTATGGAATAGAGGTCAACCCATCGGTCTGTATCGGTGCCGGGATCGTAGCCATGCTGGCCGGGCTCACCCTGGTTCAAGCGCTCCAAGATGGCATCACGGGAGCGCCGGTCACGGCGTCTGCACGATTCTTCGAAGCCGCCCTCTCCACCGGCGCCATCATCGCCGGCGTTGCCTTCGGGCTTAATATCGCCTCCCGCCTGGGCATTCCTCTCCCCGGATTTGAAGGATCGGCGTCCACCAACGTCGTGCAAAACGTCGTCATTACGGTGTCCGGGGCACTTGCGGGCGCATTCTTCGCGGTCGCGTGCTTCGCGCGCCTGCGATCGACGGTCATCACGACGGTCACCACCCTCATCGGTGCAGCGATTTACTACATGATCCTTATCCCCATCGGCTTCGGAACCATCGCGGCCTCCGGCATGGCGGCCACACTCATCGGACTGTTCGGTGGTCTGCTCTCCCGCCGGTACATGATCCCCCCGCTGATCACCGCAGTCTCGGGCATTACCCCACTCCTGCCCGGTTTCGCTCTCTACCGCGGCATGTATTCCCTGCTTAACGACCGGCCGTCCATAGGGTTCTCCTCGATGGCCACTGCTTTCGCGATCGCCACGAGCCTGGCGGCGGGCGTCGTCCTTGGTGAATGGATTGCGCGCAGATTACGACGGCCCCGCATCGCCACCGCTTACCGCGGAGTCCGCAATATCGTCCGACGGCCACTCGCGGTGAAGGCGCGCGCCAACGGGTCGCGCCCCAACGATTCCCGGACTAATGGCCAACGCACGAGCGGAACACGCACCAATGGCCGTGGGGCCCCTCGAACGCCGAACACGGGATCCGTCCGGGCTCGCTGGCGCAACCGTTCCTACCGAAACACAAAAGTGCGCTCCCAGTGACGTCGTCGATAAAACCCGATAAATCCCACGGTGGCAGCTACCACGAAACCCACCGCGTGAGCTACCATTACTCTGTTCACCATCCATCCCAGGAGGATTTTCCAGGAGGATTTGTGCCCCCCAAGGTCACTGATAAACGGGCAACCAACGCAGAATCACTGCACGCCATCGAAGAAGAAACAGCTATCGCGGCCCAACGTATCGTCGCTACATATGCAGAGGACTTCTTTGACTACACCACGCTGACCAACATGCTGGGCGTTGAACCCAAAGGGCTGATCTACCGTCGGGTCGCCAAAGAACTCGGCGAACCCGAAATTCCCGGTAAGAAACCGGAAAAGAAGGCAGCCAAGAAGTCCAGCAAGAAATCGACCGGTAAGAAATCCACCGGCAAGGGCACGAAGAAGACCAGCAAGAAGTCGACTAAGTCTTCAGCAAAGAAGAGCACGAAGAAGTCGACCAAGAAGAGCACCAAGAAAGCTACAAAGAAGTCGTCCGGATCCGCGGCGAAGGAGAGCACGCGGAAATCCACCGCGAAAAGTCGACGGCCAAGAAATCCTCATAATTAGTCGGGGTAATTCATAGAGGTAAAGAGCAGGGCTCCTTAGGAGGGCCGGGCTCGACGGCACGACAAGCAGCAACCACCTAATGCGCCACACGCGCGGAGGTGGTCGCTTTTTTGCGTTGCGGAGGTAGTCACTTTCCGTCATACGACAAAAGTGTGTCCGCGTTCCGGAAAACTGCGCGGGTATATCAGCGTCGGTTGCGAAAACTGCGGGGGAATATGAGCGAAAATGGCCGAAAATTGACCATATACCCCCACACTTTTATTTGAGGACGCATATCCCCCGCACTTTTCGGGCTCTAGGTGCAGTTTCCCTGCACTTTTCTGTGTACCGGCTCCTCCTTCCGTGCGTCGGTGCTTCACGCCCAAGGATTCTGTCCGCACCGCCTTCTATCGTCTTACCCTCGCTTTTGCTGTCAACCCTTAGCGCGGCACAACGACGATGCCGAGTACTCGGCCATCTAGGCCGTCGCGAGCACCTTTCCATTAAGAGCCTTGACGGTTCCCGCGGAGGCCGTTAGCCAGTGGAGAGTTAGAAGGACGAGGAACCCGAGGCTGACCCAGTTCATCCATTCCCAGCCCGTCCCGTGTGAGAGAAGGTGGCTACCCAGACACAACGTTCCCACGGGGAATGTCAGCGCCCACCACGAGGGGCTAAAGGGCATGCGTCCAGCAAATCCTCGAATTGTGCAGAAAGCCGCGTAAGCAATCAGTGGTATTCCGCAAGCAAGGATCACCTGCCCATAAAGGTTGGCCGCCGCTTGAACCCACTGCTGCCCCGCTGGAGTAATCACAGCGTCGATCTGGTGGGCAATAGCTTGAACTGCAGCCGTAGATTGGCCGACGATGCCGAGCGGAATCCACGCCGAGGCGGACGCTGCCAGCGGCAGTGGTGAGCGTCGCCACGCATGTTCATAGGCCACAACAAAAATGATGGCCCCAAGGGTCAGGGCAACAAAGAAACAGCCGACGCTCACGATCAGCATGGTCATACGGAGTGACATCGTCGAAATATGAGACAGCTGGCTTGCACCCGTTGTTGCCGAGACCATCGGCGGAACGATGGGCAGCCCCCACACCGGACGCGGCTCGGACCAGCGGTTTCGCAGAACTACGAGCGCGAAACCAAACGCTGTCACGATGCCGAGGATAGTGCCGATCCACCAGAAGGTGAGATCAATACTCCACCCGAGGCCCTGGGCATGTGCTAGCCACTGGATCGGATTCGCAGCCGAGTTGTGAGATCCGGCCCCAGAATTGGTGAGCTCATCAAGGACAATGGGGGTAGCTGAGCCAAGAGAGAGTATCCCCATCGACACCATTCCCCAGGCCGTGCACTGCTCGGGGTGGACGATCGACTGATGGAAAACCTTAAACTGCCGGAGGCACCGCCCGACGAATCCCGCGGTCAGACCGATAAACGCGATCCAGCCGATAACCAGGACGACTGCAGCTGCCGTCAGAGTGACGTCGGCAAGAAAACTACCTTCCCCGAACTGCGGTAGGGCGACAGAAACCAGAAGGTTAGCGAGAATCCCGGTACCCATAATCGAACCGAACCAGGCGGGACCGGCGGGTGGGACGATGGCAGGCTGCCGACGAGGACCGGAACCAGGGTGGGACCGGACTGGTCGAAGGCGGGAGGAGACGGGCTCGGCCGAGGCGGTTTCAGTAGCAGTCATGGTCATGGCAACGAGCCTATGCATCATCATTTAGCCTGAACAGACACTATTTCTTTGGGTAGCCACAAGTATTTCCTGTGGCTGTCACAAGTAGCCTAGGATGGGCCTATGTCGCTCGCTCATATCCCCGATCTCCGGACCTTGGAAATACTGATCGCTATCGCTGATACAGGATCCCTCGGTGCGGCGGCTCGGCAGATGGGGATGACTCAGCAAGGTGTCTCCGAGCGAGTGCGCAGCGCCGAATCTATCCTGGGGTTCACCCTGGTCAGCCAGACGCCACGGGGCACCCACCCCACGCCCCAAGGCAGGGAATTTATTAACCACGCCCGCGATGTCATTCGCAGCACGAACAGCTTGGCCGACACTGTCTCCTTCGACAAAGACCCTGCTCATCACATTATTCGGGCCGCTGCCAGCCAGACCATCACCGACCACTACATTCCGCACTGGATTGCCCGCCTCACCGACACGCACCCCGGGGTCCGATTTGCCATCACAACGGGCAATAGCCAACAGGTCGCCCACACCATTGCCAGCGGGGACGCAACAATCGGTTTTATTGAATCCCTCTCGCTGCCGGAACTCAAAGGCATCCCGACCGAGGATTACTTCGACAGCACGGTCATCACCACCGACTATCTCACCCTCGTCGTCCGGCCTGATCACGAATGGGCCGAGCTCGGTCACATCTCCCCGCTCACAGTCGCGCAAACGTCCCTCATCGTCCGCGAATCCGGTTCAGGTACCCGGTCCGCCATCGAGCGAGTACTCCCCCAAGCTCTTCAAGCACCCTTCGCCGAACTAGAATCGGCGACCGCCATCAAGTCAACAGTTTTGGCGACGCGGGTACCAGCGATCCTTCCCCGCCGCGGGGTGGAACAAGAGATAGCCGACGGCCGGTTGAGCGAAATCACTATCGACGACACCCGTCTGTCACGGCCTATTCGGGCGTTGTGGAGGAAGGGCACGACGCTACGCGGATCCTCGCGCACGCTCCTGGAGGCGGCACGGGCTTCAGCGACGCAGGCTTCGGCGACGGGGTCCAGCGCGGCACGAGCCACAACAACGCGGGCCGCCACGCAAGGACGAAAGAAGGCGCTGGGATCACAGCGACCACGGGGCTAGGCCACAGTCGCTGCACCGCCTCCCTCGGCACTACCCTGGAAGACAGAAACATCCGGAGCACCCATCAACCCGAACGAGGTACCAACACCATGTCCTCATCCGACAACACCAAGGCAACCGACGACTCCAGCGGCACCAACACGCCATCCGCCGACGACACCGTGAAAGACACCTACTCGTTTATCGTCGTTGCTAACCGTTTACCCGTCGATATTGAGATCGACCCCGACGGCACCAAGCACTTCGAACCAAGCCCAGGTGGCCTGGTCACGGCGCTGAAACCCGTCCTCAAAGAACACGAAGGCGCATGGATCGGCTGGCCCGGAGCAGCATCCGAAGGCCCCACGGCAACCCCCGTCGCGGATCCGTTCACGACCGACGAAGGCATCACACTGATCCCGATGGGCCTGACCAAGAGGGATTACGCCGAATACTACGAAGGGTTCTCCAACGCCACATTGTGGCCCCTGTACCACGACCTGATCGTGACGCCGATCTTTAACCGCGACTGGTGGGTGACGTACCGCGACGTCAACACGCGTTTCGCCATGGAGGCAGCCCGGCGCGCAGCCGAAGGCGCAACAGTGTGGGTGCAGGATTACCAGCTGCAACTGCTGCCCGGCATTTTGCGGCAAATGCGCCCGGACCTGAAAATCGGGTTCTTCCTGCATATTCCGTTCCCGCCGGCGGAGCTGTTCCGCCAGCTTCCGTGGCGTGAAGAACTGGTCCGCGGCCTGTTGGGCGCTGACGTGATCGGGTTCCACTCCATCCACAACGCGACCAACTTCCTGGAGCTCTCCCGCGACGTCGGTGGGTTCGCGACACCGAGCACGGGGCAACCGGATAGCCTGCCTGTTCGCGGCAAGGCCAGCATGAGGGAAATCACCGCGACGATCACCGCATCCGACGGTCGCCCCGTCGGCGTCGGTGTGTTCCCGATTTCCATCGACACCAAGTCAGTCACTGCCGCCGCGAAGGACGCCGACGCGGAGAAGGTCCGCTCTGAGCTGGGCAATCCTGAAACGCTGATCCTCGGCGTCGATAGGTTGGACTACACCAAGGGGATCCTCCAGCGCCTCGAGGCGTACGAGGAGCTCCTGGAAACCGGTGCGCTCGACCCCGAGACCACCACGTTCGTGCAGGTAGCAACACCATCGCGCGAGCGCATTGAGCACTACAAGGTGGCGCGTCGGCAAGTGGAAGAGGCCGTCGGGCGGATTAATGGCCACTTCAGCAGCATCGGGCACTCCGCGGTCACCTATATGCACCGGTCTATTCCGTTCCCGGACCTCGTCTCCTACTACAAGGCCGCCGACATTATGCTGGTCACCAGCCTGAAGGACGGCATGAACCTAGTCGCCAAGGAATATGTGGCGTGCCACCCGGATGGCACGGGGTCGCTGGTACTCAGCGAGTTCACGGGTGCCGCGGCCGAGCTTGATGGCGCGTTTCTATGCAACCCGCATGACATTGATTCGATTAAGCGGCAGGTTCACTCCGCAGCGGTGGCGAAGAAAGAAGACCTGTATGACCGCATGATGTCCATGTTCAACGAAGTGACCGAACACGACGTCCACGCCTGGGCATCGGCATTCCTCGACTGTTTAGAGAGTGACAATGACTAACAGCATTCCCGACGACGCAAAGCCCTCCACCGCGCACGTCTTTATGGAAGACACTGAGGAAGATATTGAATGGCCTGCGGGGAAACGGCTCCTCTACGCCATGTTGGACGCGGGCTTGGATGCACCCTACGGCTGCACCGAGGGCGAATGCGGCGCCTGCCAGTGCGTCATCGAACCCCATGACAATGCCACAACGCACATGGTGCACAACAATGTGTTGGATGAGTACGACATCGCCGACGACATGACCTTAGCCTGCCAAACTGTGTCCGACGCTCCCGGCGGGAAATTCGACGTCAGCTACGACTTTTAGGAGAACGAGTGTTTACCCCGTCCGATGACATTAACCAGGCCCTTCGCACCGCTGCCCACAGCAACACACTGATGCTGGCCAGCGACTTCGACGGCTGCTTAGCGCCACTCAACAAAGACGCCATGGCCGTCACCGCGAACCCCACCGCCATGAATGCCATCATCAACTTCGCCCACATGCCGCACACGTTCGGCGCACTCGTCTCCGGGCGGGATATTTCGAAACTCGAACGCCTCGCCCGCCGGACCGGACCACAGGGACAAAACATTGCCGACGACGGACCCGACGATGTTCGCGACATCTCCGGAATAATTCTGGCGGGATCCCACGGAGCCGAAGCGAATGACGGCAGTGGCGTCGAGCCCAATGACGAGCAAAAGAAGCTCCTTGAGCGCATGATCCGTGAGGCACATGCCGTCGCCGATAGCGCTCCCCACTCGGGCATGTTTGTGGAGGAAAAACCGCTGGGCGTCGGCCTGCATGGTGTGGCGATGAATAACGACGAGCTGGAGCGCCAACTGCAGCAGAAGTTCGCTGACATACTGGATTCGCTGCTGGATGGGACGACGGGGTCCTACATGTACGGCAAGCACATTCTGGAAGCGCAGATCATGGAGGTCGATAAGGGTAAATGGCTGGAAAGCGCCCGCGACCGGTACAACGTTGACGCCATCGTGTATGCCGGCGATGACACGACCGACGAGAACGCGTTCCGCGTGCTTCATGGTAATGATGTGTCCATTAAGGTCGGTGATTCTCACACCGCGGCTGTATTGCGTGTTCCGGATACCGACGCTATTGCCGACGTTTACCAGCGCTTGGCCACCATGAGGCGCGAGTACCTCACTGAGAACGGAGTGTTATAGCGGCGGCGTTAGAGTGCGGCGTTGCGGTGGCGGTGTTGCGCAAAATCGTTGCTACGTTACCGCGGCGGGCCGACCGTGCGCCCCGTGATCAACGTCGTCTCCAGCAGCGTGTGTGAACCGCGGGTTGCCGATGCCTGACCGCGGCCACCGGCAGCGCTCGTGGATGTCGTCGCGTTCCTGGACGAAGACACGCCGGTGCTTCCTTTCCCCCGTGTGGCGTCGGAAATAAGGTCCTGAAGAACATGGCCGGCCGTTCGCCCTTTATCCTTGTTCGGCTGCGACACCGTGGTGATCTTCTGCTGCACGGCGAGGTCGATACCGTCGAACCCGGTGACCGATAGATCGCCCGGCACGGACAACCCGCGATCAGCAGCGCACTGCATCACAGCCAGCGCTAAGGAATCCGTCGTACATGCGACGGCGGTCAAGTCGGGGTGCGCATCCAATAACGCGCGGGCGGCCTCGCGGGTGCCGTCGGCGTCGTTGATATAGCACTCCACGATCGGAATTTCCTCCGCAGAATCCGGGTGGGCACCGCGGATCACATCAACAATGCCCTCGACGCGGTGTTTCTGCACATGCATGTGGGCAGTGCGCAGGCACTGTGGCGACACCTCGCCCGCGTTGGCCTCACGGTCAAGGCGAATGCACAACACACCAATTTTCCGGTGACCAGCGTCGATAAGCTGTTGAACCCCGGGCTGAATAGCAGCATGGTCATCAATGCCGACGAAGGCGTAATCCTTCAGCTTCGGCGTGGAATACGGCTGATCACACACGACAGTCGGGAGCCCGCGCGAGGCCACAACCTCCAACGTGGGATCGTCCGAGGCGACCGAATACACCACGAAACCGTCGACGGCGGCTTGCGCGACGCGGTTAATTCCCGACGCAGCACGCCCAGGAGCAGCGGGAATGAGCACCAGGGACGAATCCAGGACCTGACAAGACTCCGCCAAGCCCGCCAGGAAATCGACCGACGAGCGGTCCTCGAAGGCGTAGGTGAGTTCGTCGGTAAAAAGGACGCCGATCGCGTCGGCCCGGCGCGTCCGCAGGGATCGGGCGGCAGGATCTGGACCGGAATACCCCAGCTTGTCGGCGGTGGCGAAGATGCGGGCGCGAGTCTCGGGCGACAAATGGTCGGGCTTGTTGTAGGCGTTGGACACCGTTGTGCGCGACACCCCGACGGCCTCCGCGAGTGACGCCAACGTAGCCTTATGACTATTTTTCGGGGATCGCCGCGGACTCATGTGTAGCAATCTTAGACCTTCGGTACCACCGGGAAGGGGCTTTCGCGCATTCCGGGGTGAGGGCAGGCTTGCTGGGTACGGGCGCTTGGTTTCTGTTTTGCGCCTACGATCTGTTTTCTTCCCTGAGGTGTGTCCGAACTCTTTTGGTTGTCAATAAGCCGCATTATCGGGGCTGGGAGGGGCTTAAGAAAACCAATTGACATCATATTTCATTAGTAGTTCATTGGGGGACATGCGAGCGATAAAAAATAGGCGACGGTCAGCACTAGCATTCATTTTCACCACGGGACTTCTTACCGGAATGGGCGGACTCACGGCCTGCTCAGACGACTCCTCCACGACGTCTGGTTCGTCGGACACCGTGAATGTCGTTGCCTCCACCGCGCTGTGGGCCGACGTCGTCCACGACATCGCAGGGGATAACGACCACGATGCGCACGGTCATGACGGGGACGCGCATGGTCACGAGAGCGAAGACCCACACGACCACGATGCGGACGATCACGCGGACAATGATTCCGACCTGCCCACCAACCCTCACGTGTGGTACGGCGTCGCCACTGTCAATAGCTTTGCAACAAAGATTGCGGACACGCTGAATGACAAGAACGGCGATATCAAGGCGTCGACCAAGGACTTCAGCGACAAGCTCCACGCTATTGATGAGAAGATCAAGGCACTGCCAGCCAAGAAGGTGGCGAGCACCGAGTCCGTGTCCGGGTACCTACTTAAGGAATCTCCCATGGAGGATGTGACTCCCCACGACTACCTCAGTGCGTCGTTGAAGGAGTCGGATCCGTCCGCGGCGGATGTTGCCGAATTCACGTCGCTCATCAACGATAAGAAAGTCGATATTCTGGTTAACAATCCGCAAACCGAAGATAGCGTGTCCAAGGACCTCGTCTCCGCTGCTAAGAAGGCGGGAATCCCGGTTGTGGACATTTACGAAACACCGGAAAAGGCACCCACTACCTGGACTTTTTCTCTGAGGCCGTCCAACGGCTCCACGATGTCAGCAAGGAGTAAGACCACCGCGTGAACAACCCGCGCACCACTCACCGCCCCACCGGGACTACTGACCGTCCCACCGGGACTACTGACCGTACCTCCGGGCCCGTCATCGAACTCAGCAAAGCGAGTATCGAGCCGCTCTGGACCGACCTCGACCTCACGCTGAACCCCGGCGAATGGCTCACCGTCCTCGGGCCCAACGGCGTAGGAAAATCCACACTCCTTGGTGCCCTCACCGGGACGCGAAAACTGACCTCAGGGCATGTCCGTGTCGACGGGACCACCGGTTTTATCCCCCAGCAGCACATGTTCAGCCCGACGTTGCCACTGCGCGCGCGGGACATCGTCGGTCTATCCGGTGGGCACGGTATCTTTCGCCGCCGACGGCTCCCCGCAGCGCAAATAGACGAGGCACTCAAGACTGTCGACGCAGCACACCTGGCAAATAGACGCATCGGCCACCTCTCCGGCGGCCAACAACAATTGATCCGTCAAGCCAGCGCGATCGCAACGCACCCCGATATCCTCCTGTGCGACGAACCCCTGCTCAGCCTGGATTACGCTGCGTAAAAGCAAGCGATCCGGACCATCGACACCCAACGACACGACCACAACACGGCCGTCGTTTTCGTCACTCATACCATCAATCCCGTTATCGACGTCACCGACCGAGTGCTATACCTTGCGCCGAATGGCCACACTATCGGCACGATTGACGACGTCATCACAACCGACGTCCTCAGCGAGCTGTACGGCACCCACGTCGACGTTGTCCACGTCAACGGCAGACTCGTCATCGTTTAGGAGAGCGCACCACTTCATGCCCAACACCACGATCACCTGGGATACCTGGTGGAGTGACACCACCGAACTCCTGCACTACCCCTTCGTCCACCACGCGCTGCTGGCCGCAGCATTGCTGGGGATCATCTCGGGACTCATCGCACCGCTCATCGTGATGCGACGCATGTCATTCGCCGTGCACGGCACATCGGAACTCGCTCTCATGGGGGCATCCGCTGCACTACTCGCCGGGATTAATGTCGGTGCCGGCGCCGTCGTCGGATCCATCGTCGCAGCCATCGCCCTCGCAGTGCTCGGAATGCGTGATACCGATAGCATTGTCGGCGTTATCCTCTCGTTCGGGATGGGACTGTCTGTTCTCTTTATCTACATCTACCCCGGCAAAGCGAGCAAGGCGTTCTCGCTGCTCACTGGCCAAATTGTGGGCGTCTCCGGCGCGACTGTTGGCATGCTTATCACCATCACCATCATTGTCATAGCGACACTCGGTTTTCTATGGCGTCCGCTCCTCTTCGCCTCTGTCGACCCCGACGTCGCCGCGGCCAGTGGCATCCCCCTGCGCACTATCAGCATCGTGTTCGCAGCCCTCGTCGGGCTCGTCGCCGCACAAGGGGTGCAGATCGTCGGCGCGCTCCTCGTCGTGTCCCTCCTCATCACCCCCGGCGCGGCAGCTGTGCACGTCACAGCGTCGCCACAAAAAGCAGTCCTCCTATCGACAATCTTCGCCGAAGTGTCCGCAGTCGGCGGGCTTGTTCTCTCCTTGGCGCCCGGACTCCCCGTCAGCGTGTTCGTCACCACGATTTCGTTCGCGATCTACCTCGTGTGCCGACTGATTGGGTGGCGAACACAGCGGATCATCGTCGGCTCGGAGACTCAGCCGCGCGAAACCACGCCCGGAGCTTCACATCACGACGTCAGTCCCGAGACTTCACCGCACGACGTTGGCGCGCGAACTCGCTGAGCACCACACCGGCCGCCACGGACGCGTTGAGCGACTCAACATTGTCCGCCATCGGGATCGACATCACGGTGTCACACGTTTCGGAGACCAAACGGGACAGGCCTTTGCCCTCGGAACCGACGACGACAACAACCGGCGTCGTCCCGTCGTAGGTATCCAAAGCATGGTCCCCACCAGCATCCAAACCGACGACCTGATAACCCTCTTTTTGGAACTGCTTGAGCGCGCGAGTCATATTCGTCGCCTTCGCGACGGGCAGGCGAGCAGCCGTACCCGCCGAGGTCCGCCACGCCACCGCCGTCACCGACGCACTCCGGCGCTCCGGAATGACCACGCCGTGACCACCAAAGGCAGCCACCGAACGGATCACCGCGCCCAAGTTCCTCGGATCCGTGATGTTATCCAGGCACACAATCAATCCCGGCGACGATGACGCATGGGCGCGATCAATCAAATCCTGAACGTCGACATACTGGTATTCCGGAACCAGCAGCCCAAGGCCCTGATGCATGCCGTTGCCGGTCATCCGGTCTAGCTCAATACGCGGAACCTCCAGGACGGTGATCGCACGATCACCGGCAACACGCACCGCCTCAGTCAGGCGGTCATCATTATCGGTCCCCTCCGCGACATATAGAGCCGTCGCCGGGACCTTCGCCCGCAGGCACTCCACAACCGGGTTGCGGCCAACAACAAGCTCCGAACCATGCAAATTGCGCCGATCGTGACGCCCGGACGCCTTCCGCTGCTGCTCGACCTTCCGTTTGTGCGCCTTGTGGTACACGCGGTCTTCAGCCTTCGGCGTCGGCCCCTTGCCGCGCAAGCCGCGGCGTCGCTGACCTCCAGACCCCTTCGTCGCACCCTTCTTGTTCGATTTACGAATAGCGCCATGGTTCCGCGAATGACCTGCCATCAATCCTCCTTATATCCCCAGCTGCCGATGTACTTCCGGGCCCGTCGTGTTCAGGGCCCGACGATCCTACTGTTCCGACAGCTCCCACTCGGCCCCAGCGGGCGTATCGGTCACCACAATGCCCGCAACTGCCAACCGATCGCGAACCGCATCGGCCGTCGCCCAGTCTTTCTCGGCACGAGCTTTCGCACGGATCTCCAATTCCGCGCGAACCAACGTATCCAACGCGTCGTGTTCTGCACCGGACTCCGCGGCAATCTCCTGCCACTTCTCGTCGAGCGAATCGACGCCCAGCACGCCAAGCATCGCGCGAACCTGCTCACCCGCAGAGACCACGCTCTCGACGGCATCACTATCGCCACGACGAGCCGCATCCAGACGAGAATTAGCCGACCGAACAACATTGTGTACCTCAGCCAACGCGGCCGGAACACCAATGTCATCATTCATCGCGTCGGTGAACGCGTCCGTGACCTCGGAGCGGCCCAAGGCGTGATCATTCTTGGCCGCCACACTCGACGCCGCATGAACAAACTTCTCCAAACGCCGATACCCAGCGGCTGCCTCACGCAGAGCGTCCTCGGAAAACTCCAACATGGAGCGATAGTGCGCGGAGCCCAGGTAATAGCGCAGCTCAACGGGACGTACGATCTGAAGAAGGTTAGGCACGGACAACACATTGCCCAGGGACTTCGACATCTTCTCGCCAGCCATGGTCACCCAGCCGTTATGCATCCAATAGCGGGCAAATCCATCACCCGCAGCATGGGCCTGAGCGATCTCATTCTCATGATGCGGGAACTTCAGGTCCAGTCCGCCGGCGTGGATATCAAACTCCGCACCCAAATACTTCGTCGCCATCGTCGTGCACTCCAAGTGCCACCCCGGACGGCCACGGCCCCACGGAGTATCCCAGCTCGGCTCCCCCGGCTTCGCAGCCTTCCACAACGTGAAGTCACGCGGATCACGCTTACCCGTCCCCGCGGATTCACCCTGGTCCATCTCGTCGAGCTTCTGGCCAGACAGGGAACCATAATCAGGCAACGACATCGGGCTCAAGTACACGTTTCCGTCCACAGTGTAGCCATGGCCAGCTTCGATAATCCGCTGCATGTACTCGATCATTTCAGGAACATGCCCCGTCGCATGAGGCTCCAACGACGGTGGCGTCACGCCCAACTGGTCATAAGCCCACTGGAACTCGCGCTCATACGTCGCAGCCCACTCCCACCAAGGGTGATTATGCTCCGCGGCCTTGTTCAAAATTTTGTCGTCGATATCAGTGACGTTCCGGATAAACGCCACGTCAAGCCCCATGTAGGTCAGCCAATTACGCAAAATATCGAAAGCCACGCCCGAACGCAGATGGCCAATATGCGGCGCCGACTGCACTGTCGCACCACACAAATACACCGACGCATGCCCCTCGCGGAGGGGAACAAAATCACGTAACTGACGGGACGCGGAATCGAAAATACGTAAAGTCACGCCCCCAGCTTATCGGTTCGGAGCGTGACCTAGCGAAAAACTAATCCTCGATATCCTCGTCCAAGTCAATAATGTCGGAATCATCCGAGGGGCCCGGCTTCTTCGTCGAGTCCTCGTCCTCCCCCAACAACTTGGCGCGATGCCGGGCAATAGCCTCTTGGGCCTCCTGGTACATCGCGTCGGACTTGGCGTCGTCGGTGCCGTCGGCAAGGGCAAGCTCACCCACCAACACCTGGCGAGCCTTCGCCAACATGCGCTTCTCACCAGCGGAAAGGCCGCGGTCCTGGTCACGACGCCACAGGTCACGGACAACCTCCGCAACCTTGTTCACATCGCCCGACGCCAAACGCTCCTGGTTGGCCTTGTACCGTCGGGACCAGTTGCCGGCCTCTTCAACATCGGTTTCGCGAAGAACACTGAAAACCTTGAGAAGGCCTTCTTCCCCGACAACATCGCGAACACCGACAGACTCCGCGTTCTTTTCCGGAACGCGGACCGTTAAGTCTCCCTGGTGAACCTTCAGGACCAAATAATCGACAGTCTCACCTTTAATCTGGCGCTGCTCTTTCTTTTCAATGACGGCAGCACCATGATGCGGGTAAACGACGGTATCCCCAATGTTGAATTCCATGAGTCCCTTCAGATCCGCCGCGCACGCCCACCGCGTGCGGACAGGTAAAGCGGTGTGAAAAATTGACGTTTTAGCCCGATTATCATAGCACTACCCCCTGATTAGCCACGACAAACGTCACAAGACTATGCGGAAACAGATACGCCGCGTTAATGTAATAATTAAATTCTGTGCGCTGAACAGAAAACCCTGACGCAAAATAAGACGAATACGTGGCTGCCCCACAGCTTCCTATGGAGGACAAAATGTCGTTGAAGTCGGCTTCCCTACGTTCCGGTATCGCCATTGTCGCTGCCGGTTCCGCACTGGCTCTCAGTGCATGCGGCGCGGGCCAAATCTCCCAAACCGCCAACCAAGTTCCCGCCGTCGACGGGGGAGCAGCCAATGCTGAGGACAACAACATCACGCTGCGTGATGTGTCCGTCCAGCCCAAGACCGACGATCACGACGGAGCCGTCGCTTTCGCCCTTTCTAACATCGACCCCACCAACACTGAGCGCCAGCTGCGGCGTATTAGCGTCGATGGTCATCAGGTTAAGGTCCATGGCAACAAGGATCTAAAGCCGCAGTGCCAGATCGTCGGCAATAACGAAAAGGCCATCGAGGCCATGGGTGCCAACGATGTGCACACCAACAGCTCCGCGTCAGAGGGCGCCAAGGCTGATCCCAATGGCGAATCGCGCATCAACTGCGTCAGCTACGTTCACACCAGTTTCGACGGAACTCCCACGCCGGGGACCGCCGTCAACGTCACCTTCACCCTGAATAACGGTGAGGTTTCCATGAAGGCGCCGGTCGCTGCGTCCGTTCCGGAAGCTGGCCAGACCTACCGTGACAAGGAAGGCGTTTTGAAGGACGAGTTCAGCAATTAATAGCTGACTGAGAGTTGAAACGCAGCCAGGTAGACCGAAGCCCCGGAGGCTAGTTCACGGTTGAACTCCTCCGGGGCTTTCGTGTGTCGCTCTGTCGCTGTCACGCGAGGGCGGCCACACGCCGCCACGCTGCTACTTCAGGTTAAACGTCGTCGGCTCTGAGTGCTGATCACCAATCAAGGTGTGCAGGTAGTACGAACCACTAGGCACGGCAACACGGTCCGAGCACTCGCCCGGCGCAGACGTCGTCCGGGACCAGCTCAGCATGTAATTCTTCGTCTGGCCAGCACCAATATCCAACGCGCCCGTTGCTGCCGGATTGTTGCAATCCACATCGGACCACACGCGCTCATTCGTCTCGAGGTTATAGACCTCAAACTTCATCGGAGCCTTAGCCAAGTCCACATGGCAGGACCCCTTGGTGGGATTATGCGCGATCAAGTAGAAGCGCGGCATCTGCCCCGGCTCGTAGGAATCCGCATCCGTGCGCGCCTCAACCTGCAGATCGTTGACATCGCACGTCTCTTTCGCGTCGGGTGCCACCGAAGGCTCTTCTGCCGCGTCGGGATCTTCAGACTCAGACTCGTCGGGATTCGCAGATTCCGAAGACGGACGTGTGCTTTCCGACGAGCGCGACGACGTCGATTTCGTCGACTTAGTGGTGGTCGTCGTGACGCTGGATTCCGTCGCGGTTGACGACGAGTCTCCACCTCCGCTCAAGGCCGAAATGATCCACCACAACAACGCGATGACAACAACCCCGATGACGACGGCAGCAATTCTCCGCCGGCGATAGATCTCGGGTGGATGTGGAAGACCGTTGTAGTTACCTTGAGCGCTCACGTGACTAGATTAACGGGAACTCGCACTGCCCCGCCGGAAAGCGGACGGCGTGTCACCTCATGGGAGGTCTGGGATTCCGACGCAGAGTGGTTGTGCGCGCCCGGCCCGCAGTGGCTTACGGCATCGCCACGCCGCGCGCGGTCACTGCCTCTACCTGGCCGTTTTCCAGTAAATACCGGAGACCAACAACGCCGACGGTGCCGTCGGCAAGCTTTGCTGTGATTTCCGGACTACGACCGACCACGTGATCAACAATGGACCGCACATGCTGTTTTTCGTAGTCGTCGGTGGTGGTGTGGCCCTCGGAGCGCGAAACCATGACCGATGGCGCGACTTTCTCCACCAGCACACGCTGGAAGGATTCCGGGACCACACCCTGAGACATGGCTTCCGAGGCAGCTTTGACTGCGCCACAGCTCTCGTGCCCGAGGACCACGACCAGTGAGACACCGAGGCCCTCCACCGCGAATTCCAGGGAGGCCAGCACGGACATGTCCACGATCTCGCCGGCCGTGCGGATCACGAAGACATCGCCAAACCCCTGGTCAAAGAGCAATTCGACGGGAACTCGGGAGTCCGAGCACGCCAGAACCACGGCCTTCGGAGCCTGCCCCTGCGTCAAGCTGGACAGCCGATCGCGATCCTGGTGCGGGCGCAACGCCCTACCCTGCACGAAGCGGTCATTGCCGTCCAGCAACTGCTGTAAGACAGCCTGCGGGGTGCGATCGTCCGCACGCGCACTAGAGTTCGCAGGCGTACCGGTGTTCGCGTTCGTACTGGGAGTGGGCTGCGGGTCGGAGCCGGGTGCTGATGTCGTCATGAGAATCCTCCGGATGAAAAGTCCACATACTGGTTGGCCGATTGCCACTACTCGTCATGGGTGGCTCTGTCTCTGTACCTCTGCTCATCACCGGCGCGTCATCAGGGGCACACGGAACGCGGGTCACCACCGGGATGGGATCAGGGGCGTCACCCAATAACCGTACTCAGCCCCGTGACCGCCCCCAGCAACTCACTCGCCACAGCACTACAATCATTCGCAATGTCTACTGGCCATTCAGAATCTTTTCTTGTCGACGAACTCAACGACTGGTTTATCCTGGCGGGCCGCCATCTCCCCTGGCGTGAGCCCGGGTGCTCCGCGTGGGGAGTTCTCCTCAGCGAGGTCATGAGCCAACAAACACCGGTCTCCCGCGTCGAACCTGCGTGGCGCGAATGGATGAAACGTTGGCCCACTCCAGCCGATTTTGCCCGCGCCGGACGTGACGAGGTCCTTCGCGCGTGGGGTCGCCTCGGCTACCCTCGCCGCGCGCTTCGTCTTCACGAGTGCGCGCGGACGATCGTCGATAAGCATTCTGGTGCGGTGCCGACCACGGTGGATGAGCTGCTCGATTTGCCCGGCATTGGTGAGTACACCGCGCGGGCGGTGGCCTGTTTTGCCTATGGGTGGGCGGTGCCTGTGGTGGATACGAATATTCGGCGCGTGATGGCGCGCGCTGTTCACGGGAAGTATTTGCAGGGTCCGGCGCGGCGCGCGGATCTAGATGATATGCGGGCGCTGATGCCGGTGTCGGAGGAACAAGCCGGCTCCTCGGTGGGCGCGATTGTGCAGCGCATTCGGGAGGAGGCCGGGATACCCGAGGTCCCGGTCGAGGCCGGGACTCTTTTCGACGTTCCGGGCGTCGGGCTCGGGCATCTGAGTAATGAGCAGCTGACGGATGTGGAGCGCTCTGCCGTATTTTCGGCGTCGATCATGGAGCTCGGCGCGCTGGTGTGCACGTCACGGGTAGCGCGCTGCGAGCAGTGCCCCCTTGTTCGCACATGTGCGTGGCGCCTGGCGGGCTGCCCGGAGCCGACCGAATCGGAGCGCTCCGCTGTGGCGCGACGCGTTCAGAAGTTTGAGGGCACGGATCGACAAGTTCGCGGAGCAATCATGAAGGTTCTGCGCGACGCGACTGGCCCCGTCGATAGGGGCGCGATCGCGCACGCGTCGAAGGACGAGGAACAGCTCCACCGAGCCCTTCAATCGCTGCTGGTTGACGGGCTCGTTGTGGATACTGATGGAAAGCTAAGGCTCCCCCGGTAGCCCCGGCCCGGCAAGTTTCGGGCCGGACCCTGCTTACTCAGATTCGGGCTGGGCGGCGCCGGATCCGAAACCTGAGGTGCCAACGTCGGGGCCACTACCCGACGATGCGTTGGAGGAGTACTCCATCGGCACGACCTGGTCGGCCTCGTCGGAGGAGTCGTCCGCATCCTCCTTGCGTTCTTCCAGGCTGGACTCGCCCTCGCCCATCACGGCACCCGGCTTCGCCGACGTGGAGAACGTGAACTTGGTGTCGTCGCCCTTACCTTCGCCGTCCCAGTTCTCAACATCCACGGTAACCAGTTCGCCGGCGGCAACTTCGCCGTAGAGGATTTTCTCAGAGAGCTGATCCTCGATCTCACGCTGAATGGTGCGGCGCAGCGGGCGGGCACCCAGAATGGGATCGAACCCGCGCTTAGCCAGGAGTTTCTTGGCCTTGTCGGTGAGCTCGATGTCCATGTCCTTGGCGCGCAGGGCGATGCCCACACGGTTCACCAGCAGGTCGACCATCTGGATGATCTGATCCTGGGTGAGCTGGTGGAACACGACGATGTCGTCGATACGGTTGAGGAACTCGGGGCGGAAGTGCTTCTTGAGTTCGTCGTTGACCTTCGACTTCATCCGCTCGTAGCGGCCCTCTTCGTCGGTTTCGCCGACCCCAGAGAAGCCCATTCCCACAGCCTTGGAAATGTCCCCGGTGCCGAGGTTCGAGGTGAAGATCAGAACGGTGTTCTTGAAGTCGACCACGCGGCCCTGACCGTCGGTGAGTCGGCCATCTTCCAAGACCTGCAACAATGTGTTGTAAATCTCGTTATTGGCCTTCTCAATCTCGTCGAAGAGCACCACGGAAAACGGCTTGCGACGAACCTTCTCGGTCAGCTGGCCGCCTTCTTCATAGCCGACGTACCCCGGAGGCGCACCGAAGAGGCGCGACGCGGTGAATTTGTCGTGGAACTCGGACATGTCGATCTGGATGAGGGCATCGTCTTCGCCGAAAAGGAATTCTGCCAATGCCTTCGACAGCTCGGTCTTTCCGACGCCGGACGGGCCGGCGAAAATGAACGATCCGGATGGACGACGCGGGTCCTTCAGACCGGCACGGGTGCGTCGAATCGCGCGGGAGACCGACTTGACTGCATCTTCCTGGCCGATGATGCGCTTGTGGAGTTCTTCCTCCATGTGCAGCAAACGGTCGGATTCTTCCTCGGTGAGCTTGAAGACGGGGATGCCGGTCCAGTTAGCCAGGACCTCCGCGATCTGTTCCTCGCCGACTTCAGCGATGTCTTCCAGCTCACCGGAACGCCACTGGCGTTCTTTCTCCTCGCGCTCCTCGCCAAGCTTCCGCTCCTGGTCACGCAGACCAGCGGCTTTTTCGAAGTCCTGGTCGTCAATAGCCGCTTCTTTTTGCTTACGGATCTTCGCGATTTTCTCGTCAACCTTGCGGAGGGACTCCGGCGCAGTCATTCGTTTGATACGCATCCGCGCACCAGCCTCGTCGATAAGGTCAACAGCCTTATCCGGCAAGAAGCGATCGTTGATGTAGCGATCAGACAACGACGCAGCCGCGACGAGGGCAGCGTCGGTAATAGACACATGGTGGTGCGCCTCATACTTCGGGCGCAGGCCCTTCAAAATCTCGACCGACAACTCGACAGACGGTTCTGGAACCTGAACAGGCTGAAAACGACGCTCCAAGGCGGCATCTTTTTCAATGTGCTTCCGGTATTCATCCAGCGTCGTAGCACCAATAGTCTGGAGCTCACCGCGAGCCAGCTTCGGCTTCAACAGCGACGCGGCGTCGATGGCACCCTCGGCGGCACCTGCACCAACAATGGTGTGGATCTCGTCGATAAAGAGGATGATGTCGCCGCGCTGGTTAATTTCCTTCAGAACCTTCTTCAGGCGCTCCTCAAAGTCACCACGATAACGAGAACCAGCAACAAGTGAGCCCATATCCAGGGAGTACAGCTGCTTGTCCTTCAAAATCTCCGGAACCTTGCCATTGACGATGTCCAAAGCGAGACCCTCGACGACGGCAGTTTTACCAACACCGGGCTCGCCGATCAGGACCGGGTTGTTCTTGGTCCGGCGGCTGAGGACCTGCATAATGCGCTCGATCTCTTTTTCACGGCCGACGACCGGGTCGAGCTTACCGTCCTTCGCAGCCTGGGTGAGGTTCCGGCCGAACTGGTCAAGGACCAGCGAATTGGACTTGCACCCAGACTCGTTATTGAACGAACGCCCTAACGTGGCCGAACCGACGCCAGCTCCGGCAGGCTCGCTCGTTCCCGGCTCCTCAGATTCATCGCCTTGGCCTTCGTAGCCCGACAGCAGCTGGATAACTTGCTGGCGGACGCGCGGGAGATCTGCCCCTAATTTCACGAGCACCTGGGCAGCAACGCCTTCACCCTCGCGGATGAGGCCGAGCAGAATGTGCTCCGTGCCGATGTACTTGTGGCCTAACTGCAGTGCCTCACGCAGGGAAAGCTCCAAGACTTTCTTCGCTCGCGGGGTAAAGGGGATGTAACCGCTGGGCGGCTGTAATCCCTTGCCAATGATGTCTTCTACTTCGCTGCGGACAGCTTCGCGGGAAATTCCCATCGACTCGAGAGCTTTGGCAGCAACGCCTTCACCCTCGCGGATGAGGCCGAGCAGAATGTGCTCTGTACCGATGTAATTGTGATTTAATGCCCTAGCTTCTTCCTGAGCTAACACAACCACACGACGGGCGCGGTCGGTAAACCTCTCAAACATGTACTGTCCTTCGCGTTGAAAAATAAGCGTTGTGAGGCCGTTGGGTTCTTTTCTCCCAGACGGTGGATGCTCACCGAACTGGATTGAAGACACACCAGCGACTTATGGTTTCACACCACTGTAACGGCTGGGCCGGACATGAACTTCCCCTCGGAGGAGATTACTTGCCCGAAAAACGTCGAAAAAGGGACATCAGGCATACTTCTATACCTCTATTTGTGCCGGTCAAAGATCTTTTCGACGGTTTTCCAGACGTGCGTACGCCGGGAGCGAACATAGCGGTATGAGGCAAAAAATCGGGCGATCAGTGGCACCCCCGCCCGAACTCACCGCGACGGTGGCTGCGGGGTTTCCCGGCGCTGGCTAAAGTAGCCCAACATAACGATCGCGTTTCAGCGCGCACAATTATTAATCGACAACACCACGTGGGAGACACATCATCATGATTCGGAAAAAATCGGCTTCGCCTCGTACTGACGGCTCGGAGGGCTTAGGAGACTCGGATAAACAGGTAGGCTCCGATAGCGCCTCTAGCTCGGCTTCCTCGACAAACGAGACCCAAGGAACGCATTTCGACCGCGCTGAAGCCACCGCGAACACCACCGACACCACAGGCGCGCGGCAAGACCAGAGCGTCACCGCATCATCGTTGAATGTGAAGTCAAACGCCAGCCAGAGCGTCGTCGAAACGGAACCGCATGATTTTATTTCAGTCGATTTAAGCGGACGTACCACCGTCGTCACTGGGGGTGCGGGCGGGATTGGCGCGGCCGCAGCGCGGGCTTTAGCTGCATCGGGCGCGCACGTTATCGTCGCTGATTTAATTGGTCAGGATACCGACCGAACGGTGGACGATATCCATGAGCTTGATGGTTCCGCGGAAGTGTGGGATGTGGATTTGCGTGACCACGAACTACTGGCCGAGATGACCCTAGACTGCGATATTTTGGTCAACTGTGCAGGTTCGCAGGTGATTGCCCATATTGAGGATTACGAACCTGCAGACTGGGATCGGATTATCGACACCATGTTAACGGCCCCCTTTTTGCTGACTCGGGCGGCGCTTCCCCACATGTACGAGGAGGAGTGGGGGCGCATTGTGAATGTGTGTAGCGTGCATGGGCTCCGCGGGTCGGAAGGACGCGTGGCCTACACGGCGGCGATGCATGGCCTGGAGGGTTTGACGAAGGTCACTGCGATTGAGGGTGGACCTCACGGTGTGACTGCGAACTGCGTGAATCCTGGCTTTACGAGAACTGCACAGATCCAGAAGCAGATCCGACAACAGGCTGCGCTGCATTGGCTCCCCGAAGATGAAGTCGTAGAGAAAGTACTGCTTAACCGTAATTCGATCAAGGAAATGGCAACGGTGGATGAGGTCGCGGCACAGATTATTTGGTTATGCTCCGACTATGCGCGCCTGATTACCGGCTCTAGCTTGTCTATCGACGGCGGGGCTACGGCTAGCTAAGCGCAGTGAGCACGTTGGCGAGTTCGTCGCAGTGGCAGCGGGTATCGGTGTATCGAGGGTGAGTACGGTAATCCATGATGAGTGAAGCTGATATGAATTCGGTGCGCGATCTTAAGTCGGTGCATGATCGGGCCCATGGGATAACGCGTGCGCTGGGTGAGGATACGATCCGCAATCCTAACCCCCCTCTTCATGTCGTGTTTGACCAGCCGGTGATACCTCCGAACACTGGCAACGCGATCCGCATGTGTGCAGGTGTGGGGGCGCATCTGCATTTGTGCGAGCCGCTGGGGTTTAACTTGGAGGAAAAGAATTTACGACGCGCTGGGTTGGACTATCACGATTTGGTGGATGTGACTATTCACCCCAGCTTGGACGAGTGTTTGACGACACTGGGCGCGGGTGCACCGGATGGCCCGAAGGTATACGCCTTCACGTCGCATACGTCGGTGCGCGTGGACACTGTTTCCTACCAGTGGGGCGATGTACTCCTTTTCGGTTGTGAGCCCACGGGCCTGAGCGCTGAAGCGTTGGCTGATCCTCGGGTTACGAGCCGTGTGCGGATTCCTATGCTTCCTGGGCGCCGGTCGATGAATTTGTCGAACACAGCTGCGGTGGGTGCTTATGAAGCGTGGCGTCAGCTCGGCTACCGGGGCGTATAGGTGGGCTCCTAAGTGGGTGTCACCGGAAAACTCGTGATGGTCCGGCAAGGGCCGCTCCTCCCAGTGTGATGTCTAGAGAGTGGATGCGGTCTGCCACGACGGCGACGGCCCCGGCTGCATTGTGGACGATTCCCCGTATAGCGACCATGCGTGATGTTTGGGCCACCGTTCTGTAGCGCGTCCAGCAACCGGGGGACACTGTGATGTTCGCAAGACCTGTTTCATCTTCTAGGCCGAGGAAAACCACGCCTCCTGCGGTCCCTGGCCTCTGACGGTGTGTGACTGTCCCCGCGACGGTCACCCGGGTGTAGTCTTCGCACGACGCCAACTGGCTGATGGATACGATCCCCGCAGTGTCCAGTTGTTTTCTCAGTAGTTCGACGGGGTGAATATCGGCTGTGATGCCCGTCGATGCTATATCCGCAGCGGCGAGTTCAAATGCGCTCATACCCGGTAGCGACGGTATTGAAATCTCACTCATCCCCGGAAGCATGCCGGGCCGTTCATGGGCCGCAATTCCTGCAGCCCACAGGCCTTCACGTCGGTCGATCCCCATGCTATGGAGCGCACCGGCGGCGGCAAGTGCCTCCACCTGGGACACGCTGATTCCCGCCCGGCGCGACAGATCCGCAATTCGCGTAAAGGGTCCGCCGTCGTGACGTGCCTGAACGACAGCCTTCGCCCCACGGATGCCAAGACCTTTCACTGCGCCGAGCCCCAGTCTCAGGCTGTTGGCAGCGCCGGGTTCCAGGGCAGGATTGTCTATGGCGGTGGCCTCAACGTCGGAGTGGTTGACGTCGATGGAGAGGATGTCGACGCCGTGGCGTCGGGCGTCGGCAATAAGTGACTGTGGGGAGTAAACCCCATGGGCTGGGCTCGGAGGAGAGCGACGCAGAATTCTGCCGGGTAGTAGCGCTTGAACCACGCGGAGAAGTAGACGATCGACGCGAAGGATTGTGCGTGGGATTCGGGGAATCCGTAGGCAGCGAAGGCAATGGTTTTTTTCCACAGCGTGGTGACGGTGGCCTCATCCATGCCGTGTTTGTCTCGGCAGCCGCGGGCAAAGCGGTCGTGGAGCTGCTCCATTTTCTTAGCGGAGCGCTTCGACCCCATCGCACGCCGGAGGGCGTCGGCCTCAACGGGGGTGAAGCCTGCGGCGTCGACAGCGACTCTCATGACCTGTTCCTGAAACAGTGGAACACCCAGCGTTTTTGCTAACGCATCCTTGAGACACGGGTGGTCAAAGGTGACTTCTTCTTCGCCATTTCGACGTCGAATGTAGGGGTGGACTGAGCCGCCTTGTATCAGCCCCGGGCGAATGAGGGCAACCTGGACGACGAGGTCGTAAAACTCGCGTGGCTTGAGCCGGGGCAGGGCGGACATTTGGGCGCGGGATTCCACTTGGAATACGCCCACAGCGTCGGCGCGGGCGAGCATGGCGTACACGTCAGGGTCATCGAGCCCTAGTTGCCACAGGTTCACTGTTCGTCCGCGGTGGTCACGGACCTGGTCGATGGCGTGGTGGAGGGCTTCCAACATGCCGAGCCCGAGGAGGTCGAATTTGACGAGGCCTCCGCTGGCTGCGTCGTCTTTGCCCCACTGGATGATGGAGCGGTTCTCCATTCGTGCCCATTCGACGGGGACGACGTCGGCAATGGGGCGGTCGCAGATCACCATTCCGCCTGAGTGGATGCCCAGGTGGCGGGGTTGCCCGCGGAGCTGATCGGCAAGGGTGGTCACATCGTTGGGGGCGTCGTCAAGGCCACGGACCCATGCGTCGATACGTCCAGGTGAATACCCCAGGGCGCGGGCTGCATCGCGGAGGGCCCCTCATCGTCGGTATGTAATGACATTAGCTACCTGAGCAGCGTTTTCTCTGCCGTACTTGTTATAGCAATACTGGATAACTTCTTCCCGACGGCCCGACTCAATGTCCAGGTCGATATCCGGGGGCCCTTCTCGTTCTGGGCTGAGGAAGCGCTCGAAGAGGAGATCGGCGGCAACGGGATCGACGTTGGTAATTCCGAGGGCAAAGCACACCGCCGAGTTGGCAGATGAACCTCTCCCCTGGGCCAGAATATTGGCTCGGCGGCAAAAGTCGACCAAGTCCGTCACGATGAGGAAATACCCCGGAAAATTTAGGCTCCCAATCACGTTGAGCTCGTGATCAATTTGCGTCCACGCTGCGGGGTTATCCTCCCGTGAACCGTAACGTACTGCACCGCGTTCCTCCACCATGTGCTCGAGCCAGGTGATTTCGGTATATCCTTCCGGGACCGGCCAATCGGGAAGTTCAGGCGCAATGGTGGTCAGCGTGAAGGCACAGTCACGGGCCACAGCAAGCGTGTTCGCTGTGAGCTCCGGATAGTCAGCGTCAAACATTTCCACCCCACTGCGCAGATATGTCCCGCCGATAGGATGTGTGTACGGCTCCGCATCCTCGACATCTTTCCGATACCTCAGTGCTGTTTTCGCCCCAGCTAGACGCCCACTTTTGGGCCGCGCCGCGGTAGCCGCGGAGGAATACACCGCCGCTAGACCCAGCTGTTCAGCGGCCTCCAACTGTTCTTCATGACGGTCGGCATCATCGGGCACGAGCAGCCGATCCAGCTCCACAACAACCCGAGGGAAAAGCTCCACCAGCTCATCAAGGTGAGGCGTCCATGAATAGTCGGCCAGTATGATCCAATGGTCACCACCGCGCCGAGCTAGCTCGTCAATAGGCGGATAGCGCACCTCATTCTTCTCTCCTGTACACATGTGCGCTTCGGAAATCACGCGCGATAGGCGTCGATAGCCCTCCGCACCACGGCACAGCACCGCTAAAATTCTTTCGCTTTTCGACGCCACAGCCTTGGGTGAGGAAAGCGAGCGTTGCGACGAGGAAGGGGACGCCGACGCAACAGACTGCGTCAACGTCAGCTCTGCGCCGAAAATCGTCGCGATTCCGGAATCGGCGGCAGCTTCTGCGAATTGAACAGCGCCATATACCCCATCACGGTCCACCAGTGCGAGCGCTTCGAGGCCTAATTCAGCAGCTGAATCCACCATCTCTGCAGGCGACGACGCACCACGAAGAAATGAGTATGCCGAACATGCGTGCAGTTCGGCAAAAGGAATATGGTCACGTTGGTTAACTGTCACACGAGAACCCTCGTCCCGATGAGACACCGTCGTCACCACATCCGCCCGCGTCGAAGAAACCGCCGATGACGTGGCATTTGGTGAGACTTCCGAGGTAGCGATGGAGTCAGTATCCGTTCCTGATAAGATACGCTCCAGCCGTGACCACGACAGTGGCCTGCCATTCATTGAGCCTCGAGCCGTCACCCAATCCATAGCGCTAGATTAGTACGAGTGTTCGATTATCGCTAGTGTGTTTCCTCACAATTAACACATCGCCTGACAACGCCCTGTTTTTCATCCACCATACCGTCATAAATCCGTTGCACATGGCTTACTACCTCGCTCATTAGGATCAAATTTTTATATCTCTTCACAAGAAGGCAGAATAAGTCTCAACAATTAGACAGCTTGGTCTATGATTTTGGCCGTTGGGGTATCACTTCACGTGAGCTCATCTCCACCGTCCGAGCACGGCCAGCTTCGTCTGGCCTCACCGCTGTGGCCTCGAGTTAGGGCACAGCGCTTTAGAGACTCGCTAACAAGTACACACCATCACGACACCCACACGAATGAAGGGACACAACCATCATGGTCACATCATTACGGCGTCTCAGCGCGCTCATCCTGGCGTCTGGGCTCACGCTGACCGGCGTCACCGCGTGCCATCCGCCGGGAGAAAGCGGCGGTGGATCTAACACCGTGACCATTGGTACGACAGATTCGTCAAAAACAGCATGGACGGTTTTTCGTCAAGAAGCTGAGAAAGAAGGCGTCCACTTGGATGTCCAAGATTTCTCGGATTACAACACGCCGAATACTGCGCTCAGTGAAGGCGTCTTGGATGTGAATTTATTCCAGCACATTAAATTCTTGGCGTCGTATAACGTCGAATCTAATTCGGATCTTGTTCCTGTTGGCTCGACAGAAATTGTTCCACTCGCTTTGTTCTATAAGGGTCATACAGACATTAATGACCTTAAAGACGGAACATCAATCGCTATTCCCAATGACAGCACTAACCAGGGCCGCGCTATTAACCTTCTCGAAGCACAGCACCTTGTGACGCTGAAGAAAACGGGCCTTTTGAATCCTACGCCAGCGGACATCGATCAATCGCAATCGAAGGTCAGCGTGACCCCTGTCGACGCTGCTCAAACGGCTACGGCATGGGGTGAAGGCACGCCCGCCGTCGTCAATAACACGTCTCTTCTTCGTGCGGGAATTGATCCGAGGACGGCAATCGCTGCTGATGATCCCAAGGCTGAAAATGCAAAGCCATATATCAATGTTCTCGCCACTCGGCCCGAAAAGAAGAATGACGAAAACATCAAGAAATTGGTAAAAGCGTGGCACAGCGACGCCGTACAAAAGGCGAATGCGGAAGATACGAAGGGGACGTCCGTCTCTGTTGATCTCCCCGCTAACCAACTAGAGGATATTTTGAAAGATACTGAAAAGAAAACACGGGAGGAATCCTAATGGCATCGATTCCAACAGAGAATTCCACCCAGCCGGCTTCCGCCGACTCCACACTCACTTTTGATGACCGCCCGACAGATCACGGCACCCGGGTGGAGTTCCGCGATGTCACCAAGACGTTCAAACAGGGCAAACGCGATACTCACGCGCTTAACGGGATTTCGCTCACCGTTGAGCCGGGCGAGATTCTGGGCGTTATCGGATATTCCGGCGCGGGTAAATCCACGCTGGTTCGCATGATTAACGGTTTGGACCGGCCCACCTCGGGGTCGGTCACGCTGGGTAGCACCACGATCACCGATTTGCCGGAGCGGAAACTCCGTGGCCTCCGCAAGAACATCGGCATGATTTTCCAGCAGTTCAACCTGATGAATTCCCGGACCGCCGCTACCAATGTGGCGTACCCCCTAGCACTCGCCAAGGTTCCGCGCTCTCAGCGCTCGAAGCGCGTCAAGGAATTGCTCGACTTCGTCGGATTGGACGATAAGGGCAAGAACTATCCTGACCAGCTATCGGGTGGTCAGAAGCAGCGTGTGGGAATTGCCCGCTCGCTGGCAACCGACCCTTCACTTCTTCTTGCCGACGAGGCAACGTCGGCACTGGATCCGGAAACGACTCAAGATGTTCTGGATCTGCTGCACAAGGTGAACCGGGAGCTCGGGATCACCATTGTTGTGATTACTCACGAAATGGAAGTTGTTCGTTCTATCGCAGACCGCGTGGCCGTGATGGAAAAGGGCAAGGTCGTCGAATATGGGCCGGTGCACGAGATTTTCTCTCACCCTCGTGAGGAAGTGACCAAGCGGTTCGTCGCAACTGCTCTTCGTGATACTCCCGAGGGGCGCGAGCGTGATTCGCTACTCACGGAGGTGGCCAATAATCCGCGTGAGCGGCTGATCACGGTTCGTGTCGACGATGCTCGCGACCTGAGCTCGGCGTTTGCCCTGGCTACCGAGCGCAATGTGACCGTCGGGTTTGTGCATGGGGCTGTGAATAATATCCAGGAGCATTCATTCGGACGGTTGACGGTGAAGCTGACCGGGCCAGAGGACGGCGTCAAGGATGTTGTTGCCCGTCTTGCCGAGTTAACCGAGTGTGAGGAGATCAACTAATGGTCAGCGTAGCGTTACATACTGCCGACGCCCTGGCTGGCGTGGGCACATCAATTCACAATGCCGTGGCTCACGGCACCGTGGCGCGCGATCTTGTTCTTGCGTCGGGGACGACGGACTGGGGCAATTTGAAGCCGACGATGATCACGGCGTTTTGGACGACGCTATGGATGGTTGGCTGGACGATCCTTCTGGGTGGCCTGTTTGGGCTGATCATCGGCGTATTGCTGTATGCGTCGAGGTCGTCTGGCGTGTTGGCCAATAAGCCTTTGTACTGGACGCTGAATATTTTGGTGAACATTATCCGCCCGATACCGTTCATCATTTTGATTGCGGCGGCCGGTCCTCTGACGAAGGCCGTGATGGGGACGACGATCGGCACGGAGGCGGCCACGTTCGTCATGGTGATTGCTGCGACTTTTGCGGTAGCCCGCATTGTGGAGCAGAACCTGGTGAGTGTTGATCCTGGCGTTGTTGAGGCTGCCCGGGCGATGGGTGCTTCGCCGCTGAAGATTTTGTGGAGTGTGGTGATCCGTGAGGCTTTGGGCCCGTTGATCTTGGGTTACACGTTCATCTTTATAGCGATTGTCGATATGTCCGCGATGGCTGGCTATATCGGCGGTGGCGGTTTGGGTGACTTCGCCATCACGTATGGTTACCGTGCTTTCGACTGGAACGTCACGTTGGTGGCGACGGTGATTATCATCGTGCTGGTGCAATTCGCCCAGTTGATTGGTAACACGCTTGCACGGCTGGTCATGCGCCGATAGCGCATAGCGCAGTTGGCGCCGACAGTGCTGGTTGCGCTTAACGCGAGGATCTAGACCTGGGTGACATGGTGTGCCACCCAGGTTTTTCCATGTTTCGGGGGTTTTCCACACGAAGCCATGACGTCCCCAGCCGACACCTGCTCGAGTTGAACAACCCACGTTTCTCCACGTGATGTCTCGACGGTTCGCCACGCTGTTTTCGGGCGGTGGTCGTCTTTTGAACTGTGAGCGTCGGGGCTGCGGTCGTGGGCGGCTATTTCTTTTTCTGCTCTTTCTTGTTCCTGATCTGTCGTGTCTCTGACGACGAGACTGCCGACGGGAACTGTATGCGCGCCGAGCTGTTGTGCGACGGCGATTTCGGCGGTCTGTCCCGGCGCGTCCCAACATCCGCGACCGCGCAAGCCGGTGAGGTACATGTGTCCTTGCGCGCTGGTTTTCACGGCGTCGATGGCCTGGCCTGTGGGGATTCGCCCGTAAGAGTATCCCCAGGGGAGCAGGATCATGGTGGGCGCAAAGCGGTGTCCTTTGGAGTGCGAGGTCTCCCACACCTCATCACCGGAGAAGCACGTTTGCATTCCCGCTGCGAGAGGCCGTCCTTTGATTGCGCAGCAGCGGTCTCGTTTCCCGTGCGTGCAGACAAGCATGATCGGATGCTTGACGCGTTCAACGGGCCGGGCGGGAAGTTCGCTTCTCCCCCATGCACCGTCGGCAAGAGCTTGGATGTCGAGATGCAGGAGGTCTTCGACGTCGGAGATGCGCGTGGTATAGCAGGTGCCTTGGTCTGTTCTGGCTATATAGATTTTTCTTTCATCGCGGAATTGCCCAGCTCTGCCGGGTTTTCTGATGAACTGCATTGATGCGCCATTGTCTTTAAGGACTTTCTTGAGGGGCGCGGTGAGGTCTCCCAAGACATCGTCGTCCATAATGTCCCGGCCCCACCCTTTAAGATATTCGACCGCCAGGAAAAGTGTCATGGATTTGGCTGTGCCGGGGAGAGCTTCGTTGCCAAAGTCTGAGCATCGCATAGTTTTCCACGCCTCGTCGGCCTGGTTGGCCTCAGCACCCTGACGGGCTGAACTCGCACGCTGTGCACTTATTTGTTCTGCTGCCTTTTCTTGCGTAGCTTGTTCCTCCATGTGGCCTTCCTTGGTGGTCATAGAGCATGAGGGTACCCGCGTGCTGCATGGTTCACCGATATACGCCTTCAATTCGCCACTTCTTTCCTCGGCAGATGAGTAGCAACCCGCTGGGTTGGTTTGTTGTCACTTGCAGTCGTGCGAAGCGACGTCCTTGTGCCCACCATTGCTCATCGACGGGCCAGGGGCCGGACCAGCCTGTGATGTCATAGCGCTTAGTTCCCCATGTCACACAGGCTGGTTGGGCACTAAGTAGTGAGCGCCCTGTCACGATAATGTCGCGGCCGTCTTCGTCGAGAAGAGAGACTCCACTCACAGGGTGTGCAGCACTAGGCCCACGCTCGACGCGTTTGGTGACTGGGATGGGGGCTGGAAATTGACCTGGCCACGCATACGTACTGCTCGGGAGGTTAGGGGCGGATTCCCCCACGGGGACAAGAGCGATGCGGTCCTCTGGGCCGCGTCCGCCTTTCAGCACTGGAGTGCATATTCTGTCTGGTCCCAGCATTGTCTGTACCCGAGCTAGTGCGGCATGGGCAGCATGGTCTTCCTTGGCACCCCATAAACCACGCATGGAGCTGTTCTTCGTTTCAATGGGGTCAAGGGTGAGTTCGCATACGCCCACACCGACCGGGGTTGCATCGACCTCGACGCTATCGGGCACCCCAGCGTTATTGAGTGCATCCGATTCATATTCAGATTCCCCGACTGTGGCAGCAGCATGTGATACAAAACGGTGAAGCCACCCTTCCAGGTGCCACCGCACTCGTTGGACAATGGCGTGCTCGGTGAGCTGGTCCGTGCACCGCCATACTCGTTCCAATTCTTGATCCCCATCGGGGGTGCGAATAAGTGCTCGTATAACAACGCGCAAACATATTTGCCCTCTATCGGAGAGTTGATCGTGAAGATCTGCCGCTAACCGACGGCCAATAAACGCGACCGTATCGGAGCGGGACGCGGGCGAATCACAATGATGCGTAACGGCCAGATCACTGCTGTTTTCTTGGGGAGCGAGCCGCCGCGATGGAGCACCACGGGCGATAGACCACCACCACAAGCCCTCTGCCCCAAAACGAGACGGCACATCTCACCGCGATAGGGCAGCCCAGTCCTTCATGCGTGTTATGCCCATTTTCTCGAGGGTGTCCACGAGTTCTCGGGGTTGGTCTAGTACTTTGTCCTCGCACAATGTCCGTACAGGTAGCCCGACCAAGAAATCTGCATCGTGCCCCTCCGGGATAGTCATTCCCCGACGAGCAGCAAACACCGCAGTAGATAGTGTCCCTGCAGCTCCTGCGATAACGTCCACTCCCAGCCGAGCAACCGCATCAAGAACCATGGTGATCGCGCGTTCTTCTGAGCCGTAATACTTCACCAGGGGCGCCGACTTCACAGCAATGAGACCGGGACGCAAAAGCTCGATACCAGCGGAAATGGAGTCTACGTCGGCAACAAAGTCTTCAAAATATTTGGCATCGCGGTCGTCGTCGGCAGGCATGATGTGCATCGTCGGGCATAGCGACTGAGCCTGTCTGCGTTTCATGCCGCGTCGGACTCCTACATGCCGCGCCTGGCGGTCACACACATACACGCCATGCTGGTCCACCAATGCCAGTGACCCATCCGGAACCTCGTTGTCACGGCGGGCAGCATAGAGAGGAAAATCTGGGACCCAGAGGACTATTGTTCGCTCATCCACGGGCACGCCTGACTGGTCACCATGGGAATTATCCGTGCACTGAACTGCATCAATAGAGTTATTCGGTGTCATCCTGCGGCCTCCACTGCGTTCAGATCAAGAGCTTTCACGCTCTTGCGCCAATGGTGAGTCTACGTCGGACGGTGGTGTCGTATCGGCTGGGCGAAGGAACCCACGCCCATATGCCACTGTCCTCGCTGGGGAGGTCGATGCCGATCCTCCACCCGCATATCCACACTCATCCCGCGAATGCGCCCTCGACCTCGGCCTAAACCGCGAAAAGCGCTCACGATGGCGTCGATACGCAAAGAAACACCAGGCCGCCGCACACCGCAGACAAGAAGGGCACATCGAGACGAGCGCACACGGCTCATCACTGGTCGAGCCAATGATGGCGGCACATCTGCTTGCCCCTGGCCGCAATAAATGACAAGGCCCATCCCTTCGCACAGCACACCCAGCACGCTGAGAGGATCGGGGCGCTGACATCCGCACCGCCAGTAGCGTCGGGACAATCGACCACGGCGATTAACGATAAATCACCGCCCGCACCTGAGACCGCAGCCCACAAAAGGTCGCTCGGTCCGATAACAGCAACGTGTTTTCCCGCAGCGGTCACCTGGGCAATGATCTGCACCAGCGCCGTCGAACAATCCGCGATCGACGTTGCCGCGCCACGAGGAAGACCACCCAGCGATGTCAGCTCCCCCAGTGGACCCTGCAGAGAGAACCTCCAGCATCGAACGTTCGAACGATTCTTTACCCTCAGGATGCGAACGTCGTTCAGCAGAATACGGCAAAGAGTCAGATTCCTTGGCTTGAGAATAGTCTGGGACCGACACCAGATGAGCCATGCGCGAGCGCAGGATCTCCACTTTTTCATCATTCGAAAGTGCAGTAAGGTCCGTAGCTACTGCGCCAGCCCCCACCTGCGTCATCTTTGATCAGTCCCCACGCACAGTGCAGGATAAAAATGGCCGTTTACCTGCTCATACATAAGTCCACAGGGTGACAAAAGGAGAGATAACCACCCCACCCACATAGCTCGCAGAGTAGACGATATACGATTTTTAGAACGTACGTACCCATAAAAATAAGCCACTATCGTCCACCTTCTTCATTGAGCGTCGGCTATACTTCATATTCATCGCACCTTCGAGCTGAAGGAGCTATGAACAGTTGTACCGGTCCACCCGGACATAAAAATGGAAAACTCGTGGAATTATCGTACACAAGTTCGATATAAAAGTCGAGGGGGACACACAAGGCGCCCCACACGACCCCACGCACAAAGAAAACGCCTGGTCAATCCCCAGACCTAGGCGCACTAGCCGCTACTGATGGCCAAACAACTACCCTGAAACATATGACTAACGACGACACTCCCCGCGACAACAACCGTGAAGCGTCCGACCACGAGCTCACTGAATCCGAGTACATCACCACGGTCTCGACGCCGAATCTGGTGCGAACTATCGCGTCGCTTCTCCTCGGTGGCGCTGTGGGCGTCATGGGTTTCGCCATCGCGCCGCTGCTTAAAGTCATCCTGCTCATCGTCCTCGCAGGAGCTGGGCTACTTTTCATCACTATTCACCCGTACCGACGTGACGTGAGCGCCGCCTACATGAATCGATACGGGGAATACCGGACCACAGCCCGACGGCTCATCCCCCTCTTCCCCGACTGGCTAGCCCTCATGATCCTCCCCGCTATCCCCATGCAAGGAACGTTCCTGGGCATCATCGCCTTCGTTGTAGCCAGCGTCTATAACTACCTCGTTTTCCCCTGGATAGACGGCACTGCATACACCCAAGAACCGGACACCCCGTAGTGCCGACGCAGCGAAGCCCGCAACCAAGCGTCGGCCGGAGTTCCCCACTCACGCCGACGCGGGTTACTCCCACTCAATCGTTCCCGGGGGCTTCGACGTGCAATCCAACACGACGCGGTTCACTTCAGCGACTTCGTTGGTAATGCGGGTCGAAATCTTCTCCATCACGTCGTAAGGAATGCGCGTCCAATCCGCCGTCATCGCATCCTCCGACGACACCGGCCTCAACACAATCGGATGGCCGTAGGTCCGGCCGTCGCCCTGCACTCCCACGGACCTCACATCCGCCAGCAAGACCACGGGGCACTGCCAAATCGAATCGTCCAGCCCGGCAGCGGACAACTCCTGGCGGACAATCGCATCAGCCTCGCGGAGCGTCGCCAAACGGTCAGAAGTAACCTCTCCGATAATGCGAATGCCCAATCCCGGGCCAGGGAAAGGCTGGCGGGACACAATAGCGCTGGGCAAACCGAGCTCGCGACCCACAGCACGGACCTCGTCCTTGAACAGCAAACGCAGCGGCTCTACCAGCGTAAATTCAACGTCGTCGGGCAAACCTCCCACATTGTGGTGGCTCTTGATATTCGCCGTGCCGCTACCCCCGCCGGACTCCACCACGTCCGGGTACAACGTACCCTGCACGAGGAAATCAACACACGCCCCCTCCGGCGCATCCGACAACACACCGGCAACAGCGCGCTCAAATGAGCGAATGAACTCGTTGCCGATCGTCTTACGCTTCTTCTCCGGGTCCGTCACGCCCTTCAACGCCGACAAGAACGCGTCGATTTCGTCGACCGTAACCAAGTTCGCGCCCGTCGACGCAACAAAATCATTCTCGACCTGCTCGCGCTCCCCCTTGCGCAGCAAACCGTGGTCAACGAAAACACAGGTCAAGCGGTCACCGATCGCCCGCTGCACCAAGGCAGCAGCAACGGCCGAATCCACACCACCCGACAGACCACAAATAGCCCGGCCCTCAGACCCAACCTGCTGGCGGACCTGTTCCACCAGCTGATCGGCAATATTGCCCGGCGTCCACGTCTGCTTCAGCCCAGCAATTTGTGTCAAGAAACGCTCGAGAACTTTCTGCCCCTCGGGCGAATGCATGACCTCCGGGTGGTACTGCACACCGGCCATGTGCCGATCCGCATCCTCGAACGCAGCGACCGGGGCACCGGACGAACGGCCCGTCACCACGAAGCCCTCGGGGGCCTCGGACACGGCATCACCGTGGCTCATCCATACGTCATTCACAGCACCGTCGTGCAAGAGGCCACCATCGCCGACGATGGACATCGTCGTCCGGCCATATTCACGGTCCCCCGTGCGCGCGACAACTCCGCCTAACGCGTGCGTCATCGCCTGGAAGCCGTAGCAAATGCCGAACACGGGAACGCCTAAGTCCAGCACCGACGGATCAAAAACGGGTGCGTCATCAGCATAAACGCTGGAAGGCCCACCCGAGAGGATCAGAGCAGCCGGGTGCTTCGCCTTGATTTCCTCCACCGACGCGGTGTGCGGAATGACCTCGGAATAGATGCGGGCCTCACGCACGCGCCGAGCAATGAGCTGGGCGTACTGGGCACCAAAGTCAACGACAAGAACAGGAGACGGGGGTTGTTGCTGTTCACTCATGCAGAAGACTCTACCGCGTCAGATGGACAAACCTCGACCCCGTCTCACTCCGCCTCACCCGTCGACGTCAGCGCCACGAGTTCACCAGCTACAGCCAGGAACGAACGCTCAACTGAACCTTCTGGAAGTCCTTCAAATTCGTGTACCCAGCCTTCGCCATCGAACGACGAACACCGCCGATCAGGTTCAAGCTGCCGAATGGTTCCGTCGCCGGCCCCATGAGAACTTTCTCCAAGAACGGAGCCTCGTCGCGCTCAATCACAAGGTTCTCAATGACCCCACGTGGGAACCGCGGGTGCGCAGCCACCGAAGGCCAGTAGTATCCGGTCGCAGCAGCCTCCTTGGCCTGCGACAACGGGCTACCCAGCATCACAGCGTCGGCACCACAAGCGATAGCTTTCGCCATTTCACCCGAGGTTTCCAGCTCACTATCCGCGATCACATGGACATACCGGCCACCTGTCTCATCCAGGTAATCGCGACGAGCAGCCGCCGCGTCGGCAATGGCCGTCGCCTTCGGGGCATCGATACCCAGCGTGTCCGCATTCGTCGTTGATCCACCGCCGACGATAATGCCGGCTGCACCGGTCCTCATCAAATGCATAGCCGTCGTGTAATCCAATACAGACCCCGCAATGACGGGAACATCCAACGAGCCGATGAACTCCTTCAGGTTCAGAGGCGTGCCGTCAGCCGACACGTGCTCGGCCGAGATTAACGTTCCTTGAATGACGACGATCTCGGCACCTGCCGCGACCACCACCGGAGCCAATTCCCGAGCATTTTGCGGCGACACGCGGACCACCGTCGTCACGCCCGAAGCGCGAACATCGCGAATACGGTCCGACAATAAATCCTTATCCAGCGGCAGACCATGCAACTTCTGCAACAGCGGAATAGCACGATTGGTCATCTGACCATCGTCATAGCCCTCTTCATCGAAGGCCGTCGACACGATCTGCTCCACAGCAGCATCCATGTCCGCCACTCGGCCCCACAGGCCTTCAGCGTTAATAACCGCAGCGCCCCCCAGGCGGCCCATTTCACTAATGAAATCCACGCTGGTTAATGCGTCGCTCGGTTGTGCCAGGACAGGAATGCCGAAGTGGTACGCGTCGATCGTCCACGAAGTATCCACATCTTTCGACGACCGCGTGCGCCTGTTGGGCACGATCGTGATGTCATCGAGCCCATATGTCCGGCGAGCTTCCCGCCCCAAACCAATTTCCACAACTTCACGCATGATTTTTCTGTATTTCCTCACAGTGACAGGCATCCCGAATCGGCTGCCGACAACAAAAACTATTCACTCAATTAATCCCGGCTACTTCGTGCGCCCAACACGGCCCGACGACGGAGGCCACGCGTGGCCGACACGGGCGACGTGGCCGACGGTGCCACGACGTCTCTAGTGCTGGTAATAATTGGGCGCTTCCACCGTCATCTGGATGTCATGCGGATGCGACTCGCGAAGACCCGCCGCGGTGATCTGCACAAACTTGGCGTCGTGGAGATCATCGATCGTTGCGGAACCGGTGTACCCCATGGCGGCACGCAAACCACCAACGAGCTGATGAGCAATACCATCGATGTGACCACGAAACGGAATACGTCCCTCAATCCCCTCTGGGACCAGTTTCTCCTCGCTACGGACATCTGCCTGGAAGTAGCGATCTTTCGAGTACGACCGCTGCTCGCCCTTCAGGCCGCGGCCCTGCATAGCCCCCAGCGAACCCATACCGCGATACATCTTGTACTGCTTGCCGTTCACGGTCACGACATCCCCCGGGGCCTCCGCAGTACCGGCCAAGAGCGAACCCAACATCACCGTGCTCGCGCCAGCAACCAGGGCCTTCGCAATATCGCCGGAATACTGCATACCGCCGTCGGCAATAACTGGTACCCCGGCCTTATGCGCAGAAACGGACGCTTCCATGATCGCCGTGATCTGCGGCGCTCCCACACCCGCGACAACACGCGTCGTGCAAATGGAGCCAGGCCCAATGCCCACCTTGATGGCGTCAGCACCGGCATCAATCATGGCCTGAGCTGCCTCACGTGTTGCTAAGTTGCCACCAATAACGTCAACGCGGTCACCGAATTCCTTCTTCACCTGCGCGACCATGTTCAGAACACCAGAATTGTGCGCGTGAGCAGTGTCAACGACGAGGGCGTCAACACCCGCATCAACCAAAGCACCCGCACGCTTCCATGAATCCTCGCCCGTACCGATCCCGGCACCGACGATCAAGCGGCCTTCCTTATCCTTCGACGCATTCGGGTACTGCTCACGCTTCACGAAATCCTTCACCGTGATCAGCCCCGTCAGCCTACCCGCTGAATCAACAATGGGCAGCTTCTCCACCTTGTGGGTGGACAGCAGGTTCAGAGCAGCCTCCGCCGACACGCCCTCCTGGGCGACGATCAACGGCATCGGCGTCATAACGTCGGCAACCTTGCGGGACAGATCGGACTCAAACCGCATGTCACGGTTGGTGCAAATGCCAACCAGCGTGCCCTCGTCGTTGACGACAGGCAAACCAGAGACACGGAACTTGGCACATAACTCGTCGACATAACCAATCGTGTCACCCGGCGAACAGGTAATCGGGTTGGTGACCATGCCGGCCTCAGAACGCTTCACTACTTCCACGTTCTGGGCTTGGTCGTCGGTAGAAAGGTTGCGGTGAAGGATCCCGATGCCACCCTGACGAGCCATCGCAATGGCCATACGAGACTCTGTCACCGTATCCATTGCCGCGGACACCAGCGGAATACCCAGCCGGATATTGCGCGTGAGCTGCGAAGATGTGTCCACTTCGGAAGGAATCACATCGGAGGCGGAAGGAATGAGAAGGACATCATCGAAAGTAAGACCTACAAGAGCAACTTTGTTGGGGTCGTCGCCACCTGTGCGTTCCACTATTTATCTCCTAGGACCATGACGAAAGCGAAGTGCCACCACGCACTCTTTTGTCATATGCTACCGCAAAAAATTTGAGGCACATGGGCTAGCCTAGTGGGGTGAACTTCGCAGACCATATGCCCCCGGACCCATTCGCGGGAGATCCCAATGATCCCGCCTCTTTCCTCGATCCCGATGAGCCTATGGAACCCCTCACCGACGAGGAAAAAGGCGAAGTCATTATCGAACTTCATCACGTCCGGGAGGTGCAGCGTGTGCTCACCCCGCTGGGTATACGGGGCGTACAGATGTTGTGCGATGACTGTGAAGACAGGCACTACTACGACTGGGGAATACTGATCAACAATCTGCTCGCGCTGTATAACCACGAGCAGCCACCCATTCATGAACCGAGCGCCAACCCCAATCCCGACGAATACGCCCCGTGGGATTACTGCCTCGGGTTCCTCGATGGCCTCAACCACGGAATCGCCGGGTACCGGTAAGGGCGGCCGCGCGTTGTTGCGACGTCGGCCGTCTTCTACTCCTCGGCGGAGGTGCTCGAGTCGCCCGATGACGGGGACTCAGTCACGTCGTCACTCGAACCATCCGACGACGATCCACGCGATGAACTTCCACTCCCGGAGTTCGAACCGCTATTGCTGTTATTCGATCCAGGCACAGGAGCAGGCGTCACCGTCGTCGTCACGGTCACCGTGACCGTCGACGTTTCAGTGGTCGTCTTAGTTTCCTTGGTGTCGCGATCATTCGTGGTCGTCGGGTCCTTGCGCGGCTCAGCCTTCTTCGGCTCGCCATTGCTCATCGTCTTTTCGACGGTAGTGGGTTTGCCGTCGGGTCCCTTCACGACAGACTGATCGGTGACAGTAACCGTCGTCGTTGATCCGTCTTTCTTCGAGTCTTTCGACCCGGAGTCCTTGGCCTTGTGGGCAACTTCGCGCGCCTTTTCCAGCAACGCAGCGGCACCCTGGGCGTCCCCGGCCTCCTGCTTTTCGCGGACCTGATCGAGCGTCGAGGCCAACTCAACCGCGGCAGCATGATCGCCGAAGAATCGCTGGTTCAGGCCCCACAGAGGTGAACCGGGTGTCGATGCGTGAATTACAGCTCCGCCACCGGCGAGGAGAACACAGGACGCAGCAGCGCCACCGAGGGCATACATCCACCGCGGAACCGGATGGTGGTTATCACCATGGCGCCACGAACGGTGACGTGGACGGCCCGAACGCGACTTGCCAGTAGCATAATTACCCGACACGTCACGCTGGATCTTCCAGGCCGCGAAGTCATGGACCGTGGCGTCACCATCACCATCACGACCCGCGTCGTCCCCGAATTGAGTGATTTGTTTCTCCGCATTCACTGGACGGAACACGGTCGTCGCCGCATTAGCAATAGGGGAATCGTCCAGTGCCTCGTCGTCAGAGAAGCTATCGAAGAAGCCTAGATCGCTGAGCTGAGGCGTCGCCGGGATGTCACGTTCCGCATCCTGCCGAGCTTGGATGAACAGCTGACCGAGGTCATCGTCGAAGTCAGTACTCCGGGAAAGATTATCAAGGTAGCGGTCAACAGCAGCTAGGGATTCTGGATCGTGCTCAACCCCCTCACGATCCCAGTTATCAAAACCACTCATCTGATTACTCCTGCTGTTCCATCCACACCAAAACCGGTTATTACTGTACGGCCCCGCCAGCGGGCGACACCGCTCTACCGCCAGCGTCGGCAATAATCACCATCATGGGCGCGGTGTCGCCGCCGCAGCGTGTGTACTTCCTTTGTGAGCTGACCTCCGACATCACTTTCTCAGTCCTCTTTGGTGTTGTTAGCCAAAGCGATCGCCTCACAATAGTCAGGCGACTCAGCCATTGCCTTTTTTAACTTAGCAATCGCCCGGAACTGAGCTACTCGAACGGCATTCGGCGTGGAACCAATGATCTTGGCGGCTTCCTCCGAGGTATACCCTTCAAGCACTCGCAAAATAATGATCTCGCGTGGTCTCTCACCCAGTATGTCGAGCAAACGCAAAAGCTTGTTACGACCATCCGATTGGATAGCCAACTCTTCTGGCCCAGCAGCATCATGGATAGAATCGGGGATCTCATCGGTCGGTTGGCTAGGGTCTCTCCCCATCGAACGATAGCCATCTTTTACCTTGTGACTAGCGATTCCGTACACGTACGACATGAACGGAGTTCCACGGTCAACAAAGCGATCTAACGACTTCAATACAGCCATACATATCTCTTGAGCCGTATCCTCAGGCCCAGGAAAAGAATCATCTGACAAACGATGTCGGCAATACATCACCACTTTCGGGTGAATATAATCCATGACTTTCTGCAAGGCATCGCGATCCCCGCTCGCAGCTGCGGCAACCAGGCCATTAATAGCCCCATCGCTAGCTGCTGCAGTCATTAACTTCCTCTTCTTTCACTATCGCCGACGTCTCGTCAGCGTCGTCAACACCGACGATAAAACACCCAACCGCAGCCTCGGACACTAAACCGCGATTTCTCTTGCCTCATTCTGACGTGGAGACCAGAAAAAGACAATTTTATTTGCGTCGATGAATACATAAGCAAACAAAGAGCCTGGTCGGCGGTGTTTTCGCTTATTGAAAATGGACAATTCCTGACGACGATGTGTCGTAAAAAATATCACTGCGATTCCATAGAAGGCGGATGACCACTACAGAGCCTAAGGAACCAGACTACATGAGCGCGCACATAACTGTGTGGGACTCGAAAAACATATAAAAGAATGAAAATAATTTTATGTATTAAATGCACGGGGCTAGCGATTCTTTTGCCCCTCAGCAGGGGGTGGCGGGGAGTCGCATGGGTGGTTGTTGATGATGAGTCTGGCCGTGACAAGACGGTTCGTGTCGGTACTCGGGGATCAGTCAGCGAGTGTTCGACGGTCGCTCGCTAGGTCACACAAGGGGGCTACAACAAGGCAACATCGTCACCCTCCTCCAACCTTGCCGCCAGCCCCACAACCATTCACACACAAGCACGATACCTACTACTCCACCCAACAATTAATTTTGCAATCTAAAAGTCGTGTTCTCGTTACGTTCTGTTCACCAACGCAGTCTTGACTGAATACCAGGCACCCACACGCCCGCAGATATAAGGCGTCGCCACTACACAAACCGCAAAACCAAAAACAAACACAAATGACACCACATATCTGTGCAACGAAACTCACATCACACCCGACGGAGGAGAACATGCTTCCTCAGATCCACAACCTGCCCACCCCCAGCGTCCAGTCTTGGGAATGGCAACGGCACGGATCATGCCGAGACACCGACGCATCCCTCTTCTTCCACCCGGAAGGAGAACGCGGACGCGCCCGTGCAGCTCGCGAACACGCTGCAAAATCGGTATGCGCAACCTGCCCCGTCATTAACCAATGCAGAGAACACGCACTCTCTGTGGGCGAGACCTACGGCATTTGGGGCGGACTCAGCGAAAGCGAGCGCGACGCCATCGCGCGAACCCACGCCCGCGTTTAGGCTCCTGACCTTCCCCAGCTACCCTTCCCAGTCGTCCTCCCCTGATCTGTTAACCTTCCCAGATCTGGAGGCCCGAACCGTCGCCTTTCTTGTCTTCCGGCCGCAACACAACCACAGCCGGTTCACGCGACAAGCCGCAAACCTGGAGCAAGTCCACGATGATGGACCTCGCCTGCGCCATCACAACAATGCCCGAAATGCCGGACTTCTCACCGTGGTCCCCCGACGTCACCGCCGCGGTATTCTTCAGCTGCTCAATCACTGCGGGCAAACGCTGAGTCTCATGAAGCTTCCCCAATTTCCCCTGCTCGGCGAAGATCGATTCTAATTTCGTACAGGCATGCGCCAAGGCGTCCAAAATAATTGGAATACGCTCGTCAATGGCTTTTTGGTCAGAAATAATGGTGGCCGCCCGGTGCGCGAGAACGCGCGAGTTACGCATCGTGTTATCCACCGGTGACAAAATCTGGCTCATTTTCCGCATGTCACGGCGCGCACCCCAATAGAATGGCGACACCGCGGCAACCTCCGTACCACCCTGAACAGCGGCGATCATGGCGTTAATGCGCGCTTGGGTTCCTCGGACGGACACCAGCGCGTCGGACACCACCCCGACGTCGTTACTCCTCAGTCCGCGGGACACGGTGTCAAGAACATGCCCCGCGTGGCCGATCACTCGGCTTACTTCGCCTCGCGCCGGCCGGATAGCGCTATTAGGCACCAGGGCGATCACCATGATCCCGATGAGACCACCGACCAGGGCGTCGATCATTCGAGTGATGCCGCCCATTGTTCCCGGGGGCATAATCGTCGCTACTAAGACGGCGGAACACGTCGCTCGGATGGGTGCCAGTGGGGATTTGTCGAGGAAAAGCGCGGCTGCCAGGGCGCAGGCGACAGTGATGGCGATCTGCCAGGATCCTGTCCCGATGTGGGAGATCATGATGTCGCCAATGCCGATCCCCAGGGAGACCCCCATGACAAGTTCGACCGACCGGCGCAATCGGCCGACGGTGCTGGTGCCGAGCGCGATCACCGACGCCATGGGGGCAAAGAACGGTTGCGGGTGGCCGATCACATGGTGTGCAAACCAAAATGCGATTCGGGCGGCCACCGATCCCTGGATCACGATCATCTTGCCGTCGCTGAGCCGTTCTACGCCGTGGAAATGGTTCACAGATAAGGAAAATACGGCACGGCAGAGGAAAATCGGCCACTGTGGGGAATAAGGCGGAAAATGTGCCCACGCAACCCACGTCCTTTACCACTCATGACCTGCATTGTGATGCCTCATTAAGGAATTTCACAGAAAATTCACGGTTTCGAAGTCAAAAGGATGGATCGGCACCAAGTATGCTGTGGGATCATGAGTGCACTGACCACTGTCGACCTCACTGTTCTTACCCAAGCGTTCACCATGGGCGGCACAGGGGTAAAAACATTCACTTCCGCCGCTCTTGCTAACGGCACAAACATGCTTGCCGACGCTGCTACGTCGGCACGAGCAACCCTGGCGGCCTCTGCCGATATGGTGCCGCAGCTGCGCACCAACATCCTCGCTCAGGCGAGTGAAACGGTAACAGCAGCCCCGAAACTGCTGGACCCGATGTACTGGCTGGGCGCCGATAGCCCCTTCGGGCACCTCATTCTCCCCGGCCTCGGGCTCATTATTTTCGTGGAAACCGGGCTTGGGTTCCCACTCCTCCCCGGCGATTCCCTGCTGTTCACCGCGGGCATGCTGGCTAACCAACACAACGGCTTCGCCCCCGTATGGCAGGTGCTCTTGGTCGCCATCGCCTGCGCTATCGCCGGTGACCAGTCCTCCTATTGGATTGGTAGGAAACTCGGCGACCGCATCAGGAAACGCCCGGACGGGCGCATATTCAAGAAGGCCTATATCACCGAAGGCGAGGCGTTCTTTAGGAAATGGGGCGCGCTGGCTGTGATTCTGTGCCGGTTCGTACCGATTGTCCGCACCTACGCGCCAATGACTATCGGCATGGCGCGCATGAATTACGCCCACTTCTTCCTTTTCGACTTTTGCGGCGGATTCCTGTGGGCCGGTGGTGTTACGCTTCTCGGCGTGTGGCTGGGTAGCTTCACCTTCGTGCGCGAGAATATCGAGCTCATCTTCCTGGCCATTGTGTTCATCTCTATTCTCCCGGGGATTATCGGCGCGATCAAGAAATCACGTGCGCCTAAGAGGGCTTCCACTAGCGACGACTCTGCTGCACCTCTTGCTGCGCGCGATGCCAAAGAAACAACACTGCACGAGCACGAAACTAGTGAGTCATAATCTCGTCGGGTCATGAAACGCATGGCGCGTGATCATTCCAACCGATCCCCTGTGCCTCTAAAGTCACACACATGTCGAGCTAAGTCTTAAAATTTTGCTCTGTCCACCCACGATTGACATGTGCCTAAAGTCGATAGACTCCTACCTATATGGCTTACGATAATTACTCACTGCACCGGGGTATTTTGGGTACGAACTGATATACTGGCACGTTATCAACTTATGATAGAACTGGGCCACACAGGCATCATTTTCCCGTTTACACTGATTAAGCCTACTCTCATCGAACCCATGTCAATCCTAGGTGAACAGAGCATAAAATTTTTAGGTATTTAGCCTGATCTGCGCCCCTCAGTGCCACTCAGTGAGAGGTTGTGAGACACAAACACCCACAAAGTAACAAAAGATTTGCAGTTTAAAAATGCGTTGTGAACTGACCTTTTACACTTTCGGCCTGCGAAACTGTCACTAAACTGTCAAAAGTGTCACTTTTTGTCAGTTTGAATGTAACTTTGTGCAAGTTTCAGTGGGAGTTTGTGGGTGTTTTCCACGGCTGAAAAATAAGTGAAATAGAGTTATCAAGCCTAGGGCATCTCAGAAACAGCAGTTTGAAAGCACGCCCATATTGTGAGGAGATCATTCTAAAGGTCAGCACAGTCCGATAAACTGGCAACACATAATTCCCGCCGTAATATTTAGACGGCTCTGCCCGTGCCCCCTACTCAACACCAAAACAATCGAAGAACGAGTCAAGGCCCTCGCAGTACACAAAGAGTACGATGACGAACTGCTCTTCGATCTCCTTTCGGCGTACGGTCTCTCCAGCAGTAGCATCACCCGCCTCCGAAATGGATCGATCAACATTGCCAAGGATTCTGCTCGAGAATACGCACAGAAGAATGTCGTGTACTACCGCAACACTGCGGACTCCACTGAGGCCACGAGCTCCGACCGCTCAGCCACACAGCTCTCCTCCACTGAGCGAGAAACACGCCTTCTTAAAGCAGTTCAGAAATTTCGTCAATATGAGCGCGTCTCCGGTTCACTACACGCTTCGTCATCGCCTCCGACAACCAATGGTTAGCGGCTGTAGATAGGAAAAGACGCACTTCGCGCTGAAAAGCACGCGGAAACCAGAACTACAGAAAATGGGGAAGCTCTTCGATGCCTTAGTAGCCAATAATGCGGTTTCTTTAGCGACAGAAGCTGATCGCCACGGACTCAATATCTTCTTTACTCGGTTACTCTTCTGCTACTTCGCGAAAGACACGGATCTCTTCTCCCAGGGAGCGTTTACCAAGGCCATTGCATCCTACACACATGAAGATGGATCCGATGTAGCACGTGTCATCACAGATATTTTCGCGGCATTAGACATGGCTGATAAATCAGAACTTGCTGAGCATCTTCAGATTTTCCCCTACGTCAATGGCCACCTTTTCTGCAGATGCTCCTTCTCAAATTCCGAACTTTGATAAAAAGTCCCGGGACCTTCTCATCGAGCTGGGCCGCTTGTGTTAATCCGGACATCTTCGATTCCATGTTCCAGGCTGTAGCCGCGGACGCGTCTGGCCATCGTGAGACGATCCCGCATAGGTGGCATCTCCGGCTCCCGGTGATCCGCCCCACCGCTTGGGCGATGGTGTAGGCACGCTCATAGGCATCAATGATCGCCGCATCCGTCATCTTCTTACCCGCCTCCCGCAACTGATGAGCGGTAGCCAACGCATGACGGAACGCCGTCTCATCACGAGCAGCCCGAGTCTCGGTGATCCACAACACCTTCACCCCATCAATACGATCCCCATCAAGTGCTTCAGCATTAGGCAAATCACCGTCCAAGGAAGCAAGAATCTCGCGGGCTTGTGTGGCTTACCCTCTGCGAGCAACGACCGCCTCAATGAGTTCACGTCCGCTAGAAAACGCTTGCTCCGGTTTCTGTGACTGTTGCGGGGCATGATGTCCGGTCATGGTTCTCACCTCATCGCGTAGATGGGAAAGCTGATCAACCCGGTGATACTGCACATGCCACCGGTACGCCGTCGGGTCATCGCCGGTGTAAAACGGCGAGCGCGACAACCGGTGAGCAAACGTCGCGTCCCCGCCGAGGTAGTCACCCAGCATGGTGGTCACCCGGATATTCGACGAATCGGCCCGGTAATCAGCGTAGACGGGTCAATCAGCCAAATCAGTTGGCACTTGCCGTTAGTAGGGTTGACCCCGATCCAAGCAGGCCCGAGGTGGCCGAGTGCAAGGAGTGCGAGCTTGTTGTAGACCTCCTGGTGAATATGCTCCACATCCCCGCCACGGTGGCCGTAGTGGTCGATATCGATGATGATGACCGCTGAGCGTTGTTTGTGGGCGAGCACCACATACTGACATCGGCGCATGGCGTCTGTTTCCACGCGGTAGAGCTTCGGGACGGTATTGCCGTCTTTGTCTTTACGCCAGGCTTTTTTGAACTCACGGGTGGGGCTTCCCTGAAGGGTTTTTCGCCCCAGGTGGGCAATCAGATTGGTGCAGTCTTGCTCTGTTACACCAAACGAACCGAGAACGGGACTACCCGCGTCAAGGGTATCGACGATCGTGCGGGCAGCATCCCATCCCGATGACGTCAACGACACCCGCGGAGTGTCCGCGTCACTGAAAGCTTTTTCAGACCATTCGTTAGGGTCTAGGCCCTGTGACACGGTAAGGCCTGTTTTATCGGGTACACCCTTCAACGAGTTCCCACCCGCCTAACCATTGTGTTGCAGTGACTTTATAGTGCGATGTGTCTGCGTGCATGAGTGGTTCCTTGTTGCGTTGATTAGTCAGCCCCGTCACAGTGACGGATATGAGTGCTTACTTTTCGTGTCGAATAGCCTCAGAATGGTTCATGTCAAGGCGGTGGGCAAGCTCGTCAAGGTCGGCAACCAAACACGACATCGCCCCATTTGAGTCCATCTATGCAGCGACGTACCCACTCTGGAGCGAGCCCTTCGACGACAAAACCGACCAATGACGATAATCCCCGCCTATGAAGGTCCAGAGCCCGCACTGGATGAGCATGCCGAGGATCTATCGGACCCCTACAGCCAGATTTGAGGGGCATCCTCCTGTGGTTGCCTGGCTGGTCAATATCGACAACGAGGACCGGTGCATATTGCTCGGTGGTCAGCATGACGTACTGGCACCGTGCGAACGCCTGAGAAGTCAGGCGGTAATAGCGGGGCCGTATCCTGCCGTCCTTGGAGCAACAGCCGGGCACCATTAAGGCACCGCGCATAGGTGCGAGTGTGCATGATCTGCCAGATGACGGTATACCCGATGCTATAATCATGACAGTGCCTCCAGCTGTGGCTGGGGGGTAGTCGAAGCCCGTCATGGATTTTCCTGGGCGGGTTTCACTCGTGCATAGAGGTTCTCTTGCCTACTAATAGCACCACCGTTATTAGCAATGGGTTACGACACGAAAAGTTTCCCATCTGCTACGATGACCGATTTTACAGATTTACATCTTTACAGCACACGTAAACCTGTATTATGTTTTAGCGGTGCTCTTTGACGTAGTCCTCGAGATATGACCCGACAATGTCACGGATCGTCAGGCCTTGACGGGCAGCAATAACTTTCAGTTCAGCGTGCACATCGCGGTCAACCTCGATGGTCATTTTCTTCACATAGTCGCGGGTAGAGGACTGGCGAAACGCTGACTAAACGGACTTTTTAGACGCGGGTGCTGCTGTCTTCGTAGACTTTCTAGTCAGTGGGGCTTGTTGTACGCGAGCGCGAGATTTATTGGTCATCACTTCATCATCTCCATCATCTCATCGGCCACCTGCTCATAGCCGTGTATATCAAGACCGGGGCAGTAACCAAAGGAAAGATGCATGTCTTCACGCAGTGGGATCTCGGTCGCAAAGTGGGCCATCCCCTCAGCGTCGAGCGCTTCTCGCGCGACCTCAAGCGCGATCGTCCCCTTACGAGCGAAAGTCAGCAAGACGGCGTGCGGGGTGCCACCGACAGCATCACGTAGCTCCCATATTCGCGACAAGTCGGCGACAGCTGACCTGGTCGGCATGATGATGAAATCGCTAACAGCGATAGCAGCCTCGATGGCATTTTCATCCCCTGGAGGCACATCGATAAACATCATCTCGTTGTCAGCAATCAAAGCAGCCTGACGGTCAACCCACTTCGGGATCGATAACACACCCAAAGCAAAAGAGGCACGCCGTATTCGCCACCTCCGCGCAGGAATCAAAGGGGCAGAACAGGCAGGGGAGATGTATCCCAGATCTACCTACATCGACGCAGGGCTGACACCGTCTAAGAAAGCCGTCGACGAGTATCGAGAGCCCCACTGTGGCGATGCTTCATTAACTCCCTAAAACCCGTTCGGTAAGCACTCAATCCTTCGCGCCATAATAGCTGGAGCTTTAGTTTATTACCGTAAATCAACCCTACTATTGTGTTTCCTGGTTCATTCTTCACCACTTGACACTTCACTGTATAAACGACATGTCTCCGGTTATAAACAATTCCTCTTATTAAAAATTGTGTAAGCCGAGACGCTAAAATTGGGCACCTTTATTGGTAGTGCGACATTACTCCAATAACTATACTAATTCTCTCTCACTCAATTATCTAGCTTCGATCGCAGAGAATAGGGACGCAGCTGTCGGCGAAATAACATTCTCAACAAGTTTTCCGTCGGAGATGACCACTGCCCTATCTGCCTGGGCCGCAATTTCCAGGTCATGAGTAACCATAATCACCGTTGTACCCCGAGACGACAGACGAGACAGTTCACCGATCACCACGCCAGTGGACGACGAATCAAGCGCACCGGTGGGTTCGTCGGCAAAAAGAACGCGCGGTCTGACAAGGAGAGCTCGAACAATCGCCACGCGCTGCCGCTGCCCACCCGATAACTGCGCTGGATAAAACTTTAGCTTCTCCCCAATCCCAAAACGCTCAAATTCTCTCCGGATATCTCTCTTAGAGACTCGTTTTTTCGAAAACTTTAGACTCAACTCGACATTTTCCAGCGCGGTCATGGAATCGATGAGGTTGTAATCCTGGAATATGAAGCTGGCATTACCTCGCCGCGCACGACTTCGCTCATTCCTCGACATAGAGCCAAGATCGTTACCACAGAGTATTGACTTTCCAGAATCAAACGTCTCTAATCCAGATATGCAATACAAAAACGTCGATTTTCCTGAACCCGACGGTCCAACTATCGATACAAATTCACCCTCCCCCGCAGAGAAATGAATCCCTTTGAGTATTTCATCATAATCCCGTCTATTTATCTGGAAGGATTTCTTGAGATTTGAAACCTCTACAAGACTGTTCATTATAGGATCTACCTCGTTAAGGTCGTGACGTTCAGCTCTGAGGAGCTTCGCATGGTCGGTACAATTATTGAAATCGACAAGAGTATGAAACTTACAGTGAGTAAGAGAAACGTCTCGCCCCCAAACCAGACTGGCGACGCATGCGGAACAGGACCTGCAGCGAGTACTTTACCCATAACACACGCGTTAACCGCTAGTATGAGGAACGCTATAATAGTTGAGGACATATAATATATTAGCGATTCACAGACTGCTGCAGCACGGATTGTTGACGGCTGGGCTCCGAGGACCTCAAGAAGCGTAATGTCATGATTTCTCAACCTGCTTGTCAAATATACAGAGACAATAGCAGACGACGCAGCAATAATTACCGGTAGGCCGAAAATTAAAATAATTTGTCCAGGAGGGCTAACTTGTAACTCCTCTTCACTTTGGCCGAGAGCAACAGAAACATTCTTGGTTTGAGCAACCATGCCAAACACAGACCCCACGGAGGAAGCAGCAACAACCAACGGAGTAATCACCGACGTTGAGACAATCGATCGTCGACACGCGGATGTCTTAGCAATAAACCACGAATCGGACTTCGTAAAAGAAAACAAAGCGCCGACAAGTCTCACAACAGGACGAACCAACGCTTTATCAGAAATTCCATATGCCAACAGCAAACCGAGAGCCGCTCCCCAATACGCAGAGATCAGCCCACCTAAAGTATCTGGGTTGGTCACCGGTGAGGTATTAGCAATTGCTATATAGCCGGCAGCTACACCACCTACGATCGCTATCGAAAGGAATAAGCGTAGGACCCCAGTTTTGCCCCGTTGCTCGGGAACTTCTGCAACAGCCTGGACGGGATCGATCGTAGACATACTTGCCGATCCAAAAAGCGTTGCTAAAAGGACAACTCCGAAGGAGCTTAGGGGGCCAGAGACGAGGGCACCGATGTTGATCGACTCTGACGCTAGCCCCGGCGTGAGTAAGAAACCGGTCCGCTTCACCATATCGGTGAAGGCAGGCCACGAGATATAACCGAGAAATGCGCCCAACAACGACCCGACTAATGACGATAGCGAAGCTAATAGAACATAACGCCACCGGGCCTGACGCGGTGACGCCCCGATAACCTGCCACAACGCCACTCGCCGGGAATCTTGCCGAATCGCGAGGCGAACCACACTCGGCGCGCACAACATGACTGACATACACGTTAAGGCAATCTGCAAGCCTCCGATTGCAGCGAACTGTGCACCAGCATCAGTCCCCGAGGCTTGAGCACCAACAATGGTCAAACCTAATGACAGCGTGAGCATCCAGGAGGACACCGCAGTCATGATCAGGATCGAAACCGCCATCGAATGAAGATCTCTAAGCTCTTTAAGCACACCAACGTCTCCCTATACATAACGAATAATTGAAATAGAAACAACAAGAAGAACGTAAACGATTATAAACAATATACTCACATATTTCACAACAGTGACGATAGTGCTTTTTTATATCTAAATTCTTTAACATCGAAAACAATCAACATTGCCTTAAACCCATCAGAGTTGATAAATGGTAAACTGTTTATAGCCATTCCGAAAGAATAGCTATAAACAGGAATATACACTTAATAACAAGTATGTGATTTACACTGTAGACATCCGTAAATAAAAATGAGCGTCGATCAGGCGGCAACCTGTCGACGTTCGCTTTACGCCCCAGCAGCACCTAGGAAGGAAGCCTATTTATGAGTCTACCTAATAGGAGCGCGTCACTGGTAGATCACCAGCATCTTATTGCTCACCTTGGACGCAAAACTTTGCAGGGAAGCCCTACTCGCGATTTCAAAGCCGCCTGGCACAAAGATAAAAACGGTCATATTGTCCCTAAGATTTAGCTACTACGACAAAGTTCGCTCCGGTGATATTAAATACAAATCCGGCCTGCTTGTCCCAATTACTCCGGTCAAAGACCGCTAACGCCCTGGTTTTGTCAGGGGTGGCTGTCACCATAACGAGGAGCTGGAATCCGGAAGGACCTTATCGTCGATTACCTGGCTAAAGTAGCGTGGAATAACCCTTGATCGTAGTCCAAGATTTCAAATCGCATCTAAGAATCTTTATTTAGAAGGTTTCTGTGACGATGTACGAATACAATCCGGGCTGCTGATAAGTACCCAATAGTTTGGTCTACTTTCGTGCCCCGATAAAAAGAATATAAAGATATTCGCTTACACGACGCGTTCCTTAACGTGGTGACCTTATCAACCGAGCTAAATTTCACCGTTTTCTATGTAGTCGCCCAGGGTGCGTCCATTTTTCGTCTCTCCAGAACGTACGTGAGTTAGCTGCGTTGCCGTTAACGAACATTCCGGCCTTATTGGGTGATGTGAAAGGAATGTCTCCCCCACCGTCACATCCCCCTCAATCAGATGGGTGTGATGCGCTCGATCCTTGGCGACAGATTCCGTTTTAGCCTGAAGGAGCCAACTGTCCTTCTTGAGTACCCATTCGTTGCCACTGCGCACAAGAGTAGCCCGATTCTCTTTAGGTCAGTGACTATAGAACTCGTTGCTCACCTCCCGGACAGGACCGCGCGACTCCACGTAAAGATCTTCATCTTCACCCAGCAGAGGTACTTCCGCGTGCTGCTTACTCTCCAATGGCGGTTCCAGAATCATGATACCCATGGTGGCTAACATCAGACGGGTGTTCTCGACGATCTTACTGATGCGATATCTCAGGTGGTCACGCACCTTACCTGCGTGGGCACCGGTGCAGTTTGACATGTGGGTACGTCCGGCCTTGCGAGCCAAGGTGATAAAGGCATCTTCCATCAAATCTAACTCGGTTGGCCCGAAATCTTCAGGTGGAGCGACCAGCATGATCGCGCGCTCGCAGAACCTGTGTTTGCCGTTGCGCATGTTTTCCAGGATGTGCTGGATGGTACCAAGATGGTCATCTTTCCTCACGACTGCTTTGCCGATGTAGAGGTTCTCCTCGTCGCTTTCTAACTGGCCAATCACGAAGTAAATACCGACCAGATTTATTTTCTGGTGATCATGGTACTCCTTGAGCGAGCACCTAGACACGATGTAGAGGTCGTACTTAGTGTCAGGGATGTGGACATGGATAGGGCCATCATAACGGCCCTCAAGCAACGTAAGGTCTAGCCCGAGTGGCTCAGGTGTGCCTTTCATGATTCCGTATTCCTTCCGAAAAGCAGAATAGTACGAGTATGAGCCTGCTACACCCTGCGTTTCCAGCGTATCTGCTATTTTCCATTTTGGATCAATAATGCGTGCAGACCAAAACTTCAACGGCGGTAGAAACCTATAATCACGGCCACCTTTGTAGATGAATTCAACGCTTTCCTCTGCAACGTATTGCGAAGTTCCGCCAGGAAGTTTTTCGTAGGTTATGAGATGCTCCTTTTTCCTTTTCTCCCGGAGAACCGACTTTGTTTGGTCGATATCTTGAACTCAGGTTCTACGGGAGTTATCGGCAACCGCATAGCCCACTAGAGCTTTAATCTCATTGAACTTGACCGAGAAATCTACGAGCCTTTCATCTAGCTGACTAGCGTTGTAAGCCTGCTCGAAAGTGACACGATGACTGCCCGTAGACGTTTCCTACTGAGCTGAGCAAGACGCTCAATCCTTTGAGAAATCTCACCTCAAGCTCCGTTTCCTCTACACACGCTGCACTGCCGGGACTAGCTGAATAGATAAGTACGAATCAAGCCTGCTTGCACCAGTTACACCAGCCAAAGACCAGTAGCGGCGTACCCTCACAGCCGGCCGTTATTAACCACCCGAGCAGCCGCTTCAATCGCCATCCATCCCGACAACTGCACGGACAGATCACGCTCAGCGATCTCGGAGCCTGCGACCGCACCGCCACTCGACCCAGCAATGCGCCCACCAGCACGCGGGATTTCCGCCTGACGCGTCCAATCCGCACTGAAAACGGGGAGTCCGTTAACTTCCAGGCACTGGTCCCACACCGCGTCCGCTGTCGACACGACAAGTTTTGCCGCCAACCGCTTCGTCGCTCGGGATAGCTTCTGATCATCGGGAAGGTCCGTCGCCACTAAGGCCAGATAGCGCACCAAAATTCCGCGGAACAATCCACCATCGCCGCTGCCCGAGCCCTTGACCACCCCAGTATCCGTCGCCAAGTTGATCACGATGGCGTGGACCAGATTGTGGACCCTGGTAATCGAGGACATCGCGACGTCGGAACCGGCATGTGCCCCGGCACTCAATGGATCATCCATGATTCCGGCTTCCTCGCGGCGCCGTTGAGCAATCTCTACGCAGGCGCCTAAAACAACACCCTGGTTGTAGGCATACACAGCCGTCGAGGACTCTGGGCCATCCATCTTCATCCGGATACCATCGATCAGGAGGCCGTTCTGGTTGATTAAGTTTTCGAACATCCAGTCGGTGAGGGCCTCGGCCTCATCCACGCGGCCCATCCGCGCCATCATGATCGCCGCCGGGCCATTCGTCGGCACGTTATAAAACGCCTCCCCCACGCGCCACGGAACAACACCGGTCAGCGAGTCGACGCCGTCGATAATGTTCTGCTGAAGGTCTTTCAGGCTCCTCGCCTGGTGGCCGTGGCCCAGGCCCTCCGCGCGGTCCAGCGCCAAAGCCAGCCACGATTTGTCGTCGTAATAGCGGTTCTTGGTCAGAGGGGCGCCGTTGCGGAGGCGAATTCCCCTCATCGTCCGGCTAATTCGACGCGAGCGGGACTTCAGCGGACGCCGCGACGCCGCGTCCACCAAGCAATCCAAATAATGAGCCTGCCACCAATAATGCCAGCGCAAGAAGAACTTATCCCGCGTCAACGCCGGCCATGAGACCACCGCGAGGTTCGTCCCTGGCAGGCCCCACAGCCGACGCGCATGGCGCTCATGAATAGCATCCTCCGCTAAATCGGCACGGTAGTCCCACTTCTCCGACAGCTCCTGCTGGCGACGCTGCGGCCGCGAGGAGCCACCATGATGGTTGATTTGCTCGGCGCGGTTAATCCGCGAACTGCCCTCATGAGCAAGTGAGTCAGTCTGATTGCTATTTCGTTTATCCTGCATTGCATTAATCGTGCCCTATAGATGGTGTAGGCGCTACTGAACCTACACGATTGGGCGGTCACCAGTAGGAGTGTGGCTCGTGTTCGCGCTAGAAGTTTGCCCGGTCTCACCACGCACAGGATAGGTCCGCGTGCTTCCTCACCCACGCATGCATCGCAATCCCTGCAGCGACGCCCACATTGATGGACCGCGTGGAACCAAATTGCGCAATCGATACCGTTTGTACTGCACCCCGCTGCGCTTCCTCGCTGACTCCCGGCCCCTCTTGGCCGAACAGAAGGAGGCACCGTTCCGGCAACTCGACCGTCTCGACAGGCACCGAGCCTGGCACGTTATCCACAGCAATCACAGTGAGATTGTGGTCATGCGCCCACTGGAGCACGTCGTTAACCGTCGCATGATGATAAAGATGCTGGTAGCGGTCGGTCACCATGGCTCCACGACGGTTCCAGCGCTTCTTGCCGACGATGTGCACCGCCTCTGCTGCGAAAGCATTCGCGGTCCTCACGACGGTCCCGATGTTGTGATCCGACGTGAAATTCTCAATAGCAACGTGGAACGGAAACCGGCGGGTATCCAGGTCCGCGACAATCGCTCCGCGCTTCCAATACCGGTACGCGTCCACGATATTACGTCGGTCGCCCTCGTCCAGGAGTGCGGGGTCATAACGATCAGCCGTCGGCCGTGATTGACCGGGGTGCTCAACCTCCCACGGACCAACGCCAACGGGATATGGATTCCATTCCGTGGCACCGACGCCAACTGGGAGTTGTACCGTGCGGGAATCTGACGCGTGGGATGAATCACTCAAGTCCCAGATCCTTCAGCCCCAGGATGGATCGATATTCCAAGCCTTCCTTATAGATGGCATCGGCCGCGCCTGTGTCGCGGTCCACCACGGTAGCGACACCAACAACCTCGGCCCCGGCTTCGCGTGCCGCTGCGACCGCCGTCAATGGGCTATTTCCTGTGGTTGTCGTATCTTCGACGACGAGGACGCGCTTGCCTTTAATGTCCGGGCCTTCAATGCGACGCTGCATACCGTGTTTCTTCGCCTCTTTGCGCACGACGAATGCGTCGATGGACCGGCCGGGTGCGTGCAAAACAGAATCGGAGACGGGGTCTGCGCCCAAGGTCAAGCCACCGACAGCATCGAAATCCCAGTCCTCGGTGAGCTGCCGCAGAAGAGCACCGATCAAAGGTGAGGCCTCATGGTGCAACGTCGCCCGACGCAAATCGACGTAATAGTCTGCTTCTTTGCCGGAGGATAATGTCACTTTCCCCATCACGACTGCCAGCTCTTTAACCAACTCGGCCAGCCGGGCTCGCCGTTCTAGGTCTAGAGATGGCGTAGCAGATGCAGGCTCAGTGGCATTAACCCCTGGGTTAGTGTGATCCGTCATGAAAAAGAAACTCCTTATGATTCCGCTATATGGCCAAAATTCGTCGGCGCGGCCGATTAATCCTGCTCTGGCCGGTTTTCTGGTTCTAGTTCACCATCAACGATGGGCACGTCGTCGTCCTCCCGCCGGTGGGAGGCACCTCGCCGGGCCGAGCTCTTCCGGTGACGCCCCTCCGAGGGCGGGTCGCCGAATATGGTGGATTTGTCGTAATCGGACTCCACCCGGATGACTCGCCCAGATCGCTCCTGCACCCCCGAGTGGTCAGGATCGCTACCCACAACGGGAATGTCTCCGGTCGATTTTCCCACTTCATTCCATTTTTCATCGTTGGTCGTATTCCCCTCTCGTCGACTTCGATCCCGGCGCGGCAAATCAACATACTCATGGCGGAATTCGGGCCTATCCGACCATCTAATGTGAGCATCCGCGCGGGAGCATTCTTCCTGGTCAGCCGGCTCATCATCATTGTCGACGTCGGCACTGTCGGATTGACCGGCAAGGCCAGGGTCAGACACCGCCTGCATCCGTGGACCATTGCCCAGAGTAAAGATGTCGTACGAGTATGCCCTGCCGGGGACGCCATCCGTCATGTCCAAATATTCTGCTGTCGGATTGGGCAAGACGCGGGTGGCGTCGTCAAGATCGGCAATATAGGCGAAGATCCTGGGGATATCGTCGACGGTGGGGCGTCGGTTGCAGCGGACGAGGATCCACCACGGGTCAATGACGATAGCTGCGGTGGCGCCACATAGATGTGCTAACGCGCGGTCGGCGCGGGAATCCATCATGAGTCGGACGGACAAGGGGTCTGAGGAGAACACGGCGAAACCCCCGCACGTTCCCACATAATCCTGGTCAGGCCGGGGAGGTTTGAAGTGGCTGAGGACTTTGCCGGGTCGGTTCTGAGGAGCCCAACGGTCGCGGTCCCGGAAGTCGATGAGTATGTCTGAGGAGCCAGACCGACACAACCCCAGGTAGGAGTTGTCGTTAATGTCGGCCACGTGAGCGCGGCGTGCCCTCATACGTCCCGACACGACGTCTTTGGCTTCGCTTGATGATGCGCCAACATGGTCGGCCCAGTCGTGGGCCAAGTCGGGATCATTCCGGTCAAACTGCCATCCGTGCTCAACAGCCCATGACCGACGTGCCCGACGGGTCGCTCGCGTGGGATTCGCGAACCACTCCTCCATTATGTCTGTGGGCAAATTTACGGATGCGGATGCAGTCGTGTGTGAGGATGATTCCGAGGTGGTGTCCGCTTTATCTGAGGGAACGCTGGTGGATGGTGAATCTATATCCGGGCGTTCATCCCCTTCATTGCGCGTCCCAGCGGACGGGTTGTCCTCGCCGTCATTCTGGGAGGCCGTTCCATGTTGGGAAGGCACTCCGCTCTGGACACGCTGGGCGACCACTGGTTCATCCGCGTGCGTCACCGAGACATCGTTAGCAGGTCGTCCATCGTCGGACGATTTCTGCTTATTAGCGCGCTCTTCTTCCGCCTCTGATTGTGGGTGCACACCAAAATATGAGAATGCTTCACCCACAGTCTGGGCCTGCTGGGGATTCAAGCGGGGGTTTCTACGGCGGGGCGGGAGTGCATCGCCAGCGTCGGCATTATCCCGGAAGGCATTATCAGACGTACTGCGCGAACTACCAGATGTCCCCTCCCCTTCAAATGAACGGTCACCCCTCCCCACCTGGGAAAACGTCGACCGTTCGTGCGCGCCGGCGTGGCGGTTGAGAACTCGGCGCCATTCCCTATCATCTGCCGGTCGGTTGGCAGCCCACAGCAGCGCTGCGGCCGCGAGGAGCAGCAGAGCGCCAAGAATCAGGAAAACTGCGGAATTCATCGTTAGATAGTCTATCCGCTTACGCGGACAATGCCTCCACCCGCACACAAAGGCCACCACCCCTGCCCCTGGGGATCACACCGTCGAGCCCGACAGGGAGTAGTGGCAGCCGTCGTTGACCAGTTATTCGCTGCTAGACCCTACACGTCGATATCGTTCTCGGCGGCGTAGGCGCTCTGGTCTAACAACCCCCCAAGATCAGAGATGCGAACTTCGTACAGCCAGCCATCGCCGTAGGGGTCGGAGTTGATCACGCCGGCGTCGTCGTCAAGTTCCTCATTGATCGAGACCACTTCGCCCGAGACGGGAGCGAAAATGTCGGAGACTGATTTGGTGGATTCGACTTCACCGAAAGCCTCTCCTGCTTCGACCTCCGTGCCGACGTCGGGCAGGTCAACATACACGATCTCGCCCAGCTGGTCGGCGGCAACATGGGTAATGCCGACGCGAACGGTGTCGCCAGGCTCGGCGGCGTCGTTGTCGATCCACTCGTGGTCACTGGAGTACAGGTAGTCAGCGGGCAATGAAACGTTGGACATCAGGATCTCCTTCGCATTGTTATCCGCACTCGTCGCTGCGGATGAATGGTCTTTAACGTCGATTGATGGGGTCGATTGTTGGGGCTAGCGGTCGCGCTTATAGAAAGGAAGCTGAACCACCGTGTAGGGATAATGCTTACCACGAATGTCCACGGAAAGCGCGGTTCCCGGCTCCGCGACGTCCGCGTCCACATAGGCCATGGCCACCGGGTAGCCGAGCGTCGGCGACAGCGCGCCCGAGGTGACCTCCCCGACCTCTTTAGCTTCGCTGGTCAACACGGTGTAGCCGGCGCGGGCAGCTCGTCGCCCGTCCCCCTTCAGCCCGACGAGTTTCCGCATCGCGCCGTTCTTCTTCGCAGCGACGATGGCGTCACAGCCGACGAAGGCATCCCTGCTCTTCGTCGCCGCCAACACGCCGAGGCCGGCGTCGACCGGGGTGTGCGACCGGTCCAGTTCGTGGCCGTAGAGAGGCATGCCCGCCTCCAGGCGGAGTGTATCGCGGCTGGCCAGCCCGCATGGGGTCACAGCGTCTGTGCCCATGATCGCGGCCCATACGTCGTGGGCGCCGCTGTTCGGCACGAAGATCTCGAACCCGTCTTCCCCGGTGTACCCCGTGCGGGCGATGATCACGTCGTGGCCGGCGACTGTGCCGCGGAAGAAGGCGTAGTACTTCACCTCGGCCAGGTTGCGAACATCCGCGCCGGGTAGCGAGGCCAAGACGCGCTCCACGTTGGGGCCTTGCACAGCGATTAACGACGTCTCGCTGGATTCGTCGGCCACGGTGCAGTCAAAAGACTCAGCTCGGGAGACTAATTCCGTGGCCACCGTGGGGGCGTTGCCGGCGTTGGGGATGACCAAGAATTCGTCGTCGCCGAGGCGGTAGGTGATGAGGTCGTCGATGATGGTGCCGTCGTCGGTACACATCATGGAGTACTTCGCCTTGCCGACGGCCACGGCGGATAACCGTGAAATCAATGCGTGATCGAGGGCGTCGGCTGCCTGTGGGCCGCTGACTCGGACCTCTCCCATGTGGGAGAGGTCGAAAATGCCGGCGTCCGTGCGAACAGCTTTATGTTCGTCCAGTTCGCTGCCGTATTTGAGGGGCATATCCCAGCCACCGAAATCAGTGAAGCGGGCGCCGAGTTCCTCGTGGACATCGTGCAATGCGGTCTTTTGTGGGGTGGACGATCCTGTGCCGGATCCTGTGGTGGGTTGTTCTGTCACGTCGTGGTCTCCTGTCAACGTCGCTGGGGTTGATGCTGCGGTACGGGGGTTGGTGCCTATTTATCCAGGCTGTTGAATTCCTCGTCGATAATGGCGAAATCCTCCAGGGGCGGGCACGAGCACGCCACGTGGCGATCGCCATAGGCATTGTCGATGCGGCGAACTGGTGGGAAGTATTTGGTCCGACGCAAACCGGGGACGGGGAATGCCGCTTTTTCGCGCGTGAAGTGGCCGTGGGACACGGCGTCGTCGAAGTCGTCGCGTGTCACTGACCAGGCCGTATAGGGGGCGTGGCGGATCACGGAATCTTCCTCGGCGACGGTGCCGTCGATCACCTCGTCAATTTCGCGACGGATCGTACGCATCGCCTCGATATAGCGGTCGAGTTCGCCTTTGTCCTCACTCTCGGTGGGCTCCACCATGAGAGTCCCGGGCACGGGGAAAGCCAGGGTCGGCGCGTGGAAGCCGAAGTCCATGAGCCGCTTGGAGACGTCCTCGGCGGTGATCCCGGAGCGTTTCGTGATCTCACGCAGGTCAAGGATGCATTCGTGCGCAACCAAACCGTTCTTGCCCGTGTACAAAGTGGGGAAATCGTCGGCGAGCTGGTGAGAAATGTAGTTAGCATTCACCAGTGCCATTTCCGACGCGGCTGCCAGGCCGTCGCCGCCCATGAGCGCGATGTATGCCCAGGAGATCGGGACGACTCCGGCGGAACCATAGGTGGCACCGGCAATCGGCACGCCGTGTGCGTCGGACGCGGCATCGCTGGAACCTTGTGCGCTGCCGCCAGAGCCTTCCGCATCATCACCGGGGCGCTCCGCCTCGGCACTTGCCGTTTCCATCGGATCAGCCGGCAGGAACGGCACCAGGTGCTCAGCTACGCACAGCGGGCCGACGCCGGGACCGCCGCCACCATGAGGAATCGTGAAGGTCTTGTGCAGGTTGAGGTGGCTGACGTCGCCACCGAATTGCCCAGGTTTCGCCAAGCCGACCAGCGCGTTGAGGTTGGCGCCGTCGATGTACACCTGCGCACCGGCCGCGTGGACCTTATCGCACACCTCGCGAACATGCTCTTCGTAGACGCCGTGGGTAGAGGGGTACGTGATCATGATGGCGGCAACTTTGTCGCCTTGCTTCTCCAGCTTCGTGTCCAGGTCATCAAGATCGATGGACCCGTCGTCGCGAGATTTCACCGCGACAACTTTCAACCCAGCCAATGCCGCCGATGCCGCGTTGGTGCCGTGGGCGGACTCCGGGATCAGGCAGATGGTGCGCTCATTGTCGCCGCGCGACTGGTGGTAGCGTCGAATAGCCAGCAGACCAGCGAATTCACCCTGCGACCCCGCGTTGGGCTGCACGCTGACAGCCGCGTAACCGGTCATCTCCGCCAAGCTATCCTGCAGATCGTGGATAAGTTCACGCCACCCCGCCGTCTGATCGTCGGGAGCCATGGGGTGAATGGAAGCAAAGCCCGGCCACGTGATCGGCTCCATCTCTACCGCGGAGTTCAGCTTCATCGTGCACGATCCCAGCGGGATCATGGTGCGGTCGAGAGCAAGATCACGGTCGGCAAGCATGCGCAGATACCTCATCATTTCGGTTTCTGAGGTAATGGCGTGGAAGATCGGGTGCGTCAAAATCTCATTGCGACGGAGAAGATCCGCAGGCAGGTGCGCTGTTCCCGACGTCGCCACATCGCGGTGATCACCAGGGAGGCCAGCGGTGAGCTCACGCACTTCATCCAAACTGTCGGGGCCGGAACCACTATCACGGCCCTCAGCGCTGATCAGTATCGCGGCCAACTGGCGAATGTCAGTGTCCGTCGTGGATTCACCGATAGAAATGCCAACTAGCCGTCCGCCAAGTTCGCGCAGGTTGAAGCCCTCTTCATGGGCCCGTGCGACGGCGATACGCGCTGCATTATCAGTGCTGTGCTTCACGGTGACAGTATCAAAGAACGTGCCATGCTCAATACGAAGACCAGCTGCGACGACGGCGTCGGCTAGCGCAGCAGCATGCGCGTGAATACGGCCAGCGATCTCTTTCAAACCATCCGGCCCGTGCCAGACGGCGTACATGCCGGCCACAACGGCCAACAGCGCTTGCGCCGTGCAGATATTAGAGGTCGCGCGGTCTCGTCGAATATGTTGCTCGCGGGTTTGCAGGGCCAGCCGATATGCAGGCGCCCCCTCTTCATCCTTCGACACACCGACGATGCGGCCCGGCATCTTCCTGGTCAGCGAGGTCGTAACGGCCATGAACGCCGCATGCGGCCCACCGAAGAAGAGCGGCACACCAAAACGTTGCGCAGAGCCCACCGCGATATCCACACCAAGCTCACCTGGCGACACCAGAAGCGTCTGCGCCAAAAGGTCACAATCCACCGTGACCAGCGCTTTTTCCTCTTTCGCGGCGTCGATCAGAGGCTTGAGGTCCCGCACCTCACCCGTCGTTCCGGGTTGAGCAATAACGACGCCGGCAAGGTTCTCTTCGTCGGCAATCGTGTCGGTGGTGATCGTCGATACGCGAAGCGAAATACCAGCAGCCATCGCCCGCGAACGAACAACCGCGATCACCTGCGGGTGGCAGGCACTATCCAGGAGCACGACCGACTCCCCACTTTTACGCCGACGCCCACCGCGGATCATCAGCTGAACGGCCTCCGCGACGGCAGTGGCCTCATCCAGCAAGGATGCATTAACGACGTCGAAACCGGTTAAATCCCCCACCGCAGTTTGGAAATTCAGAAGCGCCTCCAGGCGGCCCTGAGAAATCTCCGGCTGATACGGCGTGTACGCGGTGTACCACCCCGGGTTTTCCACGATGTTTCGCCTGATCACAGCCGGCGTGACGGTGTCATAATAGCCCGCGCCGATCAGCTGCTTCTTCTGAACATTCTTATCAGCATACACCTGCAGCGCGGACAACACGTCCTGCTCGGTGCGACGAGGCGGCAGGTTGAGATCCCTATTTTTAATGGAATCAGGCAAGGCTGCGTCGGCAAGTTCGCGTGCCGACGAATACCCCAAGGTCTGCAGCATCTGCTGGATGCTCGACGAGTTGGGACCGATGTGACGCAACGGGAACGCCGCGGCCGACACGCGCGGTGAACTCAACGGCGACGTGAGGTCTGCCGTGGTGCGGACGGATGCGGGGCGTTCCCCCTGCGTGTTCCGCGGATCAAATTTCGGGCGAGGCTGTTGCGGGGACTGCTGCTGAGACTGTGGATGAGACATTGTTTCCCATTCGTCGAAGGCGATGACCGGTCGCCTCCCCCGCACTGTCTCCTGTACCTGAGAGCTTCGGCAGCCTCACTAACGCGCTGGATTTAACCTTGTACATAGGGCCCTACAAATCTATAGAGCCCCACAGGTGGCGTTGATTCGGTCTGCTTTTCTCCTTCGGCGGCTGCGCGCAGCTCTTTCCAGTGGTGCCTCATTGCAGCGGTACTGGGCCTGAGAGATTCCCGGGGAGGGTTTGCTCCTACGGCGCTACTTTCCTGGCCGGAAGCACAATGCGCCCGGCGCGGAAAGCAAGCTCTCCCGTTGCAACTCGTAACGGCATGTTCGTCACTCAACTATATCCGCAACCCCGGACATGTCGAGCGAACTTTGCCATCTGGTTACCTCATTTCGATGCAATGAACAGACAAGGCGCCGATAGGTTACCCCCGACGGGCAGAAATTTTTACACGAACGTCACATGGTTCGTGTAGCGGTGCTTCAAGAAGCGACGCTTAATCACCCGAGCGCTCGATGGGGTTGTCGGGATTCCCCGCCCACTGTGACCAACCACCAGTGAATAGCCTTGCGCCTTCCATCCCAGCGTGTTCCATAACGGCAATCATCGCGCAGGAGTGCAACGCGGATCCGGAGTACACCGCAACTTTCGAGCCGTCGGTAATTCCCGCTCTGTTGAGACGGGCGCGAATCTCGTCGGGCGATAATACTGTCCTATCCTCGTTATAAAAGTCCTGGACCGGCATGTTGATAGCACCCGGGATATGGCCAGCCCTGAAGTCCAGCTTTTCAGCGATGCCGTTGAAACGGCGCTCGTCGCGCGCATCAAGGAGAAAACCACCGTCTTTGATCCACCGGTCAATCTCATTGGCCTCGATGGTGGGCATATTGCCGACGGTGATTTCCGTGCGGAACCGCTGCGGGAGGCTGCCCGGCCCAGCGATCACGGGATGGCCGGCGTCTTCCCACGCCTGGAGGCCTCCGTCGAGAATGTGAATGTCGGTGAACCCGGCCCACTTGAGGATCCACCAGGCGCGGGCGGAAAAAATGCCATGATACTGGCCGTAAATGATGATTGGAGTCTTTTTGTCCAGTCCCCACTTGTGGACCCAGTTCTGCAGGATCCCTTTGTTCGGCAGCGGGTTACGCCCGGCTTCGCGGGAGGGCAGTCCTGTGAGGGCTAACTCTGGCGGACAGAACTGAGCATCCGGGATATGTTCAGAAACGAACCTCGAATACGCGGTGTGGCTTCCACTGGACCAGTGGGTGCTCAAGATACTAATACGATTCGATTTGTTGATAGCTTTCGACAAGATATCTGGAGAAACGTATATGGTCATGGGCACTAGCTTATGCGGACGTGCTCCAGAGTGCAGTATGGCAGGTTGTGAGATGCTCCTGGTAACGACAACAGTTACTCTTTAATAACCCTTCATCCGGTGACTCACACGTATTGAGGGTAGCCTTTTTATAGTCTTAGTTTCCAACACTGAGTTAATTTCAGACAAGAGAGTTTGGCATGCATTTATACATCGACGACGTGACCGTGAAATACGGCTCTACAGTGGCGGTGCAGGATGCCAATCTGGTTTTGAGCTCTGGTGTTCACACACTGCTGGGCCCCAATGGTGCGGGTAAATCCTCACTACTTGAGGTAATCGCTACGTTACGAAAGCCCTCGTCGGGAAGTTTTCGTTTTACTGACAATGATTCCGATTCGGTTAATCGGAATGACTACATAGGCATGGATCTGCGACACATTCTGGGCTATCTACCACAAGAGAACCTGCCAAAATCACGTTTTACTGTTCGAGAACATTTGGCTTATATGTGCTGGCTCAAGCAAATACCGGATGAGAACGTGCCGGCCGAAGATGATCGGTTGATTAAGCTGGCGGAGCTATCAGACAAAGCGGATGCCACCATTGCGTCACTATCCGGCGGCATGAGACGGCGCGTCAGAATCGCTTCTGCACTGGTAGGTTCACCACGTCTACTCATACTTGATCAAGCTTCTGCCGGACTTGACATGGCACAGCGTGATTCACTTCGAAGAATCGTTGCGACTGTTGCTCACAATGCCGTCGTCCTTACCTCGATTCATATTGTCGAAGACATTATTGACATCGCCAACACTCTCACCGTCATGTCCCGGGGTGCCTTTATGTTCTCCGGAGGGTGGGATGAGTTTTGCCATACCCGCCAGCTTCCAGAGCTGAAAGCCCAGTACCTAGAACTAGTAGGTGAGCGCTAGCTTATGGTACTGCAACGACAAGCTCCAGGCTGGTGGTTATGGGCACGTTTTCATCGGCTACCACACAATATTGTTATCGCCGTTGTGTCTACACTCGCGCTGCGAATGGCTATCCTTCTTACCCTGGAATCTAACGGCAGCACCATTGAAATTGAACCATTATGGCTGAGTTTCATTGCAAGCCTGCCTTTAGTATTCATCTTCAGCCACGAGACAAAACCTGATCTATGCGCTCCCCGATCACTCATTCGGCGTCGATTTATTCTGTTGGCATCTACCGTTATCACCGGAGCTATTGTCTCGATCGTCTGTTATCCTACTAATCTCACGGATTTTGGATCTGTTGCCGTATTTCGAAATATCCTTGGTTTTCTCGCACTCGGATTCCTTGGGCGTGAACTTCTAGGACAAACTCGGATATGGGGGTTCTCCCGCTCATTGCAGCCGCGGGATCCATGCTATTTTCCCGACCACAGTATCCAACTGTTTGGGACACCGTGTATGGTGCTTTGCGAAGTCCTGGATCTTTCTACGTGGATGGCACTATCGATCTGAGCATTCCCCTCTGCCTAGGAAGTTTTATCCTTTTTAGCGTCATATATTTACGTCAGGACACTGTCGGTCGGGGTCGTTTTCATGCTAACTGGCAGTCCAATATTTTTAGCCGTTCCACTGTCTATCGTACAGATGCTATCCCTGTCGCAAAATTACGAGCTCGCGGGTGGCGACGAATTACACAACAAATCGCCATCGGTTTGATTATCACTATACGTTATTTATATTACCTGCTCCAGGATAAAAAGAATTGGGGCGGCAGCCCAGCTGAATTAGCCTCCACGTGTCTCAATGAAATTTTTGTTTTCGGTTCAGTAGCTATGGCCGTTGGAACCTTTAAGGGCAAACTCGCTGGTGCACTGGGATGGCAGTCTGGGAGAAACTAAGTAACTACACCACTATTGCACTCCTTAAAAGGCGGCGCTTTCCGTAACTACCGCTGTTTTAATCCCTATTATCACAGTCAGTGTTATCGCTCTGGCCACCAATAGCTGGTTCCTTATTTCACATGATGTCTCCTCATCCGGTGTCACCGCTGAGGCAATTTCAGCAGCAACTATTGGTACTTTCTTTATCATTGTCGCCGCGTTAGCACTAACGGGAGCCGTAATTGGTCATAAACGCAAAGGGATTTGGGTCCCCTCTGTCGCTTTTATTCTCACCCTCATCATGCTGATAGCGGGACATAGTCAGATCGATCACGTTTCCACCGACCGACGAGACAAGCTGACTGCTTGTGCATCAAATCCAGAGCTCAATCGCCGAGTTTGTTCAAGCGAAACGAATGCACCATTTCTGCATGCAGCGACACGCACACTAAGTGATCTCTATGCTGATACACCGGCCAAGCATTACCTTCCGCAGACTTTGTACTTGGTCGATAATGCCTTCGCTCCCTCAGATAGCCCGATGGCTAAGTTGGGTCTCTACCCCAAACACTCGCTCACAGTCCCCCAAGCTTTGCCGAGCACGGATATTTCCTCCGAACTTGGCCAAACGATAGGGAACTCCTGCAAGGATGTGCAGGCGAGTTCAGCACTCTATCTGGCTGCCCTGCTCCAGTGGGTCCGGACAATCCTCCACCACCTGAAAAAGACCTCATCCAACTCCAACATTGCCTTAACGGCCGGTAATGCCATGAAACCCGAAAAGCCCTCCCGGACACCACTCCGGAAGGACTATGAAAAATTCTCGCTTACAGCGTCGACACGCCGCCACCGTGGACGTAGAGTTTGTCTCCGCCCTCGGCCACCGTGACTTCGACAACGTCGCCGTCGCGAACATCGCCGGCCAGGAGTTCCTTCGCCAGTTCGTCGCCAATGGCTTGCTGCACTAACCGACGCAGCGGACGGGCACCATAAGCGGGGTCGTAACCGCGCTTGGCCAGCCATTCCTTTGCATCGTCGTGAACGTCCAGCACGAGGCGTCGAGACTCCAGCCTTTTGGCCAGGGCGTCGATCTGGATGTTCACGATCTTGGTCAGCTGTTCGCTGGTCAGAGCGTCGAACATAACGACGTCGTCAAGTCGATTGATGAATTCCGGCTTGAAGGTGGCCTTGACGGCCGCTTCCATCTGCTCCTTGGTCCCGCCTGCGCCCAAGTTCGAGGTCAGGATCAGGATGGTGTTCCGGAAGTCCACCGTGCGGCCTTGCCCATCGGTCAGGCGTCCTTCGTCGAGCACCTGCAGGAGGACATCGAAGACGTCGGGGTGAGCCTTCTCGACCTCGTCGAACAGGACCACCGTGTAGGGCCGATGACGCACTGCTTCGGTCAGCTGACCACCGGCGTCGTAGCCGACGTATCCCGGAGGGGCACCGACTAACCGCGCCACGGAGTGCTTCTCGCCGTACTCCGACATGTCGATGCGAACCATCGCTTTTTCGTCGTCGAAGAGGAAGTCCGCCAACGCCTTGGCCAGCTCCGTCTTACCGACGCCGGTGGGGCCGAGGAAGAGGAACGAGCCTGTCGGCCGGTTCTCATCGGCAACACCAGCGCGCGCACGGCGTACCGCGTCGGACACAGCCTTCACAGCTTCATCCTGACCGACCACGCGATGACCCAAGACTTTCTCCATGGCCAGGAGCTTTTCGGTTTCGCCTTGCATCATCTTGCCGGCAGGGATGCCGGTCCATGCGGAGACAACTTCGGCCACTGTCTCGGGGGTGACTTCCTCAGAGAGCATGGCGTTCTCTTCGGTCGAGTTCACGGACTTCTCGGCCGCGTGCAGCTTCTTTTCCAATTCAGGAATGGTGCCATAGCGCAGCTTTGCTACCTTTTCGTAGTCGCCGTCGCGCTCTGCGATTTCCGAATCAGACCGGGCCTTCTCCAGCTCCTCCTTGACACTTTGTACCTCGGTAATGGCGGACTTTTCGTTCTCCCACCGAGCGGTCAGTGCCTTCAGGTTTTCGCGCTCGTCAGCAAGCTCTTCTTTCAGGTGCTCAAGCCGGATCTTCGACGCTTCGTCGGTCTCCTTCTCCAGGGCCATTTCCTCGATCTCTAGCCGACGCACAACGCGCTCGGCGGTATCAATTTCTTCTGGCCGGGAGTCGATTTCCATCCGCAAACGCGAGGCGGCCTCGTCGATAAGGTCGATAGCTTTATCGGGAAGGAACCGGGCTGTGATGTAGCGATCAGACAGCGTCGCGGCCGAGACCAGGGCGGAGTCCATGATCCGAACACCGTGGTGAACCTCGTAGCGCTCTTTGAGCCCACGCAAAATGCCGATGGTGTCCTCGACGCTGGGCTCACCCACGTACACCTGCTGGAAACGACGCTCAAGGGCGGCGTCCTTTTCGATGTACGTGCGGTATTCCTCCAGGGTGGTTGCACCCACGAGCCGGAGCTCGCCACGAGCCAGCAGCGGCTTAATCATATTGCCGGCGTCCATTGCAGATTCCCCGGTTGCGCCCGCACCGACGATGGTGTGGAGCTCGTCGATGAAGGTGATTATTTCGCCATCAGCGTTCTTGATTTCATCAAGGACAGCCTTTAACCGCTCCTCGAATTCGCCACGGTATTTTGCACCCGCGACCATCGACCCAAGGTCGAGCGACACGAGTTTTTTATCCTTCAACGATTCAGGCACATCACCAGCGACGATACGCCGTGCGAGGCCTTCGACGATGGCGGTTTTACCGACGCCGGGCTCACCGATGAGCACCGGGTTGTTTTTCGTCCGACGTGACAGGACTTGGACGACGCGTCGGATTTCGGCGTCGCGGCCGATAACGGGATCGATTTTTCCGTCGCGTGCCCGGGCGGTGAGGTTCGTCGAGTACTTTTCAAGAGCCTGGAACTGGCCTTCTGGGTCCTCGGTGGTCACTTTTTGGTTTCCGCGTACCGACGGGAACGCCGCCTTGAGCGCATCCGCGGTGGCACCGAACTCTTGCAGTAACTTCGCTGCATCGCTATCTCCCGATGCGATGCCGGCAAGCAAAACCTCGGTGGAGACATAGCTATCGCCCAGCTGGCCTGCTAATTCCTGCGCGGTGGTTAGCGCGTTGAGGGAATCGCGGTTGAACTGTGGGTTCGCCATTTGCTGGCCAGTGGCGGTGGGGTACCCGCCAACCAAACTTCGTGCCCGAGTGAGGACCTGGTCCGGATCCGCACCGACAGCCTGAATAACTGGCGACGCAATAGAATCGGCTTGCTCGAGGAGAGCGACGAGTAAGTGCGCTGGACGGATGTCTGGGTTACCTCGCTTCGAGGCGTCTTGAAGTGCAGCCTGGAGGGCTTCAGCTGTGCGTGTTGTGGGGGTAAAAGAGCTCATGATGTCACCTTTCTATTTTTGTTTGCTGTTCTGTGTTTGTTGTTTCTATGTTGACCGTTCTGCAGTGTGGGTTCTGCGGTGTGAGCTTTTGGGGGCTCAGTCGACGGAACCGGCCGGGTAGCTGATCTCTAGCCGACGAAGAACGTTGCTATAACCATTGTTGAGTGTATCTCACGCAAGTTTGAAGCACATCTAATACAACCTACATAAAGTTGAGTCTATTCCACTCAAGATGGATTTTTAGAAAAATTTTGGAGCGGATGTGGGGCGTGGGTGGAGGGATGGACACGTCGGCGATAACGGGCCACCGCACTCAGATGAGCTAACGACCCTGCCGGACCCAGATAACCAAACCTATAACCCGCAGAACAGCCTCCCCTATCAACACCACGAAGCTCGTACCGATCCCGACCGAATTCCCCAAGGCCGTGCTCTCCCCCACGATCCACGGGCTAAGGCAAAGGGTAAGAGAAAGAAGAGGCACTAGACGCAAAGACACCGCCGACCCCCAACGTCCACCAATTACAGCCGCACACCCGATAGCCACAATGCTGTGAGCGCTGATCAAGCTAACCGTTTCCCAGCCCAGGTAACGGACCTTCATCAGGCCGGCTACAGTAAGCAGGATGAGAACGCATATACCGGACAGAATCAGGCGCGGGCGTTGCGTCGAGCGGCATGTTACGGCACGCTCATAAGATTCTGACCATTGACTCCCCAGTAGAACCCCCATCGCCCCCGCCATCACCACCGGAACCAGATTCGGAAGGAAAACAGGGATGCTCAGTTCCGGACCAAACAATTGTGGGAGCGAAAAATCATGAAACCAGACCAGAGGAATGACGACGCAACACAGCAATAGCGCTTCACGCCAGCCACAAAGGCGGAAATAGGGGAAGACGCTATTACTCATATGTAATCCTCACACTTCTTTCACTTCAGGGTGCTTTATTGTTCTGGGTTCTCCTGGGCATTGTCTTTGCTAGAGGAGGTTATGCAGGCCTTAAGGTCCCCCGTGATGTTTTTAATTCGCCCTTCTTGCTCCCGAAATGGCCACCCTTCAGTGTTCTTATCCATCCACGTCTGGGCATCACTGGTACCCAGGCCATTCGCCCCACCAATGACGTCGCGAATTGGCTTGTCCCCGAAACGATCAGCAATCCATGCCGCGACGATATAGATAGTCGATACTCCATCCGTTTCCGAAAGTTCACACCCCGCTTCATTACTGTGTTGTGCAATTACAGTTTCAGCCAAGTCACGAAACACAAGAGTTGAGGATCGTCCCGCGTCAGCCGCCATCAAGGGGAAATCGCCACCAACTTTTTTGGGAGCATACTCACCACCGTCGACCCTGAACCCCACCTCGTCCAATTCAGACAAAAGGCAGACCAGTTTTTATCCACTTCTCGCACAGTTGATTCATCTTCTGGCCAACTGCAATACCGAGCACCGTCGGCGGAACGGGTGCATGAAGGATTCGATGGTTTCTCTCGTACCGTTACCAGAGGCCCATTTATTCCGACGAGGGTAGCCACGACAGAAAAGATAACGATTCCAGATAGAGCTAACGATAAAAGCTTTTTATCCCTTACACAATCGGCCATGGTGACGAAAATGAGCACTGCTGCCAGTACAATTCCCACAACAGCACCAACAACAACTGGACGTAATTGGACTGACTCTTCTACGTAGCCAACGTAGTTCCCCGATGAATACGGCCTCAAGAATAGAATTTTCGGAACTACGCGTAACATCCCTGCCATTAAGGTGAGAACCACGACAGCCATCCCCGCAATAAAGCCGACAATCGCCGCCAAACGCAGTTTGGTATGGAGTGATCGGCCAACAGCCCCGCCGAGCCCCACGGAGAACAGGGACCAGATCACCCCCATAACAGGAATCGACCACCATGGAGAACCGCCGGGATCTCCGGATAAGCACACGGCATACAACACAACTATTGTTCCGACGTTGTATACCAGTGCACCGAGCCCGCAGAGATACCAGCTTAACCGTATGGGGGTTGACGATATCGTGCGGAGATAGTCAACATCATGGCGCGCGATGTCGTAGGCAGTACACCCCGCTAAGCACACTCCGATAAGGGCAAGTGTTTCAGAATGTACTTCATTTACGTCTGGCCAATACCCGACAATATAGCCCACTCGCAACGCTGCGAATAAAAGAAACGCAACAAAGGGCACTGGGAAAAAATAACGGAGATGTCGTCGCCACCCCATTAGATAACGCCCGCAGTCAATTGACCGAAAGCCGCATCAATACTTCCGTATTCCCTTTCAATCTCTTCCGAGCGTACATCCGCGACAATGTGTCCGGAATCAAGAAAAAGAACGCGATCAGTAGGCTCAATATCAGAGGAAATATGCGTCGACATAATAACTGAGATTTTCTCACTGAGACGACGAATAATGCTCAAGAGCGAGGCTCGGTGATTCGGGTCTAAACCCGATGTCGGTTCATCCAAAAATAAGAACGTCGGGACGGTGAGCTATCCCGACAGCAACCATCGCCCGACGTTGCATGCCACCGGACAAGCAAGAAAAACGGTCGCCTTCGTTATCGGACAAATGGACAAGCGCAATAGCCTCGGACGCTGCGCTCCGGGCCTCGCTCCTGGAATAACCATGAAGCCACGCTGCCGTCTGAACTAAGTCCCGCACAGTTTGAGATGTATCAATCGCATTATGTTGCGGCACCCAACCTAAACGCGAAACGATGGTAGGACGGTTTTTTCGCACCGCTGTTTTGCCGTCATACCTGATCACGCCGAACCGGGGTTTAAGCTCTGTCGCGAGAAGCTTCATTAAGGTACTTTTCCCTGCACCATTAGAACCGAGCACGATATTAATTCCACCGGAAAAAGTGCACGAAATTCCATCCAACACGGAATTGGCCTTTTTATATGAAAAACGTAACTCGCTTACTTCTATGAGCATAGTTTCTTAGTGTACAGATGACACTCCACTAGAAGCACCCTTTTATAGGTTGTGCAATCCACTTCCCATCTTGGAGATTCACCCTGGAGGTGCTGATGAGGTCACCGTATAAAAAGTGATAAGGATTAACGACCAGTGGGGATGACCATGTAGGCGACACTGCCAAACTAGGAGGATCCGACTTCGTGGTCAGGTTGTAACACCTTAATGTCGACAGTCTAAGCCACATATCTGTAACATTTCACCCCAATTTTGAGGTGCCATTCGGTCGCTAAAGGCCATTGTGTTCTAACCCCTGGAACCACCAAAGCAACCCTGATAGCATCACAGCAAGAATCCCAAAGCTAACCAACGGAAAGACGTAAGAGAAGTATTTCTAAACTTGATACAGGGGATATAGATGAATGCACGATCCAGCAAATTACCCATCATCGAACTTACTTCGATCGGCGTTGGTATTCTCCTATTTCTCATTGGTGCGATAACGGGCGCGTGGGTAATTGGCGTAGCTGGTTTCGGCGTAACCATTATCGCAGTTACCAGCCTGATTCTATTTCTTCCCGTCAAATTGATCGACGCACAACATCAGTACTTTGTTTGGATCGCAAGCGCCGTTTTAATTATTTTCGAAATTTGGTACGGAGTCACCCAGCAAGGTGAGACCGAAATCTTCTCACCATCCCTACTCGCCTATGTCGGTGGAGGCGCTTTACTAACTTCACTAGCCACTTACGTCAGAAAGCGCTCACATTAGATCGGTACCGCAGACGTCTACCCCGACCCAACCGTCGGCACTAATCGTCGCCAAGCACCGGGATGCTTTGTCGCACGGAGTCTAGACGATCTGCATCAATAGTCGCGGTGACATATCCGCAGGTGTAACCCAATTCCGCGACCCTCGTTCCGTCAGGTCCAACCACAACGCTGTGGCCAATCCCGGTCGGGCCATCGGACTGGCTAACCTTGTCATATCCGCCCGGGCGAGCCTGCCCCGCAGCCGCGATCCACGTCGTCGAATCCAACGCTCGTGCAGCAGTTAATGTCCGCCACTGGTCGCGTTTGCCCGGCCCATCCGACCACGACGTCGGCACGACAATAACCTGGGCACCGCCGCGTGCCAGATCCTTAAACTGCTTCGGGAAGCGAATGTCGTAACACGTCGACAGTCCAACAGTCATACCCGCGCACTGGAAAAACTCCAACTCATTACCTGGGCGAACCGTGTCCGACTCGCGGTACCCGAACGCGTCGTAACAATGGATCTTTCGGTACGCCGCATTGACGCGATCACCGTCAGCACCATCACGGCCAACCGCCAACGCAACGTTGTCCACCCGATGGCGCGTGCCCTTCTCCGTCTCAATAGAATCGGCCGGCGCGAACATGCCCACCACCGCAACAATGCCGGCCGCCTCGGCAGTCTCGCGAACAGTCGTCGCAAAACGACCATCCAGCGGCTCCGCGATCGTGTCCAACCGACCCTGACCGAACGGGTACATCGAGGCCTCCGGGAACACGATGAGATCAGAGTTCTCCGACGACGCGCGCATGATCAACTCACACACAGCATCCGTATTCCTAGAAACATCGGGGACGGAACAAAACTGGGCCAGTGAAATGCGCATACGCCACAGACTAGCAGCGGGTTGCAGTAGCTATAAGCGAAGACCAGGAAGGAAAGCGATACGATTATCGCATGTCTCCCGCCGTGATCGTCCTCATGCTGACCACCTCACTCTTCGCCGGGTGGGTCGACGCCGTCGTCGGCGGTGGTGGGCTTATCCTCCTTCCTCTCATGATGATCCTGAACCCCAGCTTCACGTATTCTCAAGCGCTCGGGGTGAACAAAATCGCTGCTATCTGCGGTACCGGCAGCTCCGCGATCACCATGGCCCGGCGCGTCCCTACCGCACGGACCGCTTTCCGTTACGCCCCTTTGGCGTTTGGTGGGTCGGCGCTCGGCGCGATTCTCGCGTCGTCCGTTGATAAGGACATTATGCGGCCGATAGTTATCGTGCTCCTTGTCACCGTCGGTGCGTTCGTCCTGCTCCGGCCATCGTTTGGGCAGGTCACAGTCCGACGGACCGTCACGCGTGGGCGATGGGTGGTGGCATTGGTGCTGATCACGGGGCTCGGAATTTACGACGGCGCGTTCGGCCCCGGTACCGGTTTGTTCTTAATCCTTACGATCACATCGCTGCTGGGTGAGGACTTTTTGAACAGTGCCGCGTGGGCCAAAATCCTCAATACTTTCACGAACTTAGGTGCTCTGGTTATTTTTGCGATCAATGGGGATATCTGGTGGCTGCTGGGCTTTGGGCTGGCCGTCACCAACATTGTGGGGGCGCAGATCGGGGCGCGAATGGTCCTCAGTAAAGGTGCTGGATTCGTCCGTATCGTTTTGCTTGTCGTGGTTGTGTTGATGGCCGGGAAGTTGGCGCTGGACCAATTCAGCGTTGCAGGATAGAGGCTTGCTGTCACTGTGTGAAAGGCTTGCCGCCACGGCATAGAGGTCCCCCGATGACAGCCTAACTGCTTAGGGTGAGACGTTAGTGGCTATTTTTGGCCGCCGACCCACAGTTATCCACAGGCACAGGGTTATCCACAGAAAACGCGGTTTTCCACTATTGACGACGCGCACCACGCTCACGTTCTTGGCACGGTGTTGCGCATGACTCTCACGATCACTCCGTCTGCGCTGCGCACCCTGATGCACGACCACCACGACGATGCAGAACATGCCGAGCACGTCGGCACTGTATGTGGCGCCACGCATAAACAAGCGCCCAGCTTCCATTCGTCCCGAACCCATGCCGCTTTGCTCTCTATGGCCGAGGCCGCCTATGCCCAGGCTCACGAACTAAGCACACGGCATACGCGCTTCGCGGAATCGGTCGATTCGTTACGACGTCGTGTCTGCGCCGCGGACGATGCCTCGTTAACGCGCTTGAGAGCACTATCCCCGATGCGTGCAGGTGATACTGCCATGCGTGCGGACAACCTCGATTAAAGGTGCAGCTCATGGCACTCAATGTAACCTCGGTGGTAGGCAAAACTTCGGCAGCTCAAGCGTCGGTAATGCGAGGACCGCTGACACACGGCCTGCTCGGAGGGGGCCAGCTCACCCATGTCCCTCAGTGGAGCCCCGACGAGCTCAATGCCGTCGCCGCCTCAATGGCCGGACTCATCGGGCCCCTGAACACCCACATTTCAGACAGCCCTATCCCCGCCACCATCATCGGCGGAATCAACGGTGACGCAGCCAACGCATCACTGAAATCGATTAGAGCGGATACGCGCGAGGTTATCGACCACATCACACAGTCCGTCGGCCTATTGCGCACGCACTCGTCGGCACTCCGCGGCCCCCTCTGTCACGCGCAGTCCCTCGAGCACACCATCAAAGCGCTCCAAGCTCAACGCGACGCTACCGCCGACCCGTTCATTAGCACCGGCCTGTACATCATCGAAACGGCATGCAAAGCCGACCTCGCCCTCCTACTCAAGTTCCTGGACACTATCGACGGTGTGCTCGCGCACCTTCTCGTCGACCTATGGAATAGTTCCAAGCTCGAACCACTCGGCCGCGTACTCGCCGACGCCGGGATCACCGACGTTTTCCTACCCACGACCATGCCCGACCCGGACCCCCAACGCGACAACTCACAACCCTGGCTCGACAGACGCACCATTGAAGACACTGACCGTATCCTCCGAGAACGCCTCGACACCTGGCTTTCCACCGCCCACAACGACAAAGAAAAGCAGTATCTTGAGGGAATACTGAAAACACTCGCCGACAACGACGACACTTACCTCGTCCATCTCGACCACGACGGCGTGGCCATCGCGCTAGGAGACCCCACCACAAGTCCCGCCGTCGCCACCCTCGTCGGCGGAGTCGGCTCGAGTGAACCCGGACGTATTCACGGGCACACGGACTGGGCAAGTGAGATCAGGCAAGCCAGCGTCATCGCCTGGTCGGCCTACCCCGCGCCCAGATCGCTACCCGCTGCAGCCAGCACAGATAGCGCCACCCGCGGAGCACGAACCCTGCGTTCATTCCAACAATCGCTCCGCACACGCAACCCGTCTGCGCAACTTACTGTCACCGGGCACAGCTACGGCAGCGTCGTCGTCGGGCATGCGGCGCGATCAGAAGCGACATCCTCAGACACAACACCGCCACTCGAAGCCGACACAGTCGTCATCGTCGGATCCCCCGGAACCGGCGCAGATCATGCGCACGAATTAAGGCCACACGCGCTGGATGGGCACGCGGAGATCGTCGTCGGTAGGAATGATGCTGATCCCATCATGTTCGCCACCAGCCCAGACGTCGGTGCGCACGGCCCAGACCCGTCCTATGCACAGTGGGGTGCCGATGCGTGGCTCACCCCCAACGGTCTGGCGGCTACTCCCCCAGTGACCAGAAAATTCGCGACCTGGGAGGCGTCGTTGTTGATACACTCATGTTTAAAGACCTGATGAAAAACCACCGGTACAGGGACTACTCGGCGGCTCTTGCACAGGTCATTACCGACGGGGTGCCGGCCGATGCCCACACACCTCAGGGGTGAACATTGCAGGAGGTGCAGCAGCGCAATAATGTGGTTTTACGCATACTGACCAGCGCAATTGTGGCTTTCTGCCACACACTGAGCCAGGACGCCACCAACCACCCACACTCCACAAGGGAGCACCCCATGAGCAGCAAACACAACAAAAGCGGTAAGAAAAACAAGAAGCTGAGCGCCACCGGGGACGAGATCTCCGCCACCACCACAACCGCCAGCAACGTCGACAATCCCGACTTCCTCAAACCTCCACCGAACTCCCACGACCTTGACGACATCACCGACCGCGCCATCGCCCGCGCACACGAATGGCTCGAGGCGACCAACGGTGAGCAGACGCGGAAGGAATCGTCGTCCACTGAACAACTCGCGGCCCTCGTTCATGATCCACAGGGCATCGACTTCACCATGGGCTTCGTCGACCGCGTCGCACGCCCAGAAGACAACGCCGTCGCCGCAAAGGAATTTGGCTCCCTGGGCAGCCCGTTTGGACGGAAAGAGCCCCTCCCCGACTTCCTCGGGCCACTGAATACGGCACTTGTCTCCCTCGGAGCGCTAGCCGGACAAGTGCTCCCCAGCATCGTGATGCCTATCGCCCGCGGCTACCTGCGGAAAATGGTGGGACACCTGGTGCTTGACGCTAATGGCAAGGCACTTGACAAACTGCTTGACGACGCGCACGCCAACGGGTTCCGGCTCAACATTAACCTCCTCGGGGAGGCTGTCCTCGGCGAGCGTGAGGCAACACGTCGGTTAGACCGGACCATCGAGCTCCTCCGCAACCCCAAGGCGGACTACGTGTCCATCAAGGCGTCGTCGGTGTGCTCCCAGCTCAACCCCTGGGATATCGAAGGAAACACGCGTCGGCTCAAAGAACGCCTCCGTCCTCTATATCGGGAAGCGGTCAAACGCACACCGCACCCCTTCATCAATATGGATATGGAGGAATACAAGGATCTCGACCTCACGATCAAGCTCTTTAAGGAGCTCATGAGTGAAGACGAGTTCATGGGGCTCGAAGCCGGTATCGTGCTTCAGGCCTACCTGCCCGACACTCTGGATGCTCTGCACGAACTCATTGACTTCGCGCACGAGCGCGTCAACAAGGGCGGTGCGCCGATCAAGGTGCGCATTGTGAAGGGTGCGAATCTGTCCATGGAGCGCGTGGACTCCGAAATCCACGACTGGAAGCAGACCCCGTACCTGACGAAAGCCGAGGTCGACGCCAACTATCTGCGGCTCCTCGATGTGGCGCTGCAGCCTGAGCACGCGAACGCCATTCGTATCGGGGCGGCGTCTCACAACCTCTACACGGTGGCCACCGCGCACGAACTCTCTGTGCAGCGCGGCGTCGAGGACCAGCTCGACATCGAAATGCTCCAAGGTATGGCCCCCGCCCAGGCACGGGCCGTGCGTCAGATCACGGGGACGGTCATCCTGTACACCCCCGTCGTTCACGCGGAAGACTTCGACGTCGCCGTGTCCTACTTGGTCCGACGGCTCGAAGAAAACGGCGCGCACCAGAACTTCCTGTACGCGCTGTTCGCGCCTGATGTCGCCGGCGATGACGATATGACGCCCATGCAGGAGCAAGAAAAGCGCTACCTCAACGCCGTCAACGACCGGTGGACCACGTTCGCGGGGCCGAGGCGACAGCAGGACCGTCGGCAAGAACGATCCGCTGCCGACGTGTCCAAGCGAGTCGAGTCCGTCCCCGGCCACTTCGTCAACGAGCCGGACACCGACCCGTCGCTGCCCGCCAACCGCGAGTGGGCCCTGCGGTGGTTGGACCACGACCCAGGCCCCGTTACCAGTCCGCTGATCACAGAGAAGTCGGATATCGACGCCATCGTTGCCCGCGCACGGTCACGTTCCTCCGCGTGGAGCAACACCAGCGGGCACGACCGCGCCGAGGTGCTCGACACCGCCGCTAATGCGCTGGCCGCGCACCGCGGGGAACTGTTGGCCGCGATGACGCACGAGGCGAATAAGACCGTGGCGGAGTCCGACCCCGAGATCTCCGAGGCCATCGACTTCGCCCGTTACTACGCGGAGTCCGCCCGCGCACTGGACAGTGTCAAGGGATCACGGTTCACCCCGTACTCCGTTGTGCTTATCACCCCACCGTGGAACTTCCCGCTGGCCATCCCCATGGGTGGCGTGTTCGCCGCCCTCGCTGCCGACGCGGCCGTCGTCATCAAACCTGCACCTCAGGTCGTCCGCATTGCCGAAGTCGCGGTGGGAATACTTCGCGAAGCAGGTATCGACGAGGAACTCCTGCAACTTGTCAACGTTGCTGAGAATGAAGCCGGCCAGCACCTCGTCTCCCACCCGGCGGTGGACTCTATCATCCTCACCGGCGCCTCCGACACGGCGCGGCTCTTCCGCAGCTGGAAACCACAGATGGTGATCAACGCGGAAACGTCCGGCAAGAACGCCATCATCGTCACGCCATCTGCCGACCCGGACCTCGCCGTTTCCGACGTCTACAAGTCGGCCTTCGGCCACGCGGGGCAGAAGTGCTCCGCGTCGTCGCTGGTCATCGTGGTGGGTAGCGTCGGCAACTCAAAGCGATTCATGAACCAGCTGATCGACGCCGTCGAAACCCTCAAAGTCGGCCCGGGAACCGATATTTCCACCACCATGAATGGGATCATCGAGCCCCCATCCGACAAGCTCATGCGTGGATTGACGCAGCTCGAGAGCGGGGAGAAATGGCTGGTCAAACCGCGGAAGCTGAATAAGGAAGGGACACTCTGGTCCCCGGGGCTGCGCGACAATGTCAAGCCCGGATCGTGGTACCACACCCACGAGTGCTTCGGGCCAGTCCTCGGCATCATGCATGCCGCCACCCTGGAGGAAGCCACCGAATGGCAGAACTCCACGGGCTACGGGCTCACCGGCGGGCTGCACGCCCTCGACCCGGACGAGATCGACTGGTGGATTGACCACGTGGAAGTCGGCAATGCCTACGTCAATAGGGGTATTACCGGAGCCATCGTGCAGCGGCAATCCTTCGGTGGGTGGAAAGCCTCCGCACTTGGGTCGGGCGCCAAAGCCGGCGGCCCGAACTACGTGGCGCAACAGGGAACCTGGTCCGAAGGGGACGTCGACGAGCTACCTCGGGCAGGGCTTCAGCGCCACGTTGCTCAGCGACTCCGCCGGATCAAAGGCCAGCTGGACAACACGCTCACCCCGGCCGACCTGTACTGGCTGCGTCGCGCGGCTGAATCCGACGCCTACGCGTGGAGCACCGAGTTCGGCGTTGAGCACGACAACACCGCGCTGATCGCGGAGTCCAACATCTTCCGCTACCGGCCTCTGCTGGCACCGCTGCGCGTCCGAGTCAGATCACCCAGTTCATCGCCGACCCTCATTCGTGACCTTGTCCGCCTGACGCTGGCGTCGGAAATCTCGGGCACTCCGATGGACGTTTCCGCCACTGCAGAAACTGCTACCGAGCTCGGAGCCATGGGATTCAGCATCCGCCGGGTTGAAGACACCACCTACGCGGCCGAAGTGGAAAACGCGGAGTCCGTTCGCGTGCGCACCCTCGACGACGTCGACCCGGCGCTGTACAAAGCGGCGGCGCACTCGGGATCGATTGTTATCGACCACCCGGTTCTTGCCGACGGGTGTCGTGAAATTCTGCCATTCCTGCTGGAACAAGCGGTATCAATCACGAACCACCGTTTTGGGTACATCAAGGGCCTGACCAACTGACATCACTTGTTGGCATGGTTACCGCTAAACTCATCGACACGACCAGCTCGCCTCAATGTTGAGATAGGAAGCTATGCCACTACGTCAGTTCTCCAAGGTTCTCGTCGCCAACCGCGGTGAGATCGCCATCCGCGCGTTCCGCGCAGCACACGAACTCGAGTCCAGCACAGTCGCGGTCTACCCCTGGGAGGATCGACACTCCTCCCACCGCATCAAAGCTGATGAAGCCTACGAAATCGGGGAAGAAGGCCACCCGGTCAAGGCCTACCTCAACGTCGACGAAATCATCTCCGTCGCCAAAGACTCCGGGGCCGAAGCCATCTACCCCGGCTACGGGTTCCTCTCGGAGAACCCCGAGCTCGCGCGTGCTTGTGAACGCGAGGACATCGCGTTCGTCGGCCCCACCGCCGACGTCCTCGATATGACGGGCAACAAAGCCACCGCCATCCACAACGCGAAAGAGGCTGGGCTGCCCACCCTCGGCGATACCCCCGCCACCGATGACCTCGACGAACTAGAACGCTTGGCCGACGAATCGGACATGCCCTACCCGCTCTTCGTCAAAGCCGTCGCCGGAGGCGGCGGGCGCGGTATGCGCCTCATCCCCTCCCGCGACAAACTCCGCGAACTGTGCGAAACAGCATCTAACGAGGCCAAAACCGCTTTCGGCGACCCCACCGTTTTCCTTGAACAGGCCGTGGTCAACCCAAAGCACATTGAGGTCCAGATCCTCGCCGACGGGCAAGGCAACGTCGTCCACCTCTTTGAGCGCGACTGCTCCGTGCAGCGTCGCCACCAAAAAGTCGTGGAACTCGCGCCCGCGCCTAGCCTGACGCCCGAACAGCGCGAGGCCATCTGCACCGACGCGGTGAACTTCGCGCGGCACATCAACTACCGCGGCGCGGGAACCGTCGAATTCCTTGTTGATGAAGACGGCAACCACGTGTTCATCGAAATGAACCCGCGCGTGCAGGTCGAACATACGGTCACCGAGGAAATCACGGATATCGACATTGTCCGGGCACAGCTGCAGATCGCGGCGGGCGCGTCACTGCCCGAGATTGGGCTGACCCAGGACACCATTTCTTTCCACGGTGCCGCGATGCAATGCCGCATCACCACGGAGGACCCCGCCAACGATTTCCGCCCCGACACCGGATACATCACGGCCTACAGGTCGCCGGGCGGTTCCGGTATTCGCCTCGACGGAGGCACCACCACAGGCGCGGAGGTCACCGGGCACTTCGACTCGCTCCTGGTCAAGCTCACGTGCCGTGGGCGGGACTTCGACTCCGCTGTCCATCGTGCCCGGCGCGCGCTCAACGAGTTCCGCATTCGGGGCATCGCGACGAACATCCGCTTCCTCCGAGGGGTTCTGGATAACCCGGATTTCCGTGCGGGCAATTTCACCACGTCGTTTATCGCGGATCACCCCGATCTGCTCACAACCAAGCCGTACGCCAACCGCGCCGACAAAATCATGCGGTACTTAGGCAATGTGACGGTGAATAAGCCGAACGGTGAGCGCGCTACCACTCTCAACCCGGCAGATAAATTGCCGACGCTGGACACATCGGCTCCCCTGCCGGAAGGATCACGCGACCGCCTCCTGAAGCTCGGGCCCGAAAAATTCGCGCAGGAGCTGCGCCAACGCCGCGGTGTTGCCGTGACCGATACGACGTTCCGCGATGCGCACCAGTCTTTGCTGGCCACGCGCGTCCGCACCAACGACCTCGTTGCCGCCGCGGGCCATGTTGCGCGCACGACACCCCAGCTGCTGTCCGTCGAGGCGTGGGGCGGCGCCACCTATGACGTCGCCATGCGGTTCCTTAAGGAGGATCCGTGGGCGCGGCTGGATCGCCTGCACCAAGCGATGCCGAACGTGTGTATCCAGATGCTGCTCCGCGGGCGCAACACCGTCGGATACACCCCTTATCCCGAGACGGTCACGAAGGCGTTCGTGAAGGAAGCCGCCGCGTCTGGCGTCGATATTTTCCGAATTTTCGACGCCCTGAACGATGTGAGCCAGATGAAGGCCGCGATCGACGCCGTCCAAGAAACCGGAACCGCGGTGGCGGAAGTGGCGATGAGCTACGCCGGCAACGTCGCCGACCCCAACGAAAAGCTCTACACGCTGGATTATTACATGAATCTGGCGCACACGATCGTGGACGCGGGCGCGCACATCCTGGCGATCAAAGACATGGCCGGGCTACTCCGCCCCGAGGCGGCGCGCATGCTGGTCACGGAGCTGCGTAAGGAATTCGATCTGCCCATCCACATTCACACGCATGACACTGCCGGCGGATCGCTGGCCACGTACATGGCTGCGTGGGAGGCTGGCGCAGATGCTATCGATGGTGCCTCGGCTCCCATGGCTGGGACGACGTCGCAGCCGTCGCTATCGGCCATCGTCGCAGCTACGGCAAACACGAAGTACGACACTGGCCTGGACCTTGCGGCCGTGAGCGCGTTGGAACCGTACTGGGAGGGTGTGCGCTCGGTGTACGCTCCGTTCGACAAGGGACTTGCTGCCCCGACCGGCCGGGTGTACAACCATGAAATCCCTGGTGGTCAGCTGACGAACCTCCGCGCGCAGGCGACCGCGCTGGGCTTGGAACACAACTTCGAGCAAATCGAGGACGCCTACGCCGCGGCCGATAAGATGCTCGGGCACCTGGTGAAGGTGACGCCGTCGTCGAAGGTGGTCGGTGACCTGGCGTTACAGCTGGTCGGCGCGGGTATTGATCCGGCGGACTTCGCTGCGAATCCGAATGACTACGACATCCCGGATTCGGTCATCGGGTTCCTCAATGGTGAACTGGGGACGCCGCCCGGTGGGTGGCCCGAGCCGTTCCGCACCCAGGCTCTGAAGGGTCGGGAGAAGACACCGGAGATCACGCCAGTATCGTCCGAGGATGAGGAGCACTTGAATGGGTCGTCGGAGGATCGTCGGAACGCGCTGAATCGGCTGCTCTTCCCCGGGCCCGCAGCTGATTTTGATACCCATCGCAACGAATATGGCGAGGTCAGCCGCCTAGCTACGAACCAGTTCTTCTTCGGTCTGTACCCCAACGAAGAACAAAAGATTCAGTTGGCAAAGGGCATCGACCTTATTGTGCAGCTACAGTCCATCTCGGAGCCCGACGCGCGCGGTGTGCGTACCGTCATGTGCTTCCTCAATGGCGAGCTGCGACCCGTCTTTGTCCGCGACGAATCCGTCGAAGCCGACGTCAACCCCGCGGAGAAAGCCGACCGCTCCAACCCTGGCCACGTCGCCGCACCCTACGCAGGCAATGTCACGCTGACCGTGAACGAAGGAGACACTGTTCACGCCGGCGACAAGATCGCGGTGATCGAGGCGATGAAGATGGAGGCCAGCGTCACGGCCCCCATTGACGGAACCATCGAGCGCATTGTTTCGGACGGGACCTTCCACGTTGACGGTGGCGACCTCGTGGTGGTTATCTCGTAGCGCGCCAGGTAGCGCCTACGAGGTCATCGTGATCAGCGCCGGGTTCATGCCCGACGCCATGAGCTTCTGCTTGATGTCCCCCACTATCGCCTTCGGCCCCGCCAACAGCGTTTCATGGCCGAGCCACGGGCCGCGCGCCATAACGTCGTCGGCAAGAGACATCCCCTCCCGAACAGTGAAATCGCGCGGCGCGACGGCATAGGCAGACATGCGGGCGAACTGGTCCTCCTCCGCATAGACCGTCGACGGGTGTACGGTCAGCCAGTCCATGGCTGTGTCGAATGACCAGAGCGTCCGGAGCTCGTACAGGTCGCTGGGGTACTCGGCGCCGAAGAACAAGTTCGTCTGCGGTGGCGATGGATTCGACGCAATGTCGAGGATGATCGCGCGGATCACCGCCAGGTGGGCACCATAGGCCACCAACAACGCGGGGCGTGTGCCGTCGAGAAGATCAACTGTCATGGAGCCACGCGCAGCGCCGATCTCCCACACGTCGCCGGGGCGTGTCATGCGGGCGAGGTCAAAAACCAGCGCTGAACTGCCGGTTAGCGCCTGTCGCCCAGGTGTCTCGGATCGAGGCACTTCGAGATGAAACTCGATCAGCCCGTCATCGCTATGCGGGATAGCGGGCGCCAACCATTTCCGCTTACCTGACGACTGCGGCGCCAGGACCGGCACCAACTGCCCGGCGCGGTACGGGATGGGCGAATCCGCGGCGAGCCGGACAACCGTGATGGCGTCGGATCGGTGGTCGACATCCAGGACGTTGGCACCCCAGCGCACGGGGACTTCGCTGTATTCGGCGGCGCCTTCTTCCATGAGGCCGATGATCTGGCCGGTTGCCATGGCGAAGAGCTCAAATTCTTCCGACGTGACCTGCGGCGCGATTATCTCGCGGCCGGCGTCGATGATGGCGTCGCCCATTGCGACATAGTCGGGGGCCTCGACGCCGAAGCTGCGGTGGTCCTCGGCGAGGTGCCGAAGGAAACGCCGTGTGCGTCGATCCAGCCCATTACCTGTTGCCTGCTTAGCGTAGACATGTACCAGCGCGCGCCGAAAGCTGGGCTTAAGCTGCGACAAGTCCGCCGGAAGCCGACGGATAAAAGATGGGCGGCAGGCGAACAGGTGAGTAAATACGGCGTCGACAAAGCTCGATCCGTCAGTTTGAAGGACAGTGACCACGGGGACCAGAGATACTTCATGGACTCCGGCGGTGGTATCGCCGGTGTTGGCGTCGGTGTGTGGCGTCACCACGGAATTTTGCATCACACCGTCGTCAGTGGCGTCGCCATCCTGCGCCACAGAATCATCGCCGCGCGGCCGGCTACCTTCTATCACGCCTATCCTTTCTACAGCGAGCCCCCGGTTCCCACATCACAACAGCGGTAGACCGAGGCACATGCACAATTTCCCCACGTGACCTGCCGTGTTGAGCCTCCATACGAGCCAACCGCTCCCGAAGCTGATGGTTCTCCGCCTGCAGTTCATCCACCTGAGACTTCAGGTCAATAATCGCCCGTATTCCCGCGAGATTAACACCATCGTCATGAGAAAGCTTCTGTATTTCGCGAAGCATCTCAATGTCGTCCGGCGAGTATCGACGCCCACCTCCCCGCGTCCGGTCGGGCGTCACCAGCCCCATGCGGTCGTAGGTACGTAGCGTCTGAGCGTGGAGCCCGGCCAATTCCGCTGCCACCGAGATGACATAAACTTCTTCCCGACGTACCTTGCCCAGTGGTTGCCGGCTTCCTCTGGTGTGGGTTTGGGGAGGCGTGTTGTCAGTGGCGCGGCTTTCGCCCCCTGCTCCACCACTATGTGTTCCGGCACTTTCGCCACCACGTTTTCTAGCTCCATCAGCTCCGCCAGCGCTTGCGGGGTTCGTCGTATTGCGTCGTCGATCGGGATTCGAACCCATGGCTACCCCTCCTTACCCGGCCAGTTAGCGCGCGGATCAAAGCCCAGGCGTTTCTCTTCTACCGCGTAGCTACGAAGCGCGGAGGCAGCACCTTCGTCCAGTTTCGGTGGGACCGCCACTTTCACCGTCACCAGAAGATCGCCACTCTTCTGATTGCGCTTCGGCACACCGCGGCCACGCACACGCAGCGTACGGCCGTCGTTAGTGCCTGCGGGGATCTTGACGCGAACCTTATTATCGAGCGTCGGCACCGTGACAACCCCACCCAAAGCGAGCTCAGAAAAACTAACCGGAGCGGTAACGCGCAGGTCATCACCCTTGCGAGTAAAGAGCTTGTCCGGCCGCACATGTACCGTGACAAACAAATCACCTGCCGGGCGGCCGCGCATTCCTGCCTCACCCTGACCAGCCAAACGAACCTTTTGGCCGTCGACAACGCCCGAGGGAACACGCACGGTAATCGTCCGAGTACGGTTGGTTACACCGCTGCCCTTGCAGGCCGGGCAGGGATCGTCGATCTTCGTGCCCGTACTGCCGCAATCGGAACACGGCCGCGACAATCCAAACGCGCCCCGATTGTCTGAAACGACCCCCTTGCCATTACACGTCGAACATGTATGCGACAACGTCCCAGGTTTGGCACCCGAACCGTGGCATTCCTGGCACGACGAAGGATTTGTCAAGCGGATCGGCACCGTGGCACCTTTAGTAGCCTCACGGAAATCCAACGTAATTTCCGTTTCGACGTCGGCACCACGCAGGTTACGCTGACCACGACTAGCAGCAGCAGACGTGCTACTTCGACTGCCGTTGAAGAGATCGCCGAGGATATCGCCGATGCCTCCTCCGGACCCACCACCGAACAGGTCGGAGGCGGAGAAACCGCTGCCCGTGTCAGGATTGCTAAATGTGGATCGGAAACCGCCCGACGGCCCATACTGACTGCCAAATCCACCCGAGTTAAAGCCGCTGCCACCGAAGCTACCAAGACCGCCGGAAGCCAGCATGTCTTTCAATTCGTCGTATTCCTTGCGTTTCTTGGCATCGCCGACGACGGAATAGGCCTCGCTGGCTTGCTTAAACCGTTCCTCCGCGTTGGAATCGTTGGGGTGGCTATCCGGGTGGTTATCCCGCGCGATCTTGCGGTACGCCTTCTTAATGTCATCCTCGCTAGCGCTGCGAGAAACCCCTAAGTCCTTATAATAGTCTTTATCTGCCCATTCTCGTTGAACGGTCATCTTTTCTTTCTCCCGCTATTGATCACTTTGTTGCTTGTTACTGTTGTTATCTAGTGTTGACTGGCAGCGCCTTACGTTCCTCGCATTTCCGGAGATGCGCGCATGGCGCGGGTAAAGCCCTGTCTGATGTCGACTATTCGGGCTCCATGGCCGACGTCCACGTTGACCTTCGCAGTTCCGGAAACATGGCGGAGGTCAGCGCATATCAGAGCATCGATGGAACCATCGACACCACACACGAGGCGCACTCACCAGGCCTCAAGGTTGAGCCTAGTAGACTTAACCTTACATCGAGAATAACGGTGTAAACAGGGAAAATATTCCAGGCTCAAGCCATGTTTTCCAGCCTCTCTTCTCTGCCCAGGTAACAAGCAAACAAACTTCCAGCGAACCTTCCGCAAATTATGCAGCCTCATAGCGAGCCGCAACACTCACCACACATCTCACCTGTTTTCATAGTGGACATGACAGCACACATATGTTGTACCCACACCCGAACGCCCCTCCTGATGGCCGCCCCATGTCTTGCCGCCTCCATCCTCAGCAGCTCAGCGATTACCACTCCCATCCGGTCCGGTACAGCCTCGGCCGCCACCCCACCAGCCGCTGCACCCCTTCATCCCGAGGCCACATTCTCCCCGCCCCAACCCCCGCAGGATCAGGTATCTCTTCACCTGAATCTCAGAAACCTGCAGTTAAGGAGCAATCCCACTACAACGGGGCTTTCGATCTCGGCCAGGCCAGTGGCGATCCCAGCGTGGGCGGGCTCTCTGGGCTTACCGCCCTCGCCGATGGTTCCTATCTAGCCATCTCGGATGACAAAGGCAATCACGGCCCCACCCGCGCATACCGATTAAGCATCAACAACAGTTACCGGGTAAAAATGATCGGCCAGATTAATTTCACCACACCAGATAGCAACGCGTATAACCCCAAAGATTTCGATGCAGAGGAAATCCGGCAACTACCCAACGGCCACCTACTGTGGACAACAGAAGGTAAATCTCAAGGTTCAGAGAATCGCTCTCCCCTCATGATCGAATCTGACGGCACCGGGCGGGAAATCCGCCGTATTCACCCTCCGCGGTATCACGTGCCCAACCACGATGAAGCTAAAGCCGTTGAACAAACTAGAGGTATTACGGAAGGCATGACAACTTCCCTTGATGGGAAAACCTTCTACACCCTCAACGAAAACTCATTAGTGCAGGATGGACCGATTAACACTTCCCAGATGGGATCGAAAACTCGTTTAACCGTTTATAACACTGCCACAGGTAAGCCCAGTGCTGAATATGTAGTTGATGTGGACCCCACGTACGCACCCAACGCCGACCGCGGCTACGCCTCCCTAGCTACGTCCCCAAAAGGAAACCTTTACGCCCTGCAACGCGGTTATATCCCCAAACAAGGAAACCGCGCAGAGATCTACCGTTTAAATATAAAAGGCGCCAGCAATGTTCTGGGCCGAGAGCAGCTCAATGGCACTGAAATTCCGGTCAATCGCAAGAAAATTTTTGATTTCGCTGATCCGAAACCGAGCGCCACTCACAAACCTGGCGACGTTTCACAGCCCAGCATCACCGACAAACACAGCGCCACCAAGAAAACCAGGTCGGACGTATCTGCAGGAAGCCTCAGCATCCAGAATTCTCCGGAAAACGTGGAAGGCTTGACCTTCGCGGCTCCGCCTGCCCGTACCAGCGATTCTCCCTCCAACGGCCAGGATGTCGGCGTAAGAACCCCGGACGGATTCAACCGCGTCTACCTCACCTCGGACGATAATTTCAGCGATTCACAGCGCACATTGCTCCATTCCTTGGACATCCCACGCCACTAGCCCCCAGGAGCACCGGCTTAAAACCGGGGTTTTCTAAGCCATCGAGCCTGTTCCTAGAGCCACCGTCCGGTCGGCACACGCCGCCAGTAGTCGATGGTCATGGGAGATAAACAGCACGCCACGATCCCTCCGCACGGTCTCACGGAGCATTTCCACGATTTTCGCCGTCGCGATGGGGTCAAGCATTGAGGTCGGTTCATCACAGATGAGAAAGTCTGGGTTCATTACAGTTGCACGTGCGAGACACGCCCGCTGCAGCTGTCCATCACTTACCTCGGCTGGCCGGCGGTCTAGTAATTCCTTTTCGAGCATCGCGCACTGTGCGTGATCCTCCACGATTTTACCTATCATCTCCCGGTTGTGTTCCCCAGCAATCAACAGGGGTTCGGAGATGATCTCTCGGAATGTCCATCGCAGGTTGCACGCATCTCGCGGAGACTGGCTCACCAACGCTATGCGCGACCGTCGGCGATCTCGACCCGTCACAATGGGTTCTCCGTCGATGGTGACTTTCCCGTAATCTGGCAGAAGGCGCCCGGAAAGAACCCCGGCTAGGGTCGTCTTGCCAGATCCAGACGACCCAATTAGCCCTACTAGTTCACCGCGTTCAAGGGTTAGATTGACCCCATCCAACACGGGCTTTCCCGCGTAGGAAAACCTCACCTCGGTGGCTTTAAGCATTGTTCTCACCGACTTCGCATTGGTAAGAAAGACCTCCGCTGGGCAAAGCAGCAACCAGTGCTTGGCTAAAGTCGTTGTGCGGTGCAGCCCAAAATTCGCTGGCCTTTCTGCTTTCCACGACTTCTCCTTCGTTCAGCACGAAGAGATGGTCACACACGTCCCATTCACGAAGATCCTCTAGATCATGACTGATTAACAACACTCCTAGATCCAGGTCTTTGGCCGCAGACCGCAGGAGTTCCAAGGTTTCCTTTGTTAGTTGCGGATCCAGTGCTGCGGTAGGCTCATCCACGATGAGGAACTGCGGATTTCCAGCCAGTGATGCAGCAAGCGCTGCCCGCTGCGCCATGCCTCCCGATAACTGGTGCGGGAAATGCTCGCTGACCTCGGGGTCTAAGTGAACCCGTTCCAACAACTCTCTTACATCCAAGCCGCTGTCATGCCGATCGATGATTTCTTGAATTTGAGTTCCAATTCTTCTCACCGGTGTAAACGACAGGGCCGCAGCCTGAGGGACAAAGCCCACTACCGAGCCTCGTAGACCAGCGAGTTCAGCGCTCTTCCACTGTGATTCGCTAGCGAGTCCAACGTCCTGGGCAGTTTGACTACACGCATTTGATTTACCTACCCCATTGGAGTGCGCACCAGTTTCATCCTCCGCTTCGGCCAAACCAGAAGGATAAAACGAAACGTGTCCTTCCACTCGGCCACCTGCTGGAGCCAGACCAATCACTGCACGCCCCACAGTCGATTTTCCGGAACCGGACGTTCCGATCAGACCTGCGACCTCTCCCCGACAGATAGTCAGGTTCACTCCCCGCAGAATGGTTTTTTCCCCCACAGCTACACTGAGATTTCGGACACCAATCGCCGTGATCTCAGCCGTTGCATCGGCCACACTTTCGGACTGAACTATAGGCTGATCTTGTCCTGTGCTGGCACTATTCCTTTGTACTGCCCGCTTGTTTTTCTGCTTGACGCCACGCTCTCTCCGAACGGTGTCTCCTCGGGTAAGCGATACCCCGGACAACGTGGTGAGAAGCAAGATCGCCGCTGGGAAAACCAAAGCCCACCAAGCCCCACGGGTAATATCTTCGCGTGCCAGATCCATGAGCGTTCCCAGTGACGGCTCATCGGCCTGGATACCCAAGCCGAGGAATGACACGGTCGATTCATGCCACACAGCGTGGGGCGTCAGCATCGCCATCGCCACCAACGCTTGCCCCGAAGCCGCTGGTGCCAAGTGCTTACGCAATACCCAACCAAACGATGCTCCTGCGCCGTACGAGCATTGCACAGTCTCGGCAGTCCGCACCGCCAACACAGCAGATCGCACGATACGTGCAACCGGTGACCAGTGGGTCAAAGCAATGGACCCCACGATCGCAGCAACAGATCCTTGAAACAGGGCGACAATAACCACGGTCAAAATGAGGTGCGGGATGGCGTTGACTGCATCGTTGATGCGCATAGCAATGCGATCCACCACACCACCGAGTCCCGCTGCTAATAATCCGACAAACACTCCTAAAGCGGTGGCAGTGGCGGCAGCTGTCAGTCCGATAAAGAGGGAAACTCGCAAACTTTCGGCAGTACGCACGAAAAGATCAAAACCGAAGTGATCGGTACCAAATACATGCTCTGCAGTCGGCGATTGCAGAGCATTGGCAAAACTCGGGTTTCCCGCGTCAAATGCAATGGGAACCACGGCAGCATAAAGCACGAGAAGCGCGAATACGCTCAATCCAACGAGATGCCGTCGTGCCCATGTACGGGCGGTGTGTGCCCGCGGATGCGACCTGGGAGTTCGCAGTTCAGTGCTGTGCCTATCCACTTCAGTGCCGTGTCCACTCAAAACTGTACTACTCGAACTAGGACTATCTTCAGCTGAGGGCGCAGAAATCTTTTTAGACATCGCTCACTCTCGGATCGATCAACACGTAGGCCAGATCGCTTAATAAGGAGCCCATCATCACCACAACCGTGGTCGCCACTGTGGTGAATGCCAACAAGTGGAAGTCCACGGCCACAGCTGATTCCACTGTTGCTTGTGCCAACCCGGGCCAAGCGAACACCGTCTCCACGATCACGGCCCCGACCACCAATTCACCTAGGCGCGCTCCGATCAAGGTAATCAACGGCATGAGCGACAGGGGCAGAACATGGCGAACGAGGATTGTACGTTCGGATAAACCGCGCAAACGCGCATTGGCAACCGCTGGCGATTCAATAGCCTCAGCGGTAGCGCGCTGCATCGTCAGCAAAGGCCATGACAATTGTGAAATCGCCAGCACCACTGCCGGCGCGATCAGATATGGTCCCACCGTTCCCAGCGATGGGGACCTCCCTACCGGGGCAGCTCCTCCTACGGGGATAAAGTGCCAGAACACACCAAAGAACAGCACGGTTCCCAGGGCATAGATGTAAGAAGGGGTTGCCGCCACGAAGACGCCCAACACGGTAACAGCTCGATCTACCACCCCTCCTGGTCGGCGGGCGGCGCTCAAACCGAGAAGTGCAGCGATCGCCAGCATCAGTAGCAGACCGGTTCCGGAAAGCAACATCGTCCACGGTAAGCGCTCACCAATAACTTCGATGACTGGTTTGCTATACACGCGGGACCAACCCAAATCACCTGTAAAAACGTGACCCCACCACGAAGCCCACTGTTGATACCACGGGGCGTCAAGTCCCAAAGAAGCCGCGATGCGTGCGCGTTCTTCGGCGGTGTAGTTACCGTAATCCGCCCCGAGATGATGCGCAAGAGGATCGAACGGTGACAAGGCGGCGAGGCCAAACATGATGAAGCTGACGACCACGGTTGTCCCGGCAATGAGCAACAAGCGGGTACCAACCATCCGGCCGATCCCACTGAGGTTATCCCGCCGCCCAGGCAGCACAAACTTGCGCCAGGGCCGCTGTGCTTTTTTCGAGCTGCCTTCAGGTGTCGAACCACGTACAGATAACGCCGAAGCGAGGGATGGGGCACTAGAGGAGGAAGCAGCGGAAGAAGAGGTAGGCACCGCCCGCATGGGTTACTTCTTCCAAGCTGACAGGCGCCACCATGGCCCCCACGTCACGCCATGAATGTGGGGTTCGAGCAGGAGATTCGGCTTCTTCCACGAATTGTCTTTTGAGACATAGATATGGTTGACGTTCGCCAAAGCCAGCATGGACGGATTCTCTGCGTACTCGGCTTGAACCTTTCGCCACAGCTGATTGCGCTTGGCCTCGTCGTTTTCACTGCGGGCCTCATCCAACAGATCATCGAGCTTCTTGGATCCGTAGTTACCCGGATTAGCCCACTTGCCGGTCGCAGGAGTGCGCGTGTGCAGATACTCGTAGGCCATTACCGTGACGTCGTAAGGGGCCGACCCACCACCGAGGACGACCGACACATCATGCACCTTCGGCTCGATGTCATCCCACGTACTGGACTTCGTTTCGAATTCAAGGCCCAGCTTCTTCATCTGCGACGCAAACTCGATCGCCATGTCTCGACGTAACGTGTCGCTGCCTGCATAATACAGATCTACGTGGAAAGGCTTACCGTCTTTTTCACGTACTCCTTGGCTGTTCTTCTTCCACCCAGCTTCATCGAGCAGTTTCTCTGCCTTGGCCACGTCGTGCTGGAAGTCCAAGGAAGGATCATGGGCATCGCCGTAGATAGAGGACAGCAACCCAGAAATCGGGGTGCCCTGCCCTGCCAGCGGCCCATCAATGAAAGCCTGCCGATCAGCGGCGAGGTTCAATGCCAAGCGCACCTTCGGATCAGCGAACTCGGGGGTTTCAGGGAAGGAGATTCCCCTCCAATCGGCTGTCTTCGTAATATCTACATTGATGCCGTCTTTTCCTTCCAACCCCTTCATTTGGCTCGGCGGAATGGCGGCACCATCGATTTCGCCGGCAGCTACACGCTGAGCTCGGGCGGTATCATCAGCCGCTGTGGTGACAACCAATTCTTTCACTTCTGGCGCGCCATCGAAGTAGTTTTCGTTGGCTTCGAAGATCGTTTCGTCTCCTCGGCGCTCCTTGAGGTGATACGCGCCAGTGCCCACAGGTTCAGTATTCAGCTTAGTTTGGGTGACTGCCTCTTTGCCCAACATTTCGGAAGGTGCGATCGCATAGGTAAGCCTCGACAGCATCTCAGCCAGCGGGGAGTTCAGTTTAAAGACCACGGTATGTGGATCCTTGATCTGCACGTCATCAATGATTTCGTAGCGGCTGACAACTTCGGAGCCTGCCGAAATGTCCCTGGCCACCTCGTAAGATGCCTTCACATCATTGGCATCAAAGTCGGAGCCATCGCTGAACTTCACTCCCTCTTTGAGCTTCACAGTCCATTCTGTGGAATCAGCATTGCGCTTCGGCATTTCGGCGGCCAGTGCTGGTACGAAGTTCGGAACCTTATCCTGCGACGATGGCTCTGGGCGCAGTAGACCGTCATAGACCGGGCTCACACCGGTTTGACCATATCCCGTTGCTGGGTGGAATCCATCACCGGCTTGACGGTCCGCTAGAATCAGCCGGGTGGGGTAGTGCCCTTCGCCGCCGGAAGCCTGGCGACTTGGATCGCCGCAAGCTACTAGCGCCCCTCCTATCATCACACTGGTTAGGGCAAATGCTACCCCTCGCCGCAGATTTGTTTGCATATGTCGTTCCTGTCCAGTCCCCTATTAAAGGCTCTTAGTGAATTCGATTGTATATCTCAGTAGAAGAAGTTACGCGATTTCACAGCCCAATTCAAACCTTTGAAATTTTCGGAGCAGGTTTAAGGGTGAACTAAGCATAGTGCCCATGCGCTTGTGTCCACGGTGACCTACGGCAGGTCCTCAGCCCAGCAGGATTTCCTGCCAGCCACACCTGGCTAAATCGGGACAGCCTGTACGTGCAGAGAAATAGATAGCAGAGCGCCATCGAACACTGCTCCGACATCCAGACACAACAGCATCGACATCACGGGAACATTCACGATAGAGGAACATAGCATCCCGCCAGTGATGAGCATCAATTGTCTTGCTAAACCAAAATTCGAGATATTTAATCGAATTTCAGGGCATACATGTCTTGATTGGTCACACCTAACCTCTTATCGAAGAGTGCGACCGCAAAATAGCCAGAAACACATGGAACCACGGCATAAACAAGCACGACAATGAGGATATTCCGAACACTCCACCCCCAGCCATCTGCATTCAATGCCGCAAGTGGACCGACCAACCCGGAAATCCCGAAGCCGGCCGAAATGGGCGTACCTTGCACCCGGAAAAGGCCCGCCACAATGCCACTAATACCGCACGCAACCATGGCCGGCAACAGCGCAATAGGCCGTCGCATCATGTTGGCAACCTGAACTTTCGCGGATCCCACCACGTGCACAAGCGATCCGCCCGGCCCATTCACTTTCCAACCAGCCCACATCATGGTGAAAGCAACGGCGCAGCATCCAACATTCGCAACGCCCGAGGCGATACCGGACAGGAAGATCGCGGTAGCGATTCCAACCGTCGAAATTGGCGACGCCATCATCAGGCCGAAAGCAATGCTCAGGATCAGCCCCATCATGATAGGCTGCAGATCCACCGCACCGACGACAAGGTTGCCCAGCCACTTCGTGAAGACCAGCACCGCCGGATACGTCACAAATTTACCGAGGCCTCCAGCTACCACGATGACCGTCGGCGGAAGCACCAAGATGGTGTAGCTCTTCAGCCTGTCGCCAATGAGGAGAATCATGATGACGGCGAAGGCCGCAGTTAGCCCGGTGTTAATCACCAGCCCGGTGCCTTTGAGCTGGAGAAATCCGTCGGAGTTTATCCCCTTAACGACACCTGATCCCATGACAGCTGAGATCGCCACTGTAGCGGTCTGAATGTGCGTCATTTTGAATTGCATCGCAACCAGTAGGCCGATAGCTATCGGCAACATACTGGAGGCGACGGACACCATCCCGATGATTTCCTTCCCCTGCGGGAACACGGGAAGCAGGGCCTTAAATAGCTCTCCTAATAGCGCCTGGGGAACCAATGCCACAACCACGGCAACCGAAATACCGTTGAGGACATTCATGGTGAATTCACCCAAACCCATTCGGGGCGAATACCGCTCCCCTGTCTGGGTGTTGTTAATGGGTGATTCGTCAAGCTGAACACGTTGCTCAGGGGCTGCTGCTTCTTTCATAAAGCTTCCATCATTGGGGGAACTGATAACTAAGCGGGGAACCAGTGGCTCACTGCGCAGAGTTAATTGTGAAAGGTGACCATACCAAAAAAGGGACGATAGCTTCACCCGTTTTGTACGACGACTACGCCATGTTTCATGGCGGCCATCGCGGGATCAGCCTCACACCTAGGAATTGCACCTAAGAGTTACGCTCCACGCAGACGCTTATTGCATAGCCGACGGTTGGATCAACTGTGCACATAGTATGCCCAGGACTCTATCTAATTCGCCAGTGAAGGATATTTTGTTTCAGTAAGCTACTGTGGCTGCAATTCTGCATACTACGGGGGTTCTATGAGGAGGGCGACGGACCCCCAACGCATGAAAAAGCCCGGGCGCCTATCAACCACCCGGGCTAAAGATAAGGGTTACTCTTGATGACCCATGGTCAGGGCCGACCCGATCACTCTGGGTCGCCGATCACGACCATCGCGGTTCGCAATACGCTGTCGCCCATTCGGTACCCGGCGCGCAGGACCGTCGCCACGGTTTTCTCGTCGCCAGATGACATGTCTTGAACGGCCTCGTGAAAATTGGGGTCGAAAGCCTCACCTTCCTGGCCGAACTTTTCGACACCCAAATCCGCAATCAGCTTGGTGAATTTGTCCGAGAAGACCTTGAGCGGCCCTTCTTCTTTCAAATCGCCATGCTTTTCCGCGAGGTCGAAGTCATCCGCTATGGGCAGAAGGTCACTCGCGACTTGTGCCTTGGCCAGCTCGAATGTGGCCGCCCGATCCCGCTCAGCCCGACGCCGGTAGTTGGTGTACTCGGCGGAGACTCGCTTCAGATCGGCAGTCATTTCTTCGAGTTGCTTCTCGACGGAGGACGTGACACCAGCACCAACCCCATCGTCGACGGGCTCTAGTCCCTCGTTCTGGAGGTCGCGTGCGGCGTCGTCTTCTGCAGATTCGACCTCGACGTCGGGGTCGTCTTGAAGACCACCTATTTCAGCGTCGATGTCGTCAAGTTCTTCAGCAATGTTCCCACCGTCCTCGGCCCCTTCCGGAAAATCTCCGTCGGGTGTTTCCTGCGCGAGGCGGGCTTCGTCAACCGCAGCTTCAGCCTCGTTGGGGGATGCGCCTTCTGGGTCTGTGTTGGCCGGCGCGCCCGGGTCATCGGGCATGTCGTTGCCTAGACTCACTTGTCATCATCCTTCTTGTCTTCGTCGACTACCTCGGCGTCAACAACGTTGGGGTCGGAGTTGCCGGATCCGGCATCGGCACCCGCGGCGGCTGCAGCACCTGCGTCGCCACCGGCAGCTCCGCCGTTAGCAGCCTCGGATTCGTAGAGAGACTTGCCCATCTCCTGAGACTCCGCGGACAGCTTCTCAACAGCGGACTTGATGGCCTCAATGTCGTCACCCTTCAGGGCTTCGTCAACACCCTTGGCGGCTTCCTCAACCTTGTCCTGGATGTCCTGGGAGACCTTCTCCTTGTTGTCGTCGACGAACTTACGGGTCTGGTAGACCATAGATTCCGCAGAGTTACGGACTTCCTGCTCCTCGCGACGCTTCTTGTCCTCTTCCGCGTGAGCCTCGGCGTCTTTCACCATGCGATCAATCTCATCCTGCGACAGCCCAGAACCGTCCTGGATCTTAATGGTGTTTTCCTTACCGGTGCCCTTGTCCTTCGCGGTGACGTGGACAATACCGTTGGCGTCAATGTCGAACGTGACCTCGATCTGCGGGATACCACGCGGAGCCGGCGCAATTCCGCCCAACTCGAAAGAACCGAGCAGTTTGTTTGCCGACGCCATCTCGCGCTCACCCTGGAAAACCTGGATCTGAACGGAAGGCTGGTTGTCTTCCGCCGTGGTGAAGGTTTCGGACCGCTTGGTCGGGATGGTCGTGTTGCGTTCAATGAGCTTGGTCATCACGCCACCCTTGGTTTCAATCCCAAGGGACAGCGGGGTGACATCCAGAAGCAGAACGTCCTTGACTTCACCGCGCAGCACACCGGCCTGCAGAGCGGCACCCACGGCAACAACCTCATCCGGGTTCACACCCTTGTTCGGCTCTTTACCACCGGTCAGTTCCTTGACCAGGTCAGTCACGGCCGGCATACGGGTCGAACCACCGACGAGAACCACGTGGTCGATGTCGGAAACGGAAATGCCCGCATCGGAAAGAACCTGCTGGAACGGCTTACGGGTGCGGTCCAGGAGATCCTGGGTAATGCGCTGGAATTCCATACGGGACAGCGTCTCGTCGAGGAAGAGTGGGTTCTTGTCCTCGTCAACCGTGATGTACGGCAGGTTGATGCTAGTCTGCTGCGAGGAGGAAAGCTCAATCTTGGCTTTCTCAGCAGCCTCACGCAGACGCTGCAGCGCCATCTTGTCCTTGGTCAGGTCAATGCCGTGTGAGGACTTAAACTTGTCGGTCAGCCAGTCAACGATGCGCTGATCCCAGTCGTCACCACCGAGTTCATTATCACCATTGGTTGCGCGGACCTCAACAACACCCTCGCCGATCTCCAGGAGGGAGACGTCGAAGGTACCGCCACCGAGGTCGTAGACCAGGATGGTCTGATCGTCTTCACCCTTTTCAAGGCCGTAAGCCAGCGCGGCAGCCGTCGGCTCGTTCACAATACGAAGCACGTTGAGGCCTGCGATCTGGCCAGCATCCTTCGTCGCCTGACGCTGAGCGTCGGAGAAGTAAGCCGGGACGGTAATAACGGCGTCGGTCACGTCCTCGCCGAGGTAGCTCTCAGCGTCTCTCTTCAGTTTTTGAAGAATACGGGCGGAAATCTCCTGCGCCGTGTACTTCTTGTCGTCAATATCGACATTCCAGGAGTCGTCGCCGATGTGGCGCTTGACTGAGCGAATGGTGCGGTCAACGTTGGTCACGGCCTGGTTCTTTGCCGACTGCCCAACGAGCACCTCGCCGTTCTTTGAAAAAGCTACAACCGACGGCGTCGTCCGCGAGCCCTCGGAGTTAGCGATAACGGTGGGGTCTCCACCTTCCAAAACGGATACCACTGAGTTCGTAGTACCCAAGTCAATTCCAACTGCACGTCCCATTATCTGTGTTTCCTTTCGTTACATTTGTTGTGCCCGGCGGATCATTCGGCGGACACTCTCGGCTTTCGCCTGCGGTCCTGCCCGTGATCTCACCCGGAGCATCTACGTATTTGTGTGAGGCTGAGTGAATAAGACTCAACGACCTGTCACAGTCTGACCCAGAAGACTCAGGCTTGTCAAGCTAACTTGAGTCTTACTCGCTCAACCTTGCGACATTAGATGTAACGACGTCGTGCTCAAAGTTATTCCACACGACTCAACTTTTCTTATCGACGCTGGTCAAGGTGGTGTTTTTGGTGTACGGATGTGTCTTCCTGTACGTATAACCGATGTATAGCCGACGCCCCGAACCGACGTTTCTCGCGCGTTCCCGTGTGTATGAACGGCGCTCCGCGCCTTTCCAAAACACATAACCAACGTCTCCTGCGCGCGGTTGAGCCCCCATGGGAAGTTTTTAGGTGCGAAACGGAGGATTATCGCCGGGCGTACCCACCATTAACGCGTGCGCTCGTCAAGCCACGCTTTCAAAACGACGGCATGATTAAACACACGATCTTTCGCCGCAAAGACCAAGATGATGTTTTCGCCCGACGCTGCCCGCTCGCATAGCCCCCCACCTGAGCAGCCTCCGAATCGGAGTCGGAACCCGAGCTGTCACCGTCGCCACCCGATTCGGTGGCGTCTTTATAGGAATCGAGGCGTTCATCCAGCTCAGAGCGATACCGGTCGGCAAATTCGGAAAAGCGCGCTGGATCGTGTCCCCAGTCTTTTCGCAGCTCGGGCGAAGGAGTAAGGCCCTTCAACCATTCATCAACAGTCGCTGTGGCTTTCTTCACTCCGCGCGGCCACAGCCGATCCACGAGGATCCGCGTCCCCACCCTCCGGCGGCTGATCGTGAATCTTTTCCGTCGTGATCATGGCTCTACCTCCTGCGCTCTCATTCCACACTTACACCTTTTTATCGCGGCCGTAAATGATCTCCTTCCACGCGACGGGTCTCATTCCGCACGTAAAATTCTGACCGCACCCTTAAGCAATAAAGCAGCGACACCCCACAAACCCGCAGCTGCATGAGGCCGACGCTTCAGCGCCCACCAGGCGCTTATCCACAGGGCGGCTATTTCTGCGCAATCCAACGCAATCCAGCCGAGGACGCCGGGGAAATGGCATCGTGAACAGCAGAATGACCATCCACGAGATGAGGGCTGCGCCCATGACAAACAGGATCCCTGCCAATACACAATCGGCACGACGGCCGGCGCCTAAATACCTGCGACGCTTTTTCTCGTGTGAAAAGCAATCATGATCCGTATTGAATGCGAATTTACTCACCAGCCATTTTTTAATCGTGGAACTATCAACTCGACGGCGGATGCCCGACGCAAGATGATGGCTCGACGTGTGATGGGAACGGAAGGAGCAGTGTTTGGCCGCGGACGACACATAGTCGAAGAGATAGCGGGCGCCCGCGTTCCGGTACATTCTCGCCTTAGACATAGCATTCACCCGACATCGTAGTAACCACTCCCCTTACCTACTTTTGGTAGAAGAAAAATTCACTATGCTCCACTCTGAGATAATTGCCAATCTGGATCACCCAATGTTGAGTCACGGTGAGTGGATTCCGTTGACTATTTAATACCTCACAAGCAAACACTACGAGCCCGGAACTAGATCGACTCTAGCTCCGGGCTCGTTGAGTATGTACTCAGGCGCTCACTTAAGGCCTTACGCTTACGCCCTTATGCGACGCGGTGTAAAAGCCAACGCCCTACGTTTTTATTCTCTACTTCTTTTTGGTCACTAGGCCAACAATCCACAAGAGGATTACCGCACCAAGCAAACAGGTAAGGAAGCTGAAGAACTTTCCTCCACCTTCGACATCGAATCCGACTGCACCGAGCAGCCATCCTCCGAGGAAACCGCCGATAATCCCCACGATGATATTGAGCGGGACGCCCATTTGAGCGTCGGTACCCATGATCTTCGATGCAATCCATCCGGCGAGGCCACCGATAATGATCCACCCAATAATTCCGAGCGGTGGAGCGGATGCCGCAGCCAAAATAACTTCGTTCATCAGTCAAACCTTTCTCATATTTTTACAACGGGCCACTGATGAGAAAACTGCGTTGTTCTTCCACCACAGTCATGCCCGAGGAATACCGGATGGCTAGTACATGAGCTAGTCCAAAACCATGTACGAGCCTCGTCACAATAAAGTTTACTAGGAAATCTCATGTGTCGGTAGAAAGTACAGCGAGCAATCGGGAAACAGAAACGTGCCGACTTTTGACAAGCGATGCCGTTTTCCTGCGACGACCAGCTCAGCCAACGGAGACAGGACCGCACCCGTCCATTCACGCGGCGCATATAAAAACACTAAGCTAGTTATCGCATTATCACTGTGGGCCTGTACACCCGCATGCATATTGTCCCGTATCACTTTTACAGCCTGAGGATGACGAATGAGCACAACCCCCTCCGACCCGACTTCACAGTCCGATTCGGAAGGCTATTCCACCCAACCCAATGACCAGTTTTCCACAGAAAACCGGCCCAATTCGGGCAGCTCATTCGAACAGCGTCGTGCAGAAGAACAACGCCAAGGGCAAGAACAGCGTTTCGAGGGAGCTCAGCACCCAGAGGAAAAACGAGGTCAGAACACCACTGAGTCCAGATCTTCCCGTGGCTCTTCGACCAATGCCCCTATCGATGTTGAATTTTCCGACGTTCCCACTGCTCGCGATGTCCTCCCCGAAAACGATTCACTCGGTGAAGACCGCGCATTCGACGAGCCACAGGCGCACGAAGCCCAATCACGCGACGTTGATTCACACAATCCGGACACAAAAAGCGGATTTTCGACGAATGGGGCGGCGGGTTTCCCTGTCATCACTCCGGAAATGATGCGTGAGGCTAATAGCCACACGACGTCATCGGCCAATGGCTCCGCAGAATCTGATACCCCCGCGCAACCGAACCACTCGGCGCAATCAGATTCCGCACAGCAGGATTCTGAGCGTCGTCAGGATGGCGCAATTAATAGCCCGACGACGGGAAAATCAACAAACGGCAAACCGTCGACGGTGACGTCCGACGCATATAACCTGTCACCTAACACCACGACGCACGGATCACGTCCTGTTGGGAGCGCATCGCAAGCTCAACCCCAGAACGGCTCGGCTGGTAAAAGCGCCGTTCGGGGAAGCGTCGGCAAGGAAAAGACCAACCAAGACCGCCAGGTTCCCTCAGCGCCTAACACGTCGGCAGCCGCGGCAGACGACAAAACGCCTCACGCTGCAGCTCAGGGATCGGCAGCTGCCTCTGGCCCAACTGTCTCTGGACGCTCCGCAGGTTCACGCGCTGCCTCCGACGGGAGCAAGAAAACAGACACCGATCAGGCCAACGATCAGCAAGACGCCGACCAAGGGTCCACAGAAAACTCGCGGAAAGAAAAGTTCAAGAACTGGATTGCCACAACGCCCGCGAAAGCACTGGTCTTTGTCGTCGCTGTCTTAATTCTTGCGGCACTTTTCGGCGCTATTTGGATGGCTAATAACGATAATTTCACCGTTGGTTCGTCGGAAAAAACATCAACCGCTCCGTCGGAAGATAACCAAGCTGATCAACCCCAGCAGAACTTCCCGACCCCCGGTGGAAAGACAATCAAAAGATCGATCGGGCAAAATATCGATCTCGACGCTCGCCAAGTTCAAATATGCGGCAGCAGCACGGGCGAATACACGCGCTCCGCGATCCCGGTCGGGTGGGATTGCTCCGTGGCGGACACGGCACGCCAGGTCTATAACGATACTCCCAAAGATGATCGAGGGAGCATCACCATCGATAGCCCCATTTCTGATTCGACCTTCAAACTGGAATGTCAAGAATTTAAACCCGGGCTCGTGCGCTGCGAAAATAAAGACGACGATATCCACATCTACATCGGCAATTAGCCACCATTGGTAATTAAAAACGAATTCACACTTTTGGCCCTCCCGCGTGGCATAGTGGTCGGGTGAACTCTTCCGATAAAAACGCGACACCCGCACCAGAAAACACCGACACCAGCACCGCGAATCCGCCGAAGGTCACTGGGCGCCCGCGGCTCAAGCACCTTGATCAGTCGAGCAAACTGCGCAACGTCCTCTACGAAATCCGCGGGCCGGTCAATGCCGAAGCAGAACGCATGATCGCCGATGGTCACAGGATTCTGCAGCTCAACACGGGTAATCCGGCGGTCTTCGGCTTCGAAGCGCCCGATGTCATCATGCGTGACATGATCGCGGCCCTGCCCACCGCCCAGGGGTATAGCACCGCGAAAGGCATCATCCCGGCGCGCCGTGCCATTGCCACGCGATACGAATTAGTTCCTGGATTCCCCAGCGCCGATATCGACGATATTTACCTGGGCAATGGGGTCTCCGAGCTCATCACAATGACTACTCAGGCTCTCCTCGACGATAGTGATGAAGTCCTCATTCCTGCCCCTGATTATCCCCTCTGGACGGCGGCGACTTCTCTGGCTGGTGGAAAGCCCGTGCATTATCTCTGTCGTGAAAACGACAATTGGAATCCCGACATTGAGGACATCAAAGCCAAAGTCACTCCGAAAACCAAGGCAATTGTCGTTATTAACCCGAATAACCCCACCGGGGCTGTCTATAGCCGGGAAACACTGCAGAAAATTGTCGATATCGCACGCGAGAATTCACTCCTCATTCTTGCCGACGAAATCTATGACCGGATTCTTTACGACGATGCCGAACACATCAGCATCGCTTCCCTCGCGCCCGATCTGCTGTGCATCACATTCAACGGATTGTCCAAGGCATATCGCGTGGCCGGATACCGGTCGGGCTGGATGGTCCTCACTGGCCCCAAGGAACACGCTAAGGGATTCATCGAGGGATTGGACTTGCTCGCATCAACGCGCTTGTGTCCCAACGTGCCTGCTCAGCACGCGATTCAGGTGGCGCTTGGCGGCAAGCAATCCATCTACGACCTCACCCTCCCCGGTGGCCGCCTGCTAGAGCAACGGAATATAGCGTACGAGAAACTCAATGAGATACCGGGCGTTTCGGTTGTTAAACCGATGGGTGCTTTGTATGCCTTCCCCAAATTGGATCGGAATGTTTACGACATTCATGACGACGAGCAATTCATGTTTGATCTCTTGCGCGCAGAAAAGATCCACCTCGTCCAAGGCACCGGATTCAACTGGCCGGAGCCTGACCACTTCCGCGTTGTCACTCTCCCTTGGGCTCGTGATCTGGCGGATGCGATCGAACGACTCGGGAACTTCCTATCCAGCTATCACCAGTAAAGTCCGCGGGCACCCATCGGCCGTGGCATACCCACGCACGCTATTCTGAAAAACACGTTACTGTTACTGGAACATACTGTCGGTTAGGCGGCGTCGCTCAGATTTATTCAGCTTCCGCTCCCTTTTACCCGGCCTGCACATCTGCGATCTGAGCTGCGTTTCTACCGACAGATCCATTCACAATGAGGAGTCCTTGTGGGTAAACACTCAGCGTCCTGCGACGAACCGTACCAGCCGCGTGGCACCTACACGGCCGACTCGTCGCCCCAACAGGCCCCCATTCCGACGGAAACCCGCAAGTCACGACTCAACGCCGCGCGCGCAGAAACTCAGCCACAATCAGCAACCCCAAAACCCCAGACCAGCAAAACCACCAAGCGCTTCCGCCCACACATCAAAGACTGGACGCTCGGCCAACGCATTCTCGCCGGATTTTTGCTCATCGGCTTCATCCTCAGCGCCATCTCCACCGTCGCGCTGTGGCCATCGAACACACCGGCCCGCGTCGATAAGTCCTTCCAAGAAACATCGTCCCTCCCCCAAAACATCGCCGACGGAACCGTCGCCGTCACAACTGAGGCAGCATGCGGGTCGCCCAGCGTCGGGCGGACGTTCGACGACACACCACGCGAGCCCACCACATCGACGGGCACATGCACTCGCGCGATTGTCGACATCACGAGCGGCTCTGACAAGGGGAAACGCACGCTCATTGAGACGTCCCACAAACCGGGCGACCCCGACCTCTGCGAAGGAGACAAGATCCGCATGACCCGCCACGCCACCGACGACGGCAGCATGGGCTACGCATTCAACGATTACCAACGCAAAGTACCGATCATCGCGTGGCTCATCATCACGGCTATCGCCATGGTGGCGATCGGCTCATGGCGAGGCGCGCGCTCACTCGTCGGCCTCGTCATCACGATGGCGATTATCGGCGCATTCATGCTCCCCGCACTCCTCCGCGGCGGCGATCCGCTCCTACTCGCCGTCACATCGTGCGCCCTCATCATGTTCGTCGTGATTTACCTGGTCCACGGAATCAGTTGGAAATCCAGTTCCGCGCTCGCCGGAACAATCATCGCGCTGGGCCTCGCCGCAATCATGGCTGGTTGGGGTATCGACGGAACCCGGCTCCGGGGCCTCGGCGAAGAGGATAACCTCCTGGTTCAGCTTTATCTTCCCGACGTCACCGTCCACGGGTTGATGCTGGCGGGATTCATCGTGGGGGCGATCGGCGCGCTCAACGACGCCACCGTGGCGCAGGCGTCCACCGTCAACGAGCTCGCCATCATCGACCGCAAGGCATCACCGTGGCGGCTCTTCGCAGGCGGTATGCAAGTGGGGCGGGACCACATCGCGTCCATGTTGTACACGCTGATCCTCAGCTACGCGGGCGCAGCACTTCCAATGTTATTGCTCATCACAGCATCGGAGCGGCCGCTGGGACAGGTGCTGACCTCGGACCTCATCGCCACAGAAATCGTCAGGTCAGCCGTCGGTGCTATTGCACTAGCACTCGCGGTTCCGATCACGACGATCATCGCGGCGGTCACCGTCAAACCTGATCCCGACGCCAGCAACGCGGGTGGACATGGCCACGGGCACGTTCATGTCCACCATCATTAGAGGTCGCGTTAGCTCGCAGGGTGTTGTAGCACCCTAGAGCGCTACAAACTGCGCCCCAACGCCCGCACAGACCACCCCGCCTGCATCCACGCGCCAACATCTAGGCAGTTCCGCCCGTCGATAATAATTGGCGACGCGACACACGCCCGCGCCTCCGACGGATCCAACTCCTTGAACACCCTCCACTCCGTCGCCACAACCACCACGTCGGCATTGTGCAGCGCATCCCACACCGTGTCCGCATACATGAGCGTCGGGAAAACCTTCGACGCATTCGTCATCGCCTGAGGGTCGTACACGCTGACCTGGGCACCTGCGAGGCTCAACGCCCCCGCCACCGCCAACGCCGGCGAGTCACGGACGTCGTCCGACTCCGGCTTGAACGCCGCCCCCAGCACAGTCACCCGCGCGTCGTGCAAGGAACCGCCGCACGCATCCTTCACCATGCTGACCAACTTTTCCCGACGCCGAAGATTGATCGCGTCCACCTCACGCAGGAAGGTCAACGCCTGGTCAGCGCCCAATTCGCCGGCGCGGGCCATAAACGCCCGGATATCCTTCGGCAGGCAACCGCCGCCGAACCCGAGCCCGGCGTTGAGGAACTTCCGCCCGATGCGCTCATCCGCGCCGATCGCGTCGGCAAGCACCGTGATATCCGCCCCCGACGCCTCGCACACCTCGGACACCGCGTTAATGAAGCTAATTTTTGTTGCCAGAAACGCATTCGCCGACACTTTCACCAGCTCGGACGTCGCAAAATCCGTGACCAACAACGGCGTCCCCTCTGCCAAGGGTTGCGCATAAATTTTCCTAGCGACGTCTTCCACCTCGGAAGCCGAATTCTGCATACCGAGGACAATGCGATCCGGATGAATCGTGTCCTGCACAGCGTGCCCCTCACGGAGGAACTCCGGATTCCACGCAATGTCCACCGACGTTTCCTCAACGGAAGCGGCGGAACTATCCGCTGCAGCCGATGTACTATCCGCATTCTGCGAAGCAACCAGACGATCAGTCAGCTGCTGGAGCGCACGCGCGGTCCCCACAGGAACCGTCGATTTCCCAAAAATAATGTGCCGTCCCTGCAATAACGGCACCAAATTCGTGACAGCAGAGCGAACAAAAGTCATATCAGCTGCATACGAATTCTTCTGTTGCGGAGTGCCGACACCTAAAAAATGAACATGAGCGAAATCGGCCGCTTCCTGGTATGACGTCGTGAAATGGAGCCGCCCCGACGAAATATGTTTCCGAATAAGACCGTCTAAACCGGGCTCAAAAAACGGCGTCTCTCCGCGCGAAAGGAGCTCGATTTTATGCGGATCAACGTCCACCCCGATGACCTCATGCCCTAATTCCGCCATGCACGCCGCATGCGTTGACCCCAGGTATCCCGTTCCAATCACAGACATCCGCATGCCCATGAATTTACGCGGAAGCCACGGCCGAAGCATGTTCAGACATCGCCTGCTGCGAGAATGCGAGTGATCAGCGGAAGTTCATATATGCTTTCGACGCCGTCGGCCCGCGTTGTCCCTGGTACTTCGAGCCCAATGATCCCGAGCCATAGGGCGTTTCCGCAGGGCTAGACATCATGAACAACGCCAGCTGGCCTACTTTCATCTCTGGATACAGGGCGATCGGGAGATTAGAGGCATTTGACAATTCGAACGTGATGTAGCCGTTAAAGCCAGGATCAATGAACCCTGCCGTGGAGTGCGTCAATAGCCCCAACCGACCTAAGGACGACTTCCCCTCAAGACGGCCAGCCAGATCCGCTGGCAGGGCGAACTCTTCCAGCGTCGACCCCAAAACGAACTCCCCTGGGTGGAGGATGAACGCGTCGCCCTCCTTGACCTCCACTAACGACGTGAGATCTTCTTGCTCTTCTTTGGGATCGATATGCGTGTAGCGCGCATTGTTGAAGACGCGGAAGTAGCGGTCCAGGCGAACATCAATACTGCTGGGTTGGACCATCGTCGGATCGAAGGGGGAAATACCTAGGTGTCCAGAATCGATTGCAGAACGAATGTCACGGTCGGAGAGAATCACAGGCCATAGTTTACCCCGGGTCTACCGGAACCCCACAAGTATATGGCTCTATCCGCTGAGCTATCCCCGGCACGTTGACCGGGAGTTTTGTTGGCTCAAAAGTGGCAATGCTACGGTAAAGGGGAACATGCGTTGCAGTGTTCGCTGATCACGTGCGAGTCATGCGTGTCACGCAACTTTCATAGCAGTTCTTCATGCCGATGTAGTTCAATGGTAGAACTCTTGCTTCCCAAGCAAGCGGCGCGGGTTCGATTCCCGTCATCGGCTCCATTTCAACAAGCCCCTGGTCACGAGGTTGTGGCCAAGGGCTTGTCGTTGTATTCCAGCGCTTCTTTTACTCCACCATGTCCATGTTGTGCCGCTCCGGCAGAGCCACAGCACCAGCAACCGCGATGAAGAATGACGCGCCGAAAATGGTAAAGACCAATGGAGTAGACCCCCACTCCAAAATGATCGGGACGATCAAGGGCGCGACCACACCTGCCACTCGGCCGACGGCTGCAGCCGCACCAGTTCCCGTCCCCCGCATCGCCGTCGGATAGATCTCCGGGCCGATCGCGTACAAAGCACCCCACGCGCCCAAGTTAAAAAGCTCAGCAACAGGCCTGTGACGATGATTCCCGTCGCCCCCGACTGCAGGCCAAACAGAATCGCCGAGACCGCAGAACCACACAGGAAAACCGACAGCGTCAGGCGTCGGCCCCATTTTTCAATCAACCATGCCGCCGCCGCATAACCGGGCAGCTGCGCCAGGGTCATCATCAACGTGAACTCGAAAGACTTCACCAGCGAATGCCCCTGCAGATACAGCAAGGTCGGCATCCACGTAAACGCTCCGTAATAGGCCAGGTTGACGAAGAACCACACCACCCACAGGGCAGTCGTGCGGCCTCGCATGTGGGCACTGAATATCGACGACTCCCCAGCAGTGGTCCCCGTAGCGTCCTCACCAGGGCGGTTCCTCGTTGAAGTATCGCCCGCCGACACATCCGTCGACGTGCCCCTCTCCGAGGTGTCCTCCGCGGCATCTCCCTTAGCGACGGACGTCGGGGTCAAAGCGACCGCTTCGTCGAAAGGAACCGTCGAATTACGTGACGATCCCTTTTCGAAGAGCCGAACGCTGCACTCAGCCTCGGCAAGACGACCCCGGCTCTCCAAGAACCGCACAGACTCAGGTAGCCCGTGACGAACGACTAGCGCGTAGATGGCGGGAACGATTCCCACCAGCAGTGCCCACCGCCAGCCGGGCCAACCACCCCATTCCTTCGGCACCAGGAAATAGCCCAGCAGCGCGGACATGATCCAGCCAACCGCCCAGAACGATTCCAACGCCACAACGATGCGTCCACGGTTCTTGCGCGGTGCAAACTCAGAGACCAGCGTCGACGCGACCGGCAATTCCGCACCGAGCCCCACGCCCACAATGAAGCGCAGAATAAGCAGCATGACTAAGCCAACAGAAAACGCCGCGGCACCCGTCGCAATGCCGTAGGTCAGCAGCGTGAGTGCGAAAACATTGCGGCGCCCCCACTTATCAGCGAGCAAACCGCCGACGGAGGCGCCAATCATCATGCCCACGAACCCGATGGACCCCAACCACGATGCTTGCGTGTTCGACAGGGACCACTCTGCCACAAGCGCGGCCATCACATAGCTGATCAAACCGACGTCCATCGCGTCCAGGGCCCACCCGACACCTGAGCCGACAAGAAGTTTGCGATGTTCGCGGCCGAATGGCAATGAATCGAGCCAGTCAGAACGCGTGGGGAGCTGGGAATGAACGGTCTGGGATGCGCGCATAGTGATCTTCCGTGAGAGCTTTACGCGGGACAATAGCGCCCATCACCCCAATTGAAAAGGGAACCCACCCGAAAGTGTTCAGCTTATCTATTACTTATTATTTATTAATCGATTCACGACGACGGGACATCCACCACGTCTGAATAAGCGGAACCGCGGCAGCCAACGTCCACCCGAGAATAATGTCAAAAACGTAGTGCTCAGCGAAGAAAACCAACGCAAATCCCATTGTCAGTGCATAAATAAACGCGACAGCTCCCCATTTCCATCGACGGCGGCTGAAGAGAAAAGTAGCGAAATACATGGTTATTCCGGCATGCAATGACGGAATCGCCGACACCAAATTCGACGACGCTTGTGCTTTAGCGAGCGGCCCTTCACCGACGGGAACAGGCTCCACCGGACCTAAAGTCGGACCATCAGCGCGTTCCTCACGTCGGGCACCGTCCTGAAAGTCTTTGACGCCCTCGGCCAGGCCGAAGGGGGCAATCTGGCTCCATGCATGGGAGGTAAGGCGTTCAACCCAGGGCTCGGGAGAGTCATTCTTATTGTTAACTGGCCCCAAGATAGAGCCCTCACCAGCGTGTTCGGCGGAGAACATGCATGGCGTGTGGGACGGTTGGTCGGCGACGTCGGCAGGGGTGCATCGCGCGGCCGCCCACGGAGGAGCCGCGGGAACAAAAACATAAATTCCCAAACCAATAAATGAAACGGCGAGCAAACCAACAATGTAGCGCCGAAATTCCGCGCGCGACCGAAGCCATTCAATAAAAGCCACCGTGTAGGGCATGAAGAAATATGACGAATACACGGCCATGAGAATGAATTCCCACCACGGTGCGTGCGCATACCTCCAATGCTCCTGAAGCCACACATTCGGCAAGGTCCCACCGAAGAGCCAGCGATCAACGTCGGGAGCCACGTGCCACTGGACCGGGATCCCCATCCAACCGACGACGGTTTTGATGCCGCGGTACGCGAGCAAGAAGAGAATGAACGGGCCCCAGTCCACCAGGATGTAAGCCAGGCGGCTGTGGCCCAACGAATAGATTGCGAAACCAGCAAAAAGCAGTGGGATGAGGAACGATCCCACTTCCGACCAGCCAGCGAGAACGCCGATCCCACAGATCGCTACTACCCATATGGCCATCCCCACACGACGGGTCGTGACTAATTGGTCCTGCGAGAGAGACCGCAACCACGGAAGCCGATACCGATATGTGCCTTTATTAGCGAACCGACGTCGGCAATGCTCAGTCCACCGCTCCTTCACCGACCGATCACCGTCGGATCGGTCCTGGCGGGCCTGATCATTTTTCTGGTCGGGGTAAATGTCGGTCGCTGTCACACAACCTCCCACGGGGACGTCGGTTTTTGGCGAGACGTCGACCGTGACCACACGATCAGGGATAGCAATCCGAGTACGCTGATAAATACGACGCCGACGTGCAGGATCCACAAGGATGTTCCATCCCACACAGCGTACAAAATGACCGCGGTTACCCACACCCAGGCGAACACCCGTCGGCCGTTGCTCGGTTTGGGCGTATCAGCGCAGCGCCACAATGCCCACACTGTGAACCCTGTCCACGCCACGTGCCCGGCCGGGGACAAGAGCCCACGCAACAGCAGGGTCGCGCTCACGGCGTCAACGTTCCCGCGGGTGGCAATCAAGGCGTTGAGGCCGTATCCCATCGTTTCCAGCACGGCGAACCCGGCACCCGAGGCGACGCCCAACACAACGCCCATCCCCGCAGTTCGACGGCGACCCCACAGGTAAATCACTCCGGGGACGATCAGCTTAGCCGTTTCCTCGATGACAGCCACGGCCAGCATGCCTAACCAGGGCATGCGGTGGAGAACGTCGAACTCCAGCGAACCTGCAGTGGTTGTTCCGACGATTCCGCCGAACACGGCGGTGAGCGCAACAAGCCCCTCGTGGCCGTGAACGCGCTGGTCGGCGGCGTAGGCGACAAAGAGCACAGCAAGCGGAACCGTGACTGCACCGATGAGGAGCAGTGTCGGGAAGAGATTGAGATTATCCGTCCGAACCATGACGCGCATCACGACGGAATAGGCAATAACGCCGACGACGAGGGTCACCAGCCCCCACCCAACGCCTCGACGGCGCGACGATCCCGAGGGGCTACTTACACCGCCCGAATACGGGCCTCCGGAATACGGACCGGGGGACGACGGCCCCTGCGATGATGAACCCTGAGGGGAAGAAAAGCTCACAAGTACCTCTCTAAGAACAGGTTATTTTTGGCGACGGATCATATTTGGTTGTCGTTGTATTACGGGAAATTTCCTGCCCGGTGGATAACGACGTCACAACCCGCGTATCCGTCACAGTGAATCCCTGGGACCCCGATGACGGATGACAATCAGGACCCGACAATTGTTGTGACGATGGGCTCGTAAAGTTTGTTTTCTCCCCTTGAATAGAATTCACTTTCACCTGTGGAATACCCTTAATCTGCACAGTAATGTCATCGTCACCAGTGAATGCTTTAATCATCACCGGCGTATCAAAAGGATTTTTAAATTTTAAGTCAATAGCGCCCTCATAGACGGTGGCTTCCCGGCCTGCGGGGTATCGGGAAATGTAATAGCTGTGGGGCGTGTGTGCCACATCGGTCATGCCTGCGAAATAGGTGGCGTTATAGAGCGTCGTAGCAAACTGGCTGATTCCCCCGCCAACGCCTTCATCCGAGTGGCCGTTTTTAATGATGCCGGCTTTCACGAATCCCTGTGCTTCCCCACGAGGGCCCGTAAAACCATTCAGGCTAAATGTTTGACCTGGCGAAACGATGGCACCATTCACCATTTCCGCCACGCGGCGAATGTTGACCCCGGAATCCGCCGCATATCCCCCCGTCGTGAATTCCCCCATTGTTTCGCGAAAGTCGGCCTTTTCAGCGATCTCCGTCGTAAACGTCGCTTTATCGTCCGTGTAGGCGACGTCGTAGTCACGGACAGTGGTATTCGTCAATTTTCCTTGCAAATCATCGAGGGTTTTTGACCAGTTAATACTCACACCATCTTGACTAGGCGAGGTCACCGTGACCGAACCATCGTCGCCAATAAGAACATCCGCATCCTTCTTTGTCCGCTCGGTGGAACTTAATTGCGAGGAAAGAATGGACTTCGCAGCGCTGTCGTCGTAATCGGCTGTGAAATGGTCACCATCGGCCCGGAAGGTGACGATCTGCCCCATATCTTCTGGAGCAATAATTCCACTCACATCATCACGGCCTTTAAAAATTAACGGGCCGGAGACAACTTTATTGAGGACATCTCGCTCGGCCTGCTTAACCGCTTTCTCACCGATCTCAGGCTCAACTTCTTCAGCGGGAATCTCCACAACGCGGGTGGTGTTCAACCAATGTTTGGAGACATTCTCGGCCAGCTCATCATGGTTAATCTTTTGGCCAGTGACTGGATCTTTGACATCGGCTTTACCGTCGGAACCAATAGAGAGTTCAGCGTTAACGGGCTCGCGAGTGAGCTCTTTATCAACACGCTGGAGCGCATTGTCTAAGGAACCCTCATCAACATCGTTAACAATGCCGACTTCGCGGGTTTTCCAAAATGACTCGATCCGAGTCCACGGATTCTTCGGTTGATGGCCGGCATTCTCAATCGTCTGATCCCAATCCACCCGTAAACCGGACATCGTCGGATCAAGTGACGAAGTCATATCGCCAGCATTGATAGAGACAGGCTCGCGAACCTTGTCTCCTAGTTCATTGCGGAGCATAGTATCCGCACTTGTTTTACTCATTCCACCAATGCTGACGCCACCGACCTTGACGCCACGGGGAACTTGCCCCTGGCTCATCACTAAATCAGTGGCATATGCAATTCCCGCCATCAGCAACAGGCAAAGCAGAAAACCTAGTGACCACCAGGCAGCACGGTGATGTTTTCGTCCGGGGCCAGCGGACGTACGCGCGTGTTTACTACTAGACACAGCGATTAGCTTATATGCACTAACCCCGTACCTAAACTAAGAGACCTACACTAGGACCGTATCTACCGAGAGGATTTCCAATGTCTGACAACACTTCAGCTCACGCAGAACCGACGAACCAAGCCTCCGACGCCAACAATGGGGGCCACAAAGACACCATGCTCATCGCCTACGACGGCTCCGTCGAAGCGAAGCGGGCACTGGAATATGCGGGCCGCTTCCTCAGCACCCCGCGCGCGTATATTTTGACCGCGTGGGAGCCGCTGCAGCATCAAGCTAACCGTGGCGTCGGAGCCTCCATGGCTGGCGCTATTTACCAGCCTGCTGACAACCCCGAAGATGGCGACCCCGCCCACGCCGAAGCCCTTCAGACGTGCAAAGAAGGAGTGCAGATCGCCCACGAGAACGGCTTCGAGGCAGAACCGTTCTTAGTGGAGTCCGCCACCACGATCTGGAGCGCCATCGTCGACGCCGCCGAAGAGCTGCACGCTGACGTCATCGTGTCCGGTACACGTGGCCTCACCGGGTTCAAGTCGCTCTTCCAGGCCAGTGTGTCCGATAACGTTTTGCGTCACTCGGGCAAGCCAGTACTTATCGTCCCTCCGCTTCCCGACAGCAAATAGTTGCGATCCGGGGCACGTCGCTGGGCACGTTCATACCCACCAATGCCCGTCTGGTGCCCCGACGACTGGGACAAGAAGTAGACGCAGATCGTATCCCCCACCTAGGGTTAGAACATCACACCGTCGATGAGGAGAGTCCGTGAATGCGAACGCGGGTGGCCGCAGCGTCTTGTCCAGACTTCCCGGTAGCGCATTCGGCGCACGACACCGCCGGGCCATCACCCGCAGCTCCTTGTGCGCCGGCGCCATTTTATTAGTCATTGCCATTGCCGCGCCGACGTTCATTGTCCCCTCGCTCAAGGAATTGCCGGCAAACATCGATTACGACGTGTCCACGGCGCCAACCCGAGGGATCCTCATCGACTCGGCAGCGTTTAAGGCTGGCCGCCCCTCTGCGTCGCACTCCTCGGACCCGGCCTGCGTCGGACAAGCCATGCCGACGCGCTGCTACATCGAAACAGATGTGCCGCTGCGGGCGAGCGAAAAAGTGACGACGGCGTCGTCGTCGAAAAAAACGACGAAGCTTCGCCCAGTATCGACGCTCTACGCCGGCGACCTGGATACTCCGGAAAGGAAAAACGGCTCGGACGCGAAGGACCAGACGGACGCGGATAATGAGATCGGGTCGATCCACGATGAGGTCGTGCTGAACCGCCACACGGCATTCCCCTCGAAAAAGCCTCAGTCTTCTGTTGCGATGGATTTATCCGCCTTGGGGATGGGCGACGATGTGAAGGTATCCATCAATGATTTCGTTCGCGATGGCTACCAGTTTCGATTCCCCTTCGGGTCTGAACGACGGTCATATCGATTCTTCGATGCTGCCACTGGCACCGCGACCCCCATCGATTTTGTGAACGCGATTCAGCAGCGCGGAAAAGATGTGTATTCGAAGGGAATTGATGTTTATCAGTTCAGCCAGGACCTAGGGCCCGTCAACCTTTATGATGCGCAACGGCGGCTCATGGACAATGCGGGCAATGTGTCGGAGGAACAGCGGCAGGAATTAGATAGGCTTCGGCGGAATATTCCCGCGTCCTCGTGGGGTTTGAGTTCTGGGGCCCCTATCCAAATGGATCCTTATTATGTGGCTACCCGAACGATAAATGTTGAACCAGCTACTGGAATGATAACGAATAATTCGGTCACGTTATGGGTTTTTTATGCCCAAAATTACAATGAGGCAAAAACTATTAAGGAAAATCAGGATAAAGAATTAGCCTCCCCTTCTCGGACTATGCTTCACTTCGACGCTCAGTGGGATGACCGCACGAAAGAAGCCCGGCTACACGATATTCAGAAAGTGATTAAGCCGCTCAATATCTGGAGTAAGGCAGTTCCCTGGATAACGGGCGTGAGCGGGATGATCTTAATCCTGGCTGGCTTGTACTTGTATTTCGACGCGCGCCAAGCCGGCCGCCGACCTGCGGGGAAGTCCCCGAAAACCCCAGATTCGCTCTAATTGCGCGAGCGCGTTAACCGTTGAGCGCATTAACTATTTTGATCGCTCTGCTACTTGATCAAAATCACAGCTATTAGAAATATCACACCGACATAAGTGGGCTCAGAATAGCGTCGGGACTGCCGGTAGTCCTAATCTGTTTTCGGCTTATCATCACAAAATTAAATTGCGCTGAACGGAGTGACTGATGATTTGGTTTCATCTCCTTATCGTTCTTGCCTTCATTATTCTGGGGGCTCGTTTCGGGGGAATTGGCATTGGGTTCGCGGGTGCAGCAGGTGTCCTAGTACTCGCCATCACCGGGGTCTCAACATCGACAGACGATATTCCGTGGGCTGTTATCGGAATCATCATGGCTGTCATTTGCACCGTGGCCGCGCTGCAAGTGGCCGGGTCTATGGATTACTTGGTTCACCTGACCGAACGACTGTTGTGCAGGCATCCGCAACAGCTCGTCTACTTATCTCCCCTGGTCACATTCGTCATGTCGCTCCTGTGCGGAACTGGCCACACCGCATATTCCGTCATCCCGATCATTGTCGACGTTGCTAAAGAGCGCGGAAGTCGGCCCTCCCGGCCGCTATCTATCGCCGTCGTGGCGTCGCAAATTGGTGTGGCGGCATCTCCAATTTCTGCTGCTATGGCCGCTTTGGTCGTCGCTTTGGATCCCTTCCATGTTGGATACTTGCAATGCTTAGAGATTGTTATCCCGACGACGTTCATCGGGTGCGCAGCCGGCGCATTTGTTGCAGCTCGACAGGGCAAAGAACTGGCCGATGACCCCGTTTACCAGGAACGGAAGAAGCAAGGCCTCGTGAAACCGTCGGCAGCCGGTATTGAAAACTACACTCCGGCAAAGAGCGCAGTTCCTAGTTTGTGGGTCTTCCTGCTTGCTCTTATTTTGGTGGTCACCTACGCGACGGTGACCTCGAAAGAGCTGGGCATTGTCCATAACCCGCCGCTGAGTGCGACTCTGGCGATCATGGCCGTCATGCTCACCGCGGCAGCAGTCATTTGCGGTCTAGCGAAGAAGCCCTTCGGCGAGATCACCACTCAGAAAACCTTCCGTTCCGGCATGACCGCGGCTATCTGCATCATGGGTCTCGCATGGTTAGGAAATATGTTCGTCAGCCACTACGCCGACACGATTTCCCACGGCCTGTCGGGCGCCTTACATTCGCAGCCATGGCTCTCTGCCATGTTCTTCTACTTCGCCGCGCCACTCATGTTCTCCCATGCTGCGACAACGTCAGCCTTCATGCCACTGTTCGTGAAACTCGGCCTACCGGCAACAGCATTGGTGGCCAGCTACCCTGCAGTGTCTAACTACTACCTGCTCCCCAACTACCCGACGACGGTTGCGGCGATGGAAATGGACGACACCGGTTCCACCCGCGTGGGCAAAACGCCGCTCTCCCACCCCTTCGTCCTGCCCGGCACGGTGTCCATTACAGTGTGCGTTCTTCTCGGATTCCTTGTGGCTCCGATTCTGCTGTAGACGCGCCTGCCACTCTCCCGCGCTTAGCTACACTGAGTAGGCATGAAAGACCACTACCGGGCAGTCATTATTGGTGCAGGACAGGCTGGTCTCGCGGGCGCTCATGAACTCGTCCACCGCGGCCTCACACCCGGGGACGACTTCCTCATTCTTGACTCCAATGACGGTCCTGGCGGTGCGTGGCGAAACCGGTGGGACTCCCTCACTTTCGACGCAGCCCACGGGATTGCCGACCTCCCCGGCCTACCGCTCGGCCACCCCGACCCGGAGATCCCCGCGTCGCGCGTCGTCGCCCAGTATTACGGCGACTACGAGCAGAAATTCGGACTTGCCGTGGAACGCCCCGCGAAAGTCATCGGTGTGTGCAACAACGATGAAAACACGGAATTGCTCACCGTGGTGTGGATGAAAGACGGGACGTACACGTCTGTGACCTGCGACGTCACGTTAAATGCGACGGGAACGTGGACGCACCCGTACATCCCCTATATTCCCGGTATTGCGGACTTTCGGGGCACGCAGCTCCACACGGTGAATTTCACCACTGCCGACGATTTCGCGGGCAAGAAAACGCTGGTCGTTGGGGGTGGTTTGAGTGCGGTGCAGTTTCTTCTGCAGCTTGCCCCTGTGACAGAAACGGTGTGGGCGACCCGACGGCCACCAAACTTCACCAACCACACTTTCGATACCCGGTGGGGCCGCGATGTTGAACAGGCTGTTCGCGACCGCACCCATGCCGGCGACGAACCAGCCAGCGTGGTACGAACGACCGGCATCCCGCTGTGGGACACCTACCTCGACGGCGTCCGCGATGGCGTCCTGGTGAGCCGCGGAATGTTCACCCGCATCACCAGTGACGGCGTTGACTTTGAGCCACCAACATCAGCGTCGGCGGACGGTCTTGGACCCAGCTCCTCCGATCACCTCGTCGTGCCCGAAAGCTGGCGACCGTACGATGCCCACCACCACGAAACCGTCGACGTCATTTTTTGGAATACGGGGTTCCGCCATGCTCTCGAGCACCTCGCGCCGCTGAAACTACGCACGCCCGGTGGCGGGATAAAAATGCGCGATGAAGTGCGCATTGAGCGAGATCCGCGGATTTTCCTCCTGGGCTATGGATCGACCGCCTCGACCGTGGGAGCTACGCGCGCGGGCCATCGAGGGGGACGAGCAGCCATGAAGTACCTGAACGATCATTCATCGTAAACACGGCTGAGCTGGGGAGACGGTGCGATGAATAGGAGGCCGCAGCTTCCAGCGTCGCCGTCGGTCACCCCCATGAAAAATTTATTCCTGTTCTCTCGCCACATTTCCGCCCCACTCACATATAGTGACTCATAACACATATGAACGGGTATGTGAGTGCGCTCGCACATCGCCCGCGCAAACGCGCACGCACTTGTAAGGAAATGATCAACCAGGGAGAAACCACATGGCACCTGCCGCCGAAACCCAGCCCCAAGCATTCATTTACGAGGCACTTCGAACACCCCGCGGCAAAGGGAAAAGCTCGGGCTCGCTGCACATCGCGAAACCGGTCACCCTGCTCACCACGCTCATTAAAGAAATTCGCCGCCGCAACCCCAATATCGACGAACAACGCATTTCCGACGTCATCACCGGCTGCGTGACACCCGTCGGGGATCAGGGAATGGATATCGCACGGACAGCGGCCCTCATGGCGGACCTCCCCTATTCCGCTACCGGCGTCCAGGTGAACCGCTATTGCGCGTCGGGGCTGAGCGCGGTCAACTTGGCCGCCGCCAAAGTTCGCTCCGGGTGGGATGACCTCGTTCTGGCTGGTGGGGTGGAATCCATGTCTCGCGTGCCCATGGGATCCGACGGCGGGGCCCTCGCGATGGACCCCGAAACCGCCTTCCACACGGACTTTGTCCCCCAGGGAATTTCCGCCGACCTCATCGCTACGCTGGATGGTGTCACGCGTGACGACGCCGACAGTTACGCGGCACGGTCTCACCAACGCGCTGCTCACGCGTGGGAGGAGGGACGTTTCTCCAACTCCATCGTCCCCGTCACAGACCAGAACGGCCTCAAGCTTCTCGATAAGGATGAAACGATACGCCCCGACGCTACTGTCGAATCGCTCTCCGGGCTCAAACCGTCGTTCGCCAAAATGGGGAGGATCGGCGGTTTCGACGCTGCCGCACTAACCCGCTATCCGCAGGTTCAGCACTTCAATCACATTCACCACGCAGGCAATTCCTCGGGCATTGTCGACGGTGCCGCCATGACGCTCATCGGCACTGAACAGGCTGGTACAGACATGGGGCTCACGCCTCGCGCTCGGGTCGTGACCACCGCGACTACCGGCGTCGAACCCACCATCATGCTGACCGCCCCCGCACCCGCTGCACGTGCCGCACTCCACAAGGCCGGACTCACTGCCGACGATATCGACGTGTGGGAAATTAACGAAGCCTTCGCCGCCGTCGTCCTCCGCGCGCAACGCGAGCTCCACATTCCCGACGAAAAGCTCAACATCAATGGTGGGGCCATCGCCATGGGCCACCCACTCGGCGCGACTGGCGCCATGCTGATCGGACACGCCGTTGACGAACTCCACCGCTCTGGCGACCGTTACGCACTGATCACACTCTGCGTCGCTGGTGGCATGGGAGTCGCCACCATCATCGAACGCGTCTAGCCCACGATTACCCAGGCCAACGTCGACAAGAATGACCACACTCACCAACCCAAGGAGCCAACGATGACCAACACAACGATCCACTGGGACACCGACGATTCCGGCATTGTCACCCTGACCATGGACGACCCCGCCTCACCCGTTAACACAATGAACGACGCGTTCCGCGCGAGCCTTCATGACACGGTGGAGAAACTCACCGCGGCCGTCGAGGACAAGACCGTCACAGGTGTCATTATTACGTCTGCGAAGAAAACGTTCTTCGCCGGCGGCGATATCACCTCCATGATTAATACCGACCCCGAGGACGCCCAAGCCACCTACGACATGCTGACCAGCATGAAAAAGGATCTCCGCACGCTGGAAACGCTCGGCGTGCCCGTTGTTGCCGCGATTAACGGTGCGGCCCTCGGGGGCGGGTTAGAAATCGCGTTGAGCTGCCACTATCGCATTGCCGCCGACGCTAAAGGCTCCAAGATTGGCCTTCCCGAGGTGACCCTCGGACTCCTCCCTGGTGGTGGTGGAGTGACACGCACCGTCCGTATGTTGGGCATTCAGGAAGCGCTCATGTCGGTGCTCACCACTGGTAAGCGCATGCGCCCTGATCAGGCGAAAGGTCTCGGGCTCATCGACGACGTCGTCGCCCCGGACGCGCTTATCGACGCCGCACGCGAGTGGCTGGCCAGTAACCCGGAGCCCTCACAACCATGGGACCGGGAGGGCTACCGCATTCCTGGCGAGACACCCACATCGCCCAAGCTAGCGAGCATTCTTCCGTCGTTCCCCGCAACCGTGACCAAGCAGATCAAGGGCGCGCCCATGCCCGCGCCGAAAGCGATCCTGTCCGCAGCGGTTGAGGGGGCGCAGGTGGACTTCGACCACGCCCTCGACATAGAAACCCGGTACTTCGTTGAACTGGTCACCGGCCCCACTGCGACCAACATGATGCAGGCGTTTTTCTTCGACCTGCAGCACTGCAATGGTGGAGGTTCGCGCCCCAAGAACATTGAGAAGAAAAAGTTTAGGAAGCTTGGCATGGTCGGCGCAGGAATGATGGGCGCCGGCATTGCCTATGTCGCAGCAAAGGCGGGGCTCGAGGTCGCGCTGAAGGACGTCGAACTCGCCAATGCCGAACGCGGAAAGGCGTACTCGGAGGGACTAGAGAAGAAAGCGCTGGAGCGGGGGCGTACCACCGCCGAAAAATCGCAAGCACTCCTGGACCGCATCACCCCGACGGCCGACTACGCCGACCTTGCCAATTGCGACATCGTCATCGAAGCGGTCTTCGAAAACACCGAGCTCAAGCACAAAGTGTGGGCCGAAATCGAAGAAGCCATCCCTGACGATTGCCTCCTCGGATCCAACACCTCGACGCTGCCGATCACGGGCCTCGCCGAGGGCGTCACTCGTCCCCAGAACTTCATCGGCATCCACTTCTTCTCCCCCGTGGACAAGATGCCGCTCATCGAGGTCATCAAAGGCGACAAGACGGACGACGAGACTCTCGCCGGGGCGCTCGACTTTGCGCAACAAATCCGCAAGACGCCCATCGTCGTCAATGATTCTCGAGGGTTCTACACATCGCGCGTGATCGGGTTCATGCTGGATGAATCGCTGCGGATGCTCGCTGAGGGTATCGATCCGGCCGTCATCGAAGCGGCAGGTCGCCAAGCCGGCTACCCTGCACCGCCGCTGCAGCTGACTGACGAACTCAACCTCAAGCTCGTGCGCAAGATCAATACCGAGAACGCTAAAGCCGCCGAAGCAGCCGGTATTCAGGTTGACGACGGAGGCGTCGGCACGATTGTCGATGCCATGCTCGACGACTATGACCGGCCAGGCAAACTCGAGGGCCGAGGGTTTTACACCTACACCGACGGGAAGCGAACCGGCCTGTGGGAGGGCCTGTGGACTGAGTTGGGTGCCGGTCGCGTATCCATCGGCGACTACGAAACAAAGGTGTCTGACGGGGACCATGTCGGGCGACGTGGCGACGCCCCCAATCAGCCCTCCGAAGGCGCTCCCACCTTTGCTGACTTGCGGGAACGAATTCTCTTCGCCGAAGCCTTGGAAACGCAAAAATGCGTCGACGAGGGCGTGCTGATGGACGACGCCGACGCTAACATCGGCTCCATCATGGGGATCGGATTCCCGGCGTGGACAGGTGGAACACGTCAGTTCATCAAGAACTACTCCCGGCCTGAGGACGCTGACCTCCCCGCGGACGCAGGAGACGATTACCCCACCCGCGGCATCCCCGGATTCGTCGCACGTGCTCGTGAACTCGCCGCGAAATACGGGGAACGCTTCGAACCTACGGAGTCATTGACGTCGTAGGCCTAGCCGCCACTAACACCCGTTTCATGAGGTCGCTGGCGATGTTCGTGTTCAGCGGAACGCCATCAATCGCGGGCAAGCGTCGGATCATTTCATTCAAGGCCCGACGCGCCCGACGCGCATCAATCACCTCATCCGGGTTTTCTACCCAACAGCCGCACAACACGACATAGGAAAACTCGTTAATCAGCGCCGAAAGATCCTCCCACTCGGCCAGATCCTTGGGTAGATCGCGGGCATACAGCTCCTCCATCCGACGGGATGCGCTGAGTTCGAGCAGCACTTGACGTCGCGCCACGATACCCGGACGCGTCAGATCCGTCCGCTCCGCCACATAATCCAGGAGGAAACCGTCAGCAAGAAGGACACGGCGGGCCTGCCTCCGCACGATCGACGTCGGCGCCCGGGACGATCCTGTAACCCACAACACAAAGAGGGCTACGATAGCGCCAATAATCGTCTCCCCCGCGCGCGCTGGGAAACGATCTGGGTGGCCGTCAAGTCGTTGGTGGGCGCGGTGTTGAAAATTAGGAGGATCATCGCAGTGATCCACACCGACCCCAACGCGTAGTTGCGTCCGATGGTGAACAGAGTGACCGAATACAGCGATACCTACCAAAGTGCCGACAACGCGATCGAACCCGCGGTGCGTTGTGCTAATCCGATCTTTGCCCAAGCTGAGCACCATGGTGGAGGTCATGACCACCCAATACGGGTGTCCAAAACCCAAACCGTAGGTCAGCGCGCCCGTCAAGAAGATCGACATACCCATGCGCAGGCCAATGTGTACCGCCGCCGAGCGGAAACTCAGCGACCACTTCACCCGACGAAGAGCCGACGGCGGACCCAAATGTGGCGACACGCGCGACAATTTCGGCGCATGATCTGCATTAACGCAGTACTTCATCCTGCGGAGGGTATGCCACCGACGCCACACGACGGCGTCCACGAACTGCGTGTGAATATCCCGGGTCTTTTTCTCCGCGTACCGGCCGAACACCGAGAATGGCTTAAACTGACGCCCCCAGCCATATCCCAAGCGCACATCTTCCAGAGCCGTAAAAACCGCTGCGTGCGCGGTCACACGACGCCGCGCGGCTTCTGTGTGGGTGAGATTTTCTTCACGCATCGCTTCCACAGCGTCCTCCGCCGCAGTAAGATCATCGCGCATCGCCTTGTTGCGGTCTACCAACTGCAGCCCCATCGATATGCACAGCGCCAGGATGTATCCACAGGCACCCGCCGTCACCAGAGTGGCCCCGTCGATGCCCCTGGTAGGGAGGTATGTTGCCACTGCACAGGCGATGACGTACTGCATGGCACCCGGTGGGAAGGTAATCAAACTGTGGTAGACGATGCTGCCGAGGCAGCCGATCAGTGACATCACCACAACCATGAGCATGATGTTGCCGGAGATCGCAACCCCCAGGGCCTGCGACGCGACGAAGCACACGCCGAAAACGACGAGGATGCGGAGCCGGCGCAGTGGGGGCATATTGCGAGCGGACATCGCGATGAATACACCCGTCAGGCCCGGCATGGCCAGCATTGGCGAGAACACAATGGACAAGGTGAAAAGAGTAAGAAGACCGGTAATCATCCCATGGATCGTGTATCGACCCGTCCCCGGAGATTCAGGAAGAGAGAAAAAGTTACGGACTTCCCGCCCGGAAAGCTCCCAAAACCTATTCCACCATTTCACCAGCTATGACCACGTCTCCTCGGCCCAATGATCACCACGATTCAAGAACAGACGTGAAGTCAACGTATATCCCGCAACGCCGGCTTCCATTATCGACCCGTCCACGCTCAACAATAATTCCGGCTTACCAATATGGTTGCGATAATTCTCGATCGCCTCGGACAGAATCATGACGCCACGAACATCGGGGCCGTCATGATAGGACTGCTCCGTCCGATCAATGCGAACCAACAAGTCACCGGCCTTGTTGCGCATCATGTCCACATCAACATGGACTCCGTCCGCCGACACCAACCCCAGGTGGGAGCGATGACGTGGCTCGGGAATATCCCGACGCACACCCACCACGGTGCCGTACACATTCGTTTCGGGGATGATCGCGGAATCAATCACTCCCGACGCCACATCTGCCGCTGCCGACGACGTCGTCACGAATTCTTGAACAAGACGACCGCCACACAGGCAAACCCGGCGCGGCATCGTTAGACAATGAACCCACCCATCGTCCGCCGTAGGCTGGTCGTCCGCGCCCGGCAAACCGGCCCAGGCGATCATGATGGCGTCGTCGACGGCTGTATCATCGCCCGCCATCGGGGCGAGCCGGGCGGCATAAAATTCGTGGCCGAGGTCCAGTTCACTGCACCCGCGTTCGACATGGAATGTTGTTCCCTCAAGCCGGCCAACCCAGTACACACACTGCGCTGAGCTGGCAAAATGGTGCGCATTCGGCGAGACACCCCGCATGCTGACCACGAGGACATCCTTATCCTCCCCCGTTGCGCAATCACGCATACGAAGCAGGTTCGGGTACTCCCACGACGTTGCCTCCGGGACGATATCGAAGGTGTCGCCCTCCACAGCATCCGTCGTGTCGAGGGTCAACGGACCGTCCACCGTCCATGACGGCAGATTATCCGAGTGATACAGAGTTAACGACGGCTCCTGCACCGATCCCAGCACCATCCGCCAACCCCCGAAAGGCGAATCGGGATCGCGGAACACGAACGGGCCACAGGCTCCGTCCGGGGAGGCGGCACCGTCTAACAGGGGGTTATGGCTACTGGGGCGACACCACCCACCATGACGGCCACTGGTATCGAACAGGGCGACCATGTTCACCGACGTATCACACCAGTCGGCAGAAAAATGCGCGGAGGCTGGGTCTTCGGCCGGCGTCGAGTTGTGGACGCGGCGTCCCTCCCCTTGTGGAGCGACAATCCCGGTGTACACCAGGCGCACGGTGCCGTCGTCGTCACGAACAGCGCTGCCTGGCAAACACCCGTCCCGGTCATAGTCGTGATTGGGAACGAGCACGTCCGGGTGGAAGCGCCACTCGGACCGCAGCCGCGGAGTGTGCCCATCGGGGGCCGGGGTCACCACAACGCTGGCGTGCCCCCAGCGGAGGCGTGAGTTTTGCGCCGGAAAGCGCTGGTCATGGGCAAAAAAGACATGAAGACGCCCGTCATATGTCACTACACCATGGGGTGCCATAAGCTTGCCACCCGCCGGCGTCACATGAAATCGCGGACGCCACGCCTCTACCACGTTCGCTCCTCGACGGGCCGTAGACACTAGTCTTTCACCTCAGTTGTGTGGAGTTTCTCGTCCAAATCCTCCGGGGCGAGGTTCGCACGGGAGAAATCTTGCGTCAAGGGGAGTTTGAGCTCGAGGTCCGTGCCGGGGCATAGCTCAATGACGCCCTTTTCGAGTTCGAAGTCCAAGACGTGGCCACCGCTGGTGCGATCGTCGTCAATGAAGTGCACGTGGCAACCTGGAACCGAAATTCCTTTTTCATAAATGGGGGTGCGGAAGCCAGCGATGACGCCCGATACGTCGTTAAATACCTGGGCGGCGTCCTCCTCGGTCACCTTGTGCATGGGCCGATACGGGCGCTCTTGGCGGACCACAGTGCGGGTTCGCACTTCGGTGAATTTTCCGCGGATACGCAGTGCATACATGTAGTTTTCCGACGGGGTCATGCTGTCGATGAACGACGACAAGTCCGCCCGGCTGATGTGTGATGGCGCTTCGCGGACGATGCGGGGCACGAAGTTCGTTGCCACCGCGTAGGGTGTCCGCTGCTCGAGTTCCGCGGGGCGGGCTGTTCCGTCGTGCTTCAACTGGTAACAGACCCCGTCGATAATGACCATCTCCCCATCGAGGGCATCGAAGGTCCCCAACCCGAAGTTACCTTTACCCAGTAACTCGCCGATGGTCATTTCTCCGTCGTAAATACCATCCAACAAAGCAGTCATTAGAGAGTTCTGGAAGATGGTGTGCCGTACTACTGGATGATCATGACTCATGACCAGCAATATTACACGCATAGAGCGCACACCAGAGATGATGTGCGCCCTTGGCGTGCTTCCTTTGGAAGAGGAAGGTTTTACTTCGTCTTCATGTCATCCAAGGCCTTGTTGCCGTCCTTATTGGCTGTCTTGATCCTGGTCTTAAGGAAGTCGAACTCGTCCCAAATTTCCTGCGGAACCTTCGGGCCCAAGCTCTTCAACCAATCCTCGGTATCGGAGAGATCCATCTGCCACTTATCCGCAGGTGCGGTCAGCGCAGCTTTGACATCCTTCGGGTCCGTGTCCAGGCCCTCGATATCGATGTCCTTCGAGTAGGCGGTGTATCCGACCACTGTCTTCTTGGCATCGACGCGACCTTCGATGCGATCCACGATCCACTTGAGGACACGGCTGTTTTCGCCGAAGCCGGGCCAGAGGAAGCGACCGTCGTCGCCACGACGGAACCAGTTGACCAGGAAGACCTTGGGAAGTTTGTCTCCACCCTTCTTGCCGATGTCTAGCCAGTGCTGGAGGTAATCGCCCACGTTGTAGCCGATGAACGGCAGCATGGCCATCGGGTCGTAGCGGAGGGTACCGACCTTCGCCTCAGCAGCGGCGGCGGTTTGGCCGGAGGCCAGCGTGGCGCCAATGAAGGTCGCGTGCTGCCAGTCGATAGCCTCGGTCACCAGCGGCACAGTGTCGGGGCGACGTCCACCGAACAGGATCGCGTCGACCGGCACCCCCTTCGGATCGTTGAACTCGGGCGCGGCGACCGGGCACTGTTCGATTGGCACGCAGTACCTGGAGTTCGGGTGCGAGGACAAGCAGTCCTCGTCGGGAGTCCAGTCCTTGCCCTTCCAGTCGATCAAGTGGTCTGGCTCGTTTTCGAGGCCTTCCCACCAGACGTCGCCATCGTCGGTCAGCGCAACGTTGGTGAAGATGTTGTTCCCCAGCTCCATCGTCTTCATGGCGTTGGGGTTGGACTTGTAGTTCGTTCCGGGGGCGACGCCGAAGAAGCCGTTTTCTGGGTTGACGGCGTAGAGCCGACCGTCGTCGCCGAAGTGGAGCCAGGCGATGTCGTCGCCAATGACCTCGGCCTTCCAACCGGGGATCGTCGGTTGGATCATCGCGAGGTTGGTCTTACCGCACTGGGACGGGAAGGCGGCGCAAATGTGGTAGGCCTTGCCCTCGGGCGAGATGAGCTTAAGGATCAGCATGTGCTCTGCCATCCAGCCTTCGTCCCTGGCCATGACAGATGCGATGCGGAGGGCGTAGCACTTCTTCGCCAAGATGGCGTTGCCGCCGTAGCCGGAGCCGTAGGACCAGATCACTCGGTCCTCAGGGAACTGCGTAATGTACTTCGTTTCGTTGCACGGCCACTTGACGTCCTCTTGGCCCGGCTCCAGTGGGGCACCTACTGAGTGCAGGCCCTTCACGAAGGGGCCGTCGCCGATCTTGTCGAGAGCTTCCTTGCCCATGCGGGTCATAATGCGCATCGACATCACGACATAGCCGGAGTCGGTGAGCTCAATCCCCAGCTTGGGGTCGGGGTCGGTAATTGGGCCCATGCAGAACGGAACCACGTACATGGTCCGGCCCTTCATCGATCCCTTGAAGTGCTCGCTCATTTCAGCGCGCATTTCGTCCGGGTCGCGCCAGCTGTTCGTCGGGCCGGCGCCATCTTCAGTCTTCGAGCAGATGAATGTCCGGGATTCAACGCGAGCAACGTCGGCGGGATCTGATGAGGCAAAGTACGAATTGGGACGCTTCTCCTCATTCAGCTTGATGAGGGTCCCCTTTTCGACGAGGTCCTTTGCGATGGCTTCCCACTCTTCATCTGAGCCGTCGCAGAAAACGACCTTATCCGGCTGACACAGTTCAGCGCACTCCGCGATCCAATTGAGCATGTCTTGGTTTGTCGTAGGGGCATTACCTTCGAGCCCCGGGATCGTAGGTGCTGACATAGTATTTTCTCCTCACATCGATGTACAGTGCCGGTCGCCCACGCGGTCTGTTCGCGTTCCCGGCCTCTGGCTTCTGGCTTTTGGTACCACCACTGTAACCGGAAGTAGGGGGAAAAGAGGCTCTTTACCCCAATTCGTGTAGCGACGAATTTCACATTTTGGGGGATATTTTTCACCCGTTTAAACACAGCAGTTTTTTATTTCAATTTACTTATTTTCTTGGTCGTTTTCGACGTCCACCTCGGCCTCAATCCCAACTACTGCACTCAATGCATTCCCACCGACCGCGAGTCCACGTGTCTAAACACTGCTTTGATCTGGACGATACATTATCGCCTGTCACTAACCCGCGATCTCGGGTTGTTCCGTTACGTGAAGAATCCACGTCACCACCCAATGTGGTGTGACTCTTCTCATTGTTAGTGGAGAGGTGAGTACCAGCCCCACCCAATGAATGTACTTGATAAGAAATTTCATTGCTTGAGCTATGGGGCCCGCGTGCCGACGATCCTCTCTCTAGATCGTGCTCCTGAGTACCCCCAAGATTGTGCTCCTGAGCAGCACGCCCCTCATCCAGCTCACCGCCGGAACTCATCGCCCACGAGGCATATCCCCCGTCGAACCGGACGGTCGTCACCCGGTCGACCATGCCATCGCCATCGGAGTCGGTATACACCGTCAAGCCATCATCGTCGAAGAGCGTCACCGAGTCACTGGTTCCGTCACCATCAGCATCAAGCCGAGCATCCCCCAGGTCATAGAAGCTTCCCTCGAGCGACAACGTCAGCCCCGATACCCCCGGCGGGCCCGTCTCACAGTCCGTCAAGCCACAGAGCGCCGATGCCGACGAGGGCCCGACCGTCGAGTGGCCACCCCACCAGTCCCCCAACATCTCGTCGTCGTCAAATAAGAAAAATGCATCCGACATGTCCGTCGCCTCTCGCTACTTATCGGATGGCGTCAATTGCCGACCGGCCGGGAACCTCCGACCGAGAAGTGCCCTGCCGGAGAGAATCCGACCGCGGAGCACCAGCACGTGAAGCGCCCGGGCGCGACGACGACGCCATCTCCATATGAGCAAGAGCCTCCTGCAACGCCACCGTCCGCAAACCCCCTGACCGCAGGCGTTTCACCCGTTTTTCCTCCGCATGACTGGTCACCCGACGTGCATGATCAATCCACTGATCGCGCGCTAATGACAACGCATCCGCGCCGCCCACCCGTCGAAAATTATTCTGAAGCTGCTGGTGTCGCATGTAACTGACCACAATCGCACAGAACAAGCCGAACGCAATTCCCAGACTGATTGAGACCCCGAACGCGGTCCCCACCAGGGGCATCACCACCATTCGAGCCACCCCCAGACCGAGGCTGATCCCAACGGAAATGATCAAGATTCGTTCCGTCACGCTCGCTTCCGGTGGATCAAAAGGCACATCTATGTATGGCACTGGCTCCGTGCCGGCGGGCCGGTCATCGTTCAGCTGATCCGTGGCGGCATCAATAATCTCGGGCAATTCTTTCGGGTCAAGGCACGACCGCCAGGCCGACGATGCCGACCGATATGCATCCTGAACAGCGCGATCCATCATAGCCCGGCAATTTTGGTTCGTCACAGCCATACTGTCCCGGCGCTGTTTTTCCTCCGTATGCAACCAATTTCTCAAGGTGCTCGAGGGAAGCAGCACACGTGGCGACACGTTGTACGTGAGTTTCTTCTCAGGAACGCGGACGACACCAATATCAGAGAGGACAGCCGTCGTCGCCGAGCTCGGCGTCGATGTCGATACCCTCGATGACGGAACCGGCAATGTGTAATACTCTTTCACGTCGTCGGTGACATCATCAATGGCCTCAGTGGCCGGAGCGTGATCAGAACTATCCGTACCGCAGACTACATCACTGTTTCCGGGATTGCTCGCTCTATCACTTCTGCCTGGATTGTCCGCCGTCGACGATGCTACGAGTTCTTGCGCGTACCGGTGGCATACCGTCATTAATTCATAATCGGAATAACAAATCGGGTTGCCTTTCCAGTCACGTGGCAACTGCTTGCCATCACCGGGGAAAAACAGGGCACCAGCCGAACCTGCAGAAAGCGCTCCATCGGGCGTCGAAAGAATCACAACATGATCCACGGCGCGGCGCACAGCCTCAAGAATGCGCTGGTCTTTAGCGGGAATAATCGTGTGCGCTGCGGGCGGCACCACGGCCACAACAACATCAGGTTGCACCTCGGGGCCAGCCGCAATAGCGACCTCCCATGTCACATTCTCGGGGTCGCCGGGGAAGCCACCCCGTACGGCAGCCTCCACCACACCAGCTACTCGAGGGAGCGCCGCCACGTCCGGACCGATAATGCTGACGACGAAATGTCGTTCTCCCCCATCGGTTTTTCTATCAGTCGGTCCGACGCCGTCCGATTCGGGAACACCCGTCCACGATGTTTGTTGAGGAACCGCAGGCGCGCTCACGCAGCATCACCTATCTGACCGTCGATAATCTCTTGTATTCGATCACACATCGCGGGATCTACCGCAGCACTCTGTTCCAATGCGGTCGAGACCTCCGATGGGGAGTTCACATGAGTTACAGCGTGGTCGAAAAAGCGTCGGGCCTCGCTATTGCTATGCGGATACGACATTTGAATAAAACGGATGAGCGACGAGACCGACATCTCCATAATGCTCAATTGTGTGCGCCCATATTATGACCAGGATCCACACGGCGATCAACCCTAATGAGAAAAATTCCCCACATAATCCCCACGCAATCCTCAGATAATTCAGAGCAACTCCCCAGAAAAAGTGGTCATGATGCCCGAAACACAGTCGGCGAAAGATTGATTAAAGGTAGGCCTCCCTGGCAAAATAAGCTCGATGTCCACGAATCTTGAAGGCCCAATTGGTGAACTCCCCCACGGTCGGCCCCCGCAAACCGTCGTCAATGATGGTCGCGATTACCCCCGACTAGGAACCGTGAGCTTCCGACGAGGAACACTGACACCCCGTCAGCAAGAACTGTGGGACGAGAAATGGCCAACCTACGGTCGCGTCCTCGATGACGCTGTTATCGATACTGACAGCTGGTTCGGCCGGTCCGCCCCCACCATTCTCGAAATCGGATCGGGGACGGGAACGTCGACAGTAGCTATGGCCTCCCGCGAACCTGACTTCAATGTCATCGCGGTTGACCTGTATAAACCCGGGCTCGCGAAACTGCTCGGCGCCTTCATCCGGGAAGACCTCACCAATATCAGAATGGTTCGTGGCGATGGCGTCGAAGTTCTCCATCGCATGATTGCACCCGAGTCGCTATTAGGGGTGCGCATCTTTTTCCCAGACCCCTGGCCCAAAGCGCGCCATCACAAACGTCGCATCATACAGTCAGGAACGCTGCATTTAATTGCGTCCCGGCTCAAACCCGGTGGGGTACTCCACGTCGCTACCGATCACGCCGGCTATGCCGAGTGGATCGACGAACGCGTCGACGTGGAACCACTCCTTGAGTACAAGGGTTGGCCGTGGGATGAGTCCCCGATCCTGACCGACCGGCAGCTCACCACGAAATTTGAAAACCGTGGGCTTAGCATGGATCACACAATCAGGGAATACTTGTGGAGGCGGAAGTGACCAACCACGCAAACACCACATCCCGGGGCCATTCATATTCAGCAGTACCCGACGAGACCCCGTCGGCACTGCTTATTTGGGATGCACCCAATATTGACATGGGTCTCGGTTCGATTCTCGGTGGACGACCAAGCTCTGCCTACCGCCCACGCTTCGACTCACTGGGACAATGGCTGATCAACGAGGCAGACCAGCTCAGCGCTTCCCGCGACGAGCAGATCGAACCGGAAGCCACGGTGTTCACCAACATCATGCCGGGGTCTGCGGATTCAATCCGCCCATGGATCGACGCGCTCCACAATCTCGGGTTCGCGGTGTTTGCCAAACCCAAGCTTTTCGACGACACCGACGTCGATCCGGACATGCTGGCGCACATCAACCGTCGGTACGACGAGGGTGTACTGCGCTCGGTGTATGTTGCCAGCGCTGACGGCAGAAATTTTCAACCACGCTTGGAAGAGCTGGCCGCCGAGGGTATTGACGTTGCCGTGCTGGGATTTTATGAACACGCCACCTGGGCGGTGATGAGCGAGGCGATACGATTCGTCGACCTCGAAGACATCCCGGATATCTTCACCACGCCGCTGCCGCGAGTGAACCTCGACCGCCTCCCCGATGACGGTGCATGGCTGCAACCGTACCGCTCCCTCCGTTCCGTGAAATCGTCTCATCATGACAGCTAGTCGTGAGGGAGCTGAGGCCATGACTATCGAAGCGGGAACCCCCGGACGGGAAACCGAGGTCACTGCGGGCACAGAGGACACCGCTGAAGATACAGTGCTTGCCGACGCGCAGTCAGCCGCGGAGACCACCGTCGCCCCCAAAGAACAGGCATCGCGCAGATCCCGCACCGCCGGCAGCGTCAAGGTTCAGCCTCTCCCCTGGTGGCGACGAGCACTCTCCCTCATGCGTCACCCTCTTGTCCGGTTAGTGTTCTTCCTTGCTGTGGTCGTCGCCCTCACGATGATCGGACGGGGAAGCATTGACTTCGTGTCGGAGGGGCTGGGCTACATCGGGTCGGCCAACACCACGTGGGTCATCGTCGGGATCGCTTTTATCGGCGTATCGATCCTGGCCATGGGCGAACTCATGTACGTCCTCCTCCGCAGCGCTGGGGTTCCGTGTAAACGGTCCAGTGTCTACGCCCTCACTCTGACGTCGAACTCTGTGTCCGCCACCTTCCCCGGTGGTCCTGCTATTTCATTAGCGATGATTTTCCGTGAGCAGCACAAATGGGGAGCATCGTCAGTGATTGCCAGCTGGTACATGGTGATCTCCGGTGTGATCGCGTCGGGAGTGCTTGCCCTCTACGGCCTCACCGCGTTCTATTTTTTGGACGCCAAGGTGAACCCGTGGACACTCGTGATCTCTCTCACCGCGGTCGTCGTCGTATTACTTGTTGTGAAATGGCTGGCGGCGCACCTCTCTTACGTAGAACGCGTTGTCGTCAAGATCCTGCGAAAGGTCAACCATTACCGGGGCAAGCCTCTCAACACGGGAATCGACAAAGCGCGCGAAAGCATCAAGACCCTCAGCAGTGTTGACTTGCCTTTACCGAAGCTCGCATTGGCGGCCGTGTGGTCGGCCGTGAACTGGGGGGCCGATTGCCTCTGCCTCCTCGTTTGCCTGTGGGCAGTCGGGGCGCACCCGAATGTGGCATCGGTTGTTCTCGCGTTCGTCACCGCCAAGATTGTGGGAACTGCGCAGGTCACGCCGGGCGGGTTGGGGCCCGTTGAGGCGACGATCGTGGGCACCCTCGTCGCCACCGGTATGACGTCGGCAACCGCGCTCGCCGCCACCATTATTTTCAGGATGATTTCGTTCATTCTCCTGGCCGCGGTGGGCTGGGCTATTTTCCTGATTCAATATGCAGGCCCGAAACGCGCGATGATGTTGGGGCGGTCCTGAGGAATCGCACGTCAACAACATGAATAACGCATCGACGATACTGACAACATAGGCGCTACATCATGGCGTACTACCAAGGATTGGAGTTCATCATGTCACAGTCCGCTTCGCACGGATCCGAGACTGCCGAGGACCGCGCACCCGGGACGCAGGTGAGCTACGTGCAGGCAGCTGTGATGGACATCATCGCAGTTCTTCTCTTCGCACTGCTTGCGCGCATCGCCCACAATTCACCGGAATTGCCGTTCAGTTGGGGCGGTGTCCTCACTACTGCCTGGCCATTCCTCCTCGGCGCGGCCGCCGGATTCGGTGTCATGACCATTCTCCGCCGCCCCGCCGGCGCCGTGGTCCCGTTCGGCATCACTGTGTGGATTCCCGCCGTCATTGTGGGCCTCACGATTTGGGGCTTCCACCACAGCAAATTCCCGCACTGGTCATTCATCATCGTGGCGACGGTAACGTCGGCGATTTTTATCCTCGGGTGGAGGGGGCTTACTCGTCTCTCTGCGTCACGCGCACACAAGCGGCGTGAGCGCCGACAAGCTCTTATCGATGCCGAAGAAAAACGCAAAGCCGACAAGTAACAGACAAGTAAAACATGAATAAATAACCCCCGCTATGCATGGCGAGAAATAGCGGAGTGATTCAATAGTTGTATGTCACATACCGACCAGGCCCCAGGATCCACCGGATCCGGCCTCGCTGAAAGCGGCGAAACCACCTCCAAAACATTCTTCGGCCACCCTTGGGGGTTGGCGAACCTCTTCGGCGTGGAGATGTGGGAGCGCTTCAGCTTCTACGGGCTGCAAGGCCTTGTTCTCTTCTACCTGTATCACAGCACCGACGACGGCGGGCTGGGCATGTCCGAAAGCCTGGCGACATCGATCGTCGGTGCTTATGGCGGTGCGGTGTTCCTCGCTTCAATCGGTGGCGCGTGGATTTCTGACCGTGTCCTCGGGGCGGAAAAGACACTGTTTTACTCGGCAGTACTCATCATGTTGGGGCACATGTCACTCGCCCTCCTGCCCGGCTTCACTGGCCTGATTATTGGTCTTGTCCTGGTTGCCGTGGGATCAGGTACTCTGAAAACGGCGAACTCCGCGATGGTGGGAACCTTGTACAAAGAGGGCGACCCCAAACGCGATGGCGGATTTTCGTTGTTCTACATGGGCGTGAACATCGGGGCGTTGATTGGCCCTCTGGTGACAGGCGCGTTGTGGAAGCAGATGGGGTTCCACTGGGGCTTCGGAGCAGCTGCGGTCGGTATGGCTTTGGGGCTTATTCAGTACATTCTCATGCGGAAGACCACGTTGCAGAATGCTGGCGCCAAGGCACCGAATCCGTTGCAGCCTGATGAACGCGTGAAGTCGTGGGGCGGGGTCATCGCGTTGACAGTCATCATTGTGGGGCTCGCTTTGCTCTTCCCCACTTCTCAAGTGTCGACGTATGTTGCGGTCATTGCGATCGTTGCCGCTATTTACTTCTGGCAGGAAATGTACCGTTCGTCATTGGTGAATCGGACGGAACGCCATCGTTTGCTGGGATTTATTCCGATGTTCCTGGCTGCATGCGTGTTCTGGTCGATTTATCAGCAGCAGTTCACGATGGTGGCAATGTATGCGGATAAGAAGCTGAACCTGAGTTGGGGCTTCATAAATACTCCGACCTCATGGGTTCAGTCGATTAACCCGATCTTCATTATTCTTTTAGCGCCGCTCTTCACGATTCTGTGGGATCGTCTTGGCACACGTCAGCCGTCTACTCCGGTGAAGTTTGGTGTATCGGCCATTATGTTGGGGCTTGGCCTGGTTCCTTTCCTCTTCTTCGTGAGCTACGCCGACCATTCGACGCCCTACTACATGATTGTTGTGGTGCTGTTCCTCTTCACCGTGTCAGAGCTGCTGCTATCTCCGGTGGGGTTGTCGATGTCGACGAAGCTTACCCCGCGTGCATATCCGGCACGGATGGTGGCGATGTGGAATCTGACCTCCGCTGTGGGTACGGCTTTAGCAGGTACGCTGGCCGGCTTCTACAATCCGGAGTCCGCACATGATTCCACAATCTATTTCATAACAATGATCTGCGTGTGCGTCGTGATCGGAGCCATCATTCTGGCGGTATCGAAGCCCATTGTGAAGCTATTCGACGGTGTGAAATAGGCGTATCGCCACCGCAGCAGTGTCCACCCACGTGGTGTTGTGGTAGTCCACTGCCTAACGGTGGCGTCTAAGAGCCCTCATCCTCTTTGGTCTGGTTCCTCTGTGTTCTAGATCCTCTTTGTTCTGGCAGTTCTTACACTGGCAGGTTGAGATTCACGCCGAGGGAGGCCTGCGCATTAATGCTGACCCCCAGCTGGCCCTGTGACGCTGACGCACACGGCTTCTTTTCCGGCGCTGGCTTCTGGCATGGGTCCTGCTTCACCTGCTGCTGAACAGGACAGTTCCCCTGCACATTATGGGCATTACCGCTGTTAATGGCTGCCGAAACGTTGCCGGCAATTGACAGACCAGCATTGATCAGGTTTGACGCGTTAGCGTTAACCGCTGCTGCAGCATTTGCCTTAACCGTTGCTGCGGCGTTGGCAATGTGCTGATTCACTGTTTCCTGAGCGGCCCGAATGTCTTTCTCGGTAATGACATTCCTCTGGGCAATGGGCGTGCTCTTCTCTACCGTACGCGACGCGTTCTGGATGGGTGCACCTTTTTCGATCGGGGTGCCCTTCTGAATCGGTGTCCCCTTCTCTACTGGGGCAGAGACCTGGGTGTTACGGTTCTGCTCAATAATGCGCTTTTGCATGCTCGTACGCTGCTGTTCAACAGATTGTTCAGCAGTTGTGGATGAGATGCTGCCCTTGACGCCCCACACAATTCCTGACTTACCGATGCCACTGATTGCGACAGCGGATTCATTCGTCGTGCTTCCATCTGCGTTCCATGCGTGGCGGGCCGACGCGGCGATGCGCTGAGCATCTTTCTGCTGGATTGCGCCACGGTCCGGTGGACATGAGCAATCGGCGCTCTTAGCCAGAGAAGCTCCCGGTGCGGCGATATGGCTAGCAATCCGGTTCTTGTAGTCCATGGCGAGTTTCGCTACCGCAGTCACGCCGATAGCGCTTTCGTTGGAGGCAGCTTCCGACTTAGCTCCGGCCTTAGACACTCCAACAGAGCACGGGCCGACACCGATGCGTTGCGCGTGGCCATTACGAACGCCGCGAGCGCTATCTCCCGCGACAAGATCTTTCCCATTGATCTCTTTCTGCGATAACTGCCGGTTAACCTGGACAGTTTGCGCGTCGTTACGTGTCTGCTGATCAATCTGTACGGCAGCACGCTGAGGTGCAGTAGCTTTCGGGAGAGTTGCGGTGGATTACGGCGTCATCCGCGGGATCTGCTTTTGCTGTACGCGGATTCCCTGAGCGATGGACTGTTGTGTGCCTCCGCGTTCGGACGCTGAAATGACCGTTTGCGATTGTTTGGGTATTGCCTGCGCGGGTTTTGCCACCTGCTGATTCATCGTTTGCTGTGGCTTAACGGATACCGATTGCGGTTCGACAAATCCTCCGGCGAATGCAGCGGGAGCTGCTGCGGTGATGCCTACACACGCAATGCCCAAGCTCATTGCTGGAACAGCGAAGGATGCGCGGTCCCCAATGCGCGTTTCACTATCCCTGTGCTTTCCGCGGTATCCTCGATGCATTGCCCGCGAAGAGATTTGGTTATCCCCCATTGTATGTAATTCCCCTTTATTTCCTGGTGGCACGGGTTGGATCCCCCAGCCCAAAGCGTGAAATGCTTGAGGCTCTGAGCTACACCATGCCCACCGTCATATGCTTATGAGCCTTGAGGTGACAATGCATCCTCATTGTGTCCAGTGATGACCTGCGATCCCCTCACAGGCATGTCTGGAATGACTCAGGACTTCCATGTCCTATCCATAAAATACATGGCTGTTGTGCCAAAGAAAAGAACGGTCGGCATCTTCTTTCCGTTTTATGGGAAGATTGTTGGGTGATAGTGACCACAGTTCTAAGAAAACTAACAGCTTCACTCGATGGAACCACCAGAGAATGTCCGTAGATTCATTCGTGTCAGTGGCTGACGGAGACCACAACAGGATTCTCAGTTTTCTACCGACGCAGGGTGCCACGGGTACACAGCATCACATCACGTGTACACCGCTAACCACTGAAAAACGGACTCAGGCTTTATTATGCCGAAGCTACTAGGAAAGAAGGGTGATCTATAGGACTCTGAGGGAGCAATGGGACAGAGAAGCCCGCACCTGCTGGGGAGCAAGGTGCGGGTTTTTCATATCAGCTTCATGTCAGCGGGCGTGCGATCTACGCGACCCTATCCGGCGCGGCCTGCGCGGCATGAATTATGTGTTGTTGTTAATGAGCCCTTGAACCCACTGAAGCATCCACGCAATAGACGTCGTTCCCTCGATGACGTTCGGGTTCGTGCCATATTGAATATGCAGCGAGTTGCCCGTGAACAACGCGTCCACATTCTCTGGCTCAACCTTCAAGCTGGTGGGCATATCACACACAGCATCGCCCGGCGCGCAAATCTCATTGACGCGGTCGTTCAGATCGCCCATTCCTCCGGACCGCGGACCACGGGGAGTAAAACCAGGCACCACATTGCCCAGCACCGCTGCGAATGGTTGCAAGGCAATTTCGGATCCGACGCCTTTCGGTTGAGCCCCGACTGTTTGCCCTTCACCGGTCATCCGACGTGGATCAGCAAGTGCGGTGACTCCCGCGACGGTGTCGCTCGGTACGACCCCACGGTTATTTCCTATGTCACTCGCAACATCGCCCGCTATGGCTGCTCCCTGGGAGAACCCCATGATGACGAACTTCGTCGCAGGGCAATGATCATGGGTTGCGGATAGTTCTGCGTTGACGATGCGGATTCCCTCGTTGACCGAGTCCGCATAATTCATCTGGTCCAACGTCGCCAGAGTTTTCATCTGAGCAGGGTAATTCGCTGTCCAGACCTTCACCGACGATGAATCATTATTCTGCGTCAAAGGCCCCGTAACGCCTTGAAGCAACGCATTAGGAAATTGTGTCGGATGAAGGGGATCGTCATTCATCGAGGACTCCCCTGTCCCAGGAATAGCAATAACTTCGACAGACGGACAATCAGCGGATTGGTCTGGATTGCCAGGCCCTTCACCATTGTTCGACGGACCTCCAAGGCCTTGGCCTTGAGACCCCATCCACTGCGTTATTCCAACAGCAATTGCGCCCAGAAGAATGAAAACACCAATGATGACCAGTAGTTTGCGGAATACTGATCGAGACCCTTTCTGCGCCATAGCAACAGGTTACATGTCTAGGGTCTAGTCACCACACAAGTCGCTATCGGCAGTATCGGTGATGGCACGCTCTACCTGGTCCAAGGGCTGATCCGTGAGCTTTTGCTCAATCAGCTGCCCTGCCATCGCTCTGACCGAAAAACTGTCCTGTCCCTCAGCCTTTGCCTGGCAGTATTCCATAGCAGACGCAATCACTTGGTCAGCTGCGGAGCCATCAACGTTGATCTTGTCCTTCTGAATCGTCGCCAGGAACTTCTTTTCTTCGTCCGTGCGCTGGCCACGGTTCGGCGCCGGAACACGCGACACTTCAACCGGGGTTTCGTCGTCCTTGGCATCAGGACTATCGCCGACGCCGTTATTGGAATCTGCCGATTTTTTAGAGCTTGACGACGACGAACTCGCGGATGACTTTGTCGAACTGCTCGATGAACTGGATGACCGGGCTTGAGTGGTCGTGGCGGAATCGGAATCGTCTTGGGTGGCTGTGGAGCCATCACCACACGCTGCGAGAACTCCCACGCCCAGCACCGATGCTAAAGCTAGGGCAGCACTCCGCGTGACTGAAGACCGACGGTTCCTGGCTTGATGGCTCCGACGACGAGGGGAAGCCAACGGCTGGTCTGCCTCATAGCCACCAGCCTCATCAGCAGCATTCGAGCTCATTGTGAATCCACCGCGTGAAGTCATGCGTGTGTCCTTCCCGTCGTTCCCGCCGTCGCTGTTATTTCGTCGCTGTCCTCGCGCCATCATAGTGACGGATGGCCCCAGCGTTCACGATCATCCTTACCCGTATCCTTACCCGATTTTACGGTTCCTGAACCTGACCGTTGATCTCTTTAATAGCGCCGTGCTGGAAATCAATGGTCAGACCGCCGGCTGGGATATTTGTCATGTCTGAGGTCGGGAATCCGTACTTCCCGCCTTGGGCACCGTTCTTATCCCAGGTGTCGAAAATCCCGCCTTTCATGATGACGTGAGCACCGGTATCCGGGGACCAGTAAATATAGCCCTTGTCGAATTCGGTGAACGCTCCACCATCAACGGGTACTTCGTCGGTTTTTGCGAAGCCGAGTTTGTCTGCTCCACCAACGTCTTTGAACTTCTTGGCAATCTCACCTTGCACATAATGCGCCGTTCCATCTTTTGACCTAGTCACCAGGCCATTTTGGAACTCTTGGACTGCACCTCCCGCCACTGACTTCTCATCAGCCGTGGGGTAACCCAGCTTGCCGGTTTCATAGCCCGTCGTTCCCCAGGCGTCGAACATCTCCGGCTTCAAAGCGTGAGGTCCGGTCTCAGCGTTCCAATAGATGGATCCGTGCTCAAACGTCACGAAGCGGCCTTTGCCATCGGGAGAGGTGATCTCTTCACTCGTCGGGTAGCCCAGGAATGACTTGGGCCCGCCCATCTCGGCATAATGAGCGCCGATACGGCCCCACAGGTTATGCGCTCCTGTCGACGGACTCCAGAACGTGCGTCCATTCCGGAAATCCTGGATCTTTCCTCCGTTGGCGCCGTCGTACTCGTCGGAAGTGCACCCACCAAGCTTGTCCTGGTCTTTCAGTGCGGCGCTGGCAATTTCACCCATGGGGACGCAGTTCGCGCCTCGATCGTTCTGGGACAGACCAAGAGCATCCGCCATGTACGGCCAGGACTTACCCAGTTCGAATTGCCAATACGGCCAGGTGTGGGTTCCAGAATTGCGGAACGCCGTCGTGACATTGATACCCGCGCGCTTGGCGTGGCTCACGAACGTTTCCGACGTCATCCGAGCTAATGCTTCTTGCCCGAACGTGAGCCCCTTCTTCGGAAGCCCTGGTAGGACCTGACTCTCGTCATCATAGGATCCGGCTGCGCCCGATCCTGCGGAAACATAGACACCGGTGTTCTTCAACTTGCTGACGTTGAGCTTCGGGTCGTGCTCTTTCCAACCTTCAGACCCATACTGCCCCCACATATTCTCAGCATTGAAGGGAGACACCGTCTTCATGACGAGACCGATCCCCTCACTCATCCCCGGAGAGCTGGTGTCCAGATAACCCGAGTATGAGCCGACGAAGTTGAACATGTCCGGATGCCGTTCGGCAAGGTTCATGGCACCGGTCGCGCCGGCCGACATGCCGAAGACGGCGGTCTTGTCATTAGCCCGCCAACCTTCCTTAAGAATCGGGGGAAGTTCCTGAGTGAGGAAGGACTCCCACTTGTAGAGCACGCCACTATCTTCATTCAGCCAGTCGGTATAGAACGAGGCGAGACCACCCACCGGCAACACGACGTTGACATTGCGGTCCGCGAATTGCTGAACAATATTCGTCCCCGCAGTCCACCCGTTCTCAATTTGGTTGGGGACGATACCATCGAGCCCAAGAACCGTCGGGAATGTTTTATCCGGCTGCGAGTACCAATCCCGAGCAAGAAGGATCTCAACCTTAATGGGATTTCCTGGCATCGCCTTGGAGTTGATATACAGCGCCACCCGTCGGTCGGTTAACCAATCGATGTGATCAATGGATACCCCATCGGGGAGGTTATCGAGCTGTTGTTGCTCTGTGCGCATCGGAAGCGGCTCAGAAGGAATACTGAGAGGGAACGCATTCTTGGCGGCTTCTCTTTGAACTGAATCAGGAACATCGGCATGCTCTGCTGGAGCGGCTCCATCGCCGTTCTCAGAACCTTGTGGAGCAGCACTTTCAGAAGCACTGGGGCTCTGGCTCTCTGCGGGGGCGTCCTCGGCTCTCGCGCCAGTGTGAATAGCCGCTGCACCAAGCATGACAACAAAACCTGTTGCAGCGATCGTGGTGGGCCACGTTCGACGATGGGAGAGCTTCGAAGAGACGCGCATACCTGTAGTTCCTTAGTTCTGTGCCGGTAGACATTTTCTTCCGACATCATTATTACCGTGTTATACGCATGTTACCTATGCGACGCGCGGATAACGGTGTTGTTTATGTGATTTTTTGCCGACGCTTCGCTTGACGACGGGTGAAAACACATAAGGCGCAGGTACCCTAACTGGTACCTGCGCCTTATGAAGGAATATTTACGTTATTTTCCCAGGCCCCCTCTGTGGTGGCTCAGTGGTGACCTACTGGCCCTGGTGGCTGTTATCAACAGCGCGCTGGACGTCGCCTCCGGTGGCAGCTGCGTCATTCTGAGCGGCTGGAGAAACATCTTCGCCACGAACTCCCGGAACAGTAGCAGACCGTGAGCCCGGATCGCCTGTCAGAGGCTCATCTCCCTCAGGAACACCCTGACCAGCGGCACTCTGGGTTGCCTGCAGGATACGCGGGCGAACCTTGATCAGTTCCTTACGCCAGTTGGTCCAGTTGTGGACACCAGCCAATGGGTAATCAATAGTCGGGTTAATACCCTGCGCACGGAGAGCACCTTCAAACTGGGTGGTGGTCACACGAGAGACAGCTTCCATACCCATCACGGAAACGGAGTAGACAGGGTTAGCGAAGAAGTCATCCTGCGGGTTCCACCAGCCGGTCGCTGCGGAAATGTACACGTCGGTGTTGCGGTATGCGGCCGCGTTCTTCGTCGGATCGTTCTGACGGATGCGGTCACCGGTCCACATCTGGTCGATTCGGTACCCGCCATTTCCGAGCATCGCACCGGCAATGCCCATGCGCATGATCGGGTTCGAGGTAGCTAAGTAGCCCGAGAAGGACGAAACCTGACGGAACTGGTTCGGGTGATGAGCAGCCAAGTTCATCGCGCCAGTTCCACCCATCGACATTCCGGCAACCGCGTTGTTGATCGGTGAAACGCCGAAGTTGGCCTGGAGATACGCCGGAAGCTCAGAGCTTAAGAACGTGTCCCACTTGTAGGTTTGGGTGCCATCAGCTGATGTGGAGGGCTTCTCCCAATCCGTGTAGAAGGAAGCTTTACCACCCAGGGGAAAGACCTTCGTGATGTTGTCGTCAACGAAAACGTTTTGAGCGTGAGCCCAGTCGATCCAGCCACTGCTGTTCGTGGGGCCGGCGAATCCGCCCAAGATGTAGAGGCCGGCATTGCCGTTACCATTGGCTGCCTGAATTTGGACCGGAATGTCCTTGTTCATGGCATTCGAGTGGACTGTGCACTTCTGCACCCAGTAGGCGGCAGCATCCCATGTGCAGCCCGGCCGTAGGGTGTCTCGGCTCCCCTCCGCATGAGCTTTATTTGAGCTCAGGGCAGTGGTCACGCCGAGCATGAGCGCAATGGCACTCACCAGCACGGCCACCATAAGCCAGGGCCTACGCATAGCTCCCACACGTCGCGAGAAGCTCATCATAAAATTTTCCTCTTTCCTCAAGAGCCTGGGAAGTTCCCTATCTCACTCATTCACGGTACGAACGCGGTCGGCCCTTCAGTAGCCGTCCATAATCACCGATCACACTCGGTGGAACGATGACACACAATAGTAATCGAATAATACTCTGTCCACGTTACTTCGTGATTTTCACCGGGTTACGACAGTTCACACGCCACGACCGACAAGCCGTACCCGAGAAGTGTCAGCCTAGAAGGACGGCGCCACGTACACCGCAATGAAAATAGCGATAGCCCAGAGAAGCCCCAGTAGCTGAAGTACGTGGTCACGCAGAGCTAATTCATCTGGCGCACCCCCATCACCGCGGTCGACGTCGGCTGCGTATCGCAAAATAGCGACCGTAAACGGCACCATCGAAATCTCGTACCACAGAGCGGACGCGGAACTATCTTTCTGGCCCATCTCAAAACCCCACAGGGCGTAGGTCAGCACGACCGCCGTCGCGGACAAGGTCCATACGAAGCGCAAATAAGTCGGGGTATATCCCTCGAGGGATTTGCGAATTTTTGCCCCCGATTTAGCTGCCAGCAGAATTTCCGAATACCGCTTGCCAGCCGCCATGAACAGGGAACCGAACGCCGCGACCAAGAGGAACCACTGTGAGAGGTCGATCCCCGCAGCGACGCCACCACCCATCGCGCGCAAGAGGAATCCCGAGGACACCAACGCGATATCAATCACGGGCTGGTGTTTCCATCCGAAGCAGTATCCCAACTGCAGGATGATGTAGACGCCGATCACTGTTGCCAAGGCCCAGGCGGACGTCGATAAGAAAGAGACAGCTAACGCAGCGAGAATGAGCACAACGGCCATTCCATAAGCCACTCCCACTGGGAGCACACCTGCGGCAATGGGTCGGTACCGCTTTGTCGGGTGAGCACGGTCAGCTTCAACATCGCGGGCGTCGTTAATCAGGTAAATCGACGACGCCGCGCAGCAGAAGGCGACGAACGCAATGAAGACGTCCACGGCGACGCGACCGGTGAACATATCCGAACCGGCAGCCGCAGGAGCGGCCACCACCAAGACATTCTTCACCCACTGCTTGGGGCGGATGGCCTTGAACATCGCCTCTGGCAGGTTCTTGGGCTCCCGCATTTTCGCGGAGGCTTTATCGTCTGCGTTTTTAGGAGCCTCGGGGTAGAGACCTCGGGTATGAGGCTCGGACCCAATTAGCGCACCATTGGATTCATTACTGGGATACGGATCGTGTTCATTACCCGCCATCGTGTCTTTATAACTCCTCTGTGGTGACATTCGCAGTCGCCATCAATCGCACTACCCTGTCAACGCTATCGACCGCACTAGCCTACTGGTGCGTCACAGCCCGATGAATAGCTTCCGCTGATATTCCTCCTAAGAGAGCCCCGGCTGCAACATCTGTTGGGTAATGCACGCCGACTGTCATTCGCGACAGCATCATAAGCGGAATCACTGTCAAAGGCACGCGCGAGCCGGTGATCCGTGAGAGCTCAATCATCGCGGCCGTCGTCGACGTCGCATGTGACGAGGGAAAACTCAGCTTCGACGGAGTTTTCACCCCGATGCGCACGCGTGGTCCGTGGGGCCTGGGACGACGAACAATACGCTTGAGAATCACAGATGCGGCGTGGCTCCCAAACGCTGCCCCGGCCAGTACTCCCCACTGGGTACGACGTTTCTCATCCGCGATCATTCCGACGACGCCCAGCGCCAACCAAGCGGCGGCATGTTCACCTGCGTGGCTCAGTCCCCTGGCCAGAGGCATAACGCCCGGTGTATCCGCAATAGCGCCCTGAATGAATTCAAGCACCCGGGTTTCGTCGAAGGGATCCCCTTTGTGTCGATCCCCTTTGTGTTTAGCGTTCAAAGATCGTGCTCCATCCCTCGCGGCTGGTCAGCCTTGGGTGAGCCTTGCGATACAGCTGACGCATCTCCGGGAAGCGATCGTAAATTTCCTTCTGCAGACGCATCGACTCACGGGCCAACTTCACGGCCTTGGCACGGTTACGCTTACGGAACACAACTCCGCGGCCGTCGGCCGTCGTCACCGTAGCTCCGTCGATACGCGACAAGGAGAACCAGCAGGCCTCAATCGGCGGAAGGTTAACGTCGGGGACCTCGGGGTCACCATCGCTGGGCGAGAACTGCTTTTTCACAGCCTTCGACAGCGTGGACACCTTAGCTAGGGGGTTGAGCGGGATCTTTGTGAGATTCTTCGGCCCACCCTTAGCCGGCGGGACCGCCGACGCTGAAGGCAACACGACCGCATCCGGGTACTCTTTGCGCAACTCGTTGATGCGCGGGAGCGCGGTGTCGAGGATATCAAAGAGCTGGTCAGGGCCACGCAGGAAGTCCTTGATGGCTTCGTTCTGGATAGCGACCGTCGAGTACTCAAGGCACATGAGATGCTTCGTCGTCGCCTTGGCCATCGACTGCAGCATGCCCAAAATGGAGCCGTCCTGCTCGATAGCAGCGACGATCAAACGGTTGCGCAGGTGGAAATATGCCTGCCAGTCAATGGCATCATCCTTATCGGACCAGGCCATATGCCAGATCGCGATACCTGGCCACGACGCCGTCGGGAAACCCGCGTGCCCAGCGCGTAGGCCATATTCGCCGTCATCCCATTTAATGAACAGCGGCAACGGCTGCCCGATGGTTTCTGCGACGACGCGCGGGATCATGCACATCCACCAGCCGTTATAGTCGACGTCGATACGACGGTGGAGGTCGCGCGAGGTAATGACATCGCCGTTCGCGTTCCGCCCATGATCTCGACGGTCACGCAACGGGTATTGATAAAAGTCGTGGTCGTAGTGGACGTGAGGTGCCGAGGTCCACATGAACGAATGCCGATCAATGACCTCACCCATGCTGTGCAAGTGGCTGCGCTCTTGCAGGTTTAGCATCTGGCCGCCGACCAACATGGGCTGGCGCGCGTACCGGGCAACCTGGAGTGCGCGAAGAATGGAGTCAGGTTCGATGGCGATGTCATCGTCCATATAAAGAATGAACGGAGCTTTGGTGGCTCGCTGTTTGCGCTCCTCTTCAGAGCCCACGCCGCCCAGAGCCTCATACATAATGCGGGAGTAACCGCCCGATCCACCCAGGTTGCCCTGGCGGAACTCGTGAAACCGGTCACCAAAGTGCTTGACGGCGTCATCGAAGCCCGGCTCATCGGCAGGGTGCTTCGTTCCCTGGTCGGGCATCAAAACAGCGTCGATAACGGCGTCGACTTCTGGGTCAGAAGCGATGGCTTCTAAGGCGGCAACGGCGTCGGCGGGACGGTTGAAGGTCGGAATACCCACCGTCACGGATTTATCCTGAGGGCCGATCGTTGAACCGTCGGGCAGTGTTTGAGGACCAGGTTGTTCTGGCGCGTACCACCCGGCGGCCAACAACGTGACATCCGTTTCGCAGGTTAGGTCGAACCAGATCCAGCCGCCGTCTTCGAAGCGGTCCAGAGGGATCTCAAATTCCAGCGTCGATACAGTCGACTCCGCGGATGACGGCTCGCCCTCGATGGTGTCCTGCGTGCTCTCTTCGGCCGTGGTGGCGTGAATGTCATCGGCAAGTACGTCGGCCATTTTGCCTTCGACAGCAATGCGGGATCCGTCGATTTTCGACCGGTAGACGTCGGCGCGCGCATCGCCCTGCAGCTCGAGCTTCAAGACGACGGATTTCAGCTGGGTCCAGCGTCGCCAATAGGAAGCCGGGAAGCCGTTGAAGTAGGTTTCGAAGCTGACCTCGGCGCCTGCCGGGAATGTCGCCTCGGTGCGGCTGTGGAGCACAGCGCGCGACTTATTCGCCTTCGATTCGATCATGTACAACGATCGAACATCGTGCGGCTCCCCCCTGCGAGGCAGAATAACGCGCTGAAGGCGCTCCACAGCTCGACTTTTAGCCTGACTCCCCGCCTGGCTCATACTCGCTAACCCTTTCATTTCACTTCTGTCAACACACTGAGCCTACCGCAGCTCACCAGCGCGACGAGGTTCCCCAATGGCACGCCGCCAGCACTATGGTCCAGCACTACAGCACTTGAGCACTAGTCTTACGACGCTGGCCTCCGACACATCCTCGACGCAAACACCATGCCTAGAGTACTGGCTGGGTCCGCGCAGAGCTATTTAGCGTCGGAGTTAGTGGAGAACGGGAAGTAGAGGCCCGTGCTGTGCGGGGCGGTTAATCGAAGTATTTGTCGTAGTAGTCCCCAAGTTTGTCGACGTACTTCTTTGCTTGGCCGGGGTCCGAGTACAGACCGTGGCCCGATCGAGGAAAGACAAAATAGTCGTAGGGGATGTGGTTATTATCAAGAGCGCTTAATAAGCGATCATGGACCTTAAAAGGAACAATTTTGTCGTTCTTTCCGTATGCCATCAGCATGGGAACGGAATTAGCGGAACCGTAATGATAGGGAGAAACGCGTTCCGCAAGGTCGTGATAAGAACCATCCTCCATATCGTGATCGGTTAGCTGCACGCCCGTCAGTTCAGTTAAGAACTTCTTTTTATCTTTCCCGTAGCCTTTAATATCGCCATTCGAGTCAGCCCAGTCTTCCGGCTGGAAACTCGCGGGCCCAACTTCCTGAAACACAAATTTTAAGGGAACGGGGCTATCTTTCCCATCGCGGAAGGCGTACATCATCGCGAGGGTGCCGCCAGCGGATTCCCCCGTGATGGCCATTTGATTCACCGGATATCCATGTTGCTTGGCTTGTGCAACCACAGCTTTCACACTGTTCTTGATCTCCGTGTACATTTTGTCCAGGTTTGAGGGATGATCATCGGTGTTGGTCGTGTAGTTCACAGAAGCCGACACATACCCTCGGGTTGCTGCGTCCTTTGCCGAGGCAGCGTCTTTTTTATCGCCGCTAACAAACCCTCCCCCATGGATCCACACCACTAGAGGGAACTGCGAGGAGTTTTTATCCTTGGGCAGGTATAAGTCGAAGTTGTTCTGGACCCCATAGCCATATTTAAGGTCCTTCACGACTGAATATGAATCTGGATTATTTTTAAACGTTCTACTCAACACATCAATACGCGTACAAAAGTAATAGGCGGTCACGGCAGCTACGACAACAACAATAAACACATAGAGAATGCCCCAGACGACTTTCTTCACTATCGGCCTCCTAGCATATTATCCAGATAAAGCCTGAAACCTAGATAAATCAGAAGGCCGAGTACTACACCTATAATCACACACAAAATAATCCGGGTAATGCGGTATGACAACACTTGTTTAACCCGACCCATACCGTCCCTCTTCCTTTACATTTGGCCCATGCAGGCTCGATTGTCGCCCGGGTGGCGCGATGTGGCGCTGACCTCGCGCCAGCTTCGTACTAGCCCCGTTCCGACTTCGCACCCTTGATAGATCGCTTTCCTAAAAGGATAGAGGAAATAAAATCTTACTGCTTCTTACATCGGTACGGCTCAGGTCAATACGCTCCACTTCGAGTGACGAAGACCTCACTTGATTCACGCGTCAGGTGCAACCACCATAGGTTGTATGACAAGTACCGAGCACTCGTCCTCGCGTAAAAATCCCGAGGCCCCCCAGCGGCCAGAATCGCTCCCCACCAGTGCTGATGCCCCGTCGACGTCACCGTCATCTTCACCGGAAGCATCACCCTCAGCGTCGAAACGGAAGTTTCATAGACCTGACTTCTCCCAGCTCCAGCGATTGGGTAAAAGCCTCATGTTGCCCATCGCGCTCCTACCGGCAGCGGGAATACTTCTCAGATTAGGCCAAGACGACCTCCTCGGACGGATCCAAACCCCCGTCGTCGGCCCTTTCTTCGAGGCGATGAGTGCCGCTGGGCAAGCGCTTTTCTCCCAGCTCCCGCTGCTCTTTGCGGTCGGCGTCGCTATTGGATTCGCTAAGAAGGCCGACGGCTCAACAGCCCTGGCGGCCGTCGCCGGATACCTCGTGATGGGGGCGGTGTTTAAGCAAATGCCACCGCTCGTCCTCAACGGAGTTAAAGATTCCGCGGGCGACCAAGCCCTCATCGATTACAGCGTGTTCGGCGGTATCGTCGTTGGACTGCTCACCGCGTGGCTATACGACAAGTATCACGACATTAAACTGCCGTCCTATCTCGGTTTTTTCGGCGGGCGCCGATTCGTACCCATCGTCGTCTCAGTAACGACGCTGATCACCGGATTTGTTCTGTCGTACATTTATCCCATTTTCAACGAAGGATTGACAGCGATCGGCCGATTCATCGGTGGAACGGGTGCATTAGGAGCGTTTGTCTACGGATTTGCTAACCGAATGCTCATCCCGCTGGGACTTCACCACATTCTGAACACCTACGTGTGGTTTATCTACGGTGATTACAACGGACCCGACGGAACTGTGTCCGGCGAGCTCTCCCGCTTCGCCGCGGGTGACCACTCCGCGGGGCTGCTGACCTCCGGTTTTTACCCCATTTTGATGTTCGGTCTGCCCGCGGCAGCGCTGGCCATGATTCACACAGCGAAGAAGGGACAAAAAGCGACGGCGATCGGTATCCTCTCGGCCGCCGGGCTGACGGCGTTCTTTACCGGCGTGACCGAACCGCTCGAATTCGCGTTTATGTTCTTAGCGTTCCCCCTCTACGTTGTCCACGCGGTACTCACGGGTCTATCCCTCGCCATCGCGGAGCTGCTGAATATCCACCTGGGGTTCTCGTTCTCCGCCGGGCTACTCGATTTGATTCTCTATGGCACGGCCCCCGCTGCACACAACATTCCTCTTCTTATCGTTCAAGGGCTCGCGTTCGCGGTTCTCTACTACCTCATATTCCGGTTCGCCATCGTGCATTGGAACCTTCACACGCCAGGCCGAGCAGATGCGACGGTTGGTGCAGCTGACAACACCGATGAGTCGGGCTCAGAAACCGACACCGCAACGGCGAATAACGAACCTTCTGAGATCTTCTCTAACGCCACGGGTGGCAGCACACAAGGCTCACCTGCCCCATCGTCGCGAGCCGAAGCCCTTATTAACGCTTTCGGCGGGCGGGAGAACCTCGCGAACGTGGACGCGTGCATTACCCGGCTCCGCATGGAAGTCAACAACCCCGCCGCCGTCGATAAGAACAAGCTCCAAGCGTTGGGCGCGTCCGGGGTCATGGAGATCGGAACCAGCGTCCAAGCAGTCTTCGGAACAGAATCCGATGTCCTTAAAGACGAAATCAACGCAGCTCTCGCGGTTGCTACCACCGCAGAACACTCAGAGCCGACGTCAGACTCAGCGGAGGCACCCTCCACAGAATCCAACGGGCCGCTGGAAGTCCGCGCGCCGATCCCCGGAACGGTTATCCCACTCTCACAGGTAGGCGATGAAACGTTCGCGTCGGAAACCGTGGGCCGCGGCCTCGCTATCTGTCCGCAAGATGGCGTCCTCGAGGCCGTCGCCCCTGTCGGTGGCCGCATCATGCAGCTCTTCCCGCACGCCTTCGCCATCATGACCGACGACCGCATCGGTGTTCTCGTGCACCTGGGTATCGATACCGTCGAATTAAACGGCCAAGGATTCACCGTCCACGCCAAGAAGGGCGACCACGTTGTCCAAGGTCAGCCGATCGTGACATACGACGTGCCCGCCGTCGCTGCAGCTGGCCGGCCCACCACTGTTCCTGTGGTGGTGATGGATAGCCGACGAATGGAAATCACCATGGCATCCGAGCCAACGGAGAACGCATCAATCACGACCATGCGACCACTGTTCTCCGTCGAAAAACCTACTCCTCGGGGCTAAACCACCCGGTCACACCCGGCGTCGTGTTGTGATAAATGTGTTTCGGCTCGGTGTATTCCTCCAGGCCAGTAGGGCCGAGCTCGCGGCCCATGCCGGACTGGCCGAAGCCGCCCCACTCTGCCTGCGGCAGGTAGGGGTGGAAATCATTAATCCAGATCGTTCCGTGCCGTAAACTGCGAGCAACGCGCTCTGCGCGGCCGGCATCGGAGGTCCACACAGCCCCGGCCAAACCGTAGTTCGTGTCATTCGCGATGCGGATGGCTTCCTCTTCCGTCGAGAATGTCTCCACCGTCACCGTCGGGCCAAAAGCCTCATCGTGAACACAGTCCATCTCCTGGGTGCACTGATCAATCACCGTCGGCAAGTAGAACCAGCCATCATCCAATGACGCACTGCCGTCGGCTGTCGGACCAGTACCGAAGGCACAACCACACCGCACGCGGGCACCTTGCTCGCGCGCATGGGCCACATAATTCGAGACCTTCTCGCGATGCGCCTCCGAGATCAGCGCACCTGTCTCCGCTTTCTCATCAAATGGGCCACCCAGGCGAACCTTTTCCGCGCGAGCCACAAGATCTGTCACGAAGCGCTCCGCAATGGACTCTTCGACGACGAGCCGCGCACCCGCCGAGCACACCTGGCCGGAGTGGACGAACGCAGCATTCATCGCGTTATCCAGCGCGGCGTCGTAATCGGCATCCGCGAAAATGACGTTCGGGTTCTTTCCGCCCAGCTCAAGGGCAATCTTCTTCACTGTGAGAGACGCCTCAGAAGCCAGATGACGTCCGGTCTCCAGGCCACCCGTGAAGGATACCATGTCAACGCGGGGGTCGCTCGATAACGGCGCGCCCGCCGATTTACCAGCGCCGGTGATCAGGTTCCCCGCCCCCTTGGGCAATCCGGCCTTATCCATCACGTCCAGCAGCAGCATAGAAGTATGGGGCGTCAGCTCAGCCGGCTTCAGAACAAAGGTGTTCGCCGCGGCCACGCAAGGCGCAACCTTCCACGCAACCTGGAGAAGCGGGTAATTCCACGGGGTAATCAGCCCGCACACGCCCACCGGCTCACGCACAATACGTGAGCTTATCGACGGATCACCAGCGTCAACGACGCGTCCGGCGTCGTTACCGGCGAGCTTGCCGAAGTAACGGAAGCAACCGATGATGTCATCCATATCGGCATTGGATTCCATCAGACGCTTGCCCGTATCCAAGGACTCCGCAAGCGCGAATTCGTCCTTGCGCTCCTCAATACCGTCCGCGACGGTGAGGAGAAGCTGGCCGCGGTCAAAGCCCGACCATCCAGACCACACGCCCGAGTCAAAAGCCTCACGAGCAGCGGCGATGGCGCGGTCGGTGTCGTTCGTCGACGCCTCAGCAACCACGCCCACTGCCTGATTGTTAGCAGGACAGGTGATCGTGCGTGTCTCACCGTCGATCGCAGAACCCCATTCACCATTGATGAACAGTGATTCCGGCTCGGCTGCCGGCGTCGGAGCAGTTTTCATTTGCGTCATTGATTGCGACATAAAGTGTCTGCACTCACTTTCTCATGATCGTTATTTTTCGCTCTCTGGAGAGGCTAAGCTCTGTGATGACGCGGAGGAAGAATCCGCCTCCTCTTGTTTCTCACCTCTCACAGAACTGCCTGTTGTAGCGGCACTGTCCGCAGCATAGTCGGAATAATCATCCACCCATTCGACGACCGGATCGGCATTATCCGACAGGTCGGAACCGCCCGGAAGATCGGATTGAAGGTGAAGGAATTCCATATGCCGCTCATACAAATCTAAAACGTTTTCAATGAGCTGAGATTCCGTGTAACCATAAACGTCATAGCCCAGCGAACCGGTGAGGGTGAAGATTTCCAACCGGTAATACAGTTCTTCACTGTCACTATCCAGATGAATACGGCCAGCAAACGACGGCATCGGGTACTGCGTCGGATAAATCTGATAGCGGAAGTCTTTGTCGCTCCCAAATTTCACACGGAAGTCAAGCTGAGCTAATCCCAGCCCCTCCACGATTGACCGCGTGTACTCGACATCTGCACCGCGTTCCTTGCATGCCTTCGCCACTTTGTCCAAAGCCGGGGCAGCGACCTTGTCAATGTATGCCTCCACCTGGTTATACGACGGGAATGACATGGCTCGGTTGAGGCGTTTCCTCCAGTTCATTCCAGCTTCCGCAGGCGCAGCACGGCTAGACATCGCCCCATGCAGAGCACGCGCACTCGATTTGGATTGCAATAGTTCCAAACGCAATGACTTAAACATGCTGTACATCACGAGATAAATGACGATGGCAAACGGCAATCCCATAATGATCGTTGCGTTTTGCAAAGCGGGAATACCGTCGACGAACAGCATGGATATGGTGAGAACACCCACGGCAGCGGCCCAGAAAATACGGGACCATGCGCGTCCATCTTGCTGAGAATCGGTAATTTTCGACGTGAAGTTACTCATGACCAATGCAGCAGAGTCCGCAGAGGTGATGTAAAGCAACAGACCAATCAGCGACGCTGCCCCCATGACAACCATGCCTGCCGGATACTGACCGAGCAGGAGGTAGAACGCGCGCTCTGGTTTATCGACTGCCATGTGGCCAAAGTCGCTATCGCCGTGAATAACTTTATCCAGAGCGGAATTCCCGAAAAAGGACACCCATAGCAGGACGAATAAGAATGGTACGGACATCGTACCGACAACAAACTGCCGCAAACTGCGTCCGCGCGAAATGCGCGCCAGGAATAGACCGATGAAGGGGGCCCATGCCACCCACCATGCCCAGAAGAACAGCGTCCATGAGTTCAGCCATTCCTGAGCACCGGAGAAGGCATAGGTATCCATCGTCATGCCGGGGAACTTGGACACATATTCGCCAACATTCATGACCAGGGCGTCGAAGAGGAAGGCTGTTCGGCCTGTGACCAGGATGTAGAGCATCAGCCCGATAGCGAGGAGCACGTTGATCTCTGAGAGTCGTTTGATTCCTTTATCAACACCGGACACTGCAGAAATCGTGGCCACCGCAACAGCTAACACGATTAGCCCTATTTGCCAGCCTAAGTTCTCGGGAAAGTTAAAAAGGACCTTCAGCCCGTAATTGAGCTGAACAACGCCGATACCCAATGATGTAGCAACACCGAAAACCGTGCCTAACATGGCCGCGATATCGACGGCATCGCCAGCGGGTCCGTGGATCCGCTTACCGATCAGCGGGTAGAGCGCGGATCGAATGGATATGGGCATGTTCAGGCGGTATGCGAAGTACCCGAAAGCCATCCCCATCAGGGCGTAGAGGGCCCACCCTGTGATGCCGTAGTGGAAAAGGGTGAAAACAACGGCCTGACGTGCGGCTTCAATACTCTCACCGTCACCTGATGGTGGGTGGTAATACTGGCTCACCGGCTCCGCCACCGAGAAGAACAGCAGGTCAATGCCAATACCTGCGGCAAAAAGCATCGATGCCCAAGAGAAAAGGCTGAACTGCGGTTTCGCATGGTCCGGCCCGAGTTTGATGAGGCCCGCACGGGTGATGGCGACGCCAAGCATGAACAGCACAGCTACCGTAGCGGTGAGGATATAGAACCATCCAGCATTCTTCGACACCGTTCCGACGATGTCCGTCAACACGGACAGTGCGTTATCGGGCGCCAGTATCGCCCACAGTGCAATACAGATGATAAGAACGCCGGAAATGATAAACACCGGCCAGTTCACATCTGGCGGGTCTACCGTCCGGGTTGGTTGCGACCCTCCGACTACCTGATTTTTCGTCGGGTCTTTTTTCCCTGCGCCATTGTTGGTGCCCTTGCCGTCTACGTCCTCATGGTCAGGGATTGTCGACGTCTTTCTGGCTGAAATAGAACTCTCCAATCGGCCCATGCGTCTCTTCCTTCAGTTCTTCTGGGACCGTATGAGTATAAACAATTTAGATAGAAAATGTAGTCGGTCACATTTCAAAAGAGTTTTCACAATATGCATAGCTACTGTTCAAACGCTTTTTCATGGCATTAAATACACATTTTCAACTTGGTTTTTTCGTCTATTTTTGCTATTCTGATTACTCATTATCAATGGGGTTCACGGCCGAAAATGTGCGCAAAAATAAGCTGCACTATTTCTACCGCGCTATTTTTGCTGCCGTGATTCCCGATGCCCATGTCCATCACGCGCCGCATCGGCGCCCTACGTATGCATTCTAGGCAAGGAGGATCTCTACGTGAGTTCGTTTGCTTCTCGGCTGGAGTCCGCAGCCGCATCGGCTGGCTCAAAGATTGGCAAGCTTTTCCCCAAGTCCGGTTCAACGGTGGAACACCGCGACGTCGTCATCGTGGGCGCTGGTTCCGCCGGTTCAGTGTTGGCTAACCGGCTGTCATCAGACTTTTCGACGTCGGTCATGGTGCTGGAGGCAGGGAGGAATGACTCCCTCTGGGATCTCTACATCCACATGCCGTCGGCATTCTCTTTCCCCATCGGCAATAAGCATTACGACTGGGAGTACGAGTCCGTCCCCGAGCCGGAAATGCATGGCCGTCGGATTTACCACGCCCGCGGCAAGGTCGTCGGTGGTTCGTCGTCGATTAATGGGCAAATTTTCCAGCGCGGCAACCCGATGGATTATGAGAAGTGGGGCAAGCGCGATGGGCTAGAGAAATGGGATTGGAAGTACTGCCTCCCCTACTTCAAGCGCATGGAAACGGCGCTGGGGTCCCCCGATGACGATCCCCGCCGTGGGCACAATGGCCCCCTGCGCATGAAGCGCGGCCCGGCAACGTCGCCGCTGTTCAAGGCGTTCTTCAAGTCTATCGAGCAGGCGGGCTATAACTACACGCCGGATGTGAACGGGTACCGCCAGGAAGGTTTCGGCCCGTTCGACGCGAATATTGATCGCGGGCGTCGTCTGTCCGCGGCCCGCGCGTACCTTCACCCCGTTCTTGATCGCGAGAACTTGGAACTGCGCACCCGCGCGAATGTTCGTCGCATCCTTTTCGAGGGCACGAAAGCCGTCGGCGTCGAGTACTACTGGCACGGCCGCACTCACCAAGTCCGCGCAGATAAGGTGATCCTGTGTGGTGGAGCAATCAATTCGCCGCAGCTTCTGCAGGTGTCCGGCGTCGGCAATAAGGATCTGTTGAACAAGGTCGGCGTCAACGTCGTGAAGGATTTGCCGGGTGTCGGCGAGAATTTGCAGGACCACCTTGAGGTGTACGTCCAGTACAACTGCACCAAACCCGTGTCTGCTCAGCGTTACTTGGATAAGTGGCGGTGGCCGATGCTGGGCTTGCAGTGGTTGACGACGCATAAGGGCCCCGTGGCTACGTCGCATTTCGAAGCTGGTGGATTCGCGCGGTCCAATGAGAACGAGGACTACCCGAACCTCATGTTCCACTTCCTGCCCCTGGCTATGCGTTATGACGGCACGAAGCCGGAGGGTGACGACGGATTCCAGTTCCACGTTGGCCCGATGTACTCGGATGCGCGCGGGTATGTGCGTATTACTGCGCCGACCGTGGATACCAAGCCCGATATTTTGTTCAACTACTTGTCGACGGAGCAGGATCGCCGCGAGTGGGTTGAGGCTATCAAGGTGTCACGCAAACTGCTGGACACCCCGGCAATGAAGGAATACACCGACGGCGAGATTTCCCCCGGCTCTGCGGTGCAGACCGATGAGGAGATCCTCGAGTGGGTTCGCAATGACGCCGAAACCGCGCTGCACCCGTCCTGCACCTGTGCGATGGGCCCAGAGAGCGACCCGATGTCTGTGGTAGATCCCTCCACGATGCAGGTTCACGGCACGGATGGTCTGTATGTTGTCGACGCTTCCGTCATGCCGTCGATTCCGAATGGCAATATCTACGCGCCGACGATGATGATCGCTGAAAAGGCATCGGACATTATTGCCGGGAAGACTCCTCTGGCTGCTGATGAGACGCCGTTCTACCACGTCAAACGTGGTGATCCGCTCAATCCGCCGGAGCAGGAGAAGTAGACAGCTAGGCTACGTGAATAGCTAGACTGAGATCCGTCGGGCGGCGCACCGGGAATGTACTCAGGCACCGCCCGATAGCTTTTATCCTCGGACTCCCCTACGCTTCGATAGGCTGGCCATCCTCGAAGAACGGCATCAACTTGTTATCGACCATGGACAGGGCAGACCCAATCGCCATGTGCATGTCCAGGTAGCGGTACGTGCCCAAGCGGCCACCGAAGAGAACGTTGTGATCGTGCGCCTCTTTCGCCGCAAGGTCACGGTAAGCCAGCAGCTTGTCGCGGTCTTCCGGTGTGTTGATGGGATAGTACGGTTCGTCGGTGTTCTCGGCGAAGCGACTGAATTCCTTCATGATGACCGTTTTATTGCGCGGGTACCGGTCTTTCCGCTCGGGGTGGAAGTGGCGGAACTCATGGATGCGGGTGTATTTCACATCGGCATCGTTGTAATTCATCACCGGCGTGCCCTGGAAGTCTCCGGTATCGAGCACTTCCGTTTCGAAATCGAGGGTGCGCCATCCCAAGCGCCCCTCGGAGTAGTTGAAGTACCTGTCCAGCGGCCCGGTATAGACGACGGGAGCCTCGGGCGAGGCCGCGCGAAGTTCGTCGCGAACCTCAAACCAATCGGTGTTCAGCCGAACCGTGTTGTTCTCATGATCGGCCATCCGTTCCAGCCAGGCGGTGTATCCGTCGACCGGAAGCCCCTCGTAGGTGTCGTTGAAGTATCGGTTATCGAAGGTGTACCGAACGGGAAGACGTGAAATGTTCCCCGCCGGCAGCTCCTTCGGATCGGTTTGCCACTGCTTGGCGGTGTAATCGCGCACGAACGCTTCGTACAGCGGCCGCCCGATCAGCGAAATCGCCTTCTCTTCCAGGTTCTTCGCCTTGGCCGGGTCCAGCCCATCGGTCTGATCTTTAATGAGCTGGCGTGCTTCGTCGGGACTGTAGTACCGCCCGAAGAATTGGTTGATCAGCCCGAGCCCCATGGGGAACTGGTACGCCGTGCCTTTGTGCATGGCGAAAACCCGGTGCTGGTAGTTGGTGAAGTCAGTGAATTGGTTGACGTAGTTCCACACGCGCTCATTGGAGGTGTGGAAAAGGTGGGCACCATATTTGTGGATCTCGATGCCCGTCTCCGGCTCGGCTTCCGAGTAGGCATTTCCGCCGATGTGCTCGCGTTTCTCTACGATGAGGACTTTCTTGCCGGCGCTGGCCATGCGTTCTGCGATGGTGAGCCCGAAGAATCCGGATCCGACCACAAAGAGGTCATATTCACTAGTGTTCGAGGTGACAGTCACGGTTAAAGCCTATCTTTCGTTCGCCGGGTTACACCAGCCGCCGAGCACCCGCAGCCGGGGTGATCGCCAAGAATGTGGGATTCGGTAATTTCTTATCGACGGTGCGCTGGTGAATTTCCTGCGCAACCGCGGTGATGCGGTCCGTGGGAACGAGCGCGATGATGCTTCCGCCGAATCCCCCACCAGTCATACGTGCGCCGACGGCACCCGCGTCGAGGGCTGCATCGCGGGCGGAGTTCAGTTCCGGCGTGGATACATCGTAGAGGTCGCGGAGTGATTCGTGGCTCTCATTCATGAGCCGCCCGAATTCTTTCCAGTTCTTGCTGTTCAGAGCGTCTTGGGCGCGTAGGGTACGCGCGGTTTCGTCAATGACATGTTGGACGCGCATGTGTGCGACCTCTGGCGTGACTGCGGATTCATCGGCGTCCGCACAGGAGGTTGCTGCGGCGAGGGGATCCTCGATGTCGAGGAGGGTGGACGCACCGGCGTGTGCGGTGACGGCGTCGATAACGCCTCGTCGCGAGGCATATTGCCCATCCAACAATGAGTGAGGCGCGTTGGTGTCGGCCACCAAGAATGCGAGCCCATCGGATTCGACGTCGCACGCGACTTGATTCACGACGTTGGTGCGGAAGTCAATGGCTAAGGCGTGGCCCGCTGTCGCGAGGAGGGAACTGCGCTGGTCTAGCCCGCCTGTCGACGCGCCGACGACGTCATTTTCTGCGCGGATCGCGGCGTCGATGAGGAGTTGGTAGGCCGCCTGGTCGAGGGGTTGCTCGGGAGCGGCAAGCTCACGAGCGGCTAATGCGACGGAGCACTCCAAAGCGGCTGAGCTTGAGAGCCCTGAGCCCAGTGGAGCATCGGAAATAATGGCGAGGTCCAGACCGTTGTCCTGCTGATCGGATGACGGTATCGCACCATTCTGGTGACCGGCCCATATCGTTCCCGCGACGTAACCGGACCAATCGGCGGGATGACCTGGGCCGATACCCGCGAGCGCAACGGTCGTACGGAGCGCCTCGGGGTGGGTGACATCATCTGTCCCCGTTGCGGCACCTGGCGGAAGAGAAACAATCGAGATGGTGTCATCGGTGCGACGGCGCGCTGCGACAGCGGTGACATGCGGCAATGCGAAGGGGATGGAGACTCCGCCTGCGTAATCGACATGGTCACCAATGAGGTTCACGCGACCAGGAGCAGCCCACACACCATCGGGCTTGCCACCGAACGTCTCGGTAAACAACGTGGTGGCGTCGGCAATAAGTTGTTGATCGCTGCGGGCTTCGGTCCACCTGATTGCCTCGGGATCGTGTGGCGTGTGTGAGGGGTTTGGCTGCGGTTGGTCTTTTGGCTCCGCGTGTGAATCTGTCATTATTTGTCGTCCCAAATTTCTCTAAATCGTTGAGCAATGCGTTCGGGGGTGGTGTCGTTAATCCAGAATCCCATTCCGGATTCGGAACCCGCCAAATATTTCAGCCTATGTGGCGCCCGCATTAAGGAGAACAATTGAAGGTGGAGCCGAACATAATCACGGTCTTCTGGCACTGTGGGCGCTTGATTCCAGGATGCGATATGTGGTGTTCGCTCAACTCCATCGAAAAACTTATCGACGGCGGTATAGAGCTTCTTCAACAGCGGAGCGAGATCTGCCCGCTCTTCCTGGGATAATGCGTCGAAATCCGGTACGGAACGCCGTGGCATCACCATGACTTCTAATGGCCATTTCGCGGCAGCGGGAACGAAAACGACGAAATGATCGGTGCGATCAATAATTCTGGTTCCCTCTTCCAGTTCGGCAGAGAGGAGATCGGCGAACAGATCACTCCCGTTTTCTTCACGATATTTCTTGGACGAGTGAACGAGACTTCGAATCCGCGGTGGAATTTCTGGGTAGGAATAAATCTGCCCATGGGGGTGCTGCAGCGTCACCCCAATTTCTTCACCACGGTTTTCAAACGGATAGACGTGCCGGACTTCTGGAATTGCAGATAAGGCTTTCGTCCGATGTGCCCATGCTTCGATAACCGTTCGGATTCTGCTAACAGGTAAGTCCTTAAAAGAACCGGAAATGTCCGGCGTAAAGCAAATAACCTCGCATCGCGCTACAGCAGGACGGTGGGGAACCATTCCGTTATCCAAGAGCGGGTCATCGTCGGCAGTGTGCTTATCTGTCTCCCCATCATTTTCCTCGGTGCTCGGCATCCGGGACATGTGCATACTGAACGAGGGGAACCGGTTTTCAAACACAACGACGTCATAATCCGGCGACGGAATCTCTGTGGGCAGATGATCCGGAATTGTGGGAGCTAAGGGATCTTCATTAGCGGGCGGCATGAATGTTCTGTTCATGCGGTGGCTCGCGTAAGCGACCCACTCCCCCGAGAGCGGATCACGACGAATTTCCGAATCGGTTTTCGCGTGCGGCAATTCACGTGAATCTGTCAGAGTGCGTTTCACAGACCCGTTGAGAACCTCCGGGTCGTCGTCGAAATAGATCAGTTCCCTTCCGTCAGCCAGCGTCATCGACGTTACTGAATACGGATGATCCGAATTCTTATTCAATCTTTCACCACTTACGGAATTCATTTGCTGTTCTGTGTCCATCACATGTTCCGAATCAGCTATCACAGGTCACTGTTCACTCGGTTATTCACCGTTACCCGAGGCCAGGTTCGTCGTCGTGAACAATCTTTGATTCGTCGACAATGATGGGTTTGAGTTTTGCCCACGCCACAAACACACCGGCGACGACAAGCAACCCAATTCCGACCCATAAATTGTCTGTTGCAGATTTCGATGCTCCCGTATCTGGGTTCGTTCCTGGATCGAGCGCAAAACTACAGATCACAAGAACAAGACCGTATATCTCTAAAAGAATGGCGATCACAGTCCGGATATCAAAAGCTCCGGCCTTATGCTTTTCCGGTGCGCTCGCGGGAGTTGATGTGTGCTCAGTCATCGTATTCAGCACCTTTCTTACTTCTCGTCCAGTTATAACTAGTTATGTGGCTTATCGTTCGGCACGACAGTGGTTCCATTATTCGCATATCACTTTCCTCGATTATGCGAATGCGATGTTGAGCGCGATGACCAAAACCAAGCACACTAGTCCCAACGGTACGGTCCGGTGATACCAGGGTTGTTCTGCTTCCGTGGTGTCCACCAACTGGGCTTTCGGCGTGACAGAACGGACAAAGCCCACTAGTTCTTCATCCGGTTTCGGCTTTGTCACCATCGTCACCAGGATCGATACGACGATATCCGTCGCGAATGCAATCGACGCGGCAACGAAGGCGACTCCCTGCCCAGGCAGGCTGACCACGGGAGCGGACCCCAATGACAATCCCCAGAAGATGACGGCGGCGAGCGTACCGGTCACTAATCCTACCCAACCAGCGGTGGGTGTCATTCGTTTCCAGAACATGCCCAAAATGAAGGTGGCAAACAGCGGAGCGTTAAAGAAACCAAACAACGTTTGGAGGTAATCCATGACGTTGCCGAAGTTCATTGCTACCAATGCAGTTCCCACGGCAATCACCGCAGCAAGGATCGTCGCAATCCGCCCAAATTTCAGGTAGTACTCGTCCTCACGATCTTTAACCACGTATGTCTGCCAGATGTCATAGCTCATGACGGTATTGAATGCGGAGATATTTGCCGCCATACCGGCCATAAAAGCAGCCAAAAGACCAGCAATCGCAACACCTAAAAGACCATTGGGCAATAAATCACGCATCAAATAAAGGATGGCATCATTAGGTTCCGCTGTCTCGTCTTTAATCGGTGTGACAAGAACAGAGGCGACCATACCGGGAATAACAACGACGAAGGGGATCAGCATCTTCGGAAATGCACCGATAATCGGTGTTTTCCGCGCAGAGCTCAACGATTCCGAGGCCATCGCGCGCTGAACCTCAACGAAGTTTGTTGTCCAATAACCAAAGGACAGAACGAAACCAAGACCAAACGCGATACCAATTGCAGAAATTATCGGATTATCAAACCCCGAAATATCCTGCCCAGGCCAGGTGTGGAAATGTGATTCAGCGTTCAGTGAACCTTTCAATCCTCCCCAACCGCCGACGCGATGGAGACCGATCAATGTCAGAGGGAGAAGCGCGGCAACAATAACGAAGAATTGGAGAACCTCGTTATAGATTGCGGCGGAAAGCCCGCCCAAGGTGATATACGACAGGACGATAACCGCCGCAACCAACAAGGTGACCCACAATGGCCATCCCAGAAGTGAATTGACCACTTTCGCCAAAAGCAGCAGGTTAACACCGGCGATGAGGAGCTGTGCCAGAGCAAACGATATGGCGTTGACCAGGTGCGCTGTCGGCCCGAACCGTTTGAGCATGAATTCGGGGACCGAGCGAACTTTGGAGCCATAATAAAAAGGCATCATAACGATGCCTAAGAAAACCATGGCAGGAACAGCGCCAATCCAGAAATACTGCATTGTTTGCATTCCGTACTGGACGCCGTTGGCGGAGTGACCAATGATTTCAACTGCACCCAGGTTGGCGGAAATAAACGCCAAACCTGTCACCCAGGACGGCAATCCCCGGCCCGAGAGGAAGAAATCAATTGAGCTCGATACCCTCGCCCGAGCTGCCCACCCGATTCCCAAAACAAAAACAAAGTAGAGCGCTACCAGCGAATAATCCACCCAACTGGCATCAAGGCGGAGCACAGATTCCGCCACGACCATAGTCTCCATGCGCGTGTCCTATTCTTTCTGAATTATAAATATGTATTTTTCACGCCTGTTATCTGATTAATGGCTCCGCGTACCCGATACGCCACTTCACGACGAGTGACTCGTCCGACGCGATCTCCGCCACATCCGTGCCGCTGTTGAAGACATCGGGAGGCACTGTCATCGGTTCGACGGCCAACGCGCGCCCTCGTCCGGGATACGGACAACCCCACGATGGATCGGCGGTAAACACCTGGAACCACTTGATCTGCGGAGAGACCCACATCTCCACCCCGTAGCCGTCACCATTGACTAACCTCGCCGCACGGATGTCAGGAGCGACGTCGCTCAACTGGCGATCAGTACTCGCCTTATCTGGCGATGAGCTCTTCCACATCTCCTCCCGACCTGAGACAACCTCCCGGCCGAAACAGTCGTCGAGGAGTTGATCGCGAAGCTCAATCCGATGGACCGAAGACCCTGCGGTGGCGTCGATAATGTCGCCCGAGGGCAGTTTCCTGTCCGGATCTAGGGGAAGTTGACTGCGGATGAACATGTCGAGAGTGCAGTCATCAACGGGGGCTCCGAGTGCGCTGAGATAACTATGGAACCCATATGCCACCGGCGCAGCACCAGCCCCGGAAGAGTCGTCGAGATGTGTGATCTCACAGGCACACGTCAGTCCTTGATCGGTGAGTTCATAGGTCGACGTCACCTGGAGCGTCCACGGCCACCCTTGCTGAGGCTCGATGGTGGTTCCCAACGTGACCCCAGCAGGATCATCAGTATGTGAAACGACGTCCCACACGGCGTCACTCACGAAACCGTGAATGGCGTTGTTCCGGTCTGGTTCCGTGATCGATAGCTGGTACGGCTGGCCGTGAAAGTGAAAACGTCCGTCCCGGATTCGGTTGGGCCAAGGAGCTAGCACGACGTTCGCGGACAAAGGCGGGTACTCACCGTCGCGATACCCCTCCATTAGGGGCAGTCCACGGTATGTGAAAGAACGTACCCCTCCCCCATACGTAGCGATTTCCGCAGCGTAGGGTCCGTGTGAGAGATGCACCACAGGATGGTTATTGACCTGCGACTCTTCGTCGCTCATGGCAGCTCCTTAGGGCTCATGTTGGATGCCCGATGTCTGACGTTAGCAAACCGTGAACCGGGCGGAAATACCCGATTCGGTTGTGAAGCGTCTTCTAGAACCAGGCGTCAATAACGCGCGCCACGCCGTCCTCATCGTTACTGGTAGTTACCGCTTTTGTCACCCCACGGAGCAGCGGATGTGCGTTACCCATCGCTACCCCCATTCGCGCCCACTCCAGCATCTCCATGTCATTCGGCATGTCACCAAAAGCAACAGTTTCGCTCGCGTCGACACCAAGAAGATCGGCAACCTCAGCCAACCCACCAGCTTTATTCACACCCGGCGCTGCGATCTCCAGTAAGCCACCCGAAAATGAGTAGGTCACATGCCCTTTATCGACGGGAATCATCGGTGCGACAAGCTGGTAGAGCTCTTCGCTAGTGGCCTCGGACGAGCGAAGTAGCAGTTTGACGGCCGGCTCAGCCACAAGCTCCTCGACACTCACCAGCGAAAAATCCTGACTCTCCCATACATGGTCAAAGTTAGGCTCAATGAGGAATTGATCCTTTTCGGAATACAGATCGGCTCCGATGCGCTCCACCCCGAACCCGACGTGAATCCCCCGAGGATCCGACGCGACGCCGTCGACCACCCGTTGCACCATGTCAGCGACGTGCTCCGGGGGAATCTCATGAGCAGTGAGAACCTCTTCCTTCGCGGAATCGAAAATCACGGAACCATTCGTGCACACGCAGAGGGGGCGGACGGGCAACTGGCGGATGACGGGGAGCGTCCACCTGGCAGGGCGTCCTGTGGCCAAGACAAGCGACGTTCCGGCTCGCACCATACGGTGAATTGCCGACGTCAACCGCGGGGTGACGCGTTCGGCGCTCGTGACAAAGGTCCCGTCGATGTCAGAGGCGACGAGCAGGGGCGCACGGGCCTGTCGGGCAAGGTCCACGGCGTCGGGAAGCTCTGCTTGGGAGTCGCCCGTCTGTTGCGGTCCGCTGGCGTCGATATCCACGATGGGTTTTATTTCTCTGCGGTTGGGCTCGGTGAATCCGCTTGGTCCGCAGAATCCGCGTCGTGAACATCCGCGTCCTGGTCCTCAAAGCGTTTCACCACATATTTGAGAACCTCGGCGACTCCGTCGTCCTCCACTGAGGAGGTCACCCAGGAAGCATCGCGAATAAGGTCCCGATCGGCGTTCCCCATGGTGATACCCGCACCAACATAGGAGAGTAATTCGGTGTCATTGGGCATATCGCCGAAGGCAATAACGTGGGATGGATCTATTCCTTTGTTATGGAAATACCACTCGGCACCGGTCGATTTATTCACGCCAATGGGACCCAGTTCTATAGATCCATATGGGTTGGAATAAGTGAGCGTGCTTCTTTCCCGAACGCTGTCATCGAGCGCATCAGCGATATCTTCGCTAGGCATGTCTGCCTTAACGACGACTTTAACTGCAGTGTTATCCACTGTGCGCACAATTATCTGGGCATCTGGAATATCTTCCTCAATTTGATGTGTGAGGATATCAGCTCCGCCTTCGAAAAAGCCTTCCACGTGGAGTACACGTTTATCCTTGGTGTCATAAACCACGGCACCATTCGCACAGATGGCAATGGGAGAGATCGGGAGCTGTTCGACAACAGGGTCAACTTCCTCAATAGCCCGACCAGTAGCCAAGAGAACCTCGACACCATGTGCGTTGAGCTGCTCGAATACGTCACATGTAGCGTCGCTAATTGTATTCTCGTGAAGGATTGTTCCGTCAATATCGGAACAGACAGCAGCCACATCTGACGGTAATTTCGACTTAATGCGGGCAGGAATTTTGTCACGAATCTGTTTCGTCTGCCCGATAAGCGACGTCAATGTCTTATCTAATGACATCCATTCAATATCACGGGTGGCGTCCGTCATGGATGCAGTGGCGGACTGCACTGATTGAAGCAATTCGCGTGAGGAACGATAGAAAGAATCTCGCGCTTCGATAATCTTCGAGGCGCCCTCGTGATTATTCTTAGAGGTCTCCTCATAGAGGGAATCGAAACTCGTCTGCAGAGACTCGACGATCTTTTCAGCACCATCGTCGCGCTTATCGTTTTCCTTCTTCTTCAAGGCCTTCTCAGCCTTCGCCTTCTCTGCTTGCTCTGCTTTCTCCGCCTCTTTCTCGGCAGTCTTCGCTTCCTTTATTTCTTCTTTGCGTTTATTTTTTTCAAGCTTATCCGCGCGTTTACGTAGCTTCGTTTCCTCATCGGCTTGCCACGGCATTTTCTCATTCAATGCCGCTGCGGATTCGGTCACGGAGTCACGGGCGCTCACCGAGGCAGACTTCACCGCATCGGAACTCTTCGCCCACGCGTCGGAGCTCATGCTCACACTCTTATTAACGATGTCGCGGGTTGTCGTCGTCACGACATGCGTCAAATTATTCAAATCGTCCCGCAGCTTGCGGATACCGTGCCGTTCCTCTGCGACGGCATTATCCTCACGCTGGGCGACTTCAAACGGTGGGGCAGCTCCGCCGTACCGGGCCGGGATCCAGTATTCGTCCCCCTTAATTGGCCCATTGTCCTGCAAGTACATCTCCCACAGCCTGTCCAGGTCATTGACCATGACATCCCGGAGACGATCCGTCTCTGTCGCCGCGTCTCCATCAGGATGGATAGGTGAGAGAACGTTGATATAAATCGGGGTCCGCGTGCGCCCCAACCGCTTCGGGTGCCCCTTCGTCCAGACACGCTGAGAGCCAACGATGGTAACGGGGATCAAAGGCACCCCGGCTTCCTGGGCCATCCTGACAGCGCCTTTGCGGAAGTCTTTGATCTCAAAGCTGCGTGAAATGGTCGATTCCGGGAACACACCAACCAAACGGCCCGATCGGAGATAATCCACAGCCTGCCGGTATGACTCACTCCCGTCGATCCGGTCCACAGGAATGTGTTTCATCCCACGCATGATCGGCCCCGCAATGGGGTGATCGAATACTTCGGATTTGGCCATGTACCGCACATATCGGCGGCAGCTTCGGAAGGGAATCCCCGCGTAGGCAAAATCAAGGTAACCGGTGTGGTTCATCACCACAACGGCACCTCCTTTGGCCGGTACATTCTCAGTTCCTGTCACTCGAAAACAGAGGCCTTCCAGAGTGAATAGGGTCCGAGCAAGGCCAATAATGCCGAAGTAAAACGGATCTGCCATAGGGCTCATCTTAACGGTGAGCTTATGGACACAGGAATTCACCAGCTTTTTTATGTTCACCACACGCCGGATGCGTCATCTGTGGGCACTGCAGAGGAGCTCACTGAGCGCCGAAACCCATCGAACAGCCCCGATTGTCACCCCCGTAATGGGTTAATTTTGGGATTAATTTACCGCCCAATTCCGGTCATTAACGGGCATAACTAACGAAAATAATGCACCAAACGGACATAAATAAACCTTTATCAGCCATAGCTCCAGCACCCGACGAGACTGTCGGTAGTTCACACAGGAAAACTACTACCTACGCGACCGTAGGTAGAAGCTCACGCAGGTCTGCGCCAGATGATAGCGTCGACACCGTAAATAATGTGACCTTCACATCTCATTGAGTGAGTACGAGAGCTACATAACACAAAGATGGTGAAACCCCCTCCTGATCCAGGCCTCTGGCACCAACAAGGAGGACGAATCGCCTTCACAAAGTGCTACTCTTCCAGCTCTTTCACACGTGCTCAGCTTGAAGGAGGAACCTAGCAACTATGGCGATCTCAGCCACTAGCACTTCACTGAACAAAGAACAGCGCGAACAAGCGTGGGAAGATTTCGGTAAAGAGCACTACGACATGGTCATCATCGGCGGAGGATCCGTCGGGGCCGGTACAGCACTAGACGCCGCAACTCGTGGTTTGAAAGTTGCTGTCTTGGAAACCCGTGACTTCGCTGGAGGTACCTCCTCACGCTCGTCCAAGATGTTCCACGGCGGACTCCGTTACCTCGCCATGCTGGACTTCCGGCTTGTTGCCGAGGGGCTTCGCGAGCGCGAACTCAGCATGTCCGGCCTGGCCCCGCACCTGGTCAAACCGCTGAAATTTATCTTCCCGCTGGAGCACCGCATCTGGCAGCGTCCGTTCATGGCGTCGGGCTTTATGTTGTACGACCTCATGGGTGGCGCAAAGTCCGTGCCGATGCAGAAGCACTACACCCGCAGAGGCATGCTCAAGATCTCCCCCGGGTTGAAGGAAGACGCACTTGTCGGCGGTGTTCGTTACTTCGACACCCTCGTTGACGACGCCCGCCACACCATGACCGTCCTGCGTACTGCGGCAGAGTTCGGCGCGACGATCCGCCCCTCCACGCAGGTCGTCGATTTCGAGAAGGACAGGGACCGAATCACCGGCGCGAAGATCGTCGACACTGATTCTGGCCGTACAACCACCATTCACGGATCGGTATTTGTCAACGCCACCGGTATTTGGAATGACGAGATCGAAAAGCTCGCCAGCGTCGAGGGCAAATTCCACGTCCACACCTCCAAGGGTGTTCACATCGTCGTCCCAAAGTCGGTCTTACCTGGCGACGTTGCCCTCACGTTCGTCACCGAAAAGTCCGTTCTCTTCGTGATCCCATGGGGTGAGTACTGGATCATCGGTACCACCGACACCGACTGGACCATGAACCTGGCCAACCCCGCGCCAACGCGAGCCGATATCGACTACATCTTGGAGCACATTAACGCCAAGGTGAAGCAACAGATCACGTACGACGACATCGTCGGCGTGTACGCGGGACTCCGCCCGCTGGTTGCCGGTTCTTCGGACTCGACGACGAACCTGTCACGTAACCACGCTGTCGCCCGCGTTGCCCCTGGTCTCGTGTCTGTGGCTGGCGGCAAGTACACGACCTACCGCGTGATCGGTGCAGATACGGTCGACGCTGCCAAGGAAGACATTCCGTTCGATGTTCCGGATTCGGTCACCACGGATGTGCCGCTCCTTGGTGCCGACGGCTACCACGCTCTGGCCAACCAGATTCCGCAGCTGGCCAAGCGGCTGGGAATTTCCGAAAAGACCGTGGAGCACCTGCTCAACCGCTATGGTTCGCTCATCTACGAAGTCCTGGCACCTGCCGAGAAGGACAAGTCCCTGCTTGAGCCGATCCCGGGCGCACCGGCCTACTTGATGGCTGAAGCGCTGTATGCAGCTACCCACGAGGGTGCGGCTCACCTGGAGGACATCCTTCACCGCCGTATGCGCCTCGCGATGGAATACGACCACCGTGGCGTCGAATGTGCGGAAGCAGTCTCCAAGCTGGTTGCGGACACGATGGGCTGGGATGAAAAGGCCCGCAAGGAAGAAATCAAGGTCTTCACGGATCGTGTCGAGGCTCAGAAGAAGGCTGAAAAAGAGCTGACCGACGAGTCCGCTAACAAGATCGAGGCGAATGTCGAAGATACTCGCCCGGACGTCGATACTTCTCAGGACAGGTGAGATGGAAACGCTAACAGGCCCCCAAGCCATGGGGTGGGAATTCTTCGGCACGATGATGCTAATGCTGTTTGGTAACGGTGTGTGTGCCGCGGTCAATCTCCGGACGTCCACGGCTCGCAACACCAACTGGCTGACCATTGCTTTTGGCTGGGGTCTCGCAGTGTTTATCGGCGCGAGTATCGCTGACAAAACCGGTGGCCACCTGAACCCGGCCGTCACTTTGTCCCTTGCTATCGACGACAAACTCGAGTGGTCGCTCGTCCCCTGGTACTTCGGCGGACAGATGCTCGGCGCGATGGCTGGTGCGTTCCTAGCGTGGGCAGCATTCAAGCAATTGTTTGATGCCAACAACCTGGATGAGAACGGCAATGACGTCAAGGGAAATGCCACCACGCAGGGCATTTTCTTCACCGTCCCCGCTCATCCCAATAACTTTTGGAATGCATTAACTGAGTTCATCGCCACGTACTCATTGTTGGTCTTCATTCTCCTCGGGCCTTCCGGTGGAGACTTGGGCTCCCTCAAGTACTTTGGCGTTGCGTTCATCATCGTCGCTATCGGTTTGTCCCTCGGTACACCCACCGGGTACGCGATTAACCCCGTGCGTGACCTTGGCCCGCGTCTGATGTACGCCTTTGTACTGCCCATTAAGGACAAAGGTGGAGCACAGTGGGCATACGCTTGGGTTCCGATCGTCGGACCGATGCTCGGTGCTGTTGCCGCCGGCCTCACCGCCGTAGCCCTCGGATAAATCATGAATACAGTGCGCTCCGCCCGACCCGTCAGTGTCGCCGGGGCGCGCTTGTATATACGCGAAGAAACAGCACTCCCCTCCACGACCCCGCGAATTCGATTTACACACACAAGACAACTTACACACACAAGACAACGCAGTAACTATCCAACACACTTTTGGACCACACACTTTTGGAGATCCCATGCCAGAGAAATACGTAGCAGCCATCGACCAGGGAACCACCTCCACCCGGTGCATTCTCTTCCGCCACGATGGATCCATTGCCACCGTCGCCCAATTCGAGCACAAGCAGATCTTCCCCAAGAAGGGCTGGGTTGAGCACGACGCCAACGAAATTTGGAACAACACCCGACGCGCCGTCGGTGAAGCAATGGCGGAACTCGATATTTCCGTCAACGACGTTGTTTCGGTCGGCATCACCAACCAGCGTGAAACGACGGTGGTCTGGGACAAGAACACCGGCGAGCCCATCTACAACGCGATCGTGTGGCAGGACACCCGCACGAATGACATCGCGCAGCGGCTTGCTGGCGACGAAGGACCGGACCGTTGGCGCAAGACGACGGGTGTTCGCCTGAACTCATACCCCGCCGGCCCCAAGATCATGTGGATTTTGGAGAACGTGGAGGGTGCCCGCGAGAAGGCAGAAAAGGGCGACCTCCTCTTCGGCACGATCGACACCTGGCTCTTGTGGAACTTAACCGGTGGTGTCGACGGCGACAACGGCAACCCCGCCTTGCACGTCACCGACGTGACCAACGCTTCCCGTACATCCCTCATGGACCTCAAGACGCTGCAGTGGGATGAGGACCTGTGCAAGGCGATGGACATTCCGCAGTCCATGCTTCCCGAGATTCGCCCGTCGATCGGCGACTTCCGCACCGTACGTGCCCGCGGTTCACTGGCTGGCGTCCCGATCCGTGGCGTGCTCGGTGACCAGCAAGCCGCCATGTTCGGCCAGTGCTGCTTCGGCAACGGCGACGCGAAGAACACCTACGGAACCGGTTTGTTCATGCTGCTCAACACCGGCGCAAAGCCAAAGTGGAGCGACAACGGTTTGATCACCACCGTGTGCTACCAGATCGAAAACCAAAAGCCGGTCTACGCACTCGAAGGATCGGTCGCCATGGGTGGCTCCTTGGTGCAGTGGCTTCGCGACAACCTCCAGCTGATTCCTAACGCCCCCTCGGTTGAAAACATGGCCAAGTCCGTGGAGGACAACGGTGGCGTCTACTTCGTCCCCGCCTTCTCTGGTCTGTTCGCTCCGCGGTGGCGTCCCGACGCTCGCGGTGCGATCGTCGGACTGACGCGTTTTGCTAACCGCAACCACCTGGCCCGCGCGGTCCTCGAAGCAACCGCGTACCAGACCCGCGAGGTGCTTGACGCCATGGTCACGGACTCGGGCGTCGACATTAACGCGCTGAAAGTTGACGGCGGAATGGTCATGAACGAATTCCTCATGCAATTCCAGTCCGACATCATCAACACTGAGGTTGTCCGCCCCAAAAACATCGAGACCACGGCGCTGGGTGCAGCGTACGCGGCCGGCCTGTCCGCTGGGTTCTGGGATTCGCTCAATGAGCTCAAGGAACAAAGCACTGTGGACAAGGTGTGGAAGCCGAAGATGGGTGAAGACGAGCGCAAGCAGCTCTACAGCGATTGGAACCGCGCCGTCGAACGCACCTACAACTGGGAGGAGAGCACCAACGAGCCCAGCTAAGTAGATTCGAACCCACGAGCTCGGGTTCTTTACCTCGAGCTCGTTAATTGTGGGGCCCGGGGTTATTTGTGATTATTCCCCGGCTCCCCCGGTAATTTAATTCACAATTTCGCCCAAGCTGATTTTTCTTTCGCATCGAGGCATAAAAGTACGCACGACATCGTTTATTCCCTGTTACATATATCCCTATGTAACAACATTCACCAGACATTGCTTTTGTTGCGTCTACGTTCTTTAACGTAAAACCCCATTTCGAGATAGAGCGCAACCCATCGAGTTAATCGTCGTTCAGGTGTGTTATTTCTCACTCTCTCACCACGACCTATCGCTCACCCGCCATTGACCCGATTTTTATATTCGCGGGACATTGAGCACCCAATCACCCCCCGACCACTCACCGCATGATGACACCCCCGATCGGACTTCAGTGTCACCACAAAACACTCGGTTAACATGGGCAAATACGAAACAGCAGCGCCCTCACAGACCGCACAGGGACGAGCTAAACATTACACCTCCAACTCAACCCATCGGTAGGGATCGCATATATCTCAGTTCATTACGCACCAGCCCCACATGAGGGTGGAACTGCTCATTTTTTCTTCGTCAAACTTCTGAAGTGCATTAGTATTTTCTTTAGCGATATCTACCGATTGAATCAATATTCAGGTTGGGAGCATCAGCCAAGGGAATAAAAACAGCGAGGCGTCCGTCGAGAAGAAATCTCGATATATCAACTTCCTAGCCTCTACTTTTTCTTCCGCCCTAAGAAGTTTCCCACCGTGGAGCATTGAGATATCGGATAGATGAAGTGGTTAATTATCACACTAGCTGTCTACTAGAACCGTGGGAGTTAACCGCGCCGACCATTGTTCATTTCTCCCTACACGAGGTTAAAAATGTCGTCCCTCAAGAAGGCCAGCGGCGCCGCTGTTCTCTCGCTTGCAGTGATCTTCGGTTCGGGCACCATTGCTGCCGCCGAAGCGAACCCTGACGGAGTCGTACGCACCTACAACACCCACCCCGGCCGAATCACCGGCATGGTCGCCCCCGACGCTCAGGTCACTGACGGCACGTTCACGTCGACCGATGGCAAAGGCACCCAGATCTACTGGAAGAAGAACATCATCCCCAATGCCAAGGGAAGCATTGCTCTGATCCACGGTCTGGCGGAAAACCAGCAGCGCTACGACTACATCACGTACCGCCTGAACTTGGCCGGATATAACGTTTACCGCCTGGACCACCGCGGTCACGGCCGTTCCGCTGAACCGTACAATAACGTTCACAAGGGACTGATCGATAACTTCAACTTTGTTATCAACGATATGAAGCAGCTCGTGGACATGATCCACAACGAGCAATCCGGCAAGGTGTTCATGATGGGCCACTCCATGGGCGCCATGGCTGCTCAAATGTATTCAGTGGTCTACCCTGACACCATCGACGCGACCGTAACCAACGGTGGCGGTATTCCGGTCAACAACTACGGCGAGAACACGCTGATGCCGGAGTACAAGCACGCCGATGGCCAGTCCTACCCGTTCTTTGTCGGGCCATACCTGCCTAACGATGGCAAGCGCCCGTTCGAACCACTCGACGCCATGCTCGGCTATAACGTCCAGGGTGTTCTGGACCAGTTCGGGTTGAAGTTGCCGCCGGATGCGGGCAAGCCGATCGAATCCCCGGAGCCACTCAAGACCGTCGACGTACCTAACGCCTTCAAGCTGGGTGTCGTCTCGGATCCGGATGTTCGTGACCAGCTCTCTAACGATCCGCTCAACAGCAAGACGTTAAACGTGTCGACGCTGTACCAGATCGCATCCGCCCTGCTCTACACCGGCGCTCACGCAAAGAACTACACCAAGCCGACATTGATCATGCACGGTGACACCGACGGCCTCGTCCCCTATCCGCTCGATATCAACTGGTACAACGCAGTCGGATCCACCGACAAGCACATGGTGCTTTGGAAAGGATCCATGCACGAAACGATGAACGAGCCCTCCCGCGACGAAGTCATCGACCGCGCAATCGGATTCATCGACGCGCACTAGGTACTCCCGGGTTACATACCTACCTCTTTCACAAAGCTCTCCGTCATGCCGGCCGTTGTATTCGCCCCCTTCGGGAAGCTTTGTTGAATTTTCGATCTATCAATCCCGTTACCGTTACGTCGCATCCTGACAGCCGATGAAGAGCGCTAATACCGCGTTACTTCACCGGCTTCAGTACGTCTTGACCCACATACGGCTGCAAAGCCTCCGGGACCTTCACCGACCCGTCCGCCTGCTGGTTATTCTCCAAAATGGCAACCAACCAGCGCGTCGTCGCTAAGGTGCCATTCAGCGTCGCCGCAATTTGGGTCTTATTGTTCTCATCGCGGTAGCGGATCCCCAGCCGGCGGGCCTGGAACGTCGTGCAGTTACTGGTCGACGTTAATTCGCGGTACGTGTTCTGCGTCGGCACCCATGCCTCAGTATCGAACTTTCGTGCTGCCGAAGAGCCCAAATCGCCACCGGCCACGTCGATAATGCGGTAAGGAACCTCGACAGCGGCAAGCATCTCTCGCTCCATGCCCAACAGCTTCTGGTGCTCCGCGGCCGCGTCCTCCGGCTTGCAGTAGCTGAACATTTCGACCTTATCGAACTGGTGCACACGCAGAATTCCCCGCGTGTCCTTGCCGTACGATCCCGCCTCACGACGGAAGCACGAAGACCACCCTGCATAACGCTTCGGACCAGCGAAAAGATCAATAATCTCCTTGCTGTGGTAACCCGCTAACGCAACCTCGGAGGTGCCCACCAAGTACTGGTTATCCTCTTGCAAGTAGTAAATCTCGTCGGCGTGCTGCCCCAAGAAACCAGTGCCCGACATCGACTCCGGATTAACAATGACCGGGGTAATCATCAGTTCAAACCCATGCTGAACAGCCTTCTGTGCCGCGAGCTGCAGCATCCCGAGCTGCAGCAAAGCACCCGCACCCTTGAGGAAGTAAAAACGCGAGCCCGAGACTTTCGCACCGCGCTCCATATCGATAATTCCCAGGGATTCCCCGAGTTCGAGGTGGTCTTTCGGCTCGAAGTCGAATTGCGGCGGGGTCCCCACTTTCTCGAGAACAACGAAGTCTTCTTCCCCACCGGCGGGTGCGCCTTCCACGATATTGGAGATCTGCATCTGTAGGTCGTGAACCGAAGTTTCAGCAGCACGCTGAGCTTCCTCTTTTTCCTTCACGACGTTGGACAGTTCCGTTCCCCGGGCGCGGAGGCTCTCCTTTTCCTCGGGGGATGCGTCGCGCATCTTCTTGCCCATGGATTTTGTGTAAGCCTTGTGTTCTGCGCGTGCAGCGTCGGCAGCGGAAATAGCCTCACGTCGGGCCTGATCAGCCTGGAGGAGTTGGTCGACGAGGCCGGGGTCTTCGCCACGGGTGCGCTGGGATTCACGTACACGGTCGGGGTCATCACGAAGCTGTTTCAGATCAATCACAGCATTAGCTTAATGGTTTTAGGGCTGTCCAGCTTCAACCGGTCAAAAAGCAAACAAGTAAGGTACAGGAATAGTACTGGAATAATAATAAGTAGTGGGCCTCATGCGGCAGCACATGCCGCGAATATACGTCGATCGCTATTAGTCAACGACCCCTAGCCAACGACCCCGGAAACGAAGGTGACGCATGAAACCGACAGTCCGACGTTCCTCAGTCATTGTCGGCCTCGTCGCACTCCTCTGTGGCGGATCAGCCGCGGGCACTTTTACCTACGCCCAGGAAAAGCATTCCGATTCCGCGTCGAACACCCCCCAAACCGCACCGGGGGAAGATAAGGAATCGAAACAAAAGTCCTTTACTAATGCCGACGCTGGGCAGTGCCTGGATTGGAAAACCTCTTCCGACGGCACTGTGTCCGATTTCCAAACTGTCGACTGCGCCAAGTCTCACCGCTTCGAGGTATCCCACCGGGAGAATTTGGCGGCCTACCCGGCTAGTGAATTCGGGTCGAACGCCGGTATGCCCAGCCGGAAGCGTCAAGCCGAGTTGAGCGACGAACTGTGTAAACAGCCCACGCTCAGCTACCTGGGCGGGAAGTTTGATCCCACGGGGCGGTTTACGATTGCCCCCATTTTGCCGCCACAAAAGTCGTGGGCAGATGGTGATCGGACGCTGTTGTGTGGCCTTCAAGTGACGGGGAATGATGGCCACGCCAGTGCGATTACGGGTAAAGCGGCTGCCCAGGACCAGTCTCCGGTGTTTAAGCCAGGCGAGTGCGTCGCTGTTACCGAAAAGAAGGACGATAAACAGAACAAACAAACTGACAATGGTACGTCGGTAGATGCAACCGCTCAGGTTGTGGATTGTAATGCTGATCACCAATATGAGGTGACGGATATCGTCGATCTGGGTGAAAAGTTCAAAGAATACCCATCCACTGAAGATCAAAATGAGTATCTCAATAAGCGGTGTACTGATTCCGTCACAGCATTCATCGGGGGTGATGGCAAGCTCTACAACTCCACGCTCGAACCATTCTGGACGACGCTCACGGAGGATTCCTGGAAGGGTGGCTCCCGAAACGTCAATTGTTCTCTGATTAAAACGGGAGACAATAACTCACTATCCACTTTGAAGGGCTCTGCAAAGGGCGAGTTCACCATTAATGGCAATCCACCCCCGCCGCAGCCGAGCCGTGCGCCTAAACGAGGAAATTAGGTTCTGTCATGATCTCCGTATCTGACGAAAGGTTCGACGAGCTCATCGACAAGGGCATTGAGCTTATTCCCGAATCCCTTCTGCGCAATATGAATAATGTTGCGTTGGTTGTCGAACCGTGGAACCGCGACAACCCCAATACCCTGGGCCTGTATGAGGGAGTCGCTCTCACCCGGCGGACGCCGTCGTATAGCTTTGCTCTACCCGACAAAATCACCATTTATAAAGAAGCAATCTGCGCATACTGCAATTCGGAGGAGGAATTGGTCCGCCAAGTTGCTGTCACCGTCGTCCATGAGATTGGGCATCATTTCGGTATCGACGACGACCGTCTGCATGAACTCGGGTGGGCGTAGGGGCGGATGTCCCGGCGCGATGATTAACCGCGCCATAACCGCCCAATTGTAAACATTTGTTAACGCGAGGGTTTAAAAGCCGCTTTTCCGTTAGACTCAGCGGAGCCGGTGCGTTGCGGAGTCCTAACTAGGTTCTCCCCAGCGACGACACGGCACATCTTTTTTGACCCGACACCATGGAGGTTTACGGTGCCAGTACCCCAGTCCGACGTTGGTCGACGCGCCTACAACGACGATCGAGCCCACGTTTTCCATTCGTGGTCTGCACAGGCGGAGTTGGATCCAATTGTGATGGAATCGGCCCACGGTTCCTACATCGTCGATGCAGATAAAAAGGAATATATCGACTTTTCTTCGCAGCTGGTCTACACGAATATTGGCCACCAGCACCCGAAGGTCGTGCAGGCCATCAAGGAGCAGGCGGACCAACTGTGCACCATCGCTCCGGCGTACACGAATGATAAGCGTTCGGAGGCTGCGCGCCTGATCACGTCGCACTTGCCCGATCACCTGAACAAGGTGTTGTTCACGAACGGTGGCGCGGATGCCGTCGAGCACGCTATCCGTTTGGCACGTCTGCACACGGGCCGCTACAAGGTGTTGTCGCGTTTCAGGGGCTACCACGGCGCAACCCAGATCGCTATGAACATTTCGGGCGATAACCGTCGTTGGAGAAATGATTACGGCACATCGGGCGCGGTTCATTTCTTCGGGCCCTTCTTGTACCGCAGCCAATTCCACGCGACGACGGAAGAAGAAGAGTGCCAGCGCGCCCTCGAATACTTGGATAACCTCATCGCGTTTGAGGGGCCAGAGTTGTTCGCCGCGTTCATCATGGAGTCGATCCCCGGTACTGCGGGAATTATGCCGCCGCCGGCGGGATACTGGCAGGGCGTCCGCGAAATCTGCGATAAGTACGGCATTGTCATGATTTGCGACGAGGTCATGGCTGGTTTCGGCCGAACCGGCAACTGGTTCGCCTTCGAGGAGTTTGGTGCGAAACCGGATCTGGTGACCTTCGCCAAGGGTGTGAACTCGGGTTATGTCCCGTTGGGCGGCATCGCAATCTCTGACGAGATCGCCGCTGATTTTGACCACACCCCCTACCCCGGCGGATTGACCTACTCCGGTCATGTTCTGGCAACCTCCGCTGCCGTGGCCACGATCAATGCCATGGACGAAGAAGGAATGGTTGATAACGCCCGACGTTTGGGCGAGGATGTCTTCGGTCCTGCGCTGCGTGATTTGGCAGCGAAGCACCACAGCATCGGAGATATCCGAGGCCTTGGTTGCTTCTGGGCAGTCGAGCTGGTGAAGGATCAGGAAACCCGCGAGCCACTCGGTGCGTATGGAACCACTGCCCCCGAGGTCAAGGAACTCGTTGCGGAGTGCCGTGAGAACGGCTTGATCGTGTTCCAAAACATGAACCGTATCCACATTTGCCCAGCTCTGAATATTCCCGACGACGTTGCTCGCCAGGGCCTTGAGATCCTGGATAAGGCACTGACGACGTTGGACCAAAAAGTCGCTATTCAGTAGTGGCGAATAGTGGCGCGTTGGGGACGAGTTCCGTCGAGCGGGACACATGCGTCCCCCACTACCCGTACAATTTTTAACCCGCAAAACCCTTATAAATATCCGCAACTTTGGAGAATTATTTATGACATCACCTTCTACAAACGACGCGTCCGCTACCAATCACGATTCTGGCGTTCAAGGCGACGGCACCAAACCTGTAGCCGTCATTACGGGTGCAAGTTCCGGCATCGGCGCGGCGTCCGCAAAAGCGCTTGCCGACGCGGGATACACCGTCTACATCGGGGCCCGGCGCGTCGAGAAGCTCCGTGCTGTCGCCGAGGGCATTGACGCCGTTGCCCTGCCGCTGGATGTCACCGATCAGGAGAGCGTCGATAAGTTCTGTGAGCAGGTTCCGCGGTGTGATGTGTTGGTCAATAACGCTGGTGGGGCGCACGGTTCCGAGTCGATTGCCGACGCCAACGTCGAGGACTGGCAGTGGATGTATGACACCAACGTGTTGGGGACGCTGCGTGTGACTCGAGCTCTGCTGCCCAAGATTGAGGCCAGTGGTGATGGGCAGGTCATTAACATCAGTTCTATCGCTGGTCACGAGCCGTACCGCGGTGGAGGCGGATATAACGCCGCCAAGCATGCAGTGGCTGCCATGACGCGAGTGCTTCGCCTGGAGTTGCTGGGCAAGCCGGTTCGCGTGTGTGAGATTTGCCCAGGCCTGGTGAACACGGAATTCTCGACGGTTCGTTTTGGTGGCGATAAGGAGAAGGCCGACGCGGTCTACCGTGGCCTCGAGCCGATGGTTGCTGACGACATTGCCGACGCTGTCGCGTGGATTGCGACGCGCCCGTCGCGGATGAATATTGACCACATCACGATCATGGCTCGCGACCAGGTCTCGGCACAGGAAGTCTATCGTCGCGAGGAGTAACGCTGCGACGCGTAGCCGCGGCTTGTTCCGGCTACCCCCGGTTCTCGTGGCTTTCTAGTATGGAGGTATGGAAAACTCGGCTTTCGCTCCACAAACGGCTTCATCTACAGACGGTCCGCTGCTTCTCCCCTTCAATGGGAAGCGACCGCGAGTTCACCGCACCGCGTGGATTGCGCCCAATGCCACGTTGATCGGTGATGTTGAAATCGGCGCGCACTCCAGTGTGTATTACGGCTGCGTGCTGCGCGGCGATGTGAACTCGATTCGAATTGGGGAGCGCACGAATATTCAGGACAACAGCGTTCTCCACGTCGATAGTGATGCTCCCTGCACGCTAGGCGACGATGTGACCGTCGGGCATATGGCGCTGGTTCATGGCTCCGCTGTGGAAAATGGGGTGCTCGTGGGGATGAGCTCTCCCACAGCGTGATTCACGAGGGAAGCTTGATCGCCGCTGCTGCTGTGGTGCTGGAAGGGCAGGAAATTCCTGCGCAATCGCTGGCTGCGGGTGTTCCGGCGAAGGTCAAACGGCAACTGTCCAATGAGCAATCTCATTCATTTATTCCCCATGCTGCGCATTACGTGGAGAATGCGGAGTCACAACCGCGCCGTGCCGAATCGCTGAAGCCAGAAGACGTGTATTTTGACTGATATGGCAAAAACTAACTGGACTTTAAAGAAAGCCAAGTACGTTGATACGGCACCTATTGTTGCGATGGGCTTGATCGGCGGATGGATCACCGCGCGCGAAACTGGGATCCGGCCGCTGGAAGGCGTCGTTCTTGGTGCAGCTGGCCTCTACGCTGGGCGGACCTGGCTTGCTAAGAGAGGCCCGGCGAAGGCCGGGGCACTCGGCGCCGCCTACTTGGCCGCGTTCGGGGCGTCACACCCGCTAGCCAAGAAAATTGGAGCGTGGCCCTCTGTTCTGACAGTGGCAGGACTCACCGCTGCTGCGTCATATGTCGTCTCGGATATGTAACGAACGTCACTGCCATTTTTTGATGGCATCCATCGACTGCCTCCTTGAGCTCACCGATATGCCGGTGAGCAGGCAGTTTTCCTTCTTCTTGGCATGCCCAATTGTGTTGTACGCCCACCTAGTCCATTTAAAATCGTCCGGAGTAAATCTAAGCACTTGACGATGTCGTCGCGAGAACCTACGCTACCGAAACTTGAGGGTGCAAACCTTTAGCTCATCTCCGGTGTTTCGTTATCCACCGTGAAGGTAGCGACCGGTGTGGCGTAGCAATTTCCGCCTTCCACGTCCTCGATCGACCCAAGAAAGCAGCATTTTTAATCGAGCCAGAACGTACCTACACAGTGCGCTCACCCCGCATCGCGCAATCACGTAATCAGTGCAGGAACACGACTGCTCACAGAACAGTAGTGGCAGCACTCCAGCTGAATAAGCACGGCACCAAGTAAAACGAAGGACGGCACGATGGAGTACACAGAACTAGCCGACTATCCCCTACCCACCGGGCACCTATCCACCTGGCAGTTTATTGACGACACTAGCCAGTGGAGCGAGGACGAACGCAGTCTTTCCATCAACCACGAGGATCACCTCCGCAACCTCCTCCGCACAGAAAAAACCAATGCCGATCAGGGACTTCCCTCCATCACAGAAGACTGGATCGGTGGAGCATTCGTTATCCATCAGGCACTGAAGACCGACGCCTTCCGCGAAGCTCTCAGGACGTGGTGTAGCCGTCACGAGGCATACCGAACAACAGCTGCCCCGGATGACCGCAATGAAGCGACGACAAGCTTTACGCGCTACACGCTGGGGCCTTCCTCAGTCGACGTTTCTCGAAATGACTTCGGGGTCTATGAGGACGACCAACTTCTGCGCCACGAGATTCACCGGCATTTCGCTCAGCATGTCAATGGAATCGGGTGGCCGCACGTCACCGTCGCGACAATTGAGCCTCAAGCATCCGAAGCTACAGCACCTGAAGCTGAAGCCGGGCAGCCCGACGGCAATCAGACAGATACTCCCCAGGACTTCACCGTCATTTTCGCAGCTGACCACGCAGTGATGGACGCGTATACGCAGTTGTTCACCATCGCCGAGCTCAGGGAGCTCTACGCGGCGGCCGTCGATAAGCGGGAACCAGCACTGCCGCCAGCGGGTTCTTATGTGGACTTTTGTGCGGGCGAGCGGGCCGTCACGGAATCGGCGTCGGCTCGTGAGCGTGCGGCCGAGGAATGGAAAGAGTTCCTGACTGGTGCTGATGGGCATCCCGCACCGCCGGTGTTCCCGCTGCCTATCCGGTCGGGCGCGGAGTCCGGATCGGCCACGCCGGCGGAACAGCACCGGGCGCAGCACAGCCTTTCCCAGTGGCTGCTCAACGAGAAGGATATCTCGGAGCTGGGTAAGCGCGCCAAAGCCAACGGTGGCTCCACCAAGTCGGCTCTTCTGACTGCCCTGAAGTTGGCGCTCACCGAGCTCTCGCCGGTCTCGTCGGCGCGGTATATCATGCCGATGCACACTCGTCACGAGCCCAAGTACATGCTGTCTGCCGGGTGGTTTGTTGGGCTCATGCCTGTCGACGATCCGCTTAACGGGGCATCGAGTTTCACCGAGGCGTTTTCGGACACAGTTCAGGCGACGAAGCGGCACGGTGATCTCTCCGTCTACCCCTATGCCGCCGTGAGCGACGCATTGGGCATCAACGAGCCTCCTCGGTTCGTGATCTCCTACGTCGATACGCGGTTCGTGCCGGGTGCCGACACCTGGGGCGACCGGGATCGCGTCCTCCGCAGCTCCGTGATGAGCGACGACGACGTTTACATCTGGCTCAACCGCACCGGTGAGGGGCTTAACGTTTCGATGCGCTACCCCAATAACGCGCAGGCCGAAGAATCGATCGCTGCATTCTTGTCACGGTTCGCCGCCATCATTCATAGCGTCGTGACGACGGGTGATTACGCGGCTGCTGTGCCCGTTCGTGCTTAGGCGGTGCGGGTTAACCGGCGGGTGAGATCGTCAACGCACTCGTCGAGTATTGCCTCTGCCTGGGGCGTTCCGGGATATTTCGCCCGGAGTGATAGCCCTTTGTCGTTCCTAGTGAACCACAGCTGCACTGTTGCTGTGGGGGCAAGCGATGAAAAATATACGGCTCCGGGGATCGCTGCCGACCGCCCGGGCCCAGTGCGAAAGTCGCTAAACGACACCATGAAGGGCTGCGGGGTCGGCATCACGGGTTGGAATGTTTCCATGACGATGTCTAGCGGAACGGTCACGGCCTTGATACCGTCGCGCAACCATTGGCGAACACCATCGCTGTTGCCCGGCTCGGCGATCACAGGCCCGTTGCTGACCATCCACCCGACGGTCCGGTAATAGGGACTCGACGACCGTCCGCGGGTGTGGATCGGAACCACACATGGGAGGGACTCCGCACCCACCACGGTGTGCACAGAACTGGCAAGAGTTGCCATGACCTCGGCGAACGTCCTCGTCGCGATCGGCCCGGTCATGTCCGCTGCGGGTACAAGAAGTTCAGTGCGGTGATGAGGAATCACCGACGCCGTCGTTCCTAATTCGGCGGGGAAAGCAGGGACCACTCCCCCGGTGTGATCAAAGAAGCGCTTCCATACCGCAAGCGCACGCTGCAATTCATCGCTGTTCCTACAATCACTCCAGCGAGCGGACGCTTCCTTTTCTTTTTGCACCACATCAATAAACGACGGAGCTGCGGCGGGATCAGGGGCTGGGGAGTTTTCTTCGGTGGTGTCGTTGTTGTTATTAGTGTCGCCGAGCTTCTCCGCTAGTGAGGCCACAAGATCCCACAATCGTCGGAGAATGATGTGGATGCTCGCCATATCCGCATGAAAATGGTCACTCGCTACCACGAGGCGATGACCACACTGGGCGAAAAAGAGCCCAGGGGTGCGGCCCGGAACACAAGCGTCGTCAATCCTCGCCTCCACTTCTTGACGAATAGTTGAAGAGTCTGCGTCAGAATCGGTAAGGAATGCTTCGGCCGAGATCGATAGTTGATCATTCGACCACATTCTCTGGCCGCCTTCGCTTTCCGACGGATCGGATGGGACTAGCCGCAATGCGTCATAATCACCGATAAGCGTGCGGATTGCATCCGCACGCTTATCGGTGCTCTTCTCTGTGCTGGCGAGAACACTACTGGGGAGGATAAAAGATCCTGCCACCCATGATGGACGGCCACTCGCCCTCACGCTTTCCAGATGGTTACGTTGGTTAAGCGTCAGTGGAAAGGTTTCCGAACCGGGAATTCCGTCCCAGTCCAGAACATACTGAGTACACGGACCTGAAAGGGCAATATCATCGAGGTAGCACACATCCACGCCACCGACGGTACCAGGACGTTTCTCCCAAACGGCTGCGATAATTACTAACTAACACCAGACCCCACAATTCACCGCGACGTCTCTCAAGGAAAGCTTATGTCCTCCAACCCCAGTCAGAGATCCACTCACCAGAATATTTTGTTCGTTTTGTCTGGTAGCCGCGGCGACATACAGCCCGCCATCAGTCTTGGTCTCGAACTCCAGGACTGTGGTCACACTGTCACGTTCCTATGCACGCCTAGCCTGACCACTTTTGCACGCACTGCCGGAATTCAGTCAGTGTTCCCTGCGGGGATCAATATCGGCGAAATGACCGATCGCGCACGATCAACATTGGCGAGCAAAAACCCCGTCGCTATTGCAAGATTAGCCGCACAATTTCTTAAGCATTCCATTGATGATCTGCACCAGGACCTCATCAACTATTACTTTTCCGACAACAGTGCCCAGGGCTCGTCGGATACCGACCACCCCGTGCTCACACAATCAACCCTGTTAATTGTGAACCCTATGTGCCAAAGGCAAGGGACATCGCTGGCTGAAAAATGGAATATTCCGCTCGTTGTTCTGCGATATGCACCGATTTCTCATAACAGTTATTCGGGCTGGCCGCATAAACTAACCCGCAATGCACCCAAATGGATAAAGAAGAATTCATGGCATATTCAGGAATGGTTTGACTTCCTTTTGTACGGGCATTGGGAGAATACATTCCGACGCCACCTTGGGCTCACTTCTCGATTCCACCCATTTACGCACTATTTACGCGACCACTCGGTGCCTCAACTGCAGCTCTGCGACCCGAAAGTCGTCCCCGACATCGCGGCAGAGTGGGCGGGCACCAACAAAATTTTTGTCGGCTATCTTGATCTTCCGGCCTCCGCGCGGCGTCGTCTTGATGAACCGGATACTCTCCCCGCCGATCTTGACCACTGGATTTCCAATGGTAGCGCCCCACTTTTCGTGAGCTTCGGATCAATGCCGGTATCGACCCCCGCCCGGCTTGTGGACACCATTGTCTCCGCTGCACGAAAGCGAAACCTGCGCGTACTCTTCAGCGGATTCGACGGTGTTGAGAATGTCACCAACGACAATCCACGAGCGACGTCCAGCGTCGGCAATCAAAGTCATGACGAAACTAACGATGTCTATTTCACCGGGGCGGTCAATCAGACTGCTGTTCTGCCACGATGCTGCGCGGCGGTTCATCACGGTGGAGCCGGCACCACCGCAGCAAGCTTGCGCTCCGGGAACCCCACCATGATTTATGCCTTCGGCTTCGAGCAACCATTCTGGGCATCATGCATCGAAAGCCTAGGCGTCGGGGTCGGTTCGTCATTGTCACATTTGACCGCTGAACACTTCGAGGACGACCTCGACCGGGCACTGTCGTCACCGGTTCGGGAGGCTGCACACGCATTCGCCGCCGAGATGACATCACCTGACCAGGCATTATCGACGGCGATACGCCTCATTGAAGAACAGGCTCACTAATTCGTAGCAGCTTCCGTGAGGTGATTACTGTCGGTCTGAAGCAGCGTTCTGAACCGCATCCTGAACCGCGTCGCGGAAGGCGTGGAAGAACGTCTGCAAAGACTCCGCAGCAACGGGGTTGTCCGGAGCTTGGCTTCCGACGAGCAACCCATCCGGATTACGGAAAACCCACAAGCTGGCGTTTTTCGTCTTCCCAGTACCCGTGAGCAGGCGAATATTCGAGCCCTCCGGCTCCGTGAACCAGCTGAGGTCCATGTAGGTAACCAATTGCGGGCTATCGAAAATGCTCGCGTCCACTGCCCCCGCCGCTAACAGCGGCATGATTGACGCGTGGACAGGTTCATACAGGACCTCGCGCATTTTCTGCTGCGCCTCAGCGACGGTAGGCAAAATGTCGTCCAGGGTTTCACCCGTGATATCGAATGTCAGCGGGTTGAAGTTGCAGAACCAGCCCTGGGAGGTCGCATATTTCTTTCCTCGCGTGCTGTTCACCACGATGGTTGAATACCGACTTGTTTTCGCTGCTTTATGTTCCGCGAGCGCCAATAAGGCAAACACAACGGTACTAAAGCTAACTCCCTTCTCATGAGCTAATGCACGTAAAACTTTCACGTCATTAGCGTCGGCAAGTGTGAAATCTGCTTGGGTTTCTTTAACAGGCTGAGGCTCATTGTTTTCGATTCCGGTGGGCAAGGGGAATCGAGGGGCACCGCCCGTGGCCTGGACGAACTCCTGCATGAGCTTGACTCCTGGCGAATCAGGGGTGACCGTGGCAGCTCGTTGATATTCTTCGCGGGTATATTCCACAAAGCTTGGGTGCGTATCTTCCACTAAACCTGGCGCAGGAGTACCGGTGTACCGCGCCATTAATTCAAGAATGCCCACGCACAAAGACAATCCATCGCCAAAAGCATGGTCTACTGCATAAAAAACCTCGCAGTACTTACCCTTATCGACAGCACCGATAACAAAACCGGGAAAGTGATCGAATACCGCGTGCGTTGGTAGATAATCATTCAAAATATCGTTCGCGGTTGTTGTGCCAGCGCCATCAGGTGCCTCCGCAAAGACTCGAGGGACAAGGTCGATGGCAGATGCGGGGACCGTCTTCCGCTCTACTGACGCGCCACCGAATTCAGGCTGCCCGCCACTAGCTTTAGCTGTGGCAGCATCTGCGGCATCACCATTCGTACCCTGTGCGCTTGCGGTATCGGTATTGACGACGAAGGTACTCCGCAAGCCCTCATGCGAGCGCACAAAGTTGTTCACTGCCTTGGTCATTGCGTCCGTATTCAGCGGTCCGGGAAGGGTGGCCACCGCACAGGTGTAGGCGCGATGGGTGTTGCCCGCCTGTCGTTGAGTGAGGACTCCTCGGATGTGATCCTTCTGCAAAAACGATGGTGGCGTGGGATCCGTCGGTGTGTTCGTGGGGGCCTCAGCCATCTGATCGGACGGTTCCCATACCGTCAGCGCACCGTCGATAACCCACTCGCTACTTTCGATTGCTTTCATACTTTGTCAGCTCTCCTTTGGGTTTACATCTACCCAAATTGTTCTATATTTCGCGATCGAGCGCTACGGGGTTGCGCTGGAAGCGGTCATAGCCGGTGGCTACAGGCCGGTATCCACAATTTCGCTCGGGTCGTTAATCTCGTTAATCTCACTCGGGTCACTGTGCCCGGTATCCCGCAAACGGTCGTCCCGGACGAAGATTGCAGCAATAACGCCCGCAATCATTAAGGGAGCAAACGTCCCCAAGACAGGAATTAATGCATCGTGATAGGCCTGAGCGATGATGCTATGAACAGGCTCGTGCAGCTGTTTCATTGACTCCGGAGTCAGCGATGCGAATGACACACCAGTGCCGGTTTCAGCAAAACGGGCACTAGCACGGGAGGCGAAAAAGGCCCCGACGACGGACATTCCCAAGGTGCCCGCTAAATCCCTGAATAAACTATTCGACGCTGTTGCCGTACCCATCACCTTCGTCGAAAAAGAGTTTTGAACTACTAAAACAGAAAGTTGGGTTCCAAGGCCAAAACCGACGCCCAGGACACATAAGACAGCGATAAGGACATATACACCGGAGCCGGTGTGGAGTGCACTTAGTGCGAGAAATCCTGCTACACAGAACGCGCCACTCGTGACCAATAAGGCCCTATACTTTTCGGTCTTGCTGACCATAAATCCCGAAATAAGGGAGAAAGCAAACATCAACGCTGTCATCGGAAGAAGAACGAAACCAGCGGTAACAGCGTCGATTCCTTCGACAATCTGTATATAGGCCGGCATATAGGTTGTGACGCCGAATGTTCCCAGAGCGAGCAGCATGCCGATAAGTGTGGCGAGGAAAAAGTTTCGGTTGGTGAGAATATACGGGGGAAGGACAGGATCACCCGCATGCTTTTCTACCCACATGCATGCCACGACGCACACCGCTGCACCGACCATGCAGAGCAAAACTTTGGGCTGCCCCCAGCCTCCATGACCGGCCCAGGCCGTGCACAGGACGAGGAACGTAGACACGGCACCAATAAGAACCATTCCGGCCACGTCAATACGTGATGACTGTTTTTCCGGCTCTGGTTCTCGTAAGAACTTGAGACACAATAAGAGGGATACGATTCCGAAGGGAACGTTGACGCCGAAGGTCCAACGCCAATTCCAATATTCGGTGATTAATCCGCCCAAGACGGGACCGGCGACGGTAGAAATCACGAACACACTACCGATAAAACCCATATATTTTCCGCGCTCTCGGCGAGGAACAGCGGCGGCTAAGAGAGCTTGGGAGAGAACAACTAGGCCCCCGCCACCCATGCCTTGAATAAAGCGAGTGATAACTAGTGCCGGCATCGAGTTAACGAACGTCCCATATACGCATGAAATGATAAAAACGACCAAGGAAAAAAGGAACAGTTTCTTTAGCCCGTATCGGTCACCTAGTTTTCCATACATGGGGAGAAAAATCGTCGATGCCAGCATGTATGAGGTCGATATCCAGAGAATATGGTCGCCGCCGTGCAGACTTCCAACGATCGTTGGGAGCGCAACACTCAACATCGTCTGATTCACCGAAAACATAAACATTGCTAGGGACAAACCGACGACAATGAGCACAACACTGCTCGAACGTTGAGTCTGCTGAACCATAAAACCTCATATTGTGGGATGAATTGCGGGTAACGAATTAACACAGGCATAGTAGGCACAAAAGAGCACATATGCGTAAACCCCCAACGGTTGTTACCGCTGGGGGTTTACATAATGCGGTGGCGGAGGGATTTGAACCCTCGGTACGGGGTTACCGCACACGGCATTTCGAGTGCCGCACCTTCGGCCGCTCGGACACGCCACCGCGAACTAGGTTAGCCTAGGACTCCAAGCAGCCAAAATCACGCCCGTTTTCCCTGCTCAAACAGGAAACCAACGTCGTCACGCAATAACGGCAATCCCGCACTAATAATTACTTGTCGAGAGAGTCGAAGCCCTTCTTGACCCCTTCTTTCGCCTTATCGGCCTTGTCGCCCAACTTGCTGTCGGCAACATCGTTAGCCTTTTCCTCAACCTTGTCGCGGTTGTCGGAAATAGCGTCCTTAGCCTTGTCCTTCAGATTGTCAAGATCCATCGTTAAACCTCATTTCGTAGTAGATAAAACCTGTGTTATCGACCGTAGCGATATTCGTGTTCCAATGCATCCTTTTCATGCGTTTTAGACAAATTTTTCGAGAGGCTTCCTAAAGTGCCGACTCACTCCGACGCAGTTCGCTTCCGACGCTGCGCGAAAAACTTCTCCACAAGGTGCTGGCATTCTCGCTCCACCACACCACCCCTAACTTCAACAGGCGGGAAGGGCCACGCCGGATCACGCACAACGTCAATCACCGAACCACACGCCCCGGTTTTCGGCTCATACGCACCGAAAATAATGCCACCTATGCGGGAGGTCACCGCAGCGCCCGCACACATCACGCACGGCTCTAGGGTCACTACCAGAGTGTGGTTTTCCAGGCGCCAACCGTCGCCAACCTTGCGAGCAGCCTTTCTCAGAGCGATAACCTCAGCGTGGGCCGTCGGGTCCCCCGTGGATTCACGCTCATTACACCCCGCCCCCACAACACGGCCCGACGCGTCGACCACCACGGCTCCCACCGGGACATCGCCCGTCGGCGTCTGTTTCGCCACGTCTAAGGCCATTCGCATCCAGCATTCCGCCTGTTGCTCGGGAACAGGCCGCGGCAGCCCAGCACCAATCACGTCAGCGACCTAATAAAGACCTAATAATCGAGCTGCGCTACGTCGGCAAGCTCCTCATCCGCATTGATTTCCTCCGCAATACGGAGGAGCTGCTCCGATGCCCACAACTCATCGTCATCGCAGATCACAGCGAGCACATCGCTGGGTACACCGAGGTCCTCGAGAATCTCCAGGTCCCCTTCCGGCCACGGTTCCGCATCGGCACGCTCATCAGGGTCCATATCGGGGACGTCAACATCCAGCTCGTCCAATACTTCCGCGGCGTAGTCGTCCACAACAGCAGCGGTGGCGTCGGAAAGTAATAGCTGTGTCCCCCGTGGCGTCGGACGGATGAGGACAAACCAATCATCGTCCACACACACCATGCCAAAATTTGGCCCTTCGGAGCGCAAATCGCGCACAGCCCGCGTGGCCACATCAAGGTCCCACATGGCGCGTTCAGGGAGGATCCGGCTCATCCACTGCCCATCTTGACTTGTCAGTGCAACGGCAAAAGTTGGAGTCTGGCCGTCGTCGTTCACACCCGCATTCATATAGATAACCGTAGTCGGACTGTGCCACACTTGTCAGAATGAGCACCTCCACACCTGGGGCTCATTGGCGGCTCAATCATGCGCGACCTACAGGCCCGGGGGCGGCGAGTTTTCGGATGGGACCGCACGCAGTCCACAGTGACAAACATTATCGACGACGGTTTCAACGCGTCGAATGATTGCTCGGCCGTCCTCGAACGAGCCGAGGATGAGGATGCTCTTGTGGTGATCGCCACGCCGATGAGCGCTGTGGGGACCATGCTCGACCACATCGCGAAACACGCCCCGACCTGCGGGATTACCGACGTTGTAAGTGTGAAACAGGCTGTCATACGGGAGGTTCGTGCGCGCGGGATGCATGATCGCTTCGTCGGCGGGCACCCCATGTCCGGCACAAGCCACAACGGGTGGGACGCGTCTCAGACGGGTTTATTTACCGGTGCGCCGTGGGTCGTTACGTTCGACAACGCGCCCATGGACGACAGCGACGGTGGCCGGTGGTTGCGCGAATGGATGAGCGTGGTAAACCTCGCCTACGACGTCGGGGCCGAGGTCGTCCCGGCGCGGGCGCAGTCCCACGACGCGGCCGTTGCCCGGATTTCTCATTTGCCGCACGTGTTGGCTGACGCTCTAGCGGTGGCTGGCGACAACGGGGGCGCATTGGCATTGTCCCTGGCCGCAGGCTCTTTCCGTGATGGCACGCGCGTTGCCGGTTCCGATCCCGGACTGACCGAGGCCATGTGCGAGAACAATGTAGAAGAAGTTCTCCGCGCCATTGAGGAAGTGCAAACCATGTTGGACGAGGCCCGAGAGAGTTTGAGGGCGACGCCACCCACGGTCGCGGAGCTGGCCGACGCTGGGCACCGGTCACGCATTCGGTACGAAGCGCGCACGGGGAAGCGCCCGGTTTTGCGGCTGCATCCGGGTGATGCTGGCTGGGTGGATCAGCTTAAACAAGCCGAGAACCTCGGCGCGCGGATCGAAGTGTTCTAGGCGCGGGAGTTGTGGCCGCTACGCCTTCCATGACGTCGACAGAGGCCGCCCTTCCGCGTACCCGGCTGCCGATTGAATCCCAACGATCGCCCGCTCACGGAAGGTCTCGATCGTGTCCGCCCCTGCGTATGTAAATGCCGAGCGCACACCGGAAACAATGTGGTCAACCTGGTCTTCCACGCCTGGACGCTCCGGGTCAATGTACATGCGAGCCTGCGAAATGCCCTCTTCAAACATTGACCGTCGTGCGCGCTCGAACTCCTCGGTATGCAAATTGCGGTGCTCCACCGCCCGGTGAGACGCCATACCGAACGACTCCTTATACGCACGCCCGTCGTTTTCTTTGATCAAGTCACCCGGCGATTCCAAAGTTCCGGCAAACCATGATCCAATCATGACGTTGGATGCGCCGGCAGCCAATGCCAGGGCGACATCGCGCGGGTGCCGCACTCCCCCGTCGGCCCACACGTGAGCACCCACCTCGCGGGCTTTATCCGCACACTCTTTCACGGCAGAGAATTGCGGACGGCCGACACCGGTCTGCATACGGGTCGTACACATCGCACCAGGGCCCACCCCGACTTTAATAATGTCGGCACCAGCAGCGGCGAGATCCTCGACGCCCTCCGCGGTCACGATATTCCCGGCGACGATGGGAACACCCAGATCCAGGGCTTTCACCTTGCGTAAAACGTCGATCATGTGCTGTTGATGGCCGTGGGCGGTGTCCACAACGATGACATCGGCACCTGCCTCAACCAGCGCGGTTGCCCGGCCCGTCGCGTCCCCATTGATACCGATCGCCGCACCGACGCGAAGCGCCTTATTTTTATCGACCGCGGGCTGATACAGCGTGGCGCGCAATGCCGCCTTGCGCGTCATGATCCCCTTCAATTCACCATCCGCGCTGACCACGGGGGCGAGTTTTCGCGAAGCCTCGGACAGACACACGAAGGCCTCCTGCGGGGTGGTGTCGTCGCTAAGAGTGACCAATGATGTACTCATCAACCGGCCGACCTGCGTGAAATTATCGACGCCACGCAGGTCCTTTTCGGTCACCAGACCGATGGGTTTTCCATCATCGACGACGATGGCTGCGCCGTGAGCGCGTTTGGGCAAAAGGTGCCGCGTGTAGCCCGCGGTGTGGTGCGGTTTTACCGTGATGGGGGTGTCAAAGAAAAGGTCGGAGGACTTCACACTGGCGATGGTGTGGGCGACGATATCAGCCGGCACATCCTGCGGAATGATGGCGAATCCGCCGCGCCGGGCGATTGTCTCCGCCATGCGCCTCCCGGCCACCGCGGTCATGTTCGCGACGACGAGAGGGATCGTCGTTCCTGTCCCGTCGTTGGTGTGTAAATCCACTTTTTGACGGGATCCCACGGAGGACCGTGACGGAACCATGAAGACGTCATCATAGGTGAGGTCGTACTGCGGGACCATACCGTTTAAGAAACGCATGAAGCCTATCATACGGGGCAAACCTGTTGTTACCATACCGCGAGTACGCTTCACCAGGAAGACCGTGGAAAAAAGAGACATCGTAGAAAAGAATGATCCCTCAACCCATGTAGCCCCTGAGCCTATGCGACCCCTGAATTACGCGACGACCGTCAGAGGGGTTCGTGTGATGGCTTGACTAACACGTCGAGCAACGATTCACCCAATGGGGTGAGCACCGTCCATCCGAGAATCATAAGACGGAATCCCCCTCCATAAAGGGGGTGAACTTCTCGGTTAGCGCGGCGAGAAAAGAAAGCGTTACCTACGGAAACGAAGGTAGAGATGTGCAGCTTATAGCATTTTCCGTAGGCGCGGAACCGGGTTTTCAGAAAAATCAATGTGCACCGCCGTGAATATGATCGATGCATCACCTGGGTATAAGTTCACATCTAGTTGCAGAGCACACACGGAGGACTTAGCCTCTGAATCATCCCCAGCCACCGGGGATGTCCCCAGAACGGGACACCGCCGGGGCGTCAGACAGACACAACTGTGTGGTGTCCGAGATGCTCCGGGCCAATGAAAAGGTCTTAACTTCTGAGCTTGTCCCTAAAGCTCCCCAGAAAAGACATGATGGACTTCATTATCCACATCAACGAGATCACGCAAGGTCCGATTAAGGATCTCCTCCTGGAGCTCAAAAATGTAAGTCTCCCCGCACTTCCTCCTGCACCGACACTGCCCACATTTAATATCACCTTCCCTGAGCAGGTTGGTGACTTTGCTCCTCGATTCCAGGTAACAACCGGTGACGTCAACATGCCGCTCTCCGGAAATTCCGGTGACACCAATATGCCTCTGAGTGGCAACCTCGCTCCGAAACTTGTCTGAGACGCTCAGCGAATCCGACTAGTGGAGCTGTTCCGGCCATAGCCGAGCAACAGGTAACCAGCCTCGTCTCGAAAAACGAACTCAGCCTGAACTATGTCTACTTAGGTGTAGGGATAGTTCAGGCTTGCACTTTGTAGCCTTGTGGCTTCAAGCGATCTTACTGAGGCGACACGAATGTTAGAGCCCCTCACCATAAAACTGCGGTGAGGGGCTTGCTGTGCGCCCGGAGGGATTCGAACCCCCAACCTTCTGATCCGTAGTCAGATGCTCTATCCGTTGAGCTACGGGCGCAACAGGGAAATATATTACACAGAGTCTGCCAGACCCCCAAATTCACTTTTTTATCAGGAAAAATAGGGCACACAGCGCCGAAGGCACCACAGGTAAACCGGGTTAGATAGTAAAGTGTGTGTCTGATTTAACGCGTTCCAGCAGATCAGAATACGTAAATCAGGCTTGAATAAGGCCCTAGACCGTATTCAAACTCGTTTCTCGTTCAATCCACCGGAATGGCATCCACAAGTGCTAACCGCACGTTGGTGTACTTTCCACGTGACTCCCAACACACCCCGATACCTCATATCTGCAGGCCACATGAAAAACGGCACTACCACCAAGGAACCATCAGATAGCAATGCAATAACCCTACCTGCGGCAGCTCAACAACCAGACACCGTAAAGATCAAACACTGGCCCAGACCTTCACAGCATCTCACCACTACCTCACCTCAACCGCCCCACTGGCCCGCATAGCAGCCGACACCGGCTGCTCGCGCTGGAATCTTGACCGCAGATTCCAACTATTCTGGCTTATCAATGTACCCGCTCCCGGTGACCCCGCTCGGACCTAGGACCACATCATCATCGACGGCACCTACACCGACACCAGCTTGAGGTTATCCTCATTTAGTGGGCACCCTGTTTGTACGGATGTTGTGCCCGTAGGATAGGATGTTCATTGCGAGTCAGCAGCGCAAGACGTACACGCCGAAGTACCGGCGTGAGGCCGCTAAATTGGTGATTGAAACGCCACGCCCGATAGCCCGAGTGGACGAGGAGATCGGCGTCACTCCGGGACTTTTGGGTAAATGGGCCAAAAGCAAGCGCGAACGCCAATGCGCGGGTGATGGGATGAGTGAGGCAGACCTGCGGGCCGACAACGCTCGTTTGCGTCGTGAGTTTGCCGAAACCAAAATGGACAACTCTCCCCCAACGACACGCCGACCCCAGACACACTTTTGCTACTTAACCCCATAGCCCCCCATTCCGTCCGCCCCGGCCTTCGACACTTAAGCCCGCAAACGCCTACTTCACGAAAAGCGAAGTAGGCGCTAGACATGGCGGAGGTGAAAGGATTTGAACCTTCGGACCCTTGCGAGTCAACTCCTTAGCAGGGAGCCCCATTCGGCCGCTCTGGCACACCTCCAGCGAAAGTCACGAGAAACAATGTCGATCTCGACCAGCTTCCACTGATTGAGAAACAACACGGCTGTCGCGAATTCCGTAGACGATACTACACGGGACCAACTGAAGAAGACAAACACCACCACCTACCACGTCGGCACGCGAGCTGCCCCCTCACGAACCCGTACAGCCCCAACATTTCGCCACCCGCACTCACCGCACCTTTACTCCACTTTTGAGCCGGATAACCCTCGGCTTACCATTACAAGAATGATCCGTCCCGACTTAGCCCAACTTCCCACGTACACGCCCGGCAGAAAGACCGACGACGCCCTCGTCTTAGCCAGCAACGAAACCTCTGAACCGCCGTTACCCGCCGCGATTGAAGCGATGACATCCGCAGCGCACACTCTCAACCGCTACCCTCACATGGCAACCTCGCCCTTACATCACGCCATCGCCAATCTCCACGGGGTCACCGTTAACGAGGTGACGATTGGATGTGGGTCCTCATCACTTCTGCAGCAGCTGATTCTGGCCACCTGTAAAGACGGGGATGAAACACTCTTCGCATGGAGGTCGTTCGAGGCATACCCAATCCTCAGTAGAATCGCCGGAGCCACGCCTGTCCAGGTCCCCCTCGACAGCCACCATCGCCACGACCTCAACGCCATGGCCGATGCCATTACCGACACAACGTCGCTTGTTATTTTATGTAACCCCAATAACCCAACGGGGACACTTGTTACAGAGGACGAACTAGAGGCCTTCTTCGCCCGCGTACCCGATCGCGTCACTGTATGTATCGACGAGGCATACCTAGATTACACCGACGACGAGCTCACACCGGATTCACTGGGCCTTGTACGGCGGCACCCCAACGTTTGCTTCGCTCGAACGTTCTCTAAGTGTTATGGCCTGGCCGGCGCACGCGTTGGTTACATGATTGGATCTCCCGAGATCATTAGCGCACTCAACCGCACCCAGGTCCCATTTTCGGTGAGCACGCTCGCCCATGATGCTGCGATCGCATGTCTCAACAATCCTGAAAGTAAAGCTGAGCGAGTTTCTCAGACGATTCCGCAGCGCCATCGCTTGCGCGACTTCCTCACTAAGGAATTCATCCACACATCGCAGTGGAACCTGACAGAGGATGACATTCCCGAGTCCCAGGCAAATTTCGTCTGGTTACATCTCGGGGAACAATCTGAAGCGTTCACAGACGCTTTAGCGAAGGAACATATCCTTATCCGATGCTTTAGCGGCGACGGAGTGCGGATAACAGTCACGAATTCTAAGGAGACCGATCAGCTCATTACTGCCCTTCGGTCTATCGCGTAGAGCCCTCCCTGCCTTCTCGTACGCAGGCCAGTTCCGATTCCACATCTCCGCTTCTGACACTGTCTTGTCTGCTAGCGAGTACGAGAGTTACTTTGCGTGAGCAGTAACAACCGTCTCGCTATCGCTGCGGAAAGCCTTGGAATACGGGCACATGGCGTCGGCCTTCTCCGCAAAATCCTTCGCCTGCTCCTCAGAAACACCGAAGATGGTGACATCTAGAGCAGCCTTAATCCTGAAGCCGCCGTCCTTCTCATCTGTCACCAGAGAGCACTCGTCGGTAACTTCTGGGGTTTTGTCCAGATCAGTGCCCCCTGCTTGGCAATCAACTGAAGCGCACTGTTGAAGCACGCAGCCCAGCCTGCGGCGACCAACTGCTCGGGGTTCGTGCCTTCACCAGATCCGCCCATGGCCTTCGGTGGACGAACGTCCAGATCAATGTGCCCATCGTCGCTAACTACGTGGCCGTCTCGGCCGCCACCCGTAGAGGTCACGCACGCGGTGTACAAAGCATCAGACATAATTACTCCTCACTTCATCGTCGGTACGAAACACCACCCACGGTACGCGGAAACCCCGATCCCTTCACCCCTGTGAAGAACGGACCGGGGCTAAAACCGGAGTAATTGCGCTAAGGCTACAGGGTTATGTCGCCGTCGACGCCCCTACCATCACCACTACTATCCCTACTTCGACGCAGTAAAGCGCTTTTCGACTTCCGCGCCCAACCACTCGTCAACGTGGGTCCAGTACTTAAAAGCCTGCTTGGCGACCTGGTCGGACACACCGGCCATAGCGCCGACAATGTTGTTGGCCAAGCGGTCACGGGCGAAGTCGTCCATGACGTTCCGAACTAAGTCGCCAGCCTGGGAGAAATCATCGTCCTCTGGATGACGAACATAGGCACCGCGAGTTAAATCGCCGCCATAGTTGTCATCCCAAAGACCGAGTTCTTCAGCAGCACCTAAGCCGGACTCCTGACCGCGGCCAAAACCATACTTCGACTCGCCGAACTCAATGTCTTTCTGCACAGCACCGGCGCCCTCAGCGTCAGTACCGTCGACATCCATGTACCCGCCCCCTCGCTCAAAGCGGTTCGGCGAATACGTCGGCTCAGAGGCCGGCGGGAAATCATACACAGCGGCACCATCCTTGGCGTAGCTGTTCACCGGGCATACTGGCCGGTTAACCGGAATTTGATCAGCATTAACACCTAGGCGGTAGCGCTTTGCATCGGCGTAGGCGAAAGCACGAGAGAGCAGCATCTTATCCGGCGAGAGCCCAATCCCCAGGACCAGGTTCGACGGCTCAAATGCCGCGGATTCCACCTGCGCAAAGAAGTTCTCCGGGTTACGGTTCAACGTGAAGTGCCCCACTGGAATCAGCGGATAATCTTTCTGGCTCCATGTCTTCGTCAAATCGAACGGGTTGACTTTGTAGCCAGCGGCTTCTTCCAAGGGCATAATCTGAACTTTGACGTCCCACGTTGGATAATCTCCACGCTCGATCGCCGCGTACAGATCCTCGCGGTGACTATCAGTATCTTGGCCTACCAGTTGCGCGGCGTCCTCGTCGGTCAGGAAATCCCATCCCTGGCGGGTCTTGAAATGATACTTAATCCAGAACCGCTCCCCTTTGGCGTTGATCCACTGGTACGTGTGGGAGCCGAACCCGTCCATATTGCGGAAGGTCTTCGGGATTCCGCGGTCGCCCATCAAGTAGGTCACCTGGTGTGCACTCTCCGGGGTGCGAGTCCAGAAGTCCCAGCGCATGTCGGCGTCGATCGTGCCGCGGCCCGCGAGCCGCTTCTGGGAACGGATGAAGTCCGGGAATTTGATGCCATCACGAATAAAGAAGATTGGGGTGTTATTGCCGACGAGATCGTAGTTGCCCTCATTGGTGTAGAACTTCAGGGCAAAGCCACGGACATCGCGCCAAGCGTCCGGGCTGCCTTGCTCTCCGGCGACAGTCGAAAAGCGGGCAAGCATGGGAGTAACTCGCCCCGGCTGGAACAGGTCCGCTTTCGTGTACTGCGATACGTCTTCCGTGATCGTGAGCTCACCGAATGCGCCCGAACCCTTCGCGTGAACAACGCGCTCTGGGATCCGCTCACGGTTGAAGTGCGCCAGCTTTTCCACCAGCGACACATCGTGCAAAGCGATGGGGCCTTCACGGCCGACGGTCACGCTGTGTTCCTCAGATGCGTTCGGAGCGCCGTTGACCCGGGTTGAAATGCTCCGACCATTCGCTTGCGGGGCACCATGACCGGTGACGGGGCACACTCCGCGTTGCGCAACGTCGTCTGAGGTAAAACGCTGATCGTGCGAACTATCGTTCGACATGGATCCTCCTTCTCATGTGGTGAGCTCACGTCGTCGTCATTCAGGGGTAAAGAGCCCACCAGTCGTGCGATACATGTTTAACTGTACCCTATTAAAGTTCTTTCCGCCTAGAGGTTTTTAATATTAATGCGGGATGGATCCATAGCCTTCCTACAGACCCCTGGTAGAGGTGACTTTCTCCATCAACTTGGTAAGGTGAATACCGTGACAAGACATGACAAGGACGACGCACGCGTCACAGCATTAGCTCTCCGTGCCGGCCAGGGGGATCGAGCCGCACTCACCGAGTTCATCCGACGCACCCAAAAGGACGTCTGGCGTCTCCTTGCTCACCTTGCCGACACTGACCGCGCCGACGATCTCACTCAAGAGACCTACCTGCGCATCATTTCTGCATTGCCGACGTTTGCGGGCCGCTCGAGTGCGCGCACGTGGCTGCTTTCCGTTGCGCGACGGGTGTGGGTGGATAGCGTCCGACATGACATGGCTCGGCCACGCTCGACCGGTACGGAATGGGAAACCGTGGCTGATCAGCACACGGCGACGAACATTGCCGCCAGCAGTTCCTGGTCGGACTGGGTCGACGTGCAGCTTCTTATGGAGAATTTGGACCCGGACCGCCGAGAAGCGCTCATCCTTACGCAGGTCTTGGGATACACCTACGACGAGGCAGCAACAATCGTCGGGGTTCGCGTGGGAACGATACGGTCGCGGGTAGCTCGAGCGCGTGCTGACCTTATCGACGCAACCTCAAACCAAGCGACGAAAAAACACCGTCACCTCAGCGCTGTGCAGGAACGCGCGCTCGGGTAGGCGCTATCGCTACCCGATTCGCTAGCAGTATGAGCTAAATGGGGAGCCCCCCGACCCCCTCACACAGCTCAGGCCAACTCCCCTACACCAGCAATTCAGCGATCTGAATGGTGTTCAACGCAGCACCCTTACGCAGGTTGTCGCCCGCCACAACAAGTACCAAACCACGATCATCGTCGATAGTTTGATCCTGGCGAATGCGTCCCACGAGACAATCGTCGATACCCGCCGATTCCAGAGGCGTCGGCACATCGACAACCTCAACGCCCGGGGCTTTATCTAGCAACTCGCGGGCACGTTCCGGCGTAATCGACCGGGCGAATTCGGCGTGAACCACCATGGTGTGCCCAGTGAACACCGGGATCCGCACACACGTGCCGGCCACTTTCAAATCGGGGGTATTCAGGATCTTCCGAGATTCATTACGCAGCTTCTGCTCTTCATCAGTCTCATCAGAGCCATCATCAACGTAATTCCCGGCAAAAGGCAACGCATTGAACGCGATCGGCGCTACATACGGGCCATAGCCAAGCTTCTCTTCATCAATGACACGCTGTACGCCGGAACCATCATGCGCAAGGTCGACGTCGTCACGCTTCTCGACAGCATCTGTCTGCTCTTTCAAGGCCTTCACGCCGGCCAAACCGGAACCCGACACCGCCTGGTAGGAGGCCACGTGCAGGACTTTCAGGTCCGCCTCGTCGTGGAGGATCTTGAGAACAGGCATCGCAGCCATCGTGGTGCAGTTCGGGTTAGCGATAATCCCCTTGACCGCCTTGTCCTTGTCGCCGGGGTTAACCTCGGACACGATCAGCGGGACCTCGGGGTCCTTGCGCCAAGCGCTCGAATTATCGACGACGGTGGCACCTGCGGCTGCGAACCGTGGTGCCTGCTCTTTCGACACCGCACCACCGGCGGAGAAAATCGCGATGTCGATGCCTTTGAGGTCCTCATCGGAGGTTGCGGCAACATCCTCGACCACGACGTCGTCGCCACGGAAAGGCAATGTTGCTCCCGAGCTTCTGGACGAGGCGAAGAAACGAACCTTATCGCAGGGGAAATTGCGTTCCTCCAGGATGGAGCGCATGACGCGCCCCACTTGTCCAGTAGCTCCAACGACGGCAATGGCGGTCATCAGGTGATTCCTCCCAGACAGTACGGATCAGCCAAACAAAACAAGCCAGGCCAGGTGAAACCTAGCAGTGAAACTCCAGCTTAGCGCCCTGTTCCAGCATAGACAACGGCCTCTTCGTCGCCACCCAGTGCAAAACGCTCATGCAAGGCGCGGGTGGCTTTCTCCAGATCCGAATCACGGATCAGCACAGAAATACGAATTTCCGACGTAGAAATGAGCTCTATGTTCACACCGGCGTCACGGAGTGCTTCACAAAAATCAGCGGTGACACCGGGGTGCGACTTCATTCCTGCGCCCACCAGCGACACTTTGCCGACGTGATCGTCGAACAACACGCGGGGCTGGGCCGTCGCTGCGGATTCCGACGCCCCCGATCCAGGCTTCATCGAGGCCTTCGCCGCATCGGCCGGCGTATCGGACACCGGCACCGTCGGATTCTCATCCCGCGGCACCTCGCACAGTTTCTTCAGCATTTCAACCGCGCGTGAAGCGTCGGCACGCGGACAAGTAAATGTGATGTCGGTCTTGTTATCGGACAGCGACGACACATTCTGCAGCACCATATCGATATTGATCTCTGCGTCAGAGACAGCCCGGAAGATGCGAGCCGCTTCTCCCGGTGTATCCGGAATACCTAAAACGGTAATCTTCGCTTCTGATTTGTCGGTAGCCACACCGGTAAGTACTGCTTCTTCCACGGGAATATCCTCCATTGAGCCGGTAACTAAAGTGCCTGGATCTGTGCTGTACGATGACCGAACACGCATGGGAACATTAAACGCGCGCGCATATTCCACACTGCGCAAAACAAGGATCTTGGAGCCGACGGCGGCAAGCTCCAGCATTTCTTCAAAACTGATGGTGTCGAGCTTCCGCGCATTGTGCACAATTCGCGGATCCGCGGTGTACACCCCATCGACGTCGGAATAAATCTCACATTCATCCGCGTTCAATGCCGCCGCGAGAGCAACAGCGGTAGTATCCGAACCGCCGCGGCCCAGCGTCGTGACATCCTTGGTCTCACGGTTGACTCCCTGGAAGCCGGCGACCAAACAGATCTTGCCCTCATCCAGCGCTTCCTGTACACGGCCCGGCGTGACATCGACAATGCGGGCATTCCCGTGGCGCTCCGTCGTCAAAACCCCTGCTTGGGAGCCCGTAAAGGACTGCGCATGCGCGCCCAGAGACTCAATAGCTATGGCCACCAACGCATTGGAAATGCGCTCCCCCGCGGTCAGCAGCATGTCCATCTCGCGGGTGGGCGGCACGGGGTTAACCTGCGCCGCAAGGTCAAGGAACTCGTCGGTCGTGTCGCCCATTGCCGAGCACACAACAACAACGTCGTGCCCTTTTTTCTTCGTTTCGACGATGCGCTCCGCCACTCGACGAATGCGCTCCGCATTCTCAAGGGACGAGCCACCATACTTCTGGACGATTAGAGCCACCGGGTTCTGCCTTTCCTCATCCGCTCTGGCCTCGTGACGGAACCATCATGAACATGAAACCATCAACAACCGACACGACACGTGTGGCCTTGAGGATACCTCAACTACCGAGCAGCTAAGTTTATGGACGATGCATAACAACGCCCTTGCTATCCTTTTCGCCCTCGCCTCCGCGCTGACAATCGCGTGGGGCACTGTCGTTCGTCACCGAATCGCAGAAGAAGTACCCAATGATGACGACGGCGGCGCGCCCATTTTAACCGTGATCACCAAACCTCTGTGGTGGGCGGGAACGTTCTGCGCGCTGGGCGGATATGGCCTGCAAGTCATCGCATTGGCCTTCGGAACGCTGCTGGTCGTGCAGCCCATTCTGGTGTTATCGCTCATGTTTACACTCCCGCTGTCCGCGCGGTACGACGGGCGTCGGGTGTCCTTATCAGAAATGACATGGGCAAGTTTGCTGACAGCGGCGGTGGCCGTTCTAGTGATCCTCGGCCGCCCCATCCCCGGGAATACGCACCCGTCGTTAATGACGTGGATCCTTGCCGTCGTCACAGGAATAGTGGTGCTCACGGCTATCGATAGATTTGCGTACCGCCAGATTCGGCGTGAGCAGGCGTTGCTTCTCGGGGTGGTCACGGGTGCCGTGTTCGGCTACGTCGCTGTGTTTTCCAAAGCTGCGATTGACGCTTTTGTTCAAGACGGAATCGTCGGAGGACTTCTGGCGTGGCAAACCTATGCACTCATTATCGCAGCGACCATTGGGACGGCGGTCCAGCAGTCGTCATTCAATGCGGGGGCGCTGAAGAATTCGCTGCCGGCGATGACCATCACGGAACCTATCGTCGCATTTAGTTTGGGTTACATCGTGTTGGGCGAATACTTCCAGGTCCACGGCATGGGGTGGGTAGTCATGGCCATCGCTCTGGTTGTCATGATCGTGTCCACCACGGTGCTTTCGCGTAAAGGCGTCGATTAGTCGATGAGTGGGCAGCCACAAGGGGCAGATCGAATTGCCCCGTCTATTTCCCATAATCCTTCACATGCGCAGTGACCGTGCTACGGTTTTCATATGCGTTCTTTGAGCGGAACAACTAGCTGCGCGGCTCTCCTCCTTATGTGCCGCGGCGGGGCCCGGGTATAACCGATCGGCTCCCCGTCGCGGGGTTCGCTGTGCCGGTCGGGACTTGACACATATTCCGGAAACCGAAGAGGAACCGCATGTCCCCCGTCGACGAATTCATTTCCGCCCCTGCCCATATTTCTACTCCCGACGGCGACATTCCTGCCGATCAACCGTCGTGGAACAAACAGCGCCCGTCGCGGATGCCCGCCGGACGCTACCAGCCCTACTTCACCGAGGTAGAGCACATCACGCTGCCCGACCGCACATGGCCGGATAAAACCATTGATCACGCACCCGTCTGGTGTGCCGTTGATATGCGCGACGGTAACCAGGCTCTGATTGACCCCATGAGTCCCGAGCGGAAACGTCGGATGTTCGAGTTGCTGGTCACCATGGGTTACAAAGAAATTGAAGTGGGATTCCCCTCAGCATCGCAAACGGATTTTAACTTTGTTCGTGAAATCATCGAACAAGACATGATCCCGGACGACGTCACCATCCAGGTCTTGGTTCAGGCACGCGAACACCTGATCCACCGCACGTTCGAAGCGTGCGAAAGAGCAAAAAACGTCATCGTCCACTTCTATAACTCAACATCTATTCTGCAAAGAAATGTTGTCTTTCGTAAGGACAAAGAAGGAATTAAAAAATTAGCGACGGACGCCGCGGAATTAATTAAATCCATCGCCGCTGATTATCCGGGGACCAACTGGCGCTGGGAGTATTCCCCCGAGTCCTACACCGGCACTGAGGTGGCCTATGCCAAGGAAGTCTGCGATGCCGTCGTCGAGATCATGGATCCCACCCCGGAGAACCCCATCATCATTAATCTGCCCTCGACGGTAGAGATGACGACGCCCAACGTGTACGCGGACTCCATCGAATGGATGGACCGCAACCTGAACCGTCGCGATTCCATCATCATTTCGTTGCACCCGCACAATGACCGCGGAACCGGCGTCGCTACTGCTGAATTGGGATTCATGGCAGGAGCGGACCGCATCGAGGGCTGCCTGTTCGGCAACGGTGAGCGCACCGGCAACGTGTGCCTGGTCACGCTGGGGTTGAACATGCTGACACAGGGTGTTGATCCGCAGATCGATTTCTCCGACATCGATAAAATCCGACGCACCGTCGAATATTGCAACCAACTGCGAGTGCCCGAGCGCCACCCGTACGGCGGTGACCTGGTGTTTACCGCGTTCTCTGGGTCGCACCAAGATGCCATTAATAAGGGCCTCGACGCGATGGTGGATAAGGCTGAAAAGTCGAACGCCACCGACGACACTGCGGACACCGAACGCGACCGCCAGCGCATTGTCCACCGGGTCCCGTGGGAAGTGCCTTACCTGCCCATCGACCCGAAGGACGTCGGCCGCACCTACGAAGCCGTCATTCGCGTGAACTCCCAGTCCGGCAAGGGTGGCGTGTCCTACATCATGAAGACCGACCACGGGATCAACATGCCGCGCGCAATGCAGGTTGAATTCTCCGGCGTGGTCCAAGTCGTCACCGACGCTGAAGGCGGCGAGGTCAACTCGAAGAACATGTGGGACATCTTCGCCGGCGAATACCTGGACCGGGATGAGCCCATCGACGCCATCAGCATCACTGTCGACGGTGGCCAGAATGAGAACGAAGGCGCGGAAGTGTCCGCACACCTCATCATCAACGGTGAGGAACAGACGATCACCGGACACGGAAACGGGCCCGTGGCCGCGTACACGAATGCGCTGGAAAGCGTCGGAATTAACGTTGAAGTGCAGGATTACTCGCAGCACTCCAGGACGTCCGGCGACGACGCGGAAGCAGCCGCCTACATCCTGGCCGACGTAGAAGGAACCAAGGTGTGGGGCGTTGGCATTGCAAGCTCCATTACCTACGCATCGCTGAAGGCCGTGACCAGCGCGGCCAACCGGGCGCGGGCTGCGGTGTAACGCTACTTCAGGAGCCGCAGTTTTTGCCCCACGCCAAGAAGCCTTCCCATGATGGCGGCATAGAGCTTCCGGCTGAGGAAACGTGGGCCACTGACCGGCATTCCCCGCATCTCCACGATGGTGTGAGATTCGGTGTACTTCAGTAGCCCCTCCGCCCCGTGCCTGCGGGACATCCCGGAGTCTTTCACACCACCGAGAGGCGCATCGACCGTCGACCATGCGGCCGCATAACCGTCGTTAATATTGACCGTTCCTGCCTCAACACGACGCGCAATGTTCCAGGCCGTGTCGGAGGGGCCGACGACGGACGCGTTCAACCCGTAGTTCGTGTCATTTGTCCGGGCGAGCGCGTCGTCCATATTGTCGACCTTCTCGACATAAACAACCGGGCCGAAGACTTCCTCGCGCTTGAGTCTCATGTCATCTGACACTCCCTCGAGCACGGTCGGCTCGTAGAAACACGGGCCAAGGTCCGGGCGAGCGCGCCCACCTGCGAGGATGCGGGCACCCTTCTCGCGCGCGTCGTCGACAAAAGACTCCACCGTCGCGAGCTGCTCTTTACTGACCAAGGACCCCATGGTGACGGACCAATCGAACCCGGCGCCGAGTTTCATACGGTTCACTTCAGCGGTGAAAGCATCGACGAAGTCATCGTAAATATCCTGGACAACGTAGATCCTCTCGATGGACACGCAGAGCTGCCCCGAATTGGAAAACACGCGTTCACGGCGCGCGAGGCCGCCCGGCGCGCGTCGGCATCTCCCGTAATGATCATGGGGTTTTTCCCGCCGAGCTCTGCGGAAAAGCCAACTAGCCGACGCCCTACTTGTTCGCCCAGGCGCTGGCCGGTTTTCGTCGATCCGGTGAACATCAGGTAATCGCACGCGTCGGCAATGGCGGATCCGACGACGCGCCCTTGGCCGGTGACGATCTGGATGACGTCGTCGGGCAGTCCGGCATCTTTGAGCAGCTGTACGCAGATGAGCGAACAAAATGGTGTATCGGAATCGGGCTTGGCTACCACCGTGTTTCCTGCGGCGATGGCCCCGAGGGCATCGGATATTCCGAGGGTGAGGGGGTAATTCCATGGGGTAATTTGTCCCACCACTCCCTTCGGCGAGCGATACTCGCGCGCTTTTCCGAGCACGGGAATGCCCGCTGTCCGCCGGGCGGGACGCATTAGTTTTTCGGCCGAGTTTGCGTAATAGCGGGCATTATTCGCGACGTCCATTACCTCGTCGAAGGCTGAGGCGCGGTCCTTCCCCGTTTCCAGCTGGATGATGTCGAGTAAGAGGTCACGTTTCTTCAACACAAGGTCGTGGAAGCGCGTGAGTATTCGTTTGCGCTGATCAAAGGGTGTGTCGCGCCATGTTTTCTGCACCTCGCGGGCGCGTCGGAAAGCGTGGGTGACGTCGTCTGTGGTCCCGATACCCACCCAGCCGACGGTGGTGCCGTCCCACGGATTCTCGACGTTGTGCCTCTTTTCGGTGGCAACACTTCCGGTAGCGGTGTTGACGGTGAGCGCACGAAGCTCCGCGGCGAGATCGTCGGGCAAAGGGCCCTGCGACAGCCGGTCCGGAAGAAACGTAGAACATTTGGGTGCAAACATATTTCGAAGTGTACGCGAGCAGCGACCAAAAAAGGTTAGATTGATCACATGAGTACTTCACAACGTAAAAGTATTTTTATCTCGGGTGGAGCGTCGGGCATCGGCCGTGAGGTCGCACTTCGATTCCACAAGGAAGGCTGGATTGTCGGTGTGTACGATATCGACTCTTTTGCCCTCGAAGAACTGTCCCGCGATTATCCCGACATCATCACCGGCGAACTCGATGTCACCAACTACAACCAGTGGGAAGACGCACTGACACACTTCACTGCGCATACCGGTGGGCGGCTGGATGTGCTCGATAATAACGCCGGCATCATCGGCGACCACGACATCGTCGACCAGTCCCCCGAGATCATCAAAAAGCAGTGCGACATTAACTGCACCGGCGTCATCTATGGAGCGCGGGCCGCACATCCGTACCTGTCACGCACACCCGGCGCGCACCTGGTCAACATGGATTCCGCTGCGGCGCTCTATGGCCAACCGCACATCACGCCGTATTCCGCGTCCAAATTCTTCGTCACGGGGTTCACTCAGGCACTGGATCTTGAGTGGAGGAAAAGCAAAATCCGCGTCGTCGCTCTTCAACCGCTGTGGGCGCAAACCGCTCTTGCCGACGTCGATGCGGCGTCGACGAAGCGACTCGGGGTGCGGATCACGCCGGAACAAGTGGCCGAGGTTGTGTGGAAAGCTGTTCACCCCGCGAATTTCCTCGAGCGGCAGCGGCATTTTTACTCCGTGTCAAGCCTTGACCTCACGTTGCGCTACCTGATCCGCCTTGTTCCGTCATTCGTTACCCGAAACGTCAACAAGTTCGTCGCCGGGTAGCATATCGGGCATGACATCGACCTCCGATCACTCCTCTACCAACCGGGGCTCCGACGCTCGCACGTCACATTCACACGACGTCGATCCCGACCGTGGGGGAAGCAACACCGGGGGTTCGCGGTCGAACGACGGGCATCGTCGTTCCCGCAATAATTCGCGTGCGCGTCGAGAGCGACGTCGGCGCCGCGCCACCTATTCCGCACAGCACGGAAATAAGCAGCAACGTGCAAAGGAGGACTCGGGGAACGACACCCCGAACCGGTCTTCGGGTGCGGATAGCTCCGGCACGCAGACCGGGAGGAAGAAGAATCGCCGACGGGCCCGACGGCGGAGCAATCGGCCGGCCGCGACGCCCAACGTCGGACAGCGCAACCAACAGCACGAGCCCAAGGACCAGCGCCCGGCGCGGCAGCAGGAACAGTCGGATTCTTCGACGCAGCCGAACCGTCGGATACCATCGTCGGGCACGCAGCCATCGTCCGTAACCCGTGCGCCTGCAACTCCAGGTCCGCGCCGCACTCACCGAGGATTGGCGGCCGAAGGCGTCATCACGAACCCGGACAAGGACAAATACAACGCCGGAAATACCCACGTGCGCTCGCCGCGGGAGCCCATTCCGTCCATCGAGGACGCGCCGATGGTGGCAGTCGTACTACGCACAACTAACATCCACCCCTCGACCGGCCGCATGCTGGCCCTCGACGCCGCATTTTTCGACGCCGACGGCCTACCCGTGTCCAACTGGCAACGAGTCTTCAACACCGACGCCGACCCCGGCCCCCTCCACCTCTTCGGCCTCACCCCCGATGCTTTCCGCACAGCCCCGCGCTTCAGCTCCACGTTGCGGCAAATCGATCGCGTTATCGACGGCCGCGTCCTGATCGTCCACGACACCGCCACCACCTGGGGTTTCATCGCGCAGGAGGCACGTCGGACGGTCCGTTCCGCGTCGGCAAAAAACCGTCGCCAGCGCAGACGTCGCCATAATGGGCACGTCCCCCGCCCGGTATCGATCATCGACACACAAGCGACGGCTCGGCGGCAAGGCTTGCCCATCGCCGAAACTCGCCTGCGGGACATTGCTGCTGCCTACAATCTTGTCGACGACACGCTTCCGGCGACCACGGTGCTGGACATGGACTCATCGCCCGATGCGTACACGACGCTTCCCGGCGTTGGGGCCGAGGCATCTGAGCGGCGACGGAGCATCGACCCCCTGCAGCTTCTCCAGGCCGACGCTGTTCTGGTGGGTGAGCTGGCCATGGAACAGCTTGATCGCGCCGGGATCGAGCCCATCAACGCTGCGACGTTTGCGTTGCACGAAGCGCGCGAGCGTCGTGGGGATGATCGTGGCGACGAGACCGGCGTCGGCAAGAACGACAGCAACGAGAACCGCGTCGACCGTCGCTCTGCAGATGATGCCCCTACTCCACTGGTGTGGGCCGATGATGACGCCTGGGACAACGTCGATAAGCGTGATCCACATGATCTGCGAGCGGATCGAGTGGGGCTGCAGCGGTCGGCAATACGAATTGATGCGGCATTAGCCCCGGTCATTGCACCTAATCCGGGTGTGTGGTCGCCCGGTCAGAAGTTGAAGCGCGGGATGGTTTTCACGGTCGCGCCCGAGGTCGATATGAATCCTGATGATCTGATTGAAGCGGCTGTGCGGGCTGGGCTGACTTATTCCGAAAAGCTAACCCGGGAGACGTCGTTGGTCGTGTTCAATGGCACGGGCCACGGATTAGAGCACGATGGGGCTCCTCATGAGGGGCGCGCGTTGCACGCGCACAGGAAGGGCATTCCCCTGGTTCGCGACACCGAGTTTATGCGTTTGGCCGAAGAGGCCACCGACGCCGAGCAGCACTAAACCGTGCAGCTATAAACCGTGCCCGACCAGCCGTAACTCGCACTCCCGGCAGGACAAGCGACCCCGAAAAGGATTCACAATGCTCCCGGACTGAAGTGGCATGTGTCCGGCAGCCACGTATTCTAGGACAATGACCGAAAACTCGGATTCCACTCGTTCTGGCGTACGGGAACGCGCCATGAGCTCGCTGCATGCCTTCCGTCAGCGCGCTGACCAGGTACTTCGCTCCAGCGCGGATAGTGTCAGTGACTCCTTGGAAGCTCGGATCACGAGCGTGACCAGCGATACTCCGAAGGCCCAGCTCAACACCCAGGGTCGGGCCGCTCTTGCTCTTGCCGACGCAGCTACGTGGGCCTCGAAGAAAACGGGCCGTGGCTCTGGCGGGATGATCGGCGGGATGATTGCCGCAGCGATTGATCCGATGATCATGGGCCGGATCAACGCAAGCCGCCCGGTCGCGTTGGTGACGGGAACGAACGGCAAGTCCACGACGACGCGGATGCTGGCCGCTGCCGCACGCACCGCTTTCACCACCGCCACCAATGAGGGCGGCGACAACATGGACGCGGGAGTTGTGTCGGCGCTGCGTGCAGGTGGCGATTACGACGTCGCCACGTTGGAAGTCGATGAAATGCACGTACCGGCCATTGCCGACAAGCTCGATCCGCAGGTGCTGGTTCTTCTCAATTTGAGCCGTGACCAGCTTGATCGTGTGGGAGAGATCAACAGTATTGAGCGGGCGCTGCGAGGGGCGGTGAATAAGCACCCCGACATGACTGTGGTGGCTAACTGTGACGATGTCATGGTGACGTCGGCGGCGTGGGATAGTCCGAACGTGGTGTGGGTGTCGGCTGGCTTAGGTTGGCAGGGTGAATCGACATCGTGCCCGCGTCCGGGTGGTGCGATTATCCGCCGCGAGGTATCGGATACGACGGCAGCTGACTCGACGGATTCGTCGAGGGGTTCGACGGATGCGTCGGCGGCTGGCTCCTCGTCGCAACCGACCGACCATGTTGATTGGTACGCGGCTAAGCCCCTCCCCGATGGCTCTGAGTTCCGACGCCCCTCCCCAGATTATTCGATGACGCCCGAGGGACTCCGTATCGATTCGGCTTCCGCAGCAGAGGCGACCGGTTTGCCAGCGGGAACCGTTCTGCCCTTGACCTTGTCGCTGCCGGGTGACGCGAACCGTGGCAACGCAGCCCAAGCTGTGGTGGCCGCATTGGCCTTGGGTGCGGACGTGAAAAAGAGCCTGACAGCGACCGAAAATGTGCAGTCCGTGGCCGGCCGTTATTCCACGGTGTCGTATGCCAGGCGCGAGGTCCATCTGTTGCTTGCTAAGAATCCTGCCGGTTGGCAAGAGGCACTGAGCATGGTTGATCGGTCCGCGGATGGCCTGGTCATTGCGACAAATGGGCAGGTCGCCGACGGCGTGGATCTATCCTGGCTATGGGACGTTCGGTTTGAGAACCTCGATGAGTTAGCTGTGGTTGCCGCCGGTGAGCGTGGCGCTGATCTGGCCGTTCGGCTGGGATACGCTGGTGTCCGCCACCACCTGGTGAAGGATGCGCTGGAGGCGATCAGAACGTGCCCGCCCGGGCGCGTGGAAGTGTTGGCCAACTACACGGCCTTCCGCGACCTCAAGCGCGCCCTTGACCGGGCCGTCGCCAAGGACTCGAAGCAGAACACTGCAGACAAGGAGGACACCGATGCCCGCTAAATCCCATGCTGTGTCTTCGCCGTCAGGTTCGCGGCGGTCATCATCGCAGTTCCAGATCGGCCTGATTCTGCCCGATGTGTTGGGCACCTATGGCGACGACGGCAACGCGCTGATTGTGCGCCAACGCCTGCGCCTCCGCGGGGTGGCTGCAGAGATTATTCCAATTCACCTCGGCGATCCTGTGCCGGACAGCTTGGATTTGTACACCGTCGGCGGTGGTGAAGATACCGCCCAGATTCTTGCGTCCGAGCATCTTCGCGCCGACGGGGGAATTATTCGCGCCGCGAACAAAGGCACCCCGATTCTTGCTATTTGCGCTGGTCTGCAGGTATTTGGGCAATCCTTCCGCGCCTCCGGTTCCATGGTGGATGGCCTTGGACTGCTGGACGCGACAACGTCGAGCCTGAAGGTCCGCATGATCGGCGAACTCCGATCGGAGCCGCTTCAAGCTGAGCAGCAGAGCCCGACGTCGGCACGCATCAATGACTTCATGCGCGGGCTGACTGACCAACTCACTGGTTTTGCGAACCACATGGGTGCGACGATTTTGGGCCCGGATGCCCGCCCACTGGGACGTGTGCTTCACGGGACCGGCAACTGTGATACCTATGGTGCAGAGGCGGTCCACCTTGAGGGCAACGACGCTGATTATCAGACGTCTGCCGAAGGGGCCGTTCAAGGATCGATTATTGCGACGTACATGCATGGCCCGGCGCTAGCGAGAAATCCGCAGCTTGCCGACGTGCTTATCGCTCGGGCGCTGGGTGTGGAAATTAATGATCTTCCACCGCTGGGCGATGACATCGATCCCTCGATTCGTGGTGGCCTGGATAGCCTGGATATGGGGTCACGGCATCTCGAATTAGCTAGGGAATTAAACAATGAGGTGTCGCAGCTTCGCCGGGAGCGCATAGACTTTACGTCATGACTTTGCGTGACCATCTCCGCCCCTCTGCCCTTTTTGGTGCCTCCACCCTCGGCACAACCGCCCGATCTGCGGCGGAAGGATTATCCAGTGCCGCGGTCTCTGGGGTCTCTCGGGTGGGCAGCCATATCGGGGTTGATCCCGATGTCGTTCAGGGGCCACGGGGTGGTCTTCCTCCGGAGGAGTTAACTGCTGCGCACTGGGGTAATGGGTCCCGGCGCGTCATCGATCCCATTGGCTGGTTTGAACACCAAAAAAGTATCGATGAGCTTCAGAAATCTTTTGACGCTATTCCGTCAGAAGCCCAGGTGAGGCTGGCGAAGAAAAAGTCGAACCTTTTCCGCTCTCGAACAGCAACAAAGACGCCCGGTTTGAACGTCGAGGGGCTTGGCCGGGTCATTGCCGTGGATACAAAAGCACAGACTGCCGACGTTCAAGGCATGTGCACATATGAAAACCTTGTGGATACCTTACTTCCGTTTGGCTTCGCGCCCTATGTTGTGCCGGAATTGAAGACCATCACATTAGGCGGCGCTATTACCGGCATGGGCGTGGAGTCCAGCTGTTTCCGCAATGGTCTGCCCCACGAATCCGTCATCGAGATGGATATTCTGACTGGCACGGGCGATATTGTGACCTGTAGTCCCGTCGAAAATGTTGATCTTTTCCGTGCTTATCCCAATTCGTATGGTTCATTAGGTTATGCGGTTCGGATCAAAATAAAGATTGAGAAAATTAAACCGTTCGTGGAACTTAGACATGTTCGCTTTCATGACCTTACCTCTATTGCCGCAGCTATTGACAGCATCGTTTCCAGCCACGAGTACGACGGCGAGCATGTCGATTATTTAGATGGTGTGGTGTTCTCCCCTACCGAAGGCTATTTGGTCTTGGGTCGGCAATCGTCGGACGTTCCGCCCCGCGTGTCCGATTACACGCGTGAGCACATTTATTACCGCTCTCTGCAGCACCCCGAGGGCACGACTCGCGACACGCTGACCATGCACGATTACCTGTGGCGGTGGGATACGGACTGGTTCTGGTGCTCGCGCGCGTTTGGGGCACAGAATCCCACGATCCGTCGGATGTGGCCTGATGGGCTGTTGCGGTCGTCGTTCTATTGGAAGATCGTGGGCGCCGACAAGCGGTGGGATCTGGCGGACCGGATTGAGGCCTACCACGGCCGTCCCGCCCGTGAGCGCGTCGTTCAGGATGTCGAGGTGACGACGGATAAGGTGCCGGAGTTCCTGGAGTGGTTCTTCCAGGCCAGCGAGATCCAGCCTGTGTGGTTGTGCCCGATCAAGCTGGCGGAAGAGTCGTCATCGTTGACGACCCGCGGCAATGTGTTGTCCTCTGATGTCACTCTGGCTGACGGCGCTGGTTCGCATCCGTGGCCGCTGTACCCGTTGTCCGTGGGTGATGTGTGGGTCAATATCGGTTTTTGGTCCTCGGTGCCCGTGGATTTGACGGATGATCCGCAACCCGGCGCGTTTAATCGTGTTATTGAAAGAAAGATTCGCGACTTGGGCGGGCATAAGTCACTCTATTCCGAGGCTTTTTATTCGAAAGAGGAATTTTCCGCTCTTTATGGCGGCAGTATTCCAAAGCTCGTGAAGAACATTTATGACCCGAACCATCGTTTCCCCGGTCTTTTCGACAAAGCAGTAGGCGGAAAATAAGCAAATTCTACCCGACGTGGCGAGGGAAGCGCTCAGTACTACTATGGTTGTAACTATTTGCGACGCGATGACGCTACCGACACACGAGGTCATTAGGCGAATACCTACCGTGTAGCGCCATTGCGCCAGCCGAATACCTGAGGACGAAGAGAAAAGAGTCGGGCGCATTGAGTATGACTGTCGCAGATATCATCGCATCTATTACGAAAGGGCCGCTGCCACTCGAGGTGGAGGCTTATGACGGAAGCTCCATTGGTTCGGGCGATATTACTGTCCATCTGGAAAACGAGGATGCTCTGGCCTATATCGCGACGGCACCGGGCGATTTAGGACTTGCCCGCGCTTATGTGACGGGCGCATTGACTGTTGAGGGCAAAGGATCTCATCCTGCCCATCCATATGTCCTTTTCGACGATTTGCAAAAGGCGTATTCGACCGTTTCTATCTCTAAGAATCCTCGTGTGATTGCCAAACTGATCCGTGAGTTACGCAATCATCACGCTTTCCAGCGCCTCCCCATCCCTCACCAGGAAGTTATCCCTGGGTGGCACAAGGCTCTCCGGGGTGCGATGGAGGGAGTGGCGAAGTCGACGCGTCGGCACTCTAAGGCTCGCGATGCACAAGCGATTAGCCATCATTATGACGTCTCGAATAGCTTTTACGAGCATTTCTTAGGGCCATCCATGACGTACACCTGTGCGTGCTACCCCACTGAAAATGCAACATTGGAAGAGGCCCAAGAAAACAAATACCGGTTGGTGTTTGACAAGTTGCGGCTGAAAGAGGGCGATCGTCTCCTTGATGTCGGTTGTGGTTGGGGCGGAATGGTCCGCTACGCGGCTAAGCGTGGAGTTCATACGTTGGGCGTGACGCTGTCTCATGCGCAGGCTGAGCGGGCCAATGAAGAAATTAAGCGTCAGGGCCTGGAGGAATTTGCGGAGGTCCGCTACCAGGATTATCGCGATGTTCCAGAGAGCGATTTCGACGCTGTTTCTGCTATCGGCATTTTGGAGCACATTGGTCCGAAGAATTATCGATCATTCTTTAGTTTCCTTTATGGCAAATTGCGGCCTGAGGGAATGATCCTTAACCACTGCATTACCCGGCCCCATAACCGTCCGACGCGGACGGGGCAGTTCATTGGACGCTACATTTTCCCTGACGGTGAACTCACCGGCGCGGGCACCATCATCACACGCATGCAGGACGTCGGTTTTGATGTTGTGCATGAGGAAGATCTGCGGCCGCATTATGCCCACACGCTGCGTGATTGGTGCCTGAATCTGCAGAAGAATTGGGACGAGGCCAGCAGGTTGGTGGAGCCGTCCACGGCACGTTTGTTCGGTCTGTATATGGCCGGCTCCGAGTGGGGTTTCGACCACAACATCATTCAGCTCCACCAGGTGTTGGGGCAGAAACTACCCGACGATGGGACGTGGAATCTTCCGCTGCGCCCCTGGTGGAAAGCGTAGCTAGCGGACGTAGCTATTAGTACAGTTAATCGTCATGGTGAAAATTTCCGGACTTGCCCGCCACGCAACCAGCATGGTCGGTGCTGACCCGACGATCATGTCGGCCCTGCTCAGCACCCCATTGACTAAGTTGATTCGGCCCACGTCCCACCCCATGACGGTGGGCGAGATTATCGACGCCATCGCTGGCTTCCCCATTCGTGTGACTGCTTTCGACGGTTCCTCGGCGGGTGGGACGGATGGCGCAGCGACTTCGGCGGGCGCTTCCGGCGAGATGGGAATCCACATCACCAAAGACGGCTTAGCCTATATCGCGACGGCCCCCGGTGAATTAGGCCTTGCTCGCGCGTATTTAACCGATAATTTGCGGGTGAGTGGCACCCATCCTGCGAACCCCTATGACTTGTTTGGGGTATTGCGGACTGTTCGTCTAAAAAAGCTGTCATCGTCCACAGTTCGCCGGATTATCGGTTCCTTGGCGGCGATGGATGCTTTCCGAAATTTGCCTCAGCCTCCGCAGGAAATGGTGCCATTTTGGCAACGTGCCATTGACGGCCTATCCCGACATTCTCAGCAACGTGACGCAGAATCAATTAGCCACCATTATGACGTCTCGAATAGGTTTTATGAACTGTTTTTAGGGCCGTCAATGACCTATACCTGCGCTTATTATCCCGATCCCTCCGCCACCCTAGAAGAAGCACAAGAAAATAAATACCGCCTTATTTTCGATAAATTACGCGTACAACCAGGGGACACACTTCTTGATGTTGGCTGCGGTTGGGGCGGAATGGTCCGCTACGCCGCCCGCCACGGAGTCAAGGCGATCGGGGCAACCTTGTCCCGGGAACAAGCTGAGTGGGCTAATGAAGAGATTGCTCGTCAGGGGCTTAGCGATCTCGCTGAGGTGCGGTTCCAAGATTATCGAGATATTCCGGAATCAGATTTCGATGCCATTTCAGCTATCGGCATTCTGGAACACATCGGTACCGCTAATTACCACGATTTCTTTTCATTTCTTTTCAACAAGCTTCGCCCGGGCGGATTGATACTCAACCACTGCATTACTCGCCCGATTAATGAAGCCAAGACCAATGCTGGCCCGTTCCTTGATCGCTATATTTTCCCCGACGGAGAATTGCACTGTTCAGGAAATATCATTGCGAATATGCAGGGTGCAGGCTTTGAAGTGATGCACGAGGAAAACTTACGGCCTCACTACACTCGAACCCTCAAAGCATGGTGCAACAACTTGGAAAAGAATTGGGATGCTGCCTGCGAAGAAGTAAGTGAAGCTACGGCGAAGCTATATGGGGTTTATATGGCTGGGTCTGCGTGGGGATTCGACCACAATATTGTTCAGCTGCACCAGGCCTTAGGCGTGAAACCTCTTCAAAACGGAACGATGGCAGTTCCCGAGCGCCAATGGTGGGAGAGCTAGCGGATTCCGCGCGCTGACCACAACCAAAACGTGCCCATGCCACTGAGCTTCGTGCCTGTGGGCATGCCGTTGCTAATCTAGCTGTCATGACTGAATCCCCTACCGTAGCGGGCTCACGTGCCACCGATACGTCATTCGACGTCATTAATTCCGCGGGGAAAGCACGTGCCGGAGTGATCCATACTCCTCACGGCGACATTCCCACGCCAGCTTTTATTCCTGTGGCAACAAAAGCAACGGTAAAAATGCTCACTCCAGAGCAAATCAGAGCAACCGGTGCTCAAGCAATCCTCTCTAACGCTTACCATCTTTATCTTCAGCCGGGGCCCGACCTGGTCGATGAAGCCGGTGGCGTCGCCAAGTTTGAGAATTGGCATGGCCCGACATACACCGATTCTGGCGGATTTCAGGTGATGAGCTTGGGCGTCGGGTTTAAAAAGGTGTTAGCCATGGACACCAAGGATATTAAACCCGAGGATGTAAAAGCCCGTCATAAAGAGCGTTACGCTCATGTCGATGAAGACGGAGTTAATTTCCGCAGCGTTATTAATGGGTCCAAGCATCGCTTTACACCCGAAAAATCGATGCAAATCCAACATGGATTAGGCGCCGATATTATGTTCGCGTTTGATGAGCTGACAACGCTCATGGATTCGCGGGGATATCAAGAGGAGTCGGTGGAGCGAACCCGGCGTTGGGCTCAACGGTGTCTCGAGGAGCATAACCGGCTGACGGAGGCCCGCGTCGGTAAGCCACTTCAGTCTTTGTGGGGTGTGGTTCAGGGCGCTCAATATGAAGATTTACGACGCCACGCTGCGCAATCATTAGTCGATATGTCGGACCAGTTCGAGGCTGAGGGTCGTCGTGGATTCGGTGGTTTCGGAATCGGTGGCGCTCTGGAGAAGAGCGCGTTAGGGACTATCGTCGGATGGGTCACTGACGTGTTGCCAGAGAATAAACCGCGCCATTTATTAGGAATTAGCGAGCCCGATGATTTATTCACCGCCATAGAGGCGGGGGCTGATACGTTCGATTGTGTGTCCCCCACGCGGCTGGGTCGGCGCGGAGGCGTATATACGTTAGACGGGCGTTTGAGCTTGAAGACAGCACGGTTTACCCGCGATTTCCGTCCTATCGATGATGAAATAGAAGGGTATATAAGCCAGTATTCCCGCGCGTATATTCACCATTTGCTCAAAGCTAAAGAGTTTTTAGCGGGAACTCTGTGCAGTATTCATAACATTCAATTCATTGTGTCACTGGTACATAATGCGCGGCAGGCTCTTATCGAGGGCCGTTTCCACGAATACCGCGATGAATTTCTCGGTCGGTATTATGCCAATGGTGGGCGCGCACCAGAGTGGAAATAGCGGAAAGCGGAAATAGCGATACACAGTGGGTATAGCACGGGAACACACGCAAGCACCAGGGACCGCCTCAACATCTGAGGCACACTCAACACCTGGCGCGGGGCGTTTCGCCCCAAGTCCGTCCGGAGATTTTCACCTCGGGAACCTGCGCACATACACCCTGGCCTGGCTTTTCGCGCGCTCAACGGGTCGGCGGATGCTGTACCGTATCGAGGACATCGACCGGCAACGCTCCCACGACAGCGCCGCACTCGACCAGATGGAGGATCTCGCCTCCTTCGGCATGGATTGGGACGGCAAGCCCATCAAACAATCTGATCGCTTTCCGCTTTACGACGATGCCCTCCACTGGCTATCCAAGCGTGGTTGGGTCTACGAATGCTACTGCTCACGAAAAGACATACGGGAAGCGTCACGCGCGCCACATGTGACACCCGGAATGTACCCCGGGACGTGCAGAAACCTTACCGACGAACAACGCCACGACCAGCGCGCCAAACTTGCCAAACAAGGACGAAAACCTGCAATTCGTTTCAACGCCCACGCGGCGTACGAGGCCGTCGCGGATAATGACCAAACCGCGAACGGTAGCCACACCACCGCCCCAGGGCTCTGGATTATCCACGAAGATTTCGCCACACACGGTCAGCATTCCGATTCCGCGTCATCTAGCGTTCCAAACACCTATTCGGGGCCAGTCGATGACATTGTCCTTCACCGCGGGGACGGCAATTGGGCATATAACCTTGCTGTCGTCGTCGATGACCTCGCTATGGGCGTTGACCAGATCACACGCGGCGATGACCTTCTCTCGTCCGCGCCCGCCCAAAACTTCCTGGCCACGGCTTTGCACCCGTGGGCTACTGATACCCCCGCCACTACCTCCGCCACGCCGGCTGTTCATCCCACTCACTGGCAGTACAACCACGTGCCCCTCGTCGTCACTAAGCAACAAATGAAAGGCCACGAAAACACCGATCACCAGCTCAAACGCTTAGCCAAGCGCGACGGTGCGGTCACGGTACGTGAGCTTAGCCACGACACAGCATGGGCATGCGTGGCACAATCCCTCGGCCACCCGGAGTGCACATCGGCACCCGAACTTTTGCAGGTCATCGACCTCGAAGCAATGTCGCATGAGCCCGTCGTCTGGACTCCTCCGCAATAAGGCAGCAATAAGGTTCACCTACCTCACCACCGGTATAGGCGGTATAGCCGGTAGAGAACGCGGCAACAGCGGGGGTAACCGTCGTGACTGTATGACCGTCGTTCACGTGCATGATTTACCGCTCACTCCATCGAATGAGCCAATGTCGGGGGTGAACATGCGGAAGGAACCCCCAGCCATGCGTGGGTTATGTCCGCTTCATGAGTACGGTTAGGTGTGATCCTCGGCTCCTACGCGGCATTAAGTGAACCAAACCACATATCGACAAGGAACGACTATGGACCTTTCAGCGCCTCTCCATATTGTCGTCATGGGGGTTAGTGGCAGTGGGAAAACGTCCGTTGCCCAGCATCTCCATGGTTCGACCGGCTTCCCCTACGCGGAGGCCGATGACTTCCACCCGCAATCAAATATCCAGAAAATGGAATCCGACATCCCGCTTACCGACGACGACCGCTGGCCGTGGCTGCGGGCCCTACGGGATTGGATATCTGAGCACGGCGACGCCGGCGAGTCAACCGTCGTGACCTGCTCTGCTCTGAAACGCGCCTACCGTGATTTGCTTAGTGAGACCCACGGCAATGTGCTGTTCGTGCACCTCACTGGCCCGATGGAACTCATTGCGAACAGGATGGAATTGCGGTCGGGCCACTTTATGCCCCGCTCGCTGCTGCCATCGCAGTTCGACACGCTGGAAACGCTGGAGGGTGACGAGAACGGGATCACCCTCGATATTTCCCAAACCATTGAGGAACTGGATAAACAGGTGCTGGCCATTGCTCAACAACGCGCCAATGCCGGAGGTCACGAGTGATGCTCACCCCGCTTGCAGCTGATTCCGCCGTCACTGTGCACGCCTCCCACGGGCGGCTCATCATGGCAGCGTGCGTGAGCATCGCGCTCATTATTGTGCTGATCACGTGGCTGAAACTGCACCCGTTCTTGTCACTGCTCGTTGGCTCTGGGGCGCTGGCGCTTCTAGCCGGCATCACGCTGACCGATACGTTTACCGCTTTTTCGTCGGGAATGGGGTCGACGGTCGGCGGCGTTGGGGTGCTGATCGCGCTCGGTGCGATTATTGGCGCACTACTGGTTGAGACCGGCGCGGCGGACGAAATTGTTGACACATTCCTCGAACACACCTCTGAGCACCGCCTCCCCTGGGTGATGGCGACGCTGGCGTTCCTGATTGGTATTCCGCTGTTCTTCGAGGTCGGCCTTGTGCTCCTCATTCCCGTGGTGATGCTGGTGGCGCGGCGCGTTCACGCGCCGGTGGTGTTATTGGGGATCCCCGCTCTTGCCGGGTTATCAGCCTTACACGGTTTGATTCCGCCACACCCTGGCCCTCTTATTGCCATCGATTCACTATCCGCCAACCTTGGGCTGACCTTGGGCCTTGGGTTGATCGTCGCCATCCCGACGGTCATTATCTCTGGCCCGATTTCAGCGCGATTCATGGCGAAGTGGGTTCCTGTACCGCCGCCGGACACGTTCGACACGGATAAGAACATTCCGCGCGAGTCCCGCCCCTCGTTTAGTGTGGGCCTCTCGGTTATTGCGCTTCCCGTTGTGTTGATGCTGGCCAGAACCGTCGAGGAAATAATCGGCATTGACAAAGGGAGCGCCTTCGGCAACGCCCTCGACTTTGTCGGGGAGCCGCTGGTTGCTCTTCTCATTACGACGTTTTACGCGATGATCATGCTGGGGCTGCGCACCGGACATTCGTTGAAGGAAACATCCGACGTCGCTGGCGGCTCCTTCGGCCCCATCGCCGGAATCCTCCTCATTGTGGGAGCCGGTGGCGGTTTCAAAGAAACGCTGGTCGAGACAGGTGTGGCCACCGTCGTAGGGGATTGGATTCATGGCATCGGACTCTCCCCCATCCTCGCCGGATGGCTCGTCGCCGTAACGATTCGGTTAGCTACCGGTTCGGCGACCGTGTCGACAATAACCACCGCCGGAATCATGGCGCCCGCAGCCACCAACCTAACCGACACGCACACAGCCCTGCTCGTGCTGGCGATTGGCGTCGGCTCAGTATTCCTCTCACACGTCAACGACGCCGGGTTCTGGCTGGTCAAAGAGTACTTCGGTATGACCGTCGGACAAACATTCAAAACATGGTCCCTCATGGAAACGATTCTGTCCGTGACGGGATTGGGCTCGATTATGCTGATCAGCCTCATTATTTGACGTTATATGACAACGCTGGGTTACGCGTTTTCGCCGGGGGTTATCCGTTTTCGTTGGCGTCATCTCCCTCGGTGCTCGCACCTCGATGGTCTACATACCAATCCGTCAAGGACGGATCATCGCTACGGAACTCGGCACCCGCACCCTGCTCCGACGGAACACGCGAGGTGCCGAACACGAAATCATCCCCGTACATATCGATGCCACGATGCACACCACGAGAAATCGCCTCGCGCGCGTAGGTGCGCCGAATCATGTACGGATCCTGACGCAAGTCCTTCGCCCACGCAATCATGATCCCGATGACAATAAACACGAACGGGAACGCGCTGGTCACCATGATTGACTGCAACCCCGAAAGCGCATCTTTACCACCCGCCAGCAGCAGGAAAATCGCAATGAGCCCCAGGGTAGCGCCCCACATGATCGTGATCGGAGTGGACGGCAAAGCTCGCCCCGACTGAGACATCGAGCCCACCACATTGGTGGCGGAATCAGCAGCCGTCGTAAAGAAGATCACGACCGCAATGAGAACAACGGTCGATGTTATGGGCGTCAAAGGAAGATTATCCAGCAGATCAAACATCACGTTTTCACCCGTTCCTTTAACCTCAAGACCAGGGCCCTTCATATTCATCCACATCGCAGTGCCACCATAAATCGTGTACCACGCGGTAGAAATCAGCGCGGGAACAAAAATCACCACCGTGGTGAATTGGCGCAGCGTCCGTCCTTTCGAAATCTTCGCGATAAACATTCCGACGAACGGCGACCACGACACCCACCACGCCCAATACATCGTGGTCCACGACGTTAAGAATTCCTTCTCAGCATCGCCCTGGCTCGGCGAGATGGACATCATCGCCGTAAAGTTGTGGAACAGCGCATAAATAGATGTCGGGAAAAGATCAAGAATGAACAAGGTGGGGCCGGTAATTAATGCGAAAGCAGCCAATGCCACCACAATGATCATGTTGGCATTCGATATGCATTCGGATTCCACGCTTAATTCCACTGACGGCAGAGAAAATAAACACCACAGTAAGAAGAACCATCGCGCCGACCAGGAAAGCGTTTCCGCGAATCTCTTTACCAGTTAACAGCGACGTTCCTGTGCGGATTTGTAGAGCACCGATGCCAAGGGAAATCGCCGTTCCAAAAAGAGTGACAAGCACGGCGAAGATATCAATAATCCCGCCAAGAATCCTGTGCGTCCCATCGGGAAAACAGGCTCAAAAATGTAAGAAATGAGTGGGAGGCGGCCACGTCGGTACGACGAGTAGGCAATGGCGCCACCAACGAAGGCGTATATCGCCCACGCCAAACTTGCCTGATGCAGGATCGTCGTGGACATCGACGGCAACACCGCGGCCATCGTGCCAGCCTTGGCGTCAGTGGCTGGGGTCGGGTTGAGCAAATGCGTCAGGAGTTCAAACGGCCCGTAGAACACCAAGCCGATGCCGAGCCCCGCAGCAAAGAGCATGGCGATCCACGATCCAGTAGAATAATCCGGGCGGGAATCGTCGGCACCCAATTTGATATTTCCGGTAGGACCATACCCCACGATCAGCATGAAAAGAAGGACCACAATCATGAGGCCACCCAGAAGCCATGCGAAGTGATTAGTGATCCATTCTTGCATGTCAGCGCCGACAACACTGATGCTCCCCGGCGCGACGGCCGCCCATACGATCACCGCCACGGCCACTGTGAGAGCAACAACAAACACGGTTTTGTTGGTGGGAAATTTCCGGTCTGTGTCTTCGACGCTCAGACCGGGGACGAGCCCGGGGTGCAGCCGTGGCTCCGGGTTGACGGCTCGTTTCAGCGCCTGGCCGACCTGTTGTGGGGTACCACGGCGCGGATGCGATGATCCTGCAGAGTGCTGGCGGGGTGAGGAACCGGACTGATCCGGCGGGGAGCTATGAGATGAGGCTGGCACAGCGTGAGCCCTTCGTAGTTCGACGGAGGTGTAACCCTCCCTTGCCATCTCTTAACGGTATAGCCATTGGCGTCTTAAGTCAGTGAGATGAGCAATATGGATAGCAAACGAACAGGATATTCATAGCATTCGAATCGAATGTCTATCTCAATCGAGCCGGCCGGTGTGTCAAAAACTAGAGTCGTTCCCATGAGTACAGATGGAAATAGGGAGCCGTCATTAGGGGGAACGGCCGCTGTTGGCGGGAGCACTGTTAACGGGAGCAGCGCCGTTGGCGAAGAAAACCCCACGGTCGCGGGATCAACGATCCTGGCGATTACTGCATGTCCGACGGGTATTGCGCACACGTATATGGCCGCGGAGAAGCTCGAGGCTGCGACCAAGGAGGCCGGCGCGACGGTCAAGGTGGAAACTCACGGCTCGATCGGCGTCGATAATGCTTTTTCTCACGAGGATATTGCATCGGCGGATGCCGTGATTATTGCGGCGGATATTGCGATTGACAAAGAGCGGTTTGTGAATAAACGGCTGGTCACGACGGGTGTTGATGCCGCGATCAGCCATCCCGATGATCTTCTTCGACGCGCGCTGATCGCTCCACGGTGGGGGCAGTCGCATGGCAAGGGGAACCAGGAGGTCGACGGCGGCCATGGTGCGGGTGCCGGTGGTGGAGCCTCCGGGGGCCTCTCCCCTGACACCGATGGAGCGTCAATGGGCGGATCGGCGAGCGGATCGATGAGCGGTGAATCATTGAACCCCGCGAAGGTGATCTACCGGGCCTTAATGGCTGGGGTATCGCGAATGATACCCTTCGTGGTGACGGGCGGGTTGCTCATCGCCGTGGCGTTGTCCGTGGGTGGCCATCCCACACCGGAAGGAATGCAAATACCAAAAGACAGCTTTTGGTACGACATTAATCAGCTGGGCACATTAGCTTTCAGCCTGATGGTGCCGGTGTTATCGGCCTATATCGCGGAGGGAATTGCGGACCGGTCCGCGTTGGCTCCCGGTTTTATTACCGGTATGGTCGCTGTAACCGGTTCTCTGTATGGTTCCGAGGCCGGCACTGGATTTATTGGCGGCATTGTCACGGGTATTTTGTCCGGCTACGTAGCTTTGGCTATTCGAAAGATTCCCATTAATAAGTATGTGGCCCCTATTTGGCCGATTATTGTCATTCCGATTGTGACCACGCTCATTGTCGGTCTGCTTGTTATTTATGTCATCGGCGCACCGATTGCATCGCTTTTCGACGCCCTGACGCACTGGCTAGCCAGCATGAATGGCACGTCGTCTGTGGTGCTGGGTGCTGTCTTGGGCGCAATGATCGCTTTTGACATGGGCGGTCCGTTTAATAAAACGGCGTTTCTTTTCGGTGGTGGTTTAATTGCTGCCGGCAATGCTGCACCTATGGGGATGAACGCTGCGGCTATTGCGGTCCCGCCGCTGGCGATGGGCGTTATTACTTTTATTCGTCGCCAATGGTTTACTAAGCCTGAAAAAGATGCTGGCATAGCTGCCCTAATCATGGGATGCTTTGGTATTACCGAGGGCGCTATTCCTTTTGCAGCGGCTCGCCCGCTTCACGTTATTCCTGCCAATGTTATTGGTGGAGCCGTAGCCGGAGCGCTCGCTGGCTTGTGGGGTGTGAAAGATAATGTCATGCACGGCGGTCCTATTGTTGCCATGCTGGGTGCTATCGACGGTGTTGTGTGGTTCTTCATCGCCGTGCTCGCCGGTATCGCGACGACGGTCACTGTCATGATGGGTCTGACGCACATCAGTATGTCCCGGAGTGAACACTCGACGAAGACGACGCCCACTACGCATGATGCTGGTGCAGTGTCCACCGCTCAACCTGCTGGTACTGTATCTACCGCTCAGCCCGCTGAGGAGACGAGCGCTCGTCATCTTATCGACGAATCACTGGTAGTCCTGGACGATAACGCTCCTTCTGGGGACTGTGAGGACATCATTCGTGGCTTGGTAGAACGTGCAGTGTCAGTCGGCCGAATTACCGATGGTGACGCAGTGATCCAGGCAGCATTGACTCGGGAGAAACAGACCACAACGGCGGTGGGGAATGAAGTGGCAATTCCGCATGCCCGAGTGGCTGGTGTCGCCACGCCGACGGTGTTGTTCGCCCGGATTCCGGGGGACGGCGTCGACTGGCGCAGCCCGGATAGCAAGCCTGTGCGTTTCGTGTTCCTCATTGCCGTTCCTGAGGGGGCGAATAAGAAACACATGAAGATTCTTGCCCAACTCGCGCGTGCCCTGATGAAGGACAATTTCCGCACTCGCCTCCGCGAAGCGACAACGCGTGCTGGGATTGTCGACGCTGTCCGGGAGGCTGTGGGAAGCCTATAAACGCCCATAAAGGTTGCGGAGGTATCCGGCTTTAGCTCACCGATGTGAACGTTGCCACGGCCCCAGGAGCCGGTATTGCCACATCTTTGACCGGTGAATTAATAATCTGGAATTCACTCGGCGTGACCCGCACAAATATTTGGTGCGGGTCTTCGCCCTTGAGATATGTTTCCAGGAAATTCTTCAACTCGGGGTCGTGTTCTGCGGCCTGCTTAGTTTCCTGTGGAACACGTATCGCTGCCGCGTAATTTCTTGGGATTCGTTCGACCAGTCCGGCGGGCCTGCTTCCGAATTCTCCTTCACCTGGTAACAGACGCTGTGATAGTGGAGTTCCCAATCGGCCATCGACAGTATCGAGGAGCAGCGGATACTTCTTACCATTGACCGTTACTGTGATGTCATGTCTCTCACTCGCGTAGGCAAAGTGGTCGATCCGTAATGACGCATTATCGGTTATTTTCCCCTCATAACTAAAGGGAGATTCTTCTGCCAATGTATCTTCGCTTCGGTCAGCGGACGAATTATCGAGTTTCTTCCCTTCTAGAGGTAAATTCGTTGCTGTGAAGGACCAATTTTTATCTTCGAGTGACTTATGCCAATATCCCGATTCACCATCTGAATTCGTGCCTTCTACCCTGAGTTCGCGGTTCATTGAACCGGGTGCCGTTGTGTGAATAGAAATCCTGCTGGTGATCACGCCGGGGATTTTTGGCTGATGAGTCCACTCCTGTCCTTCAATGGCAATCGGTGCTGTGTTGTTATCCACTCGCTGCAGAAGGGCATTCGAGGCGGACGGGCGTTCATCAGGATTATTAGGGTCGAACCATTGGTATCGAAATTGAGCGGGATCCGCACCGCGAACGTCATAATCGGACAATTTTGTATACATATCACCATATTTATTAGTGATAAAAATGACTGATCCTGATGCCGACACTGATTCAGCCTGGAAACGCGAGTTAAATGGCGTACCGATTTCGTAGGAGTAATCACGCGCAAGCCACGGATCAAGGCTGTAAATGCGTGATCCCTCGTGACCGAGGGCGACTAATTGGGTGACTTTGGCGTACGAGATCGGCTGGTCTTTACCGTCTGGGGTGGAATATGTTTTATCCACATTGTTATCGATAAGGCTAAACGACCATTTCCCTTCCTCAGTGGTTGGCGATTGCAAACCTTTACCCAACCACACCGGCCCTCCCCAGGCTCTGATCCACCCCATCGTGTTGGGCTCGAGAGTAGATTGCTTAGCGTGTACATCCACCCGTCGTTATCCAGGGCAATGAGTGAATCACCGTTGATGGACATGCTGACAATGTTTCCATCTAAACAGTCGGGAGTCGGAAGATGCCGCCACTGCTCTTCTCCTCGATGGCGAACCACCAATGATCCCTCATGAAGGGCAACATCAATTTTTCGTTGAAACCTTGGTGGTTGTCTCGTAAATCAATACGTTCCGGCAGGCCTTTATCATTGGCTACGGGTAAGGAATTATAACCATCATCACCAAAGTCAGGCGGAACCAGCCCAAGAGGAAACTGACCATTTCCTTTACTGATATCGCCCAGATAAGGTACACACATCGCATTCGGCTGCGGCGACGTCGGGATATCAGGTTGCTGAGAATCACTGGGCACACCGTTGGCGACGGCGACACTAGCCAGTGGGATAGATAGTGCAAGAAGGGATGCGGAAATTAAACACGAATGCGACGAGGTGCGTGCATGGTGTGATTTATGAGCGTATGGGAAGTGCCGTCGAACGTTGTGTCGGTGGTACATGTCAACCAGCCTTTGTTTCAGATGAGCATGAAAAACACGGCGGTCAGGGAGATCAATCTTTGTGATTTATTGACCGTTAAAGACCTCTCCGCTGTTTAAAATCTTAGTTTCTGCGGCGGTTTCACAACGCCCAATAGCTGTTTAGATCGATATCGATAACGCGATCCCCCGGGGCTCCCGGACATTTTCACTTATCAAGCCCGGGAGATGTCACACACAACCTAGTTTGGCGGTAATTCGCCTTCCATGATGACGGATTCGGATTGGTCATCCCAACGGAACGTGGCAACTGATCGTCCTGTTGGCGCTGCCATGGGCTCCCCTGGCTTGGGCCATTCCCAGGTCACAGTGATCGTTGAATCGTCAACACGCGAGACACTCGGCGGGTATGTAGTTTTGGGGGACACCGTTTTTATAAATCGCCCGTTGTGGAACAGCATAGTCTGTGTAGGCGGATTACCGTCACCAATTTCCGTGGGAACTAGTACTGCCCAGGATAAGGTCGCGCACGGCTGGTTGTCGAGGAAAGAGGACAGATTACTATCCCATTGCCCCCATGGAGGTGGAGGAACATCGGCCACGTGGGTTTGATACTCCTGCGCCGCAGTAGTTTGGGTGCAGCTTTCCTGAAGTTTTCGACGCTGGGCGGCAGGTTTACCATCGCCATCTTCCACCTCCGCCGCATTGTGCTCGTCATTTTTCGCTGCACTACTACTGTTCTTTGACACTGTCGGGCTTTCAGAACTCCGAGTAGCGGTGGAGGTCTTCGTCACCACAGACGACGGCTGTTCAGTGTTATGGGGTTTGTCGTTTTCGCCCCCCTGGTTGCATCCAGCTAGCGCAACCACGCTAGCTAACAAAGCAATGCCCTTGACTGCATGAGACGATGAAACTTTCATGCTTTTCTGACCTCTCATCACCACATGGTGAAATTGAAAGCATACTAAAATTAAATATACCCTTCTTAACATACATGAAGCTACAAGTATCAGCATCACGAACAGATGACAATCGAATAACAAAATACTCTCTTTTAGGGCGTCAATACAGAATATAATGACGCGAATCCGCCTCAATTTTTAAATAGATAAAGGAGGCTGAAACATGAACAACCATCAATGGGGACAAGAACACCCCGACAAAACGTGGGGAAACAGCGAAACTAAGGACACTGATGCAGAGTGGAACATACCCCCCACGACGGCCTTTCCTCCTCAGGGTGTTACCGGGCCTCCACCTAACGGCCAATTCACCTCTCCTTCATGGTCTGGGAATCAGACCCAGCCTGTAGATCATCCCTGGGCCGAAAACCAACCCCCGCAGCAAGCTCCACAGCCAACACCGCGGACGGGTGCAGAGGATAAGCGGCGCTCTCAATTCCCACGCCCTCTCATCGAGCGCCTTATGTCAGAAGGCCAAGCTGGCTGGGGACCCCACCACTCCTCCGACGGAGAGACAAGCAGCGTATTCGGCTCACACCAAGCACCCCCACATCATCCCGTCGACCCCAACAATGACGGGGGATTATCGGCAGCAGGTACACCACCCAGCGGGCACGAGGCCATCATAGGGCCTCACCCCACAGCACCTGACCCCATGAACAGCTCGCAAGCTTTCACCGCAGGACCACCCCATCCGGTGGGCGGCTCACACGCTATCACGGCGGGCGGAAACAAAGCCGTTGCAGGTGGAGCCGCTAAGAGCGGGACTGCAAGCTTCTTGACATCAACAAAAGGACTTGTCGGGGCGGCAATCCTTAGTGGTGGTGCGGTAGCGGGTGGTGGTGTGGCCTACAACCATTACACCACCAATGAAGATACAAATGAGCCAACAACATACACACATCTCTTCGACGATATGACCGTCGGAAAAGATGTTATTCCTGGTGGCGATGGGGTGTCATTTCGCCTAGCTGGGACCAAATTCAACTGCTATATCGCTTTTTCGGCGAACATGATGGACATACTAAGTTGCTTTCAATCCGAAAAATACGATCCCGAAAGCGGTACAAAATCAGAACCGAATTCTGATCAAATGTTCGTTTATTCTCATCAGGAATTCAAGACCGACGGTAGCTATACCAATAATGGCGGGATTCTCCACCCTGGAGAAAAAGCCCGGTTTCATGGCACCACATGCGGCGTCTTTGAGGATAAAAAAGCGACCTGCATCGTCGATAATAACCGGGTAGATTTCACCGATCAGGGCTACACCATTACCAAACGTAAAGGCGATGGTACAGGCGTTGTCGGATCCAAATGTGGCGACGTCAAAGCACAACTCTCCACATACGATGACGAATCCATAAAAGCACCGGTTCTTGTTCACCAAGGTGATGTGGATTGTTCACACGCCCTTGAAGCAATGCAGGATTATGTTGATACCACGGATTTGGGAAACTCTTCCTATAAAGACGAAACCTCAACTGGGCCCGATAGCAACGGATGGACCTGCAAACGTAATCAGATGATATACAGCGACGACGATCCAACCGCAGTACCTGGCATTGCCTCATGCAAAGACAGTGAGGGAAATATTGTGTACACACCGTCGCCGTATTATCTCTAAGGACTAGGACGCTATCGAATTATCCTTTACGCACACTAATGGTCCATCCGGCGTCGTCGGTGGTCTCGAAATTGGTCACCTCGTGGCCATCGGTCGCCGCCCATCGCGGGATAGCGTCCGTCGCCTGGGTGCAATCGAAATCAATGATGAGCTCATCTCCGCTGGAGAGCTGCTGCATAGCTGACTTCGCTTCAATCAAAGGGAACGGACACACCGCACCTAGCGTATCCAGGGCAAATCTACGCTCACCGACGTGGCGTAAACCGCCGAGAAGCTTCCGGCCCACACCATCACGGTCATCGTAAGCATCGACTCTATCGACGCCACCATCAGCCGGGCGCTCGAGCACAGACACCGCCGGTAGACCAACAGCGGTCGCGAATCCTCCGACATTCAATTCAGAATCTATGACAAAATCACCGCTTACGGAGGCGCCCACTAAAGCAGGCTCGCGTTCAAGACTCTGACGATCACCAGACTCAGCCAGCACCGCACTAGGCTCAGGCGCCAAGTCGCCGGCACTAGCCACGCGAGTGGCGTCGGCAGTAGATGGTGACAAGGTGTAGCCATCCGGATCTTGAGAGTTGATCGGCTCGGCAGGCTTCAGCCACAGCTTTGCGGCGAACCCCACCCCCAGCGCGATAAAGAGCAAAGCAACCCAACCTTGGTAACTAAACAGCGACGTCTGCACCATGCCGTTCCCGACCGTACAGCCACCCGCCCATGCAGCGCCGACGCCCATTAAGACGCCACCTGCGACCGAACGCACAGACTGGGTTCCCGACGGAACTCGCACGCGGAACTCCCCCGACACCTTCGCCGCCAGATATGATTCGACCAGGATTCCCAGCACAAGGAGGGCTCCCCGGTTGATACGCGTCGCGTCACCCGTCGTCACGAAACGAACTAGGTCCGAACTGGGTGTTGTGATTCCCAAACCATCGTTGCGACCCGTCGCAGCGGAAAGAGGCCAGGCGATGACGCCGAGCACACCGACAATAGCCCCGGTTGTGTACACGTGCCAGGGCTTTTCCGCCAACAGGTGCGCGAGGCCCGTCTTCTTCGCCGCGAGCTGAGCGATTTTCGGCTGAGCTGCCTCCGCACGGACAAACTTCGCGACGAGGAACGCGGTCAGCACGGCCAATGGGAGGGCCAAGGCCCACGTCGACACCCCTAGTGACTGCTGAATAGTGGTGAGCGGGACCGTGTATTCGCGGAGTGTGCTATTGATCCCCTGCAGCGCGCCCGCTTTCATCGCAGCGGCCGACAAACCGTACGTGAGCAGCGCGATCCAGGACCCGACGAGTCCTTCGCCGGAGCGGTACCAGGTTCCCGACGCGCACCCGCCGGCCAACACAATGCCGACGCCAAAGAGGAAGCCGCCGATGATGACGGCGAAGGGGGCGAAGTCGTCGACCTCCGGGGTGATGACGCCCAGCGATGTTAGTGCGGCTAAGCCCACCTCACGACGAGGAGCGCCACGAAGCCGCGCCATGTTTTCAGCGTGAAGATGTCACGCAGCATACCGGTGACACAAAAGCGACCTCTTTGCATGACGTAACCAAGGACCGTTCCAAGCACGAGACCGGTAATAAGCATGGCAACCTTTCCGCTTGATGGGCGACGCCTGACGCGTGGCACCTGGTGGATGAGGACATGTGCCCTACGTAACGACTGTCATACATAGCAACCTCCGACGAGGCACCATCATGTCCGTGCTTAGAGTAGCCTAAAATAGACCGCTCTGTCTACAGTCTTTGTGTAGAGCTTTTACAGCGGGAGTGAACGGCGCAATTTCCAGCGTGCGTGCGGGTGTATGAGTGGACGCGCGAGAGATCAGGACGTGCGCGGGTTTTCCTTACTATCCCCCACAAAAACGGGTACGTAACACAGACTTGTGACGTGGGAAATAAAAAGTGAGCTTCACGTCCGCTTTACTAGAAGAGTGCGAGCGCAATGTGGCCAGCACGCGCAGTTGAATACACAACTAACTAGTCCCTAACTCACTAGCCTCCCTACCCCACTGAACAAGGAATCACTATGAGCGACGAATCAGAAAAACAGCCACACAATGATCCCGAGACCACTCAGTTTCCACCCAATAACCCCGAAGGTACGTGGAACAATGCGGGCGGACAGGGCAACAACACGTGGGGCAACGGGAGTGCGCAGAACAACGAAACACGGCAATTTTCCCGCCGGTGAACAACCCGAACAACGCACAGGGACAAACACAGGGGCAAGGCATTCCTGGATTTGCCAATCAGCCGAACAACCAGCCCCAATGGGGACAACCGCCGACATCACAACCACCAGCACCAAACCAAGGATTTTCTCAAAACGGGTTTCCTCAAGGCGAACATGCTCCAAGCGGAAATAATTATGACGGGAACGGAAGCACCGCCGTTTCCGCAGACACAAAATCTAACCCCATCGGTGCGAAAGGCGTCGCCAGTATTGTTGGCATACTCGTGCTGCTCGGCGGAGCGAGTTACGTGTGGTCCAACCACCACAATGGGCAGAAAAATGACGAAGCAGCACCCACCACATCGGTAAGGCAGTTTAAAGGGGCGACACCCTCCGCTAACCCCACTCCCGGGCAGGAAACCACAGAGCCTGCCCCGAGGAAGGTCGCGATCAATCCCACCGTTAATAACGATGACACAGCGACGGACACAACTGAAGAAAGCGACGATTCCGACAGCTCGAATAACAACTCAACTAGCAGTTCAGCAGGAGAATGCGATACCCCAGGGGCTGACGGGAAAACTTACCAGATAGTAGTAGAAAAGGCGATATTGACTGCGCCAATGCTCAAGAAGTGCTCAAGCGCTACGACGAGGCCCCCCAAGGCGATGGAGGCCGGGAGGGAGAGCGCAGCGGAAATTTCCAATTCTGGGATTCCGCCACCGACGATTGGAGCTGCGTTTCACCCACGTATGCCACCGCAAAAAGAGAAAACCGCGCCACTAGCTGTGGCAATGAAGAATTAGGAGCCTCATTCGTTATTCCTTTTGACTCTGGGGAAGACCGCGACTAACCGCCTCCAAGAACCGTCGATAATTGAGAATAAGGGTCAGGGAACGAACCGTCGCTAGTTATTAAGCCGTCTAGCGTCGGCAACCGTCGGTAGTGACAGAAAAAGGTCATCAGTGCATCTCAACAAAAGACTGCACTAATGACCTATCAGCACCAGAGGCCTATCGGGCCCAGTGTTCTACCAGGCCGAATGGCCGATCACGGCCAGCTCTGGGTGAAGATGGTGCCGTAAATCCACGGGAGGAACTGATCCACCTTCGTGTAGTTCGCGATGATCTTTCCATCGGCATCTTTACCGCTGGTCGAGCACAGAACACCGTAAATAACCGGGCCAATGTGGAACGGTCCGCCGGAGTCACCGTGCTCCCGTCCACCAATAATGGACTTCGTCTCGAACATGTCGGCATTACCGGAGCGCGGCCCCTGCGTCGGACCTGAAACATAGGCTAGACCTTGGGTTTCAGGGAAACGCCCCGGGCCCCAACCGGTGAACTGACCCGGCTGGTTAGGAACCGGACCGGGCGACGGCAGCATGATGGGACGAACGCCCATCGACACGTCGGTGCGGACAAGAGCCATGTCGGCGCCACCGGGCTCGCGAACAACACGGTCGACGTTGAACGCCTGCTGAGCGCGCTCGCCGATCTTGACATGGCCGCCGGGACCATGGCTGTTGCCGAGGCAGTGCGCGGCAGTGAGGACCCAGCGGTCCGACACCACAGCACCAGTACAAATGCCACCGATGAGAACTTCAGCCGACCACGTCTCGTAGCCGTTCTCCACCGCGCTTGCCGACGGGGCTGCAACTGTGGCGCCCGCTGCGACAGCTACGGCGCACACTACAGCGCCCAGCATCTTTTTGATCTTCAATTTCTACCTAACTCGATCTATCCCAAACGACACAATGGGACGCAGAGGAGCTAAAAAATTTTGTTAGCCCTCGATATCCGCTCCGGTCTCTATATCTACTTTCAATCCCTTTGCATTACATCATCTACATACGACGTCTGACGAGTGGAAAGTGGTGGAGATCTCGGTGCAGTCGAGAGAGCGGGAGCTGCGGAAAACCACGTCGTAAAACCGGCTTAACCAGGACTTTCAGCGTGCGGAGCTGCCGCGATTTTCCCGTGACCACGAGCCCCACTGACGGCACGTAAAAGTTACGCAGAACTCACTTTATGGATCACACCAGCGCCGGCTCACACTCCCCGCAATACTGATGCCTATGCGCAGCCGTACAGTCATCGCAGCGAAGGAATAACTTCCGACAGTCGTTATTTGTGCAATTTACAAATTGAGCCGTCGGTTTACCGCACTCAACGCAATGCCCTAAGGATTCCGTACCACTGCCGAATTCCATATGCATTCTCTTATCAAATACATAAAGCGATCCGTCCCAATATCCATCATTTCCGTACGCTTCCCCGTAACGCACAATTCCCCCATCTAACTGATAAACCTCCTCGAACCCACGATTCTTCATCAGCACCGAGAGAACCTCACACCGAATACCGCCCGTGCAATACGTGACCACCGGGCGCTTCTTCAGGTCGTCGTACTTACCGGATTCAATCTCGTCCAAGAAATCGCGGGTTGTCGTCGTATTGGGAACCACAGCATTGCGGAACTTACCGATTTCCGCCTCCATGGCGTTGCGGCCATCGAAAAAGACGACATCGTCGCCACGCTCATCCATCAAATGATGAAGGTCCTCCGGTTTCAGATGCGTGCCACCACCAATCACACCCTCTTCGTTCACCTTCAACTCATCGCCAGCGCCGAACGTGACCAGCTCCGGGCGGACTTTCACGCTCAGGCGGGGGAAATCGTCCCCTTCACCCTCCGACCACTTGATATCAGCGTTCTTAAAAGGCGCATAACTACGCGTTTCACGGCAATAACGTTTAACGTCGTTAAGTTCCCCGCCGAGCGTCGCATTAATGCCATCTTTAGAAATAATGACCCGGCCCTTGAGATTCCATTTCTCTGCCAAGGCCTTCTGCCACAGACGAATCGCTTCAGGGTCGGCTAGTGGCGTGAACACATAGAACAGCACAATTTTCGGCATGAACATGCTGCTGATTCTAATAAGACACCTGCTACACCCAAGAAATCGTGAGGCTCCGACAAGCAGCTCGTCGCCCCTCAACATGTCTGTTTCGCGAGTAACCTAGGCCTACGAAGACTGCGGAACACCGACGCACTAAAACAGGAACTACAGAGCCACCCGATGGTGAAATAGTCGGCACAAGCACCGAGGAGTCAGGTTTATGAAGAAGTTAATCAACGACCCGCATGACGTCGTCACCGAGAGCATCGAAGGGCTGGGCCTGGCGCACCCCGAGCTCGTCACGGCCAATCCCGACCCGCTGTTTGTCACCCGGAGTTCCAAGAACGTCAAGGACCAGGGCAAAGTGGGCGTCATTTCCGGTGGTGGTTCCGGGCACGAGCCTCTCCACGCGGGGTTCGTCGGCACCGGAATGCTCGACGCCGCCGTTCCTGGCCCCGTGTTCACGTCGCCGACTCCCGATCCGATCCTCGAGGCAGCGAAGAGCGCCGATAAGGGCGCGGGCGTGGTGTTCGTCGTCAAGAATTACACCGGCGACGTGCTCAATTTCGATACCGCTGCTGACCTGGCCGATATGGAGGACATCGAGGTTCGGCAGGTCATCGTGAACGACGATGTCGCCGTCGAGGATTCGACGTTTACCGCTGGCCGACGCGGGGTGGCGTGCACGTTCTTGGTCGAGAAGATCACGGGTGCCGCGGCGGAGCGCGGGTTGTCCCTCGACGAGGTCGAACGCGTCGCGCAGAGCGCCATTAAAAATGTGCGGTCGATGGGTGTGGCGTTGACGTCGTGCACCGTACCGTACGTCGGGAAGCCGTCGTTTGACCTCGACGACAATGAGATTGAGCTGGGTGTGGGCATTCATGGCGAGCCTGGCCGACGTCGAGCCCCCATGAGCAGTGCGGATGAAATCACGGATCAGCTGCTCGACCCCATTGTGGCGGATCTGGAGCTGAAGAAGTCCGATCGCGTTATTGCGCTGGTCAACGGCATGGGCGGCACGCCGCTCTCCGAGTTGTACATCGTTTTCCGACGGGTGGCGCAACGGCTATCGGACCTCGGGGTGACGCTCGAGCGATCCGACGTCGGGAACTTCGTCACCAGCCTGGAGATGCAGGGTGTGTCCATCACGCTGCTCCGCGTCGATGATGAACTGCTCTCCCTGTACGACGATCCAGCCGAGACGCCGGCATTCGTCAAGAAATAAACGGGAATAAAAACCGGAAACAAACGGAAATAACTCAAAGGAGGAACACTATGTCAGATTTGGATAAAGCATGGGCTGAACGGTGGATCCGCGGGTGCGCCCAGGCCGCAAGCGAGCACCGCGAAGAATTGATCGATCTAGACCGAGCTATTGGCGACGCTGACCACGGCGAAAACGTGGTCCGTGGTTTCCAGGCCGTGGTAAAGAAGCTGGACGACGACCAGCCTCAGGACATTGCGGGCGTTTTTAAGCTGACCGCGAAGACGCTGATGTCGACGGTCGGCGGGGCGTCCGGGCCGTTGCTGGGCACGGCATTCATGTACGCGGCGAAGGCTGTATCGGGTGATGCGCTGGACGCCAACGGAGTTGCCTCTGTGGTGGAATCCGCAGTGGGCGGCGTCGAAAAGCGGGGTAAAGCTGACGAGGGCGAGAAGACCATGGTCGATACCTGGGCCCCGGCGTCGCGGGCGGCGCGGTCTGCTGCAGATGAGGGGAAGAGCCCCGCCGAGGTGCTGCGCGCGGCTGCTGATGCTGCGAATAAGGGCGCCGAGGCCACCGTGGACATGACTGCGACCAAGGGGCGCGCTTCCTACCTGGGCGAACGCTCTGTGGGGCACAAGGATCCCGGCGCGACGAGCTCTGCGTATTTCCTCGCCGAGGCCTCCAAAGCCGTTGATGCGTAGTGGGTTGCGCGATGAGCGAGGTGCTGCAGCGCCTCGAGGAGGAAGCTCGGAAACCGCGTGCGGCTGCTGGTGACGCGGCGGCTGCAACGGCATCAACCACGACTGCAGGCAAGACGACGGCAGGTAGCTCTGCGGATGAGGCTGCACGTAGCTCTGCAGATAGCTCGGCGAACAGAACAACGACGGAGGGAACACGAACGGAGGAAGGACTTACGGAAGGAACGATGATGACAAGCAATAACGACGCTGCATCCGGCGCAAACGAAGGTTCCGAACAGTCGCCGCAGGTCGGCGTCGTGGTGGTGTCACATTCGAAGCGCTTGGCCGATGGTTTGGCACTGCTGGCGTCGCAAATGGCCAGGAATGTGCTGATCGTTCCGGCGGACGGTTTGGATGCCAGCCCGGAGGATAAGGACAACCCCGATGGCGGCGGTATCGGCACCTCGTATGACGCGATTGAGGCCGCCGTTAATAAGGTTGTCGACGCGGGTTTGGCCTGCGCTATTTTCACCGATCTGGGCTCTGCGACGATGACGGTCGAGATGGTTGTGGACATGCTCGACGACGAGCCCGTTCGGTTTATTGACGCCCCGCTTGTTGAGGCCACCGTTGCCGGAGCCGTTGCCGCCCAACAGGGCCAGGATCTGGATGGTGTGGAGCGCGAGGCTCGTCGTGCGATTTCTGCGTTCGCATCTGAGAGTGCGGATGATGGTAATTCGGCAGCCGCGCCGGCCGAAGATGCAGCTGGCGACAGCACGAATAGCGACGATGCGAACGGTGGCGGCTATTCGCGGCGTGTGAAGGTCGCGGATAAGGCCGGTTTGCACGCGCGCCCTGCCGCGAAGTTGGCGGAGATGGCCGCGGACTCAGAGGAAGGCATCTTGGTCAACGACGCGGATGCTGACTCAGCAATGTCCCTGATGGGTTTGGGAGCCGAGTGCGGCGAGGAGGTTACTGTTTCGGGCGATCGATCTGAGAAAGCATTGATCGACTCGATTGCCGACGCTATCGCGGCCGGCCTGGACGAGTAGCTTTTCGGAGATTATTTGGGTTCCCGCAGTTGTGCGCCGATGACGTGGGGTGTGGTGAGCCCGATGTCTCCTCGGAGTTGTCGCAGGTTGTATTCGGCCTCGAATTCGCTGGTGATGGGCTTGTATTTCCCTTCTGGTTCTTGTTTTTGGTTTTTAGACGAGTTGCCGTAGCCGCCCATGAGCGCGATGCCCATCCTGCCCATCGCTGGGCGTGAACCGTCGCCACTGGTAGATGACGGTACTGCGGCGCCACGGCCGTAATGAGGCGCCGTGTTTTTACCTTCCCCTGGCGTTGATCCTGGGTAGTGGGGGTTGTCCCCTGTCCGGGGCATGGGTGTCTCTGGCCCGGGGTGGATGACGACGCTCCGGCTACGTGGGATTTCGCCAGGTTTGCTGAGCTGACCTGGCCCATGAACTCCATTGCGTGGATAGTTACCGTTGCCGTGTGGGGCGTGCCCGCTGTTAATCGGGGTGCGGTTGGTGGCACCGAGTCCGTTATTCGGTGTGCTAGAACGCAGGTTGCGGCCTGGTGTTTGGGTTGTGCGAGGAGTGTAGCCTGGCGACGGAGTATTCCCTGGTGATCGGGGGTATGCGTTCCCGCTGACACCACCGGGAGCAACGCGAGCGTTGTCTCGGTTAATTAAGGTTAGTGCGGTGCCGCGAGGTGTGTTCCCCGCGTTGGACGCCAGGTTGGGAGACGTTTGTGCGGGTGGCGCGATGGGTACTGCTGGTGCGGGATGGTTAGTAGTTGCGTTGTTCGTAACCGGCGCTCCTCCAACTGCCCCAGTTGTCGCCATAGCAGGGGTGACCGTGGTGGGTACGGTGCTAGGACTGTTAATGGGCGATGGCGACTGTGCGGTGAGATGTCCTCCACCCTGGCCGACGTTCGGGCGTTCGGTGAGGTTGCGCAGTGGTGGCACCGCCGCGGTCAGCATGGCTTGATAGGGGCCA
>NZ_QFRA01000032.1 GCF_003243515.1 Corynebacterium kroppenstedtii
GCCGTTGATTCCGGCGTACGTGAAGGGATGTCGGATAACCGAAAAGGCCTGGGCAGTGACGTGGAAGCATAAGACCAGACCACGTCGGAAAGGTAAGAATTTTCTTCGTGGAGTTTAAGAGTTGCCTGTGCGTTCCTAATCGTTGCCCGAATCTTTCGCTCATTACGAATGATTGCCGGGTTGGCCATCAGCGACGCCACCGCATCCTCGTTGAAAGTAGCGACAATCTCTGGATCAAAGTTGGCGAACGCTTCCCGAAAAGCCGGCCGCTTTCGCAAGATGGTGGACCACGACAATCCGGATTGAAACGCCTCCAGGCTAAGGCGCTCGAAGACGCCAGATTCTGTTTTCACCGGTACGCCCCATTCGGTGTCGTAATACTCCATCAGCAGCGGGTCCGACGCAGCCCATGGAGGACGTGCCCGCCCGTCCTCGCCCATCACGAGGTCAGGAGAGAAACGATCTTGCGCGGTATCCCCATCGTGTAGACCAGACATACTTCGAGTGTGGCATATCTTGGGGTCGTTGTGCTCCAGCACCGGCTCCGTCCCGCAACGGGCGTCCTACTCGGAGCAGCGGGTTACCGCCAGTCGGTTCCCTGTTCTTTAAGGAATGCCGCACATTGTTCCGCATTTGCTTTCAAGCCCGGATCCCAGTCAAGGTAAGCCTTGGTTTCGCGGGCGACAAGCCCGGACAGTATGAGGAGACCGATCAAGTTTGGAATGGCCATCAGACCATTCGCGAGGTCAGCGAAGGTCCACACCGTGCTCAGCTCGGTCGTTGCACCGATGAATACAACCGCGGTAAACACCATTCGGTAGGGGAGTGAACCCCAGCGCCCGAATGCCCGCTGCGCACAACGTTCGCCGTAGTAGGACCAACCCAAGATCGTGGAAAAAGCGAAGAACATGATGGACAACGACACTATTGTTCCACCCCACTGGCCGGGCAGTGCGGAGGAGAATGCGTCGGCTGTCATGGTGCCTGCAGCCTCTTCACCGTGATCCCACACCCCTGTAGTAATGACGACGAGCCCGGTGAATGTCACCACGATGATCGTGTCGATAAAGGTCTGAGTCATAGAAACGAGGCCTTGTCGCACCGGGTGAGTGGTTTTCGCAGCTCCAGCGGCGATAGCTGCAGAACCCATACCGGATTCGTTAGAGAAGATACCTCGCGCAACACCCATTTGAATAGCGATGATGATCGATGAACCTGCGAATCCGCCGACCGCAGCCGTGCCGGTGAACGCGTCGGTGAAAATGAGGTTGAGCGCGTGAGGGATCTGGTCAGCTTTCATAGCTAGGACCACCGTGCCGCCGACGATGTACACCAGGATCATGAGCGGGACGAAGCCGGATGTGATTTTCCCGATTGCCTGGATTCCTCCGAGCAATACTGCGCCGACCAGGATAAACATGAAGATTCCGGACACCCATGGGTCGATCTGGAAAGAGTCTTCAAGCCCTGTCGCGATGGCATTGGTTTGGGTTAAATTGCCTATACCGAAGCTGGCGATAATCGCGGCGATGGTGAAAAACCATCCCAAAAATGCGCCGAAACCGTTGGGGATTCCTTTAGCTAGGTATCGCATGGGACCACCGGACATCGTGCCCTGGCTGTCGGTTTCGCGGAACCGAACTCCGAGGAAGGCTTCGGAATACTTCGAGGCCATCCCCACGAAGCCGGTGATCCACATCCACACCAACGCGCCGGGACCACCCACTGAAATCGCCGTAGCGACACCGACGATATTGCCGACGCCGACGGTCGCGGCGAGGGCCGTCGTTAAGGCTTGATACTGTGTGATATCGCCCTCTCCGCCGTCGTCTTCGCGGTCGAGGAATCCTAGGCGCAAAGCCGAGAAGAGTTTACGGACCTGTACGGCTCGTAGACGGTAGGTCAGCCATAGGCCAGTCCCCAGCAGCAGGGGGATGAGGACGAACGGGCCCCAGACGACGGAGTCGACGTCGGAAAGCCAGGAGGAGAAGGAATCCATGGATAAAAAGATACAGATAGCCTGTGAGCAATCTTATTAGATCTTCAGAAAAAGTGAAGAATTAACATAGTTGTAGCATCAAGCCACGTCAGTGAGGCAGTGTTTACCAGGATCAATCACAAGAAGGACACCGACGATAAAGGACGACGAGGAGTGGGTTACCGTGGCGCTGCGCGTGAGACTATGCTGGAGCTCCATCGCGAGGTGCCCGAAAATGGATGTGCCGTTCACAGGAAAGATGGAAGTACATGAGTATGGTGGTGCGGAGCGGAAACGCGGGCTCACAAGGCGGCCATAGGTCTCTCATTCTCGATTTTGTCAGCTTAATTACTCGGCTGGCTATGGCCGCAGTATGGATTATCAGTGGTTTCTCGAAATTGCGTGATTCACTGCAAACTCAGCAAGCAATGAAAGCTTATGAAATTCTTCCTGGAGACCTTATTTCACCGCTCGCGGCAGGGCTGTCTGCCTTCGAAATTGCGTTGGGTGTGTTGTTGTTTCTCGGGATTTTCCTGCGCCCTGCTGGGGTGATCTCCATCGGCCTGTTGACGGTATTTATTATCGCAATCATTTCCGCTTGGGCCCGTGGCCTCACTATCGATTGCGGGTGTTTCGGCGGTGGTGGAGCGAATTCTAACGCAGGACCGGCCACCTACCTGACAGAGATAGGACGCGACCTCGGGTTTATAGTACTTTCGGTATGGACCGTGTGGCGGCCGTACAAGAGGTTCGCATTGCACCCGTAGTTGTCAACTGCGAGGTTCCAAAGATGGCACCGGTGCGTTCCGTCATGAAACATATCCGTAAACTAGAGAAAGCTAGGTGCGTGATACTGGTTCGCGTCACCATGTGAGAAGCAAACTATGAGGACTTCAATGGGTAGTAACAAGATTAAAGCGCCAAACGAGAAAAATAACGGCTTTATCTGGGCAATTGCCGTCATCGTTATCATTATCGCCGTGGTGATTGGCTTTGTCATTATTAATGACAAGAACAACAGTTCATCCTCGCGTGGTGCCAAAGATCAAGCCGATGTCACAGCCGACTTTACCCTCGACGGCTCGACAGCGAATTTCAAGAATAGCGAGGCTAAATCAGACGTACCCACCGTCGACCTGTATGACGATTTAACCTGCCCTCACTGTGCTGACCTGGAGTCGAGCACTGGATCGTCTCTTCTCGAGGCTGTTAACCAGGGAAAGCTGAACCTGAACATTCGCACGATGAACTTCTTGGATAAAAGCCAGAGCGGAAAGCTTGATGAGCAAGGGCCAGCAACGAAGGCCTTGACAGCGCTGTACGCGGTGGCCAAGTCGGGTGATGGAAAGTTGTATTGGAACTATCGAGCCAGCCTATTTGAAGATCAGAAGAACTTTTACGGCTCATGGGGCTATGACGATTTTGCAGATCGTGCCAAGGATATGGGTGCATCCAAGGGTGTTGTCAAAGACATCAAGGACGCGAAATATCACAAGGGTGCTCTGAAAATGGCCGAGGACAATGAAAAGAAGCTAGCCAAGGAAGGCGATGGACAAGTGTCTAGCCCGCGAGTCTTCGTCAATGGTAAAGAACTCAAGTTGAAATCCTCTGACCAAAACACATTCGAAGATTGGGTGCCTCAAGCCGAAACCGGCAAGGTTGAATAAACAGTCATCGCTGAGTTCATGGGGACCTTCGGCTACCGTCCGGACTCCCGTTGAAGACATTCCATATCAGGGAACCAGTCACAACGAGATTGGTTCCCTTTTTCTATGTTCTCGTTGGCGTCTGTCCTTTTGGGGGCCTCGGGGGTCGACGATATTTACCGCTTCAGCGGCTACATGTACTGATTGTCACAAGCCCCCGCGTGGGGATACGAGGGTGCAGCGTTCGTTAAAAAGGAGGAAACTGGGGGACGAAAGTTTGTATTGTTGCCAATTATTAGCGTTGTCTTATCGTTGAGGAGGACCATCATGGCACACCCCCGCGCCGGTCAGCTAGCTCAGCCCGAGGATCTTATTGACCTCGCCCAACTTGTCACTGCGTATTACACGAAACATCCGGATCCGGAGAACATTGATCAGCAGGTAGTTTTTGGCACGTCGGGACACCGGGGGTCGTCGCTGGACACCGCCTTTAATGAGGATCACATTCTCGCGACGACACAGGCCATCGTCGATTACCGCAAAAACGAAGGCATAGATGGCCCGATATTCGTTGGCCGGGATACGCATGGTTTATCAGAGCCAGCAATGATTTCCGCCCTGGAGGTTCTCGTCGGCAATAAAGTGACGACGCTTGCGGATTCAGGGGGAAAGTACACGCCGACCCCTGCTGTGTCTCACGCGATCCTCATGCATGAGCACCCGAAGGCCGATGGCATTGTCATCACACCGTCCCATAATCCGCCGCGGGATGGAGGCTTTAAATACAATCCGCCGACGGGTGGTCCTGCCGGGACGGATGCGACGGGGTGGATCGCGGATCGTGCCAATGAGTACATTGCGCAGCGGCTCAAGGGGGTCACACGCACCCCCGTTAGTGGTGTGACGGATTGGGGGGAGTATCTCAAGCCCTTCGATTTCATGTCGGATTACATTGATGACCTTCCGTCGATCGTGAATCTTGATGCAATTCGCGATGCAGGGGTTCGCATTGGTGCTGATCCGATGGGTGGCGCATCTGTCGATTATTGGGGTGCGATCGCAGATAAACATCAGCTGGATCTCACCGTGGTTAATCCGCTGGTCGACGCGGCATGGCGGTTCATGACCTTGGACACCGACGGTACAATCCGCATGGATTGTTCCAGCCCGAATTCCATGGCTTCCTTGGTGCATAACCGCGACAAGTACGACATCGCGACGGGCAATGATGCCGATTCTGACCGCCACGGAATCGTTACTCCCGACGCTGGCCTGATGAATCCGAACCATTATCTGGCCGTCGCCATTGATTACCTCTTCACGCATCGCCCGCAGTGGGCGGAATCGACGGCCGTTGGGAAGACTGTGGTGTCGTCGTCGATGATTGATCGTGTCGTTGAAAAACTCGGCCGTAAGCTTGTTGAAGTCCCTGTTGGATTCAAGTGGTTTGTCCCGGGGCTGATATCAGGCGAGATCGGATGTGGTGGGGAAGAATCGGCGGGAGCCTCATTTCTCCGCTTCGACGGAACCGTGTGGTCGACGGATAAGGACGGGTTGATCCTTAACCTGCTGGCCAGTGAGATCAAAGCAGTCACGGGGAAGACTCCGTCCGAGCGGTATGCCGAATTGTCGGAGATGTTTGGCGCTCCGGCCTATGCGCGTACCGACGCTGCGGCCAACCGTGAGCAGAAGGACAGGCTGAAGAAGCTATCCCCGGCGGACGTCACTGCGACAACTTTGGCAGGGAAGGAAATCACGAACAAGTTGACCGAAGCGCCGGGTAATAATGTGGCCATTGGCGGCCTGAAAGTCGTGACAGAGAACGCGTGGTTCGCTGCTCGCCCCTCGGGTACCGAAGATAAATACAAGATTTATGCGGAGTCCTTTAAGGGTGATGATCATAAGGGTGATGATCACGTGGCGGAAGTTCATCGCGAGGCACAGCAACTCGTTGAAGACGTGCTAGGTCAGTAACAGGCGGGGTAAGCACACGAAGTGCGTCTGTTTTCCAGGGGTGACTGGTTGGGGCATTTTCACGTCATTATGAGTGCTACTTCTGATGAGATATTCCGGGAGCCTTCTTACCGACGCTTCAACGTTTATCGATATCACCGTGGAATTGTTGGTGCCATGTGTGGTGGGGCAATGTGCCTGTAACGGTGCCCAGGGCGGGGCGGGTGCCCGTTCAACAGGCGAGTTAGCTGGTGGGGATCGTTTGCTGAGGAGCCATACAATATTGATCTCGTTTCTTCAAACGCTAAGATCATTTTCACCCATTTTTCTATCCACACTAGTCCTTATGAGCACTCTCGATCCGAAGGAGAACCGCTATGGTTGATCAACCCGGAGACATTTCTGCCAGCGGTTCCACGGCCACTGCCGTCGATCGGAATCATGACGCGCCCGCTGCGGATCATAAGCAGATGACCAAGACCATCATTGCTGCCTCCAGTGGCAACTTAGTGGAGTGGTTCGACTTCTATACGTATGCGTTTTTTAGTGTCTACTTCGCCGAGGAATTTTTTGCCGGCACCGGGCAGACTGGCGCATTGATGAGCACGGCGGCCATTTTCTTCGTGGGATTCCTCATGCGGCCATTGGGCGGTTACATTTTCGGCCGGATTGCCGACCGTGAGGGGCGAAAGAAGTCCATGCTCGGCGCAATTTTAATGATGTGTGCTGGATCTGTGGCTCTCGCCGCCTTACCCACGGCGGCTACCGTCGGCGCGCTTGCCCCCGTGCTGCTGTTGATTGTGCGCTGTATCCAGGGATTATCCGTCGGTGGTGAATACGGTTCTGTGGCCACGTATATGTCTGAGATTGCAACTCCGGGGAAGCGCGGTTTCTATTCTTCTTTCCAGTACGTCACGTTGATCGGCGGGCAACTTCTGGCAAGCTTGGTGGCGCTTATCATGAGCACGGTGCTGACAGAGGAACAGATCTCCGGGGATGGTGGCGACTGCCATTCGTATTCGGTGCGATCGCGGCTCTGATTTCTCTGTGGCTACGAAATACTTTGGAAGAAACTGTTGGTGAAAGCGATACCGCTAAAGACGATTCCGGTAAGCTGCGCGAGCTGCTGTCCTACCCCCAGCCTGTTCTGATCGTACTGGGTATCACTGCCGTGGGTTCCCTGACGTTCTACACGTTTACCACCTACATGCAGAAGTTCCTGATCAATACCAACGATTTTTCGAAGTCGGAGACCACTTGGATTATGACGGTCTGCCTCTTCCTCTTTATGCTGCTGCAACCAGCGGTCGGATGGATATCGGACAAAGTCGGGCGCAAAAACACCATGCTGATTTACATCATCGCGATGGTCATTCTTCCCATTCCGTTCTTCACGATCCTTACTGGCCAGAAGAACATTTGGATCGCCGGCGGGCTGGTGTTCTTCCTGCTGATTTTCGTGTCCTTTTACACGTCCACTTCCGGCATCCTCAAAGCTGAAATGTTCCCCACACATGTTCGTGGTTTAGGTGTTGGGTTCACTTATGCTGTGGGCAATTCCCTCTTCGGTGGTTCTGCGGAATACGCGGCCCTCGGGTTGAAAAACATCAATTTGGCCTGGGTATTCCCGATTTACGTTTCGGTCGTTGCCCTTGTTGGTCTCATTGCAGTCATCGCCATGCGAGATGATCGAGTGTATTCCACCATCGATAATTCTTAATTTTTACTTTCAGCGCTCCATAAATCCATAGCCAATTAGATTCTTATGGGCACAAATCCGCATCCTGTCCTAGGAGTCTTTTCAACGATGCCTAGGCCGGTCGCCCGGCTAACCACAAACGTCATATACTCCCACGATCGACGTTCTACGTACGGTCACCGTACCTGGTGTTCTGATGTACCACCTAGATCTCGCTTGGTTGTCCGGTGGATATTCTAGAGAGCTCGATTGAAAGATTTTAACCCCTATGTTTCGTGCTCTTCTGTGTAAATGCGGGAGGTAAACGTGGATTTTCAAAGTGCTGGCAGCCTCCGAAAAATTCCACCCTTAGCCTGCGAAAATGTTGTGCGTTTGGATGTCGAAGGATTAATATTGATCCGACGTTTTTGGGCACATTCTATTCGCAACAAATCGACGCACCACGTCGCTGACTAACTAGCACAGGAGAGTTAGGTGGAGAACAACTCTTCTCTGGTGGATCTCCATGTTCCGCGAGATGAACACAGCACAGCGGAAAGCGCGCACGACATCCCAGTATCCGAGGCAAACCGCGTTACTTCTGACAACGTAATATCCGCAGCCAATCGTTCCTCCCTTTTGGGTGCGATGTTCTTCATGGCGACCAGCGCCATTGGCCCCGGATTCCTCACCCAGACTTCCGTCTTTACCGTCACAATGGGAGCGGCTTTCGCCTTCGCGATTGTCCTATCCATCATCGTGGACATCGCCATTCAGCTCAACGTTTGGCGAGTATTGGCTGTGTCCGGGAAGCGAGCTAACGAACTCGGCAACACTGTGGCACCCTATCTCGGTTGGTTCCTCGGTGCGCTCGTGTTCATCGGTGGCTTGGTCTTTAACATCGGCAACATTGCCGGCGCGGGCTTGGATATGAACGCCATGCTTGGCGTCGATCCCAAACTCGGCGGTGCAATCTCCGTCGTCATAGCTATCGTCATCTTCTTCTCCAAGAAGGCAGGCATGGCACTTGATCGTCTCGTGGTTCTGTTGGGCGCGATCATGATTCTGCTCATGCTCTATGTGGCTATCACCGCGCACCCACCGGTAGGTCAGGCCCTTAAGCAAGCAGTTATGCCGGACAACGTCGACTTCCTCGTCATCACTACCCTCATCGGAGGTACCGTGGGTGGCTACATCACGTTCGCCGGGGCGCACCGCATGATCGACAGCGGCCAGACCGGCCCGGAGGCTGTGAAGTCCATTACCCGAGCGTCCATCATGGGCATCGTCATCACAGGAACTCTACGTGTGCTGCTGTTTCTCGCCATCTTGGGCGTGGCCGCTACCGGCGTGGCCCTGTCTAAGGACAACACCACAGCCGATGCTTTCCGCCAGGCCGCCGGCGAGCTGGGCCTGCGCGCTTTCGGTGTGGTGTTATTCTCCGCCGGCTTGACCTCTGTTATCGGTGCTTCTTACACTTCCATCACCTTCGTCACTAGGCAGACCACCAAGGTTAAGCACCGTAACATCGCCACGGCCATCTTCATCGCGTTCTGCACGGTGATGTTCTTGATCCTCAACAAAGCCCCACAGGGCTTGTTGGTCTTCGCTGGAGTTTTCAATGGATTGATCCTGCCCGTGGGATTCGCACTCGTGCTATGGGTGGCGGTTGCCCGCCGGGATCTGCTGCACGGCTACAAGTACCCGAAGTGGCTGCTCATCCTCGGCTTACTAGCCTGGCTGTTGTCCGTCTACATGGGCGTTTCTTCCATGGCGCAGCTCTCCACACTCTGGTAGCTATCGGTTGCGTGATGGTGCGACCACACGGACCAGTCCTCTATAGACTTCGACGCCCCGCTGAGTTCCCAGAACGGTTCCAGCGGGGCGTGGTCGTACCGAAATAAAAGTGCGTGCCAAACAGTGAAGGAGGAAGCGACTAGTCCTCGATGACGGCGAGGACTGTGTCGCGATCAACTTTTTCGCCGGTCTGCACCTTGATGCTGACACGGCCAGTGGAGTTGGCGGTGATAGTGGATTCCATCTTCATCGCCTCAATGACTGCAATGGCATCACCCCTTTCTACGAAGGAGCCGTCAACGACCTTCCATGCCACGACGGACCCGGCATAAGGGGAGACCACCCTGCCAGCGACGTCCTGGGAGGAGCTGCCTGCACCACCTACACCAGCCACTCCGGATGACCCGGCTGCGGAAGCGTCACCGTTGCCTCCCACACCACCGCCAAGTAGGCCGATTGGGATGCCCAGCCGGTGCAGTTCACCGTCAATCTCTACGACCAGTGTTTGGCGCTCGGTGTAGGTATCTTCGATGTCCACGCCATGCCCCAAGGTGATGCCAGTGCCGGGCGTGTATTCTTTATCGACCCAGTCGGTGTACACACCCAGCTTTCCTTCTTTCGCGGTCAGCGCGGGGTTTCTGATCATGTCGCGGTGAAAGGGGATGACGGTGCGTACGCCGGAGATAGTGAACTCAGCCAAAGCGCTGGCGGCGCGCCGTAGTGCGATCTCACGGGTGGGGCCCCAGACGACCAGTTTGGCCAGAAGGGAATCGTAGAACCCTAGGATTTCCGAACCGGTGCGCACACCGGAATCTACGCGCACGCCGGGGCCGGTGGGAGCTTCGAATTGGGTGACCACACCGGGGCTGGGGACGAAGCCGTGGGCAACATCCTCGGCATTGATGCGGAACTCGAAGGCGTGGCCTTTGGATTCAGGGTCGCCCTCAAAGGACAGCGGCAGACCAGCGGCGATGCGGAACTGCTCGGCGATGACGTCCACCCCGGTAACGGACTCCGTCACGGGGTGCTCGACTTGCACGCGGGTGTTGACCTCGAGGAACGATACAGTGCCATCTTCGGAGACAATGAACTCCACGGTGCCCGCGCCACGGTAACCGGTGGTGCGGCAGATCTGGCGGGAGCCCTCCACGATGGAGGAGCGCTGCTCGTCAGTAAGGAAAGGCGCCGGGGCCTCTTCGATCAGTTTCTGGAAACGGCGCTGGGTGGAGCAGTCGCGGGTGCCGATAACGGCCACATTGCCGTGATCATCGGCTAGAACCTGGGCTTCGACGTGGCGTGGACGTATCAAGAACTTTTCGACATAGCACTCTGGACGACCGAAGGCTTCCTTGGCCTCGCGCCCAGCGGAAACAAAGGCATCTTCGATATCTTCGATGCGCTCGACGACCTTCAGGCCACGCCCGCCACCACCGAAGGCGGCCTTAATTACAATAGGCATGCCGTGTTCCTCGGCGAACTCGCGCGCCTCCTGCCAATCGTGGATGGGGTGGGAGGTCCCGGGGGCTAGCGGCGCACCGGCTTCGATGGCCAGCTTACGAGCGGATACCTTGTCACCCAGTTGGTCGATGGAGTCCGGGGTGGGGCCGATCCACGTCAGCCCCGCAGCCTCCACATCGCGCGCGAAGCCGGAATTTTCTGAAAGGAATCCGTAACCGGGGTGCACGCAATCGGCGCCGGCGCGGGCAGCAATGTCCAACAGCGCGGGCACGTTCATGTACGTTTCCGCACTAGTGTTGCCGGGTAGTGCGTAGGCCTCGTCGGCAACTAGGGTGTGCAGTGCGCCGGCGTCGGCCTCCGAGTACACAGCGATGGAGCGAATACCTAGGTCCCGCGCTACGCGAGCGATGCGCACGGCGATTTCGCCACGGTTGGCAATCAGAACGCTGTGCAGGTTGACGGTCGAATCGTTAGTCATAGCGTAAAAATTCCTTATCCATGCAGCGGCTGAAGGGTATCTGGGTCGACGGCGATAAAGTTGATCAGCGCATCCGGAGGAAGTTGAGCGAGGATATCGAGGTCCTCGTGTACGACGGTGGCGATGACCGGGTAACCGCCGGTGACTGCGTGATCACGGAGGAATACCACGGGCAGGCCGCTAGTCGGTACCTGGATGCTGCCGGCGACGATGCCTTCGCTGGGCAGCTCGACGCTGGTGGAGCGTTCTATCGGTACTCCATCGAGGCGTAGACCAATTCGGTTCAACGCCGCCGTGACCACCCACTGTTGGGCCTCCAATGGGGCCACGCCATCAGCGAACCAGTCATCCCGGGGGCCGGGAACAACACGAATCTCCACGCGGTGTTTCCGGTTAACCAACAGAGGATTTAGGCGCGAGTTATTTACGAACGTGGTGGGAGCGAATTGGCTGCGCAGTTCGCGACTGGGCTGGAGTGGTTGAGGCCCTAACCCGGAAAGAAGATCGGCCGAGGCGGAACCCAGCGTGAGGGGTTCGACGATACCACCACGAATCGCGAGATAGGACCGCATACCGACTTGGGCGGGCTGAACTTCGAGGGTTTTGCCCGCTGGCAACATGACGGGCGTGGCGAGTGGGATGCGGCGGTTGCCGATGCGGGCGGGGGCTTCCGCGCCGGTGAGTGCAATCACGGAATCTACGAGTGCGGTGATCCGCATACCTCCGATGTTCTCGAGAACGGCCGCCGTGGCGTCGTTGCCCACCGAGGCATTAGCGGCGCGAGCGGAGGCTTCGTCTCCGGCCCCAGAGGTTGTTACCCCCAAGTCGCCGTTGCCGGCCCGGCCGAGATCCTGGATGAGGGTTTGCATGCCAGGATCGTCTACCCGCAGCATGGGGCGGGAGCGGGGCAAGCTGGTGGCCCTGGGGGTAGCGCGTTCCTCGTGCTGTTCCAGGGTGTCCACGGCGCGGTAGTGCACACGATCACCCTGGGTGATGAGAGCAGGGGACTCCTGGGAGTTATCCCACATTGGATCGGTGGTGGTACCGATCAGCTGCCATCCGCCGGGGGACTGGCGTGGATACACCGCACTGAACTCTCCTGCCAAACCAACGGCACCAGCGGGAACGGCGGTCCGGGGAGTGGCCTTGCGGGGCATGCTTAGTGGTATCCCGGAGCTTTCTTCTGGTACGCAGTACGTGAACCCGGGGGCGAACCCGCCGAATGCGCCCACGAAGGTGGTGGAGGTGTGCCATTCGATGAGTTCCTCGACTGTCATACCTACCGCGTCGGCAGCCTCCTGCAGATCCTCGCCATCGTAACGCACGGTAATGGTAATGTCCCGTGGCTTGGTCTGCGTAGTATTGGCAGGGGAGAAGTCGGACAACTTCTCGGCGGCATCCTTCGCCGCGCGTGGGGAATCCAACACGATCAATACCGTGCGGGCGGCAGCGATGCAATCGATCTGGCCGCGCAAAGGAGTTGATCTGAGTGCTGCATGCCACGCCATCACCGTGGACAGATCCGGTAGATCGATCAGAATCGCGCGGGTACCCACGCGGTGGATCATCGGAGTTGTGGAGGCAGCGGAGTTACGGGAGAGGCCTCTTCGTTTCATTTCCTCTTTGCTCATAGAACGCTTCTGAAGACGATGCCCTCGGCCACCAGTTGTTCCCGTACCGCGCGGCTCATCTGCACGGCACCGGGCGAATCTCCATGTACGCAGATCGATTCGGCATTTACTTGAATGGTAGAACCATCCGTGGCGGTGATAGAACCCGATTGGGCAATCTGGCGAGCCTGCTCAATGACCGCTTTTACGCTGTTCAACACGGCATTTGGTTCGCGCCGGGAAACGAGGGTGCCATCGGGGTTGTAGGCGCGATCGGCGAAGGCCTCACGGATCACGCGGAGGCCGGCTGCCTCTGCCTTCTCGATAGCGACACCGACGGGTAGAAGCATGACCGCTATCCGGGGGGAGAAGGCTGTGATGCCATCTATGACGGCCTGGGCCTGGATTTCGTGGTGAACGATGGTGTTGTACAACGCGCCATGAGGTTTTACGTAACGAATAGTCGTGCCGTGAGCGCGGGCGAGCGCATCGAGAGCGCCAATTTGATAGAGCACCTCATCGGCGAGTTCGTTGGGTGCGTAGTCCATGAAACGGCGACCGAAACCAGCGGAATCGCGGTAGCCAACGTGGGCGCCTACGGTAATACCGGCCGCGGCCGCGTTCTTTAAGGTTTTGGAAATATCGTGTGGATCCCCAGCGTGGAAGCCGCAGGCTACGTTGGCGCTAGTGATGAGCTCCATCATGGCGGCATCATCTGCGACGGGGTTACCGGCAGTAGTTTCGCCAAGGTCCGCATTGAAGTCTATGGAAGTCATCAATGCCTTTCTTCGGATTTTATTGGTTTTCTGTCCAAGATTTTAGCGAAAAGTGCGTGCAGGGCCCGAATAGCGCTGACGAAGACTTTGATGGGATACGGAGCATTGTGTGTTGATGGTATTTGTCGCCTATGTTCTGTGGGTTGGTTTTCCCAAGGACTAGTGAAGACGCTGACTGTTCCTCTAGCGAACCCGCTGCAGTGGCACTAGATCACCGTCGCCAACACTGATTGACGGCTGGTGAGGATAGTTGAGTCCCGTCTTATATAACCCGGTGACCTCTTCCACCAGAGCATTGCCGATATAGGAGGCCTTCTTTATCGATTTGTACGCTGTCCATTAAGTCAAGCGATGCGATTCAACTCTAGTCAGAATCTAGAGGACTGGCGCCCCTATGTGGGGCTTCCCATAACATTACAAGCAGGATGCGATCCTGGTGGAGGGGATGGCTGCTCAGCTACACGATCCTTCCACCGGATGGGTTTAGCCAGACGGTAGAGATAAAAAGCATGAGAAGAACAGAAATACTTACCGGCTAAGTGTCAGCATCTTCCTCGTCCTCTATTATTACGACGCCCGTTATTAGGTATCGGAGAGGTTCCATGAAATAAAAAGGTGCCTAACCGGCCACGCGCCGACCAGACAGGTGTTCTGCTACTTAACCCCGGTGATGACCAGGGGAAAACTGTGGAGCTAACGGGACTCGAACCCGTGACCCCCACACTGCCAGTGTGGTGCGCTACCAGCTGCGCCATAGCCCCTTAGACCACGATTAATTTACTCACCGGGAAGATATTAAACAAATTACCAGGTGGGTAGGTTGATTTTCGCCGATAGAGTGTTGGTGTGAGTGCGTAATCTTGTGTCGGTTTGGCCCCCCTTTTCCGCGTACACTGAGTATGTGAGTAAGTGTCCACTCACTTGTTGTGTCTTTCTGGTCACTTACCCCCGATATCGATGTCGTGCTGCTTCGAAGGAGTGGGGAAGTAGCGTTACGGAAGGAAATATAATGCAGAAGGTTGCATTCATTACCGGCGCCGGCCAGGGCATTGGTGAGGCTATTGCAAAGCGGTTAGCTGATGATGGTTTTGCCATCGCGGTGGCGGATTTTAACGATGACACGGCAGAAAAAGTCGCTAAGGATATAGTGGCGCCGGATGGTGGCAAGGCTGTCGCTGTACACGTCGATGTGGCGGATCGTGATTCTGTCTTCGCTGCTGTCGATGAAACCGTCGAGAAACTGGGGCGGTTGGATGTCGTGGTTAATAATGCTGGCCTTGGTCCGACGACCCCGCTGGAAGATATCACTCCTGAGCTGTACCACAAGGTGTTCGACGTCAACGTTGGTGGAACCCTCTGGGGAATTCAAGCTGCGATGAAGTACATGAAAGAGACGGGCGGGAAGATCATCAACGCGTCGTCGCAGGCAGGCCAGGTGGGTAACCCAGAATTGGCCGTCTACGGTGCCACGAAGTTTGCTATTCGGGGTATTACTCAGACTGCTGCCCGTGATCTTGCGAAGTATGGGATCACTGTTAACGCTTACTGCCCGGGTATTGTTGATACACCGATGATGCGTGGCATTGCTCAGGAGGTTGCCGATAACGCTGGCAAATCATTCGAATGGGGTATGGGGCAGTTCGCACGGAATATCACGTTGGGTCGTTTATCGAAGCCTGAGGATGTGGCGGCATGTGTGTCCTACCTTGCCGGCCAGGATTCGGATTATATGACAGGGCAAGCGGTCATGATTGATGGTGGCATGGTTTTTAACTAGGCCGTTTAGTGGTGATAGTGCCAGTCAACGGGGTGGGCGAATACTCCTCATGATTTTCGTTGATATGTCATGTAAATAGTTTTATTCATAGCTGAGGGAAGGATTGAACGATGCAGTTTGGACTATTCACCGTTAGTGACATCACCACAGATCCCACTACCGGAAGAGTGCCCACCGAGCATGAACGCATCCAGGCTTGTGATGCGATGACCAAGAAAGCAGAAGAAGTTGGCTTAGATGTCTTCGCTATCGGCGAGCACCACAACCCGCCATTCTTCTCCTCGAGCCCCACGACGGCACTGGCGCACCTCGCTGCCAAATATCCGAAACTGCTGTATTCCACGTCGACGACGCTGATCACCACGAATGATCCTGTCAAGATCGCCGAAGACTACGCCATGCTGCAGCATCTCACTGACGGCAACATCGATCTCATGATGGGGCGGGGCAACACCGGGGCGGTGTACCCGTGGTTCGGAAAAGATATCCGCAAGGCTATTCCACTGGCCATCGAGAACTATCACCTGCTGCGTCGGCTATGGCGTGAAGACGTGGTGAACTGGAAGGGTGAGTTCCGTACCTCGCTCCAAAGCTTCACGAGCACCCCGCGGCCACTGGATGGCACGCCGCCATTTGTGTGGCATGGTTCCATCCGGTCGCCGGAAATCGCAGAGCAGGCTGCCTATTATGGCGACGGCTTCTTCCATAATAACATTTTCTGGAATATCGAGCACACCCAGCAGATGGTGAAGCTCTACCGCGAGCGCTATGAGCACTACGGGCACGGATCCGCCGACCAGGCAATCGTCGGCCTTGGTGGTCACGTCTTTATGGCAGATACGGAAGCAGAAGCAAAGAAGTTCTTCCGCCCCTACTTTGATAATGCACCGGTCTATGGGCATGGTCCGTCGCTCGAAGAGTTTGAGGCTATGACCCCGTTGATGGTGGGCACACCGGAGCAGGTTATCGAGAAATACCTTGGGTACGCCGATGTGATTGGTGACTACCAGCGTCAGCTATTTCTGGTGGATCACGCTGGTGTTCCGCTGGACAACGTACTGGAGCAGATTGAAATCCTGGGCACGGAAGTTGTCCCGGTTCTGCGTCGCGAATTTGACGCGCGACGTCCGGCCCACGTCCCGTCAGATCCACCGACGCATGCATCGCTGGTTGCTGAAGGCCCGGATTCGCCGTTCCATCTGGTTCAGTCAGTTAAGGCACGGGAACAAAATAGTTATGCTACCGTGCATTCTTAGCTCGCTATTACTACATCAGTGAATCAGAAAGGCGTAACGGATAATGAAGAAAGTCGCGGTCATTAACGCAGGGGTGGGAGCGCCCTCGAACACCAAGATGCTCATTGATTCCATTACTGGCGCACTAGAGTCTCAGGTGTCCAAGCGTGGGGACGCAGTCGAGATTGAGATCATTAACTTGCGTCCCCTTGCTAAAGAACTAGCCACCGTGATGACCACCGGTATGGCCGGGGAGGAGCTGACGCAAGCGAAGAAAACGCTGTCCGCGGCCGACGGTGTCATCGCAGCAACCCCGGTATTTACCTCGAGCTACACCGGGTTATTCAAGATGTTCATGGATTCCCTGGATACCAATGCTCTTAATGGTATGCCGGTTTTGATCGCGGCGACAGCGGGTACTCCTCGGCACGCGCTTATGCTCGATTACGCGATGCGGCCGCTTTTCACATACTTGCGCGCTACGGTGATGCCTACGGGCGTCTTTGCCGCTACCGAGGATTTCGGTCAAGAGACTGATCTCACGCGCCGAGCTAATCGTGCGGCGTCGGAACTTGCTGGTTATCTTTTGGCGACGACGGGAGCTGTGGAAGGATTCGGGCCCGATCTGACGGAGGCAGCCCCTGAACGCAAGGACGGTGTCAACGTCTCCCACTCCCGTGATTTTGAGGATCTTTTACGTGGTCACGAAGGGTAGCCATTGTTGAGGGGGATGGTAGAGGAGGACCACCCGCAGTGAGTTAGAGTTCCTCAGTCGCCTGCACAGCAATGTCATCCTCGCTCGGTATTGACGAGACGGGGATTTTTTGTGCCTTATTAGCGCTAATTCGACATTCCCGCGTCCGAGGTTCATGTGCTGAGGGAGTCCGGGGTCTTGTGGGTGACCCCGATGCGGTCGCAGCGTGGGGGATTGGCACCCGAAAGGGGGATTTCTCTGTGACGGACGTGTTTTTAGAGCAGAATAGGCACATGAGCGACGAGAATATCATCACTGAATTGTCCGACGAGGAAGCTTTCGACTTCCTCTCTTCTGTAAAGCTTGGGCGACTGGTTGTCAGGTCTGGTGAGGATATTGACATTTATCCGGTTAATTACGTCGTTGATCCCGGCGACGACGACCGTCCGAAGTCTGTCCTTTTTCGCACATCAGAGGGGTCAAAGCTGGTCTCACTGACTGTCAACGATAAGGTCCTTTTCGAGGTTGACTCTTATGATGAGTCCGATGCCACATCGGTCGTCATTCGTGGTAGAGCCCATCGCCTGACCAGCACCGCAGAGATCAACGAGGCAGACAAACTTGACCTCAAACCGTGGCTTCCCACGCTGAAATACAACTATGTGCGAATCGTGCCAGAGTCCACGTCGGGCCGTCACTTCAAACTCGGTGACGAACCTGATCGGTATATGAGCACGAAATACTAGCAGTACTAGGAGAAGTGCTAGAAGTACGAGATGTCTGGGTCAATGAGGCCGCTGGCACATAATTAGTTACTGCTTCCACCATGTGTCGGTAGGGGCGACCGGCATACTGCGTTTATGGCGGCTAATTGTGTAGAGGTGCTCGATGCGGTCGGTGGCCTCCTGAGGCAGGCCGTCGACTCCTTCAAGGTAATCATCAATCTGCGAGTACGTCACGCCGAGGGCGTCTTCATCGGGCAGCACGGGGCGGTTGTCCTCCAGATCTGCCGTGGGAACCTTACTCCAGGTACTGGGTGGTGCGCCAAGTTCCTGAAGCAGTGCTGTGCCCTGCCGCTTTGTCAGTCCTGAGAGGGGGAGAATATCCGCTCCGCCGTCACCGTACTTGGTGTAGAAACCGGTCACGGCTTCTGCAGCATGATCAGTGCCGACGACGAGGAGACCAAGCTGCCCGGCCGCCGCATATTGGGCGACCATACGAATGCGCGCTTTAACGTTACCCCGGTTGAAGTCGGTGAGACAGTGAATTCCCAGCGACGCTGATACCGTCTTTTGTAACGTTTGGGTCGTATCTTTGATATTGATGAAGACGGTTCGATCGGGTTCGATGAAGTTAAGCGCACGCTGGGCGTCGTCCTCATCTGCTTGTTCTCCGTAGGGAAGCCGCACCGCGTGGAAGCGTACCTTGGTTCCTTCTAGCTTGCGGACACGTTCGACGGCGAGCTGGGCCAGTCTGCCGGCCAGCGTAGAATCCTGGCCTCCTGAAATGCCCAGGATAAAGCCTTTAGCCTGTGTAGAGGTCAGGTACTCGGCCAGGAACGAAACTCGTCGTTCAATTTCTTCCTGTGGATCAATGGTGGACTGGACGCCGAGGGAGCGTCGTATGTCGTCACGAAGATCGCTTGTCATTCCCCCATGGTAAAACGGTTGGGGCGCTGATGTACACCGGTGTCCATAGTTCGCCTCCACCGGTGTGGGGTAAGTGAGGCGTGAATACGGTGTTTGTGAGGGCTCGATATAGCGCAGCACCGTTATCGTGAAAACACCATGACAGGGTCGTTGCTGGAGACGAAGCGCTGAGGAAGTGAGCATAAAGTTTTGGATTTCGGCCTGGTCGATGTACCATAGCGATTCGTGTCATGGTCATGTGTGTGAACTGCATTGATCGCGCAGGAATTATCCACATTAGACTGTGTTGTGTAGTGGCCGGTCACCACAGGTGTTTGGCTTTTACTAGCTCAGCCGACGAAGAAAGGAGCGCCCGATGAAGGTCCGCAAGTCCCTTCGGTCGCTGAAAAACAAGCCGGGCGCTCAGATTGTGCGTCGTCACGGTAAGGTTTTTGTGATCAATAAGAAGGATCCTCGTTTCAAGGCCCGCCAGGGTTAATTTACTCAGTGGCCGTAGCTGGCAAGAGCTGTATAGAAGCCGACGGTCGTCATTGAGATGAGTGCCGAAGAAGCGCCGAACCGGCAGCTTTCCGTTAGGAAGGTTGCCGGTTTTGTCTTTTGTTGGCAAGGGGGTTCGTAGGGGTTCTAGTTCACAGGCGAGGCATTTTGCTCCGTGGGTGAGGTTGTGTGGTTCGGGGTTGGTGACCATCTATGTAGGAGGACTGGTGCTTAAATCGGCGCGGTATACATGTAGTGATCCGTAATAGTGACGACCTTGGAATTTCGTCTTTGTAATTACTATATGTAGTGGTGAGAAGATGATTTAAATTCTACCTATTGTGTTTTTGCTGTCGGTGGGATAGAGTTAATTTCCGTTGCGCGGGCCGAACAAAGGTTGAGGATCTGCCGGATAGTCACCTCGTTCTCGCGGTAAAAGTGCTCGTTGATAAAGAATTTCCGCAGCAAAAGTAGTGCATCAACAGAAGGAGAATTTTCTATGGCCGTCACCGTCTACACCAAGCCCGCCTGTGTTCAGTGCACTGCTACAAAGAAGGCTCTTGATCGTGCGGGCGTGGACTACGAAATTGTCGATATCACTATGGACAGCGAGGCTCGTGACTATGTGATGGCTCTGGGCTACCTGCAGGCTCCGGTCGTCGTCGCCCACAATGAGCACTGGTCAGGGTTCTGTCCGGATCGTATTAAGAGCCTAGTTACCTCCGCTGCATAAGGTGCCGTTGCGCACCTCGTCGCCGTGAGACGAGGTCTCACGTGGCGCGAATTCTTATCTTTTTGTTGTTCTGCAGAGTTAATGGGCGGATCTCTGCAATGTTTCACTCCGCCTCATTTTCATTGTTCTTCCCATTTTAACAGTTTCGGTGACCAGAAAAGATGACAAATAATCATGTACCTCGTCTATTTCTCTTCGGCGACGAATAACACGCAGCGGTTCGTTGACAAGTTGGGTATGCATGCAGACCGCATACCACTTCGACGTACCGAACCGGACCTGGTCGTCCACGAGCCATATGTGCTGATTTGTCCAACATATGGTGGTGGGGCGTCGATAAGTAGGCAGGAAACGAGGCCCGTGCCCATTCAGGTGATTCATTTCCTGAACAATGAGCAAAACCGCGGCTTGATTCGGGGTGTTATCGCATCGGGCAATACCAACTTTGGCCCAGACTATGGAGTTGCGGGCGACATTATCTCAGAAAAGTGTCACGTCCCTTATCTCTACCGGTTCGAATTGATGGGGACTCAGGAGGATGTGGCCATCGTGAAGCGGGGCCTAGCTGCATTTGAAGCTAACGGGATGAAGCAGCATGCAGCATGAGTAATGCGAATCGGTTGTATGGACTCTGATTACAGCACGACAACTAATCACTACGCGCAAATCCATATAAATTAGGACGGGACGGATATATTTCAAGGCGATATTGCCCGTAGATTATATCCTTTCCATCTTTCTTTTCCAGTCCAGAAGTTCCACCTCAACATTAGGAGATTCTAGGTGTCAGATCTTGGCAAAACAGTAGCAGAACCTGTTCGGTCTACGGAGCAGTTAGACTTTCATGCTCTCAACGCTATGCT
>NZ_QFRA01000002.1 GCF_003243515.1 Corynebacterium kroppenstedtii
CCTATCAGAAGCAGAGATACCTGTGGTGATGCCAAACTCAGCGGTGGCATCGCAAGAAACAGTGAATGCTGTACCGAAATCATCCTCGTTGGATTCGACCATTGGGGCAAAATTTAGGCGACGCGCATGCTCAGCAGTCATTGGAACACACAGCAGACCCTTGCCCTGAGTGATCATGAAATTAACCGCTTCGGGTGTTACTGCTTCAGCAGCCATGATTAGGTCGCCCTCGTTCTCGCGATCCTCATTATCAACCAGTACGACCATTTTGCCCGCTGCAATGCCTCGATCGAAGATAGCTTTGCCTCCGCATCGAGACGGGCAAGGGTCTTGGTGTCGTCAGACTGTGGAGCGTCAGACAATGTTTGGGTCATTGTAAAATCCTTTCCTATGGACCCCATGACACAACATGCATGTTGTGTCATGGTTAACTTTACATCACTTCTTCTGTCACGCAGGGTATAAATTTATCTACGCCCCCAGACGGGGGAGCCGGTAGTTCATGGGTACTCGATCCAGATTTGGCATCAGATATGCCGGATTATCTACAATCAATGACATGTCATTTAGAACAACTAATGCAGCCACCATTTGCATTAAACAAGAAGTTAATCCCATCATGAAGACCCTTCTTGATGCCGAGAACCTACCCTTCTGGAATCCAGCGTTCAGTAAAGTGACCCCCTCAAGCCCCGACGGGGTATACAAAATTACTGTCCACAAAGTACTGAGGGGCAACCTTGAATACAGACGTCCAAACCTGTGCAAGATCGAACTCCGAATCAGCATTCCAGGACTCACTGAGATTTCCACGTTTGTGTTGAAACCTAAGCCACACGAAACACAGGTGACGCATACGATTACACAGCAGGGACCCCTCGCTGCCATCATCCGAAATCAAGAAGCATACCGTGTCCCCACAAAAAGGCTCACACGGCTAGCCCAAGCACTAAAAACTAACTAGATAACTATGTCGAATATGCTCTCAAACCATCCGGAAGAGTTCAGATACCTGATTCTAGCCCTCCAACGACAAGGCAGTCGTCAACTTAATAACCTCTATTCCCAACTCAACCTCACCAATTCTCAGGCTGAAGCAATAGAAATAGTTGGCAACTACGGCCCCATGAGCACCAAGGAGGTGGGGAACTACCTCATTTGTGAATCTGGCTCACCCAGCCGACTACTCTCCACACTTGCAGAAAAAGGTATCAGTAGAACTGCACAGTCCACCACCGATAAACGTACAACCCTTCACGCCTTAACCCCCAAGGGCCGTGAAATCCTAGCTCAAGTTAGCGAGCTTAAAGACTCTTTTCATAAAGAGCTTTCCTCTGAACTTTCTAGAGCATCAAACCTACACCCGAATAACATTTTCGCTAGCTTTGCATATTTATTGAACGATCCATACCTTAAGGCCGCCATGCATCGTCGCTTTCCCAACGTGTTTGATCACCTATAGATTTCACTAAACCTATCTAGTCTTATGAGATGATACCTCTAAGCTCGATTGTCGACACCGTTCAGGCTAGGTGCACTAAGGAACTAGCTTTCCACCCATTCAAAGATGGAGCCACGTCAATAAACACCTTCAACTTTCATAACCACTGACGGAATTTCCAAAAGATCTTCCACTCCCGTGTGCATTCCTTCTCATTACCCTCGTGAGCGCAGGTGTTAATGTCATTTACTTTCACTGCTTTCAATGAACCAGGTTTACTAACATACGCCTGAGTTAATGGGACTAATAGCACTAAACCGACAAAAATCTCTCATCGATGACCCCTTAACGATCGCAAACTCGTCCCCGAACCACCAAGTCAAGATACCAGCCAATCCAAAAATCGTATACAGTCCTATAACTCCTGGAACAATAGCTCTCTCTGGGGTCGTTCCATCTGCGCCTTCAGATAGCTTGTGGCCACTTTTCCTCTGTTTCCGAATCCACCGCGCACGCGAAAAGAAGGTTCCGATTAGCAGCAGCGAAATTGTCAAAATGGTCGAAAACCACGACTTGTCCTCAGTCAGACAAACAAGGACTATGGAACCAGCCAACAAAGTCACACTCAACCAAAAGGCTCCCCAAGATAAACGCGCTTCAGAACGACCTACTGATCCAATACCTTTATTCTCCGCCATTTATGACTCCCTACACTGTATTTGGCTTATTTCCAGTATCCGAGGCTCCGGAGCAACCCATCTCCCCTTTATCTAACGGATAACTTAGAGACTCGCAGAGAAATTGAAATTTGTCTACGACCGCCAACCCCCAAAACCCCGCAGCGAGGCCGCGGGGTTTTCCCATGCGCATGTTCGATAACTCGCCCAAGACCAATATACAAGGAACATATAAGGTCAAGGGGTTAACGTGGGTCAAGTGGTGGCCGTAAAATCGAACGTATGAGTACCACACCAACAAGCAAAGTCCACTTCCGAACTACACTCGCAGCCATCGCCACCGCCTTGCCCCTTGGCATGGCCAACGCCGAGGCCGAGCCACCTACCCCAGACACCTCGTTTGGTCCCAAGACCACTTTTGTCGAGTGGCAGGCCTTTGCCCGGCCACCGCGACCTGATCGGCCATTACAACCCTGAATTGGGGCGCAACGACTGGTCATAATCACCCCACCCGCGAAGCCATTCGCCGCGCGGGTTTCGAGGTCATGTCCAGCAAGGAAATTTTCGACGAACTCGGTGATCTCGCGCTGAGAACACTCACCCTCGAAGACGAGTTGGCCCGCGTGAAGCGCAAGCGCGATGAGCTTGTTGTCACAGCCGTGGAGATGTCCCTCCCCAGAGAAGAAATTGCATGGGCAGCGAATCTGTCACGCCAGCGTATCCACTCGATTGCGCAGGACCACCGCAACAAGTAACACACCAACCCACAGCCCCCGGCAACATGACCGAGGGGCTTTGTCATGCGCGGGGCGGAGGACACCGCGCGAGTAGTCGGTCGTGCCCGCGGCGTTGGTCACGCGGGTTTGTCACGTCCCCATAATTCGGGTTCGGGAGTGAGCCATGGTTTCACTCCCAGTTCAGACCGTAAATCCGCCCCCCTTTTTCCCCCTTTTTCATTCGCGTTCCTCGCAAAACGCCAAGTACCCCACCCTTGGGCGTTTTGAGAGAAACCGTCTCTACGCTGCGAAGACTCAAAAACCCCCTCACATCGGACACCCGTCCAGTTTCCGCCGTAAACACTTCAATCAGGCCATCCCAAACCTGAAACCCTAGCCAGATGAACAAGGACAAAGATTCCAGGTCCAAGGCTTTTTCGTATGCTACTTATGCAGATCATGTTTGGTGGTAGGTCCTGCGACGTGCTTGGTGGTTCCTCCGGTTTGCATGGTGCTGCGGCAGGGGTCACCCCACTTAACTCACTAGACCGAGAAACAACCTATGAAAAGTAATCCAGATCTTTCGAACCTCTCAGAAATCCTAGCGTCTGTCATGACGTCGCCGGGAAAAGTTACCGTTGTCGGCTCGCTCAATGTCGATATAACTGCGAGGGTGGGGAAATTTCCAGCTCCCGGAGAAACAGTTCCGGGCTCTGACCTCTCGTATGGGCCCGGCGGTAAGTCTTCGAATCAGGCGGTCGCGGCGTCGAAAATTGGTGCGAGTGTGGCGATGGTGGGTGCGGTAGGACACGATGCTTACGGGAGCTTCGCCCAGCGAAGGTTGGCGGATGTGGGGGTCGATACGTCACGGGTTGTCACTCGCGATCTACCTACTGGAACCGCCCTGATCACGGTGAACGCAGTTGGCGAGAACACGATTGTGTACTCGGCGGGTGCGAATCAGAGTGTCTCACGATCAGATCTGCAGTCGGCTGCGGATGTTTTGCAGTCTGCGGATGTGGTGGCGCTCGGATTTGAATCGCCTGCGAGTGTGGTTGCGGCCGCGATTGATGTCGTTCGTTCTGGTGCTCACGCGAATAAAGAGATGAGCGCACACATGAGCGCTAGGACTCGCGCGCACATAGACCAAAACAATGCTCCCTACCAACAGCCGAATGATGGTGCCGATACTCGGGAACCTCTACGATCACCACAGATTATTTTGAATTATTCTCCAATTATCGATGTTGACTCGGGTCTGATTAGTGGGGTCGATATCGTGGTCGTGAATGAGATTGAGCTCCAAGCCTTGGGGGAGCGGTATGGGTTCGGTCAATTGCCGACGCAGGCACGAGGGGGGTTGGCTGACGTGGCCAAATCCAACGCCGACGCACATGCCGCTATGAACGCATATGCCATTTCTGACTCCGCAGACGGTACGGCTAAAGAAGGTGTTGCCAGCGAAAACGGCCTATTTGCCATAGCGAGACGAATAGTTGGTGCGCTGGGCCTCAGGGGTTTGATTGTGACACTTGGCCCGGAGGGTTGTTTTGTTGTGGAGTCTGATGATTCGCTAGAACGCGGTGACGTTAACCCGACGAGCGATGCGGGCCTAACCTATCGAGCCGACTCGGTCGAAAGTGCTCACGCAACCGACAATGCATCCAGTGCTAATGGCGTGTATGTGCAGGGCTATCCAGTCGATGCGGTCGATTCAACCGGGTGCGGTGATTGCTTTATGGGAACGGTGACTGCATCGATAGCTTCTGGACGAGGGCTCGTTGATTCCGCCAGGTTGGCTACTTTCGTGGCATCGCGTGCTGCGACCAAGCAGGGTGCTCAGAGTTCATATTTTTCAGCCGAGGAACTCTCGGGCGAGTTCAAGGTCGATCAACCGAATCCGTAAGCATGGAGCTGATCCATATGGCTGTTGATCGGCGAGCTCGGCTGTCGCGTCTTAGTCCCTCATCATTTCCGTATCATTTCCGTCGGGAATTCTTCGGATGAGGGAACAGTTCGCGGTTGAGCGGAACAGATCAGATAGTGACTGAGAGCGACCTTCGTCAGGAAATGCAGCTATGCGTGCCAGCGAAATGCTCCTTGGGTAGTTTTCCGACGAAAATCTCGGTTGGCGTGGCCCGGTGAATGTTTCGACAACACCAGTGTGTTGGTCGGAACGCGATGCTTGGCTGAGGGGAGCGTGTGAAACGCAGCTTGTCGGGAAGCAAGCGAGTCTGTGAGGTACGCTGGGATCGATAAGAATAATTACCCGGACAGTGATCAAACTACAGGTAAGGCTCACCATGACTTCCGACGACAACTCCTCGAAGCATTCGAGTAATGGCCGCTCTGAAGGCGGTGGGGGAAGTGTCGGCTCGGGCGATACGACGCGCGATAATTCGGCCGATGCTGCTGGTGGGGGTGTTCATACCGCAGGTGGTGATTCGTCGGCGGAAAAGTTCGACGCTCAGTCCTCCGGGAATTACCCGTCGGAAGATGATTTCGAAACCTGCGAATGGCCGCCAGTCCAAGCGTGGAGTGAGGTGCGGAACCCGGATGGGAGCGTGGCTCCTCGGCAAAGTGTCTCGTGGGGGAATTCCCCGCAATGGAATGCCGCGACTGGTGGGGGAAGCGGCTGGAACAACGGGGGCAGCCAGCAGTGGAGTGGGGGCATTCCGGGTGGTGGGAACAGTCAGGGCCAAGGGCAGTAGCCGGGCAGCTATGGGCAGCAGCTTCAGTACGGGGCGCAATTTCAGCAGCCTCACTTTGGGCAGAACGCTCACTATGCTCAAGGCCAGTCGAGTGGCTCACGCTCGGTCGGATCGCAGGGGGACTCATCCGGCTAGTCGGACTCATCGATCTGGAAGGTTTTATTCTTATCCTTGTCGTGGTTGCAGCGCTGATTGGCGCGCTGATATGGAAACCTTGGGAAAAGATCAGTAACGACGCCGGTGCTCCGAGCAGTGAATCGTCGGCAATCTCGGAAGAACCGAGCAATGAGACCACAGAAGAGGCGACGACTGAGCCCGAGGACACCACGACCGAAAAGACGGAAGACACTACCACCGAACGGACAACGACGACAACGTCGAGGCAAGCCACGGGGACCGACATCCCAGGGCTGGGTCGCCAAGGTTTTACGGCAAACAGCGCTGCAACCTGTAATGCCGATGATGAGTGGGTATATGCGGGAGTTAATGAGGATGGCGACAAAGTTGTGATCTGCCAGGTAGGGGACACCGACGGTTTTTACTATCGAGGTTGGTATCACGAAGGGGCGTTAGAGCGTGATGTGACGAGCCGCAGCCCCGATGGGAGGTCCTACTCGATGAAAAGCGGTGGAACTGTGATCAATATCGACGGGTCCGCTCTGAGTGTTGTGCAGAACGGTAAGACCTTTTCTTCTACCGTATTTGATGACGTGGCTACGAGGGAGCCGGATTGGGGTTAAGCCTGTTCCGCGAACGTTCGGCGAACGAATAACTGGAACCCAAGCAATAGTCGACGCCTAACGGACGCTCGGCTGGTAGCCATGATCGACACCGACCGGACGTATGCCACTCGCTGACGACGTATCTGACTCGCTGATGGCCTATCCCGCGACGCCTGCGCAGGGGCCGCGGATATGGATTTCCCACCACAAGTTTGGGAAAAATCCAGGTTATCGCTTAAACTGGAGCGCTGTGTCCGCCACGTGTGGGCGGGACAAACGTCCACCGTAGGCCAGCGAGAGCGGCTGACTCGTTCACGTGCGCTCAAAAACCGCTGGTCACGGCGTTAAAAATTTCCTCCGAAAAGTTGCCTAGCACAACGTCGGAAAGAAGTTTTTAGCACCACGGAATGAGCTTGCAAAGGCAGGTGTGAGCGGCAAGTAAGCACCCCGCCTGCACGGGCACTATGCCAGTGAGCGAGTGATAAACCCGGTTTTGTTGTAATTTCCATCACACCCCGGGAATGAACCGCAAACGCGTCAAAGAAACATAGAAAGTCGGTACATGCCTACTATTCAGCAGCTGGTCCGCAAGGGCCGCAAGGACAAGAAGGCCAAGGTGAAGACCGCGGCCCTCAAGGGATCACCGCAGCGCCGCGGTGTGTGCACCCGTGTCTACACCACGACCCCGAAGAAGCCGAACTCCGCTCTCCGTAAGGTTGCGCGTGTTCGTCTGACCTCTGGTATTGAGGTTTCCGCTTACATCCCCGGTGAGGGCCACAACCTGCAGGAGCACTCCATGGTGCTCGTTCGCGGTGGCCGTGTGAAGGATCTCCCCGGTGTCCGCTACCGCATCATCCGTGGCTCCCTCGACACCCAGGGAGTTAAGGATCGTAAGCAGGCACGTTCTCGCTACGGCGCGAAGAAGGAGAAGTAATTCATGCCACGTAAAGGTCCAGCACCCGCACGTCAGCTTCCGAAAGACCCGGTATACGGCGATACCATCGTCTCGCAGCTCATCAACAAGGTCCTCGTCGATGGCAAGAAGTCCACCGCCGAGCGCATCGTCTACGGAGCCCTCGAATCCTGCCGTGAGAAGACCGGCACCGACCCGGTTCTCACCCTGAAGAAGGCCCTTGACAACGTCAAACCCACCCTCGAAGTGCGTTCACGCCGCGTTGGTGGCGCCACCTACCAGGTCCCGGTCGAGGTTCGCCCTGGCCGTGCAACCACCCTGGCACTGCGTTGGTTGGTTATGTTCACCCGCCAGCGTCGCGAAAACACCATGACCGAGCGTCTCGCCGCAGAGATCCTGGACGCATCCAACGGCCTCGGCGCATCCGTGAAGCGTCGCGAAGACACTCACAAGATGGCCGAAGCTAACCGCGCATTCGCGCACTACCGCTGGTAATCACCTCTCCGGCGTAGCCAGACCAAGAATTACACGCAGGCCCGCCACCATCGGATCGCCACGAGCATCGCCACGATCGACTGGTTCCGGTGAGTGGGCCACCAAACTACGAGTTGGGGTACACAGTGGCACAAAAAGTGCTTTCTGACCTTCATAAGGTCCGCAACATCGGCATCATGGCCCACATCGATGCCGGAAAGACCACCGTAACCGAACGAATCCTCTACTACACGGGTATCAACCGCAAAGTCGGTGAAACCCACGATGGTGCTTCCACCACCGACTGGATGGACCAGGAAAAAGAGCGCGGCATCACGATTACGTCCGCCGCGGTTACCTGCTTCTGGAAAGACAACCAGATCAACATCATCGACACCCCCGGCCACGTCGACTTCACCGTCGAGGTTGAGCGTTCACTTCGCGTCCTCGACGGAGCCGTCGCCGTGTTCGACGGTAAGGAAGGTGTCGAGCCGCAGTCCGAGCAAGTGTGGCGTCAGGCCGCGAAGTACGACGTCCCACGCATTTGCTTCGTCAACAAGATGGACAAGCTGGGCGCGGACTTCTATTACACCGTCGACACCATCGTCGACCGCCTGCACGCAAAGCCGCTGGTCATGCAGCTCCCCATCGGTGCTGAAGATGACTTCGACGGCGTCGTTGACCTGATCAACATGAACGCCATCACCTGGCGCGGCAAGGTCGACGTCGGCGCAGAGCCGACCATCGAGGAAATCCCGGCCGACTTGAAAGACAAGGCCGACGAGTACCACGAGAAGCTCCTCGAGGCTGTCGCGGAGTCCGACGAAGCACTCATGGAGAAGTACTTCGCCGGTGAGGAACTCACCAGCGATGAGATCCACGAGGCCATCCGTAAGATGGTTGTGAACTCTGAGATCTTCCCTGTGTTCTGTGGTTCCGCCTACAAGAACAAGGGTGTCCAGCCGCTCCTCGACGCCATTAACTGGTATTTGCCGACGCCTCTCGACGTCGGAGAGGTTCACGGCAACAAGGTCGGCGACGAGTCCGTCGAGCTGACACGCCGTCCCTCCGTGGATGCGCCGTTCTCAGCTCTTGCGTTCAAGATTGCCGCTCACCCGTTCTTCGGTAAGCTGACGTTCGTTCGCGTGTACTCCGGTTCTGTCGAGCCTGGCCAGCAGGTCATGAACTCGACCAAGGGCCACAAGGAGCGCATCGGCAAGCTGTTCCAGATGCACGCCAACAAAGAGAACCCGATGGATGTCGCCAAGGCCGGAAACATTTACGCTTTCATCGGCCTGAAAGATACCACCACCGGTGACACCCTATGTGACGCCAATGACCAGATCATTCTGGAGTCCATGGACTTCCCAGACCCGGTTATTGAGGTGGCCATCGAGCCGAAGTCCAAGGCTGACCAGGAGAAGCTCGGCCTCGCTATTCAGCGCCTCGCTGAAGAAGACCCGACATTCACCGTCAAGCTCGACGAAGAGACCGGCCAGACCGTCATCGGTGGTATGGGCGAGCTCCACCTCGACGTCCTTGTTGACCGCATGAAGCGCGAATTCAAGGTTGAGGCGAACGTGGGTGCCCCGCAGGTTGCGTACCGTGAGACCATCCGCAAGCCCGTTGAGAAGTACGAATACACCCACAAGAAGCAGACCGGTGGTTCGGGTCAGTTCGCTAAGGTCATCATCTCGCTGGAGCCTTACGCGCCCAACCCGGACGAGCTGGAAGAGGGCGAGTCCGCGACCTACAAGTTCGAGAACGCCGTTACCGGTGGTCGCGTGCCGAAGGAGTACATTCCTTCTGTCGACGCCGGCATCCAGGACGCCATGCAGTACGGTACGCTGGCTGGATTCCCGCTGGTCAACATCAAGGCCACGCTTGTCGACGGCCAGTACCACGAGGTTGACTCCTCTGAAATGGCCTTCAAGATCGCCGGTGCTCAGGCGCTCAAGGAAGCCGTTCAGAAGGCGAAGCCGGTTCTGCTGGAGCCGATGATGGCTGTCGACGTCATCACCCCTGAAGAGTACATGGGCGAGGTCATCGGCGACGTCAACGCACGTCGTGGCCAAGTCCACTCCATGGAGGACCGTTCCGGCGCCAAGGTCGTCAAGGCCACGGTTCCGCTGTCGTCCATGTTCGGCTACGTTGGTGACCTCCGCTCGAAGACGCAGGGTCGTGCAAACTACACCATGATCTTCGACTCCTACGCGGAAGTTCCGACGAACGTCGCGCAGGAGATCATCGCGGAGCGCACGGGTAACAAGTAATCCGCGCACCTTCACCATTACAGCCCCTCGTCGATCGGGTTACAGGGTCGACGAAGGGGCACCGCATGGTAAGGGCCAGCCAGGCACTATCCACAAAATGCTGTGAAAAGTTGCTGTTAATACGCAGCGCATCACAGGAGTGTGTGATGTGGGTAGTGTGTGGTGGCCGTTACCATAGAATCAAGGTCGGAGGCAGCTTGAAATACGTTGCCTTACCCCTTTATTATGCTGTAACTGGCAATATTTAAACCACCTCTCGTGGAGTCATCTTCTATTGTCCCTGACCAGTGTCGACACCACTTTATGATCGACGATGACCAGGGTTGACAAGGTGAAAGTGTTCTGCGAAAGGTAACACCACCCGTGGCTGCGAACGTCGTAGCCACCGAGAAGTCCAGGAGGACAAACAGTGGCGAAGGCTAAGTTCGATCGGAGCAAGCCGCACGTAAACATCGGTACCATCGGTCACGTTGACCACGGTAAGACCACCACTACCGCTGCTATCACCAAGGTTCTGTCGGAGAAGTACCCCGAAGAGAACCAGGCTTTCGCTTTCGACGCCATCGATAAGGCGCCGGAGGAGAAAGAGCGCGGTATTACCATTAACATCGCTCACGTCGAGTACTCCACCCCGAAGCGTCACTACGCTCACGTGGATGCTCCGGGCCACGCCGACTACATCAAGAACATGATCACCGGTGCTGCCCAGATGGACGGCGCAATCCTCGTCGTCGCTGCTACCGACGGCCCGATGCCCCAGACCCGCGAGCACGTTCTTCTTGCTCGCCAGGTGGGCGTTCCTTACATCCTCGTTGCTCTGAACAAGTGCGACATGGTTGATGATGAAGACCTCATCGAGCTCGTCGAAATGGAAGTTCGTGAACTCCTCGCTGAGCAGGACTTCGACGAAGATGCACCTATCGTTCACATCTCCGCTCTGAAGGCTCTTGAGGGCGACGAAAAGTGGACGCAGTCCATCCTCGATCTCATGGACGCCTGTGACGAGTCCATCCCGGATCCGGTTCGTGAAACCGACAAGCCCTTCCTCATGCCTATTGAGGACATCTTCACCATTACCGGTCGCGGCACCGTCGTCACCGGTCGTGTGGAGCGGGGCAAGCTTAACATCAACGACGATGTTGAAATTCTGGGCATCCAGGAAAAGAGCCAGAACACCACCGTCACCGGTATCGAGATGTTCCGCAAGCAGCTCGACTACGCAGAGGCTGGCGACAACTGTGGTCTGCTTCTCCGTGGTACCAAGCGTGAGGACGTTGAGCGTGGCCAGATCGTGGCCAAGCCCGGCGCATACACCCCTCACACCGAGTTCGAGGGTTCCGTCTACGTCCTGTCCAAGGATGAGGGCGGCCGTCACACCCCGTTCTTCGACAACTACCGTCCGCAGTTCTACTTCCGCACCACCGACGTTACCGGTGTTGTGAAGCTCCCTGAGGGCACCGAGATGGTTATGCCTGGCGACAACGTCGACATGTCCGTCACCTTGATCCAGCCGGTCGCCATGGACGAAGGCCTCCGCTTCGCTATCCGCGAAGGTGGCCGTACCGTGGGTGCTGGTCGTGTGACCAAGATCAACAAGTAAGGACCTCTAACAAGCCTTCCCGGTTTCTAGCCGGGATCTAAGAGGTCGCCTCGCTGCTCCGCGCAGCGGGGTTTTCTTTTTGCGCAGACGGGCGGCGGATTCTAGTGTTCGTGTAAACACCTGAGATGGTGTTAGGACAAGTCCGCTAGAATCCGCCTAGCATCTTGACTCTGCTTTCGCATGGGCCTGGAACAATCACGGGGAGCTTAAGGATTGTGCCAGCGATGGAACCGGCGTAAAACTAAAGGAAATCAATGGGACATGTACTTCATGCTCCGCACAATAGAACGTCTTTAAACCATGAAACGTCTGTGCATAGCCATAGTTCTTCTCTTGGTCGCAATCTCCATTATCCTCTTGCAAGAGTGGCACTATTAGCGATCTTGCCTCAGACGTGACTATGGGTGCTCTCATAGTCTTAGCTACTGGGATTGGTATTGAAGGGAGCTTTAGAAAGGCTAAGCCCTTCGTACCCTAGAGCCACCGTTTCAACCATCGTGGAGCGGTGGTTTTATTTTGGTACGTTTGCTTGGCTGGCTGTTTGGTTGAGGGTAAAAAATTTTTTCTCCATGCTTGCACTTCTAAAAGGTGTTCTGTTTGGGATGTTTCGTGGATAAGTAGCAAAAGGCGGTGCGGACGGAATCCTGGAGCCCGAAAGTGCGGGGCCTAGCCGGCAAGCAGCCACTCCACCCCATTCGGGTGTGCCCTGAAACAGATGAGAAACAGTTCTACAAGGCACTGGGGATATATAAAGTAGACCTAGATAGTTCCCTCAATTTCCTAAGGATTCCCATGTCCATCGTTTCGCAATATCTGCACACTGGCCGCCACCGTGCCCCCACATCCCCAAGACGCCGGATCCGTGTGCTCTCCGGCGCCGCCATTGCGGCTGCCGCGCTGTTCGCGCCGACGGTCGCGTCGCCAAGTGGCGTTGCCTCTGCAGCACCGATGCCCAACGTCGACCAGAATGGAAATATTGCCGCTCCGGGGCGCACTCAGATTTCCTTCCAGAGCACGTTGACCGGTCACCACGTGGGAACCGCTAATGAGCATGAGTCGCGCCCAGGTTTGTCGCTGGTGAAGATGTATATCGCCGACTATGTTTTCGAGCACGGCACGCCCGAAGACCAGGCCAAGGCCACGCAGATGCTCCGATTCTCGGACGACAATATAGCGAGTGAGCTCTATGCCAAATACCCGAACAGCATCAACGACCGTGCGGCGAAGTACCACCTGGCGGATACCCACGGGGCTGCTCATTGGGGGAACAGCACGACGTCAACGGCGGATTCGGTCGCTTATCTGGAAGTGAAGAAGCGCGAGAACCCGTTTGGGCCTGTTCTCACCGCATTAGCGAGCGCATCTCCGGTGGCTGCCGACGGCTACGAGCAGGACTATGGCACCGCAACGCTGCCTGGTGTGTTGGGCACCAAGTGGGGCTGGTCAGATGATCGCAGATCCGTGAACGCGTCGGCGTCGTTTGGCCCGTTCTTTTCCGTCTCCGCGAGCACATACGGCCCGTCGCAGCAGTTGACCGACGATGTGCAGGGTGCGTTCACCAACCAGCCGTGGAACCCCTTAGCGCTGGACGGTGTGGGCATCCCCGCGTCCGGAGCCCCCGCCCCTGCATCCAACGAATCTGCACCCGCCGCCTTGACCTCCTATCCCGCCCGCGCGGTCGCGCAATCCGCGTTCGACAACTTCAGAAGCGGACCCCTTAACATCGAACCCATCGTCAACGCTATGCCGGAGAACATCCCGGTCCCGAGCGCGGTCGCGCCGCTGCTTCCTCCAGCTCCGGACCAGCCTGAATAGACGAGGAAACGCGTAAAATCGCTACTTCTTCTTGACGACGATGCCGATAGCGGTCAACTCGTCCTCCGTCCACCGGGATTGCCTGTCGCTGCCCCATCGTCCACGTGCGCACATTGAGTTCCATAACAATGTTCACCGCGATCGTGAGCGTGCGGAACCCCTTCCCGCCAATGATCGACGTGGGCTCCAGGAAGGCGACTGTGACTTTTATTGGTCCGCGGTGGTGTGGGAAACCCGCAGTGGTGGGAAGTGAAATAACTCACATGTTAAATATATATTTACTAATGCCACTCGTGCCGCACACGTGAAAAGCCGGCTGACCACCTACAAAGTAAGCGGCTCACGCCGGCGTTGCATCGGTCAAAACTTGGGGTTCTGCGGGGCCCGACATGCGAGGCTAGCTCGCCTTATCCAGGTGGATGAGGAATCGCGTATCCACATCCTCCTGGGGGAGCGCAGAAACGATATCCGACGCTGCTTGGCGGCACTCGCCCCGCACATGATCCAGATCGGCATGTGGGTCGCACCGCAACGTCATCGTTAGCACCTTTTGGCCACGGTCCACCTCAGAGCGGTATTTGCAGTCCGCAATACCGTCGTAACGGGTGAGATCCTGCGACACAGCGGACGCGATGTCGTCCAGCCGAACGGTGACTCGTCCGTTGTCGGCAGATTCTTTTGCTTCGACCTTGGTGACACGGCGGCGATCGATAATCAACCACCAAAACCAGAGGCCAAGAAGAATCAGAATTGCCGACGCCACACCGAGGACCGTCGGGTACCAGGACTTATCAGTCAGCGTGCCCCAAAAACCGGTGTCTGCGTACTCACCGAGCTTTTCAGCTGGGGAGAGGTGCAAAGCTAGGCCGATGCCCCATAGACCGCCTGCGATGAGGATGGCGGCGACCAGGATCATAATGATCCGGAGGAATATTGACTTTCCGTGGCTCATTGATCACTCCTTGGTCGGGCACGCCGAACCTTGAGATCCGGCTGTGAAGACACCGCTTGAACGACGGGGCGACATGCCGTGTGCACGCGGTCGGACAGACCGGGGTCGTCCGGGTCGCCGGTGACAGTGACGGTGACGCGCTTAGCAGTTGCCACGGTGGTGGCATTGAGCACGCCACGCTGGTCTTTCGCACGAGCGCTGCAGGCGCGTGCAATGTCCACCGGGCGCATCCACAAGGAGGCTTCGTTGTCGATCAAGATGTGCGTCTTGGTCCGCGGACGAAGGCTAGCAATGAGAATAATGAGGCCCAGGATCAGCGCAATAACGGCGATGATCAGGAACATCTGAACCCAGTGAGCATGGCTGAGCCAATCGATGATCGGTTGTAGCCACGACGGTCCACTGATCGTGTCGGTTTCCAGAAGGAGTTCGCGGATTCCGACGGCGCCACCGGCGAGGAAGATCAGCCCAAGGATGAACATCCAGCCACGCGCCCTCGGCGACTTCCGAGGCTCTTTCGCCGGGCGGAAGCTCAGCTTCTTCCAGCTTGGAGTTGCGCTCTGCTTGTGGCTGTCAGGCGTCGTAGCAGCCTTGTTCGGTTCAGCCTTCTTTGCGCCAGCCGACGTTGCCTCAGCCTTGTTCGCGTCAGCCTTCGTTTCGGCCTTCCCGTTCGCGGCCTTCGCCGCTTTTCCGGCAGGGTTGTCGGCCCGAGATTGGCCAATTCCGGCCTGAGCGTTGCCAGGTGTCGGTTCGTGTTCGGGTTTCAGTTGGTGTTTAGCCATTACTTCTGTCCCTACCTCGAACCATCGTCAGCGTCGCGTCGTAACGCGGGAATGCTGCAGTCCGAGCTTGGGATTGCTCCCCCTGCGGTACCGACTGTTGACGGATACACCGTCCCGGGAGATACAACCGTCCGAATCTTCCGCGCGTCGCGCTCACGACGGCGTTGCGCCCGGGCGGCATGCTCGGCTTCCTTAGCCTTCCGCTTCTTCGTCGCATCGGACTGCGCGAAGGGCTGCGGCCAACCTGCCCGAGCATGAGCAACAGCTTGCTGCTCGTCGTCCTCCAACGCCTGCATGACCTTGTGCTGTTCAACAGGGGTGTCGGGGGCCTTCGGGTGGGTGACCTCAGTCTTATTGACGGTGACCGGGGACGGCTTCAGCGGGTACGCGCGAACCGATTCCATGGGCAAGGACTCCACCACGATGGGGCCGGTCCGTCGAGGCCCGATTTCTCCCACCAAGTGTGTGACCGGAATGCGCTTCGCGGTCGGAGTGATGCTCGGCGTGATCGGCGTCGGCGTCAGCGGAGGCTCCACCGGACGGGAGTGCGTAACAATGCGCTCGGTCTTTCGTGGCTTAGCGGAGGTATCCACATGCACAACGGGTGTGCGATCAACCGACGGATAGATAGTGGGCCTAATCGGCTCAGGCGTCACCGGAGACTGAACATCGGTGCGGTTCACCGAGATCGGCATCAGTTCCTTCCGCGTGTGCACCGGTGGCACCGGCATGACCGGCGTGCGATGCGCAACGACGTCCTTGAACGGTTCGATCCGCGTGTGCTGTGGATGGATGAGCTCGGTAGCAGTCCGGTTGACGTGCACGGGCGTAAGAGTGACATCTCCAAACGGCTTCGGGTGGAGAAGCGACGTCACCTGCCTGTTCGTCGTGACTTCCCGCGTCTCTAGTGGCGACGCCGTCACGGCCTCAATGCTGGGCTCGTGTTGGCGTGCCGCAATGTCCTCAGAGGTCACGCGCGTCGGCTGGGAGTTATCGACGTCACCCGGAACAACTGCTGCGACGGCTACGTCGGCCTTAATAACGGGAATGTCCGTGTATCGCTCGACCCAGGAGTGCAGTGCTTGCCGTGCGGAGGCGGCAACTTCCGTGACCGGCGACGGCCACCGAACGGCGATCTGCGCCACGATAGACATGGCGTGGTTCTCGGAGTCGAGGTCGATCTCCCAGCGGGGGAGTTCCCGACCCGTGACTTTGTCCAATCCACTTGCGTGATGGATGCACCCGGGAACGGATGCTAGTGCTTGCTCAACTATCCGGCCCACGGCTTTCTCAGAGATAACTGTGGAGGGGTGAGGCATATTTAGCCCCTGCCTCGTCCGCCACTACGAAGCAGTGAACGCAGGTCTATGAGACCGTCATATTGTGCTCCTGCTAAGCCTCCGATAGCGCAGAATACGAGCACAAGGAGGAAGCCGGAAAATCCCTGGAGCATGATAGCCAGTGCCAGCATGAAGCCGATGACTACACCAATGGGAGTTGCGTATTTCATGATTTCACCTTCCTGGTGAAGATCCTTCCGTGAAGGATAGGAGAGGGTTGGTGGACTCGCAATCTGCGCCTTCTGTGGAGTGCTACCGGAGTGCCGTCGTGGTTACCAGGGCCGCGTACTAGTGGAGGCGTACCTCACCGCGCCTGGCATACCTTTCGGCAAGTGAGTTCGTACCGCGCGTGTGGTCCGTCGAGTCACCCGTCGAATGCGCTTGACCACGCGTCGAGCGGTGGGTGCGGAGACCGCCACAGCCGCTGCGGCTGCAGCTCCAGCATCAAGATGGCCGTCGGCATCGGTGTGTCGGCGGGCGATATCTTGTGCTCGATCCCAGTTCGCCCCCATCGACGTCGTAGGGCGAGGAGTGGGAGCGTACCGATCCGCCCATTCGCGGTCGAGTTCGTCGAGTTTACGGATGAATACTTGTGCATCTCCGCCGCGATCAGGGTGATAGCGACGGATCAGTGTGCGACGTTGCAATATATAGGCGGGATCCTGCGTGTAATCCTTGCCCTCGCGTGAGCCAGCGGACGTGCGGTGGCCGTAATGTGAGGAGCGGGACATGCTCACAGGATCCTTTCCATTGCTATGTCTGCACTGTTATGCCTGCGCGTGTACGGCTGCTACTTATACCGGAGCATCCATAAAAGGTCAGTAGCGATTCCTACTGGACGCGGGGCTGCTCTTGCTCGTCGTCATCGTCGTCATCGATGTCCAGGTGGACGTCGTGAACGGTGACGTTGACTTCGGTGACCTCGAGGCCGGTCATGGCTTCGACGGAAACGATGATGTTCTTGCGGATGGCTTCTGCCAGCTCGTGGATCGCAACACCGTACTCAGCGACGATGGAGATGTCGACGGCTGCCTGGCGATCGCCGACCTCTACCGAAATACCCTGCTGAACGTTGACGCGGCCACCCGGGATGCGCTCACGCAGTGCGCCGACCATGCGAGCGGTGCCACCGCCGAGGTCGTGAACGCCGGAAACTTCGCGGGCTGCCATGCCGGCGATCTTGGAGACAACTGTGTCTGCAACGACGGTCTGACCGTGCTCCGTCTGGAGGGCGGAGGAGTTGTCGCTCTGAGCCACGGATGAGGACTGTGACTTTGCGAGATCCTTGGAGCCCTTGCTGCCGTTGTTCTGTTTGTTGGACGAGTCGCTCACGAAAATCTCCTTAAAGGATGATTGGTTTCTAACATGGTGGGGTGATCGGCCGAAAGTACTGAGCCTTAGTTTGGGTGTTAAGATCACCCAACATTGTCAATATAAATATGTTTCTGGGTCTTGTCCAGCTAAAATATAGTTTTTCTAACGAAGTTTGATCCTGTAGAACGGCAAAATAACTCCGACCCTGCAGCTGCAATCGCAACGTTGTTTCATTCCCCTGCCCGCCTTTCGTAGCTCTGTCATGATCACTTGAGTAATAATGCCCTCCCGAAGGGATTGTGGGGCTATTGCTGGCGAACATCGCCGAGGCTGAATAGCGGTTTTATTAGTGGTTATATTGCAGACGCTAAACCGGGTGAGGGGGTATAGTAGCGCTGACAATGACGCATGGGTGAGTTGTTACCATGCGCCGTTCGGCTGGCGCTGATTGTCAGTTAGCCGCACAGAGCTCGACCTGTGATTATGTTTTCCCGGCCTGGGAAAAGAGAGTTTGCGCATGGTTCGTAAACGTGTTTTAATACTCGGGTTGCTTTAACACGATGCACCCCGCAACACCGGAAAGTCCACCGTCTGCAGTGAAAACCACGCAATAAACTGTTCATGCGCACTATCGACGTTTGTCAGCCAGCGTGTGTCACGGCGCAGAGCGAAGGAAACTACCGATGACCGGTAAGGCATCGCTGGTGAAGTGAGCATGATCCACGGTGGTCAAACTCCTCCGTAGTGCGCTCGGATTCGCATGGGTCTCATGGCCCGCTACTACGACAACATGTGATGTCGTAGAGAATCTGAGGAAGCGTAACCGGCGGGATAAGACCGCGGTGCTGACTAGATGAGAAGGCGACACGCCCTCCACAGAACCGAGCCGGGAGCATGGCAAATACACAGCGGCAGTAGGAAAAAGACCGCGGCCCATTCGTCGAAAATATTGATGAAAAGCGGGTGGCGGAGCCTCTTTCCCTGCATTGATCCGATCCTGATCCTCACGTGGTCACGGCATAGAGACATGCCGGTCAGCGTGAATAGCGACGGAGCGAGCCACGTGTAGCTGTGCGTTCGCACCGCTCAGTGGGGGGATCGTCATCACATGCACATACTGGCACTGTGCCGGCTTCCAAGCGGGCGTCAGCGCTGACGGACAATGTAAGTAAAGACAAGCAGATCCGGAATGACGCAGTACATGCTGCACCAGGAAGGATTGATGCTAGGAATGAGGACAAGCGTGGCGGGACAAAAAATCCGCATTAGGCTCAAGGCCTACGACCACGAGGCAATTGATGCCTCGGCGCGCAAGATCGTGGAGACGGTCACTCGTACCGGCGCAACTGTAGTTGGCCCGGTACCGCTGCCGACAGAAAAGAACGTTTACTGTGTTATTCGTTCTCCGCACAAATATAAGGACTCGCGTGAGCACTTCGAGATGCGCACGCACAAGCGCCTGATCGACATCATCGACCCCACCCCGAAGACCGTTGACGCACTTATGCGCATCGACCTTCCGGCAAGCGTCGACGTGAACATTCAGTGAGCCTGGACCGTAGCGGAGAAGAATCAATGAGTGAAAATCAGATCAAGGGCATTCTGGGCACCAAGCTCGGCATGACCCAGGTCTTCGACGAAGACAACCGCGTTGTGCCGGTCACCGTCGTCGAAGCAGGGCCGTGCGTCGTGACCCAGATTCGCACCGAAGAAAAGGATGGCTACAGCGCTATCCAGATCGCCTATGGCGATATTGACCCCCGTAAAGTAAACAAGCCGCAAAGCGGCCACTTCGCAAAAGCCGGAGTGACACCACGTCGCTACGTCACCGAAATCCGCATGGATGATGTCTCCGACTACGAAGTCGGACAGGACGTCACCGTCGAACTTTTCGGCGATGTCAAGTTTGTCGACGTCACCGGCACCACCCGCGGCCACGGCTTCGCCGGCGCAATGAAGCGCCACGGCTTCGCCGGCCAGGGCGCTGCCCACGGTAACCAGGCTGCCCACCGCCGCGTCGGCGGCATCGGCGCCTGCGCCACCCCGGGCCGCGTCTTCAAGGGCACCCGCATGGCTGGCCGCATGGGTAATAACCGCGTCACCACACAGAACCTCAAGCTGTTCAAGGTGGATGCTGACTCGAACCTGCTGCTCATCAAGGGCGCAGTCCCCGGCATCCGTGGTGGCCTCGTTACCGTCAAGACCGCAGTGAAGGGCGGTGCACACGCATGAGCAATCTAACGCTAGATGTCCACACCGCTGACGGATCGACCAACGGCACCGTTGAGCTGCCGTCGTCCGTGTTCGACGTCGAGGTCAGCACCCCGCTGCTGCACCAAGTTGTCACCGCACAGTTGGCAGCACGTCGGCAGGGCACCCACGCCACCAAGACCCGTGGCCAGGTCCGCGGTGGTGGCCGCAAGCCTTACCGCCAGAAGGGAACGGGTCGTGCCCGCCAAGGGTCCATCCGTGCGCCCCAGTTCACCGGCGGTGGCACTGTTCACGGTCCGCAGCCGCGTGACTACGACCAGCGCACGCCTAAGAAAATGAAGGCAGCCGCACTGCGCGGCGCTCTGTCCGACCGGGCTCGTCACGACCGCATTCACGTGGTCGAGGACCTCGTCCCAGGACAGACCCCCTCAACGAAAGCCGCTCGTACTTTCATCGAGCGCCTCACAGACCGCAAGTCGGTACTCGTTGTGCTCGGTCGCGAGGACGTCAACTCCATCAAAAGTGCACGTAACCTCCCGAACGTTCACATCCTGCCGAGCGACCAGCTGAACACCTACGACGTCCTCAACTCGGACGACCTCGTGTTCTCTGTCGAGGCCCTCAACGCCTTCATTGAGCGTGCTACCGCCGCCGAGAAGAAGGAGGAGAGCAAGTGAGCGACTTAAATAACCCCCGCGACATCATCATCGCACCGGTTGTCTCCGAGAAGTCCTACGGCCTGATGGAGCAAGGCACTTACACCTTCCTCGTCCGCCCGGACTCCAACAAGACACAAATCAAGATCGCCGTGGAAAAGATCTTCGGCGTGAAGGTTTCCAGCGTCAACACCCTCAACCGTGAGGGCAAGACCAAGCGCACCCGCTTCGGTTACGGCCGTCGCAAGTCAACCAAGCGCGCAATGGTGACGCTGGCAGCCGGTAGTGATCCCATCGACATCTTCGGCGGTTCTGCCTCCTAAGGCGGACAGTTAGGATTAAGTCATGGCTATTCGTAAATACAAGCCGACTACGCCGGGTCGCCGCCAGAGCTCTGTCTCCGGGTTCGATGAGCTCACTCGCTCTACCCCTGAGAAGTCTCTGCTGCGCCCGCTGCACAAGACCGGTGGCCGCAACGTACACGGCCACATCACCACACGCCACAAGGGCGGTGGACACAAACGCCAGTACCGTCTGATCGACTTCCGTCGTAACGACAAAGACGGTGTGCCAGCCAAGGTCGCTCACATCGAGTACGACCCGAACCGCACGGCCAACATCGCGCTGCTGCACTACTTCGATGGCGAGAAGCGCTACATCATTGCGCCTCGCAACCTGAAGCAGGGCACCGTGGTTGAGTCCGGCGCCAACGCTGACATCAAGGTGGGTAACAACCTGCCGCTGCGCAACATCCCGACCGGTACCACCATCCACGCTGTGGAGCTCAAGCCGGGTGGTGGCGCCAAGCTCGCCCGCTCCGCTGGTTCCTCCATTCAGCTGCTGGGTAAGGAAGGCAAGTACGCTATCCTGCGTATGCCGTCCACCGAAATCCGTCGCGTTGACGCGCGCTGCTGCGCCACCGTCGGTGAGGTCGGAAACGCTGACCAGATCAACATCCGCTGGGGCAAGGCCGGCCGTATGCGTTGGAAGGGCGTCCGCCCGACCGTCCGCGGTGTCGTTATGAACCCCGTCGACCACCCGCACGGTGGTGGCGAGGGTAAGTCCTCCGGTGGACGCCACCCGGTTTCCCCGTGGGGCCAGCCAGAGGGGCGTACCCGCAAGCCAAACCGCCCGAGCGATGGCCTGATCGTGCGCCGCCGCCGCAGCAACAAGAACAAGAAGCGCTAAAAGGAGGTAGTTGAGAATGCCACGTAGCCTCAAGAAAGGCCCCTTCGTCGACGAACACCTCCTTTCGAAGGTGGACGCACAGAACGACAAGGGCACCAAACAAGTCATCAAGACCTGGTCTCGCCGTTCCACCATCCTTCCCGATTTCATCGGCCACACCTTCGCCGTCCACGACGGACGCAAGCACGTGCCGGTGTTCATCGACGACTCCATGGTGGGCCACAAGCTCGGCGAGTTCGCCCCAACCAAGACCTTCAAGGGTCACGTCAAGGACGATAAGAAGGGACGTCGATAAGCAATGGCTGATACCGTAACGTCAGCACGCGCCACCGCCCGCTACGTCCGCGTCACCCCGATGAAGGCTCGCCGCGTTATCGACACCGTGCGCGGAAAGTCCGTCGAAGAAGCACTTGACATCCTCAAGTACGCTCCTCAGTCGGCCTCTGAACCGGTGTACAAAGTTGTGGCCTCCGCCGCAGCGAACGCGGAAAACAACTTCGGCCTGGACCGGAACAGCCTCGTCATTTCGCAGGCTTGGGCCGACGAAGGACCGACCATGCGGCGTTTCCGCCCACGCGCACAAGGACGCGCATTCCATGTCCGCAAGCGCACCAGCCACATCACCGTGGTCGTCGAAAGCCAGAAGGGAAGTGCTCAGTAGTGGGACAGAAAATCCACCCCTACGGCCTCCGGCTGGGAATCACCTCTGAGTGGCGCTCACGCTGGTACGCCGACAAGCAGTACGCCGATTACCTCGCTGAAGACATCAAGATCCGCGACTTCCTGTCCAAGGGACTCGAGCGCGCCGGCATCTCCGATGTTGTCATCGAGCGCACCCGTGACCGCGTCCGTGTAGACATCCACACCGCGCGCCCCGGCATCGTGATCGGCCGCCGAGGGGCCGAAGCAGACCGCATCCGCGGGAAGCTGGAAAAGCTCACCGGCAAGCAGGTTCAGCTGAACATTCTTGAAGTCAAGAATGTGGACGCCTCCGCACAGTTGGTTGCGCAGTCCATCGCTGAGCAGCTGTCCAACCGTGTCGCGTTCCGTCGCGCCATGCGTAAAGCCATCCAGGGCGCAATGCGTCAGCCGCAGGTCAAGGGCATCAAGGTTGTGTGCTCCGGCCGCCTGGGTGGTGCCGAAATGGGCCGCACCGAGCGCTACCACGAGGGACGCGTTCCGCTGCACACCCTGCGCGCCGAGATCGACTACGGAACCTTCGAAGCCCACACCACCTTCGGACGCATCGGCGTCAAGGTGTGGATCTACAAGGGCGACGTTGTCGGTGGGCGCCGTGAAAGCTTGATCAACGCTCGCGACGATCGTGGCAGCCGCCGTGGCCGCAACGACCGCCCGCGTCGTGGTGGCGGACGTCGTCGCCGCGCCGCAGAGCAGAAGCAGGAGGGCTAAACATGCTTATCCCTAAGCGCGTTAAGTACCGCCGCCAGCACCGCCCCACTCGACGTGGCGTGTCGAAAGGTGGCAACCGCGTGACCTTCGGTGATTACGGCGTTCAGGCCCTCGAGCCCGCCTACATCACCAACCGCCAGATCGAGGCAGCCCGTATCGCTATCAACCGCCACGTCAAGCGTGGTGGCAAGGTATGGATCAACATTTTCCCGGACCGCCCCCTGACCCAGAAGCCACTCGGTGTGCGTATGGGTTCCGGTAAAGGCCCCGTCGAAAAGTGGATTGCCAACGTCAAGCCAGGCCGCATCTTGTTCGAAATGAGCTACCCCAGCGAAGAGGTCGCCCTTGAGGCACTCCGTCGCGCAGGTGCGAAGCTCCCGTGCAAGGTACGCATCGTCAAGAAGGAGGACCAGTTCTAATGGCTACCGGAACACCGGCCCATGAGCTCCGTGAGCTCTCTGCTGAAGAACTCACCACGCGCCTCCACGAGGCGAAGGAAGAACTGTTCAACCTTCGCTTCCAAAACGCAACTGGCCAGCTGACCAACAACCGCCGCCTCGGAACGGTGAAGCGCGACATCGCTCGCATCCACACCGTCATCCGCGAACGCGAACTGGGCCTGTCCAGCGCTCCGGGAGATGAGGCGTAATGAGTGAGGCAACCGTGAACGACAAGAAGAAAAAGGGCATCCAGAAGGTCCGCATCGGCTACGTCGTCTCTGACAAAATGCAGAAGACCATCGTGGTTGAGCTCGAAGACCGCAACCAGCACGCCCTTTACGGCAAGACCATCCGCACCACCTCCAAGGTGAAGGTGCACGACGAAAACGAGACCGCTGGAGTGGGCGACCGCGTCCGCATCGAAGAGTGCCGCCCGCTGTCGGCGAACAAGCACTTCCGTCTCGTCGAAATCCTGGAGAAGGCACGCTAGAGCCTTCTGCTGACGACAATTAAAGCCCTTAGCATCAGAAATGGTGCTAAGGGTTTTTCTATTAGATCTATAAATTAGGTTATGCTAAGGTAATGTCAGCTCCGGCGCCCGCGTTAATGCTGGTGGCGCCGAGTGTAGCCTCGCTGTCCGAAAATATTTCTAACATCCAAATGATTGGGAGTACTTGTGTCTACTAACCCGTTCGATGATGAAAAGGGAAGCTGCTTTGCCCTCATTAACGCGGAAGACCAGTATTCTCTATGGCCGTCTTTCGCTGTCGTGCCTGAAGGCTGAAAAGTAGCTTTGGGAGATGCGAATCGTGGCGCTGAAGGTGGTGTTTCACGGGATGAGGCCTTGGCCTACATCGATAATAATTGGAGTGCATTACAGCCAGCAGACATGAGCAACGCTTAAGTGAGTGCTGTCCTCCCCTCGGCTTCCACGTCCCAAATAGGCGCTGAATTATTCTGTCTACTCCGCCGGTGCCTAGTACCCGCAAGTTTTGCGGTTATATTCACATTTGTTGGGGCGTTACTTACGCTCGTGCCGGTATTTTTGCTGGCCAGCGTCATAGACGCAGTTTCCACAGGTGACGGCTCGGCCGGAGTGGCGAACCTGATCGTCTGGGCAGCCTTGGCCTGCCTAGGGTCCTTCGCTGTTTCAGGTCTTGCTGAAGCATTGACAGGAGTGACAATTGCCTACATGGTGGCACGCCTCCGAGAGCGTACGGTAGCTGCTGTCTTGAATCTGCCTCCCACAACTGTTGAATCTTTAGGACGGGGCGAGGTACTGGGGCGAGTTGGCGCCGATGTCGCACTACGGTGAACTTATCTTGAAGTCCGTTCGATAAAGATCCGTGAAAATGAGGGCATCTGCACCGTGGGGGACAGAAATTTGGTGAACCGAGGATGAATGAGAAGAGAATGTCATTAAGTTTTATCTACTTTCACTTTTGATTAAATAGGTAAAACTAATCTAGCCTTGCCGGCATGCGAGTTGCTGTTTTCGGCTATCTGTCGTGGGGGCACCGGACGTTGTCTGCGGTTATTAATGCTGGTCATGAAGTAGCTTTAGTGGTAACCCATCCTAAAAGCGAACATCCTTATGAAAAGATGTGGGCAGATTCCGTCGAGGATTTAGCCAAGGAACATGAGCTACCGGTATGTCACAGAGCGTGCGGGAGAAGACGTCCTTAAGGCGCTGAGGGTCGCTGCACCGGATGTTATTGCGGCTAACAATTGGCGAACGTGGTTGCCATCGGAGGTGTTAAGCTTTCCGAAGTATGGTGCATTGAACGTCCATGATGGTTTGCTTCCGGAGTATGCCGGTTTCTCCCCCATGCTTTGGGCACTGTTGAACCGAGAATCTCACGTGGGTGTCACTGTGCATGAGATGAATGAGGTGCTTGACGGTGGGCCCATCGTGGCTCAATAAGCTATCCCTGTGGGGTCGGGTGATACCACCAAGGATCTTGTCGCGAAGACCATTGATCTCATTGAACCGCTTGTGGAACGAGCTTTGAATGACATTGCTCAAGGTACTGCCACGAAGCAACCCCAAGATCTCAGCAGGGCAACCTACTTCCATAAACGAAGTGAGCAGGAATCTCGCATAGATTTCACCCAACCTGCGGAAGATATCGCCTTGTTGGTGAGGGTGCAGTCCGATCCGTATCCTAACGCCTACTTTGAATTCCGGGGTCAGCGCATTAGTGTGCTGTCCACACACGTCTCTCAAGGCCGCTTTGGTGGTACTCCCGGACGCATCACAATTCCTCACGAAGGAGGCATTGCAGTGGTGTGCGGCTCGCCGCGGGCCAATGTGCCAAGACCAGTGATTATGTTCGATTGGGTTCGACTCGATGATAACTCGGAACTATCTGCCACTGAGTTCTTTGGGCACAGAGCCGGATATGTCCAACCAAGGGTTTAACCTTCCCAACCCTGAACGACCCAGTTGAGTATGGAATCGTTCACCGATACCCATAGGAGAAAAATGAAACTTAAGAAGATTTTCGCGAGCGCAGCGAGCGTGCTGGCACTTGGCTTAGCGCTTGGAGCTTGCTCGACCGGAGATAAAGCAAGTAACTCTAACGAGTCTCAAGCCGTCAACGCGGAACAGGGCTCATTCCCCACCACCATCCAGCATCGGTATGGTTCCACTGAAATTAAGGAAGCTCCACAGCGAGTGGTTTCTTTGGGTTATACCGACCAAGATGCACTGTTGGCACTTGGTGTCACTCCAGTATCCGTGAAGTACTGGGATGGAATGACTCCGGAGGGACAGGCCGCAGGTAATTGGTCGAAGAGCAAGCTTGAAGGTGGGCAGCCACGTATCGATAAGGATACTGAGATCAATGCGGAGGCTATCGCCAAGGACAATCCAGATCTCATCGTGGCTGTCTACTCCGATCTGGATGAAGATACCTATAAAAAATTATCGGATATCGCACCGGTCGTAGCGCAAAAGGGCGAGTTTGAAGAATTGCAGCAACCGTGGGACGTCACCACAGAGGAAATCGGCCAGGCAGTGGGCAAGCCTGAGGAGGCGAAGCGTCAAGTTCAGCAGGTAAAAGACAAGTTCGCTGAACTAGGGAAGCGCCACCCAGAGTGGGCCGAGAAAGAGCTCGGTGTAGCAACCATCGAAGATGAGAAGCTCGCTGTCTTTTCCGAAGGGGACCCGCGTAGTCGCTTCTTCACCGAATTAGGTTTTAAGATCAACCCCGAATACGCAGAAATCACCAAGGGTAAATTCTACGGCGAAGTGTCCAAGGAGAACGCTGACCGCATCAACTCTGACGTGCTGATCTGGGATCAACTGTCTTACTCGCCAAAGCAGAGCAAGGCATCCGTGACTAAGGATTCGGTTGTGGGTAAGCTCCCAGCCGTTAAAGATGGGCATAGTGTCTATCTGGAGGGCGATTTGGAGAAGGCCTTCGGTTGGCAGACTGTCCTGAGCTTGAACTACTTGCTGGACAAGATTGAACAGCCGCTTATTGACGCCACGAAGTAGAAACCTTTACTTCAGTGTGGTCCTGCGCGGAAGTGCAGGGCGAGCCGCGAACCCAGGCGTGTAAAAATTTTGTTCTCATGTGACGTGACATTAGTGCTCTGACGAAGAGGCTACCTCATTTAGGCTTACCTCCTCATGTAGGATTGCTCTTATTACGCTAAAGAACTACCCATTGTTGTCTATAGCTAGGGAACTTCATGCCTAAAGGAGAAGCGTTGGGCAACGTCTAATTCGCCCACTCAGTTTCGTAGAGGCCTCCTTCTTCATCTAACAGGCTTAGGCGTTCTTTCCCTTTTGATCCTCGCTAGCGTTTTAGCCAGCATTTTCTTTAGCGCCTACCCAGTTCCTTTTGGTGAAATTTCTAGCGTCTTGCGCGATCCCTCTATTATCTTTGGACATTCAGATGCGTTGAACGTAGATCAGCGAGTATTAGTTGAAGTGCGCATACCCCGCACATTATTAGGGTTGGTTGCTGGGGGCTGCTCGTGGGGTTTGTGGTGCCCTCATTCAAGGACATACACGTAACCCGCTCGCAGATACGGGAATTCTTGGCATTAATTATGGCGCTTCGTTGGCCGTCGTGGTCAGTTTTTCTCTTTCGAACGTTACTTCTGTGTGGGCCACCAGCCTGTGGGCATTCGCTGGAGCGATTGTTGCCACGGCTGCGGTGTTCAGCCTTTCATTGGTGGGAGGTGGCCAAGTCAACCCGCTCACTTTAGTGCTTGGCGGTGCAGCATTGTCTGCAGTTCTTAGTGCCATCATTAGTGGCTTTATCCTTACCAAGGATGCGAATTTAAATCACATGAGGTTTTGGACCGTAGGATCCATTGCAGGCAGAGATCTCACCCTCTTTTACGGGGTACTTCCGTTCATTATGGTGGGCATTGTGCTCGCTTTCGTGGGTGCGCCATTTTTCATTTTCTTCATTTATCGACGCCGAGTGGCGGCGATTTGATCAATTCCTCCGTTAATCACTCTGCCACTCTAGCGGTTCCTAAACGCCCACCTTTTCGCGTCGGTCCGCTATCTCTTGTGTGGCGGCCACAAGCGGTTGGCGTATCGCTCATTCTGCTTTGTGCAATAGTTTTCTTGGCAGCTATATCGATTGGCGTGGGGGAGTACCCAGTGTCTCCTTTGCGTGTGTTGGAGGTGTTGTTTACTGGCCAGGGGTCTCGCGCGGAAAGGCTAGTGGTTTTGGATTGGCGGATGCCACGAGCTCTGACTGCGATTTTTGTTGGCTGCGCCTTGGGGCTTTCTGGTGCCCTCACGCAGTCTGTGGCTCGAAATGCGCTGGCGCTAGATATCTTCTAATTTACCACGGGCGCTCCAGCCGCTGCGGTTACTGTCATCACTTTAGGTGGTGGCGCTGGTGGCTTCCTTGGTTGGCTTAGCAGTATTGGAATCCCTTTGGCGGCGGTTCTTGGGGCGGCGGCCACGGCAGTTTTGATGTGGGCGTTAGGGTGGCGGAGCTCAACTGACTCTTTTCGACTTGTGCTTATAGGCATCGTCCTGACAGCGCTCTTGTCGTCCTATATCAACTTCTTGATGATTTGCGCTGAGTTACGTGATGCTTCGGCAGCTCAGTTCTGGCTCACGGGGTCGCTGTCCTCCGCAGATTGGTCACAGACATGGCCGATCGCCGTTGCGGTATTGGTAGTTACCCCGTTGCTAGCGTGGATCGGGTATCAACTGTTGGCTACCTTGCTTGGCCCGGATACAGCACGTGTTCTCGGTCAGAACGTCAAGGCTGTGCAGGTGGTGCTTCTAGGATCAGCTGTCGCGCTAGCGGCTGTAGCGGTCTCGGTAGCCGGACCGATTGGCTTTGTCGCTTTTGTGGCACCGAAGGTGGCCTTGCGCCTATGTGGTGCTTCTTCACCGCCGTTGTTAGCTTCCTCATTGAGCGGAGCAACCTTGCTTCTTTTGGCGGATAGTTGTTCTCAAACACTACTACCAGTTGAATTGCCGGTGGGTGTACTTACCTCGGCAATTGGCTGCGCATTCTTGATCTATGTGCTTGTTCAACGGAATAGGAATGCCGCAGTATGAAAAATGACATAGATAGACACTTGACGCAGATCGACAGTATGTCTGCCTGCGACCTCTCTGTAGACTACGGCGATCGGCGGATCATTGAAGGTTTAGACGTGAGCTTTCCTCGGGGGCAGGTTACTACAATCGTTGGCCCGAACGGCTGCGGAAAGTCCACGCTGCTTAAGGTTATGTCTCGCTTGATCCCAGTCAGCGGGGGAGAAGTCCTACTCAATGGTCATGATATCTCGACGATGAAGCGTAAGGATCTTGCGCGAACCGTGAGCGTGCTCCCACAGTCTCCCATTGCTCCGGAGGGTCTTAACGTTGCTGACCTTGTATCTCGTGGGCGCCATCCTCACCAGTCGTGGATCCGGCAGTCGTCGTCTACGGACGAGGCTGAAGTATATAGGGCTTTGGACATGACTGAATCTTTAGTCCTTGCGGAGCACACTGTGGATTCTCTCTCAGGTGGGCAAAGACAGCGCGTGTGGATCTCGATGGTGCTTGCTCAAAATACGGAGATCCTATTTTTAGACGAGCCCACTACCTACTTGGATCTGGCTACTTCTGTGGAAATCTTGAAGCTGGTCCGTAATTTGCGGCGCGAACTGAATCGCACCGTGGTGATGGTGTTGCATGATCTCAATTTGGCAGTACGCTATAGCGACCATTTGGTGGTGATGAAGGGCGGGCAGATCCTCGCCACCGGTCACCCCAGTGACGTGATTACTTCTGAGCTTCTCTTAGAGGCGTTTGCACTCGACGCGCTGGTGACTGAGGATCTCATCACCGGTAGACCATTGGTTGTTCCACGCTGAAGTTCCCTCGCTAGTCCTTCAACTGAGCTTGTGCGTATCAGCATTGGTGCTAAAGGTCTGGTTGCCTGGGGCGCCGATTCTAGGGGCGTGCCCAAAGTTCCCTGGTCATCTCGTTGATTTTGGTGCGTGAAAACGCTGGGGTGGCCGGGGAATTCGAGTGTGCGTGGGGCGGCGCCGACCCCAACCAAGCGCCCGTTAAGGTGGCGCGGAACTGGAGCGTCGAATTAGACCCCGGTTTCTCGGCCACAGTAGCGCCCCTCGCTACGCGGTATTCCGCGAGTGCCGGGTTGTTGCGAACACGGCGAGTAGTCCTGCCACCACCATGACGCCGATGAACCATATGCCCGACATTGTCATCGCGGAGGTGGCGTCGGTAAGCGAAAGATTGGTGGCCAGCGCACCTCCATTGAGCGCTATTTCGGCCTCGATGACGTGGGTCACCGGGTTGTTGCGCGCGAACCATTGCAGGCCCGAGACGAACGCGGTCGCGGGGACGAACCCCGCAGAGAGAAACAGCGCGACCATGAACAGCGGCGTGACGATCATGGTGGCGTCGGGGCTGGCCGCTCCGAACCCGAGCGCGAGGACCAGCGTCGCTGTGAATATTGCCCCGCCGATCACGGCGACGACGAGCCAGAGGGCCGCCGACCAGGTGTGAATCCGCATCCCAAACACGAAGGAGGCCACAAGGGCGGGGATGCTGGCGAGGATGGTGCGCAGGAAGCTGAATAACCACTCGCCGGCGATGAGCGGCCGGATTCCGCTGGCACTGGTGGACACCCGCGCGACGATTCCGGACTGGCGTTCGCGCACGATCTCTGCGCTATTGGCGGGGATGTAGAGCCACTGCGACCCCAGGATGAGCATGAGGCACAGGGGCAGCAGGTCGATTTTCTCGAGCCCCTGGACTTTGGCGATGAGGTCGCCGAACAGCGCCCACTGGAACACGATCATCAGCATCGGGGTGAAGATGGTGCTCAGCAGGGACGCGCGGGTGCGGACGAAGCGTCGGAATAGGCGCGCGGTGTGGGCCCAGCTGGCGTGCGCTCGCCGCGGGTACGGCTTCGTGGCTGGCGGGGTAGGCCGTGCGGTGGCAGGCGCTGACGAGTAGGTGGCAGCAGGTGTGTTAGACATGGGACTTCCTCGATATTGCTGCGAGAAATCCGTATATTCCCGCGACTAAGAAGACGATGATCCAGCAGAGTGCTTCGATACCGGTAGAACCGGGGGAGTCGCCGTTGATGAGTAGCCGAGCCGTGTCGACCATGGTGGAGAGCGGTAGGTGCTCGATGACCGGGCGGACGCCACTCGGCAGCGCCACTGTCGGGACAAACGCAGTGGATAACATCACGATGGGAATTATTAGCCCCTGAAACATCAGCGAGGTGCTGACCGGCTGGTGTGCCAAAAGACAAAGGCCGTCAGCAATTGCGCTGATAGATACCGCGGCACCAATCGTCAGAACGATAAGAAGGACCAGGTCGACGGCACTGCCGTGGAATCGCGCGCCGATGATGACGGTGAGCGCGATGACGGGGACGACAGAAATCGCCCCGCGGGTGAGGTCGGCCAGCAGCCGCCCCGCAACGAGCGACCAGTTAGGTGCGGGCATGGTGCGGATTCGTGCATGTATTCCGTCTTCAGCATCTTGGGCGACGGCCAGGGACGAACCCCCGGCGGTGAAGATGAGCCCTTGGAGGACACCGGCGGGGAGGAGGAATGTGGCGTAACTGATGCCGAAGCCGTCGGTGGCTCGGGAGAATGCTCCGTAGAAAATGGCGATGAAGATCGCGGGAATCACGAAAATTGAGGGGAGCACCGATTTATTTCGGATGACGCGTTTGAAGTCGCGTGACCATACCGACGTGATAGCCGCTGAGCTACTCATCGACGGGCTCGTGTTTCCGCTGCTCATTGGTGGCCGCCTCCCGGGGTGTGGGCGTCCGAGTGCCCGTCCGCCGGGGCCGCGTTGCCCTCCCGCACATCCGTACGCGCCACATCGCCGGAGTCCGCGACGGCCATGTACACGTCCTCGAGTGTCGGGGGGATCAGCGCCGCGTCGGTGATGTCGTCCTCGGAACCGTCCCAGAGGGATAACACGCGAACGAGCGACCGGTGCCCGTCGGGCGCGTCAAGTCGGACGATGGTGTTCTCTTCAGCTGCGGTAAACCCGTTGTCGGTGGCAATGTTGGAAAAGCGTACGGCCAGCTCAGGGGAACGGAAAGTCACGGTCACAGCCGACGACCCGTAGCGTGACTTGAGTTCGGCGGAGGTTCCCTCATCCAGAACTCGCCCGCCTCCCAGCACGATAATCCGGTCGGCCAAATGGTCGGCTTCGTCGAGATATTGGGTGGTCAGCAGGATGGAGGTCCCGTCGGCTTGCAGGTGGTGGACCATGTCCCACACGTCGTTGCGGCTGGCGGGGTCGAGCCCGGTCGTGGGTTCGTCGAGGAAGAGTAGTGGTGGTTGCACGGTCAGTGACGACGCAATATCTAATCGACGACGCATACCGCCGGAGTAGTCGGCGACACGGGTGTCGGCGGCTCGTTCGAGGCCGAACCGGGTGAGCAGTTCGGTGGCCCTGTCTTTGGCTTCGCGCGTGGACAGGCCCGCGAGCGTGCCGAAGAAGGTGAGGTTTTCGTGCCCGGTGAGCATATTGTCGACGGCGGCGTATTGGCCGGTTAGCGAGATAGAGGCCCGCACTCCGGCGGGGTCTGAGGTGACGTCGTGGCCGTTGATCGTGGCGCTGCCGCCGCTGATGGGGATGAGGGTGGATAGCGCGTTGATAAGTGTGGTTTTACCTGCGCCATTGGCTCCCAGTACGGCGAGAACCTTCCCGCGCGGAATCGAGAGCGTAATGCCTTTGAGGATTTCTTTCTTGTTTTTGCCGCTGCCGCGGTGACAGTGGAGGTCCCGTACGTCTAAGGCAAGGTCGCTGCTTTGGAGGCGTGTGGAAGGGGTGTCCTGTGACTGGATAGTGCCCTCGGATGCGGCTGCTATGGCGTGGGGAGGACGAGATGGCGACATAGGTGTTCCTGTCTGGTGGTGCATTGACTGTTAAGCCCATGCTAGCTCAAGCTATCGAATAATTAAACCCGTTAATAAATTGAACGCAACGAGAACAGGTAGCAGTCGGGGCTTGCTGCTTCATCTCGGATTAGCTCAATCCGGAACAGATCCAGCCCCTCACTAGTGGCTCCCTACTCCATGCCCGTGAGTACCCGCTCCCGAGCCACATCTGTTTTCGCGTACCCCAGCAAATGAACACGCCGGTCAGCGCGCTGTTGCCGCTCACCACCATCAACCCACCCATTCATGAGCATGATTCGCGGCAGCCGTGTGTTGCGATAATCGGGTTCCACGACAATAAGATCACTCGGCGGGTTGGTGGCAATAAGCTCATCGCATAGATTCATCAGCAGAGGCGGAAAGATACCGTGCCCAGTATTCGCTACATCTCCTACCGCGACATGGAATCCCAGGTCATGGGTCTGCGAATCATACACGCGACCAATCTCATCCCGGTGCGGCCGGTAGATCTCCATATAACCGCATTCCTCCCCGTTGAGAAGCATGATCAGTGGCAGCGAATACGTGCCGGAGAACTTGGCTTCCCAATCCCGTTTCCACCGTTCAGCGGGCCACGGTTGCTCCCAAGTGTCAACGAGGTGCGGCCGGTTCATCCAGCGCGCAACCGTCTCTGGATCTTCGGTTGCGGGGTCGGCTGTGCGTAGGGTTAAGCGTCCGGTCAGTTTGGGGATACGTGGAGGGCTGGGGAGAATTGCCGACGATGGTACGTCGCGACGTAGCCGATGTAGACGTTTGTAAATCTCCTGCTCGGACAGATGGAACGGATTGCGGTTGGCAGCCCCGCTCACCGAGTCTGTTGTGGTGTCGTTGGCAGTGCCACCACTACTGGCGTCGTCGTTACTGTTAGTGGTGGTGTTGGGTTGGCGTCCGGATGTGTCTGTCATCCTCGGGTGGTCTCCAGTGGTTCGCGCGATCGTTACCAAAAGGTAGGCTAACCGTAACACAACGTACTCGAGCAGGAAGAACATCATCGACAGTGAAAACGCTGGTTATCCTGGGTGCAGGGCCGAAAGCTGTGGCCGTGGCGGCGAAGACATATGTGCTGAAATCGTTGGGATATGAGGTCCCCACGATTGTCACGGTGGACCCATTGGGGGTGGGGGGAAACTGGGTTTCCGGTGGCGGCTGGACGAACGGCCATCACCTGCTGGGCACTCCGCCGGATAAGGATGTCGGATTCCCATATCGGACCCGGATCGCCAACGAGTCAGCGCAAGACAACACGCGTGTCAACGCCGGGCTCATGGAATTTAGCTGGATGAGTTACCTGGTCTCTCGGGACAAGTACGCTCAGTGGATCGATCGCGGCCACCCGTGCCCGACGCATGAGGAGTGGGCCGAGTACCTGCGCTGGGTTGCTCGTGCGGTGGATATGCAGGTGATGGCCGGCCGGATTACGGCGATTCGCGCCGTCGATAAGAACGCCGGAGCCACCAACGTCGACGACTACAACTGGAGCTGGCAATGCGACGTCGAACTCAACGACGGCGGATCCACGGTCCTGAGCTCCGACGGGGTCATGATCACCGGCCCTGGCCCCTCGACGCGTCGACTTGCCGATGTCCCCGGTGTGCTCTCCATCGCCGAGCTGTGGGATCAGGTGGAAAACGGCACGTTCCCGCTGCGCAAACGGGTTGCGGTTATCGGCGGCGGGGAGTCTGCGGCCAGCGTCGTGGACCAGTTGGCGCACATGCCCTGCGAGTCCATCGCGATCTTCTCGCCCTCCCCGACGGTGTATTCGCGCGGGGAGAGCGTGTTTGAAAATAGCCTCTACACCGACCCGGAAAAGTGGTTCAGGCTCAGCTTCGAGGAGCGGCAGGATTTTATCCGCCGCACCGACCGCGGTGTATTTTCTCAGAGTGTGCAGCAGACTCTGAAGAATTATGGGCACATCTGCCATGAGCGTGGCCGCGTGGTCGACATCGTTCCTCGCGATGGTGCCCTGGATCTCTACGTGTCGCAGGAGGGTGTCCCGGATGTGGTGTCCGCAGCCGATGTGGTGATTGACGCGCGCGGCGGCAACCCGTTGTGGTTCAGGGATCTCTTCCCGAACACGGATTCTGATTTTTATGCAGAAAAGATCGTGACGACGTGCTCCGAAGCGGACATTGCGCACAGCATTGGGATTTTCTTGCAGCTCAAACCCCATTTGCCGACGCCCGACTGCTCGGCGACGATCCCCACAGAGTGGACCTTGGCAGTCGACGAGGGCCCGTGGCTATTCTTGCCGACGCTGTCCGCGCTGGCTCAAGGGCCGGGGTTCGCGAATCTGAGCTGTTTGGGTGAGGTGTCGGACCGGGTTCTCGCATGTTATATCGATAACGGGCCTGCTGATAACGCTTCTGCTGATAGCGAGCCCGGAAGTGATCAGCAGAGCGGGGGAGAAGTGAGGGATGAGATTCATGTCGGCTAGTTCACCCTGGGCGTTCGGTCCGTCGGTAGAGATCGACCCCTCGACGGTCGATGTGATGATTGACCATGCCATTCGCCACCACCGCGAGCAGCCCGTCGTTCACGGTTTCCGCGACGACGGCAGCGAACTGACTTTCACATACGACGACGTCGATAGCCACGCGGATGCGGTGGCGTGGGAGCTTCGCCATCGTGGGGTGGGCCCCGGCGACCGAGTCGTGGTGCTCTCTGGCCGAAGCCCTTGGCTCCCCAGCGTTATGGTGGGGATTCTCCGCACGGGGGCCGCTTATGTGCCGGTAGATGCGAGTTACCCGGCGGAGCGCATTAGCTACATCGTGAATGATTGTCAGCCCGCCGTCGTGATCGGGCTCGGTGAGATACCTGTGTCGACAAATAAGGTGTCGATGAGGAATACCTCGACCTGGGAACTTCGTCACCCGGATGAGTACTTTTCGGCGGAGAGCGCTGACCACGGGCACGAATTTTGCGCCAGTGACCGCATACGCGAACTCCTGCCTGAGGATCCGTGTTACGTGATTTATACGTCAGGCACGACGGGGCATCCGAAAGGGGCTGTGAACCCTCACCGTGCGGTGGCCTCCCACGTGCAGTGGGTGGTACGCACGCTGGGGCACGATGCTGAGCTGGGGGCAGTTGTAGAGTCGTCGGCCAGTGTTGGCGAATTGCGGATGCTCCACAAAGCGCCGATCGGTTTCGACGTCGGCGTCGCGGAGCTGCTGTGTCCCTTGGCCTGTGCCGGCCGAATCGTCATTCCCGGCCAAGGCTGGTTCCCCGGCGATCCCTTCGCCCTGGGAGACATGATCGAAACGTATTCCGTGACGACACTGTCGATGGTTCCGAGCATGCTCAGGGTTATGTTCGATGTCCTTGACGACGTCGGTCTGGGGTATGAACAGTTCGCTTGCCTGCGGCACCTGTTGTTAGGCGGCGAGGCCGTACCCAACGACTTAGTCAGACGTGCGCAGGCGGTGCTACCGAGTCGGATTTTGGGACTGTACGGTCCTTCGGAAACAGCGATGGATGTGGCATGGGTGGATTTCTCCAATCCGTACTCGGGGGCTGCTGCCTCCAGCGACCCTACCTTCGACAGCAACAGCCACGGCCGAGTCCTCTCGGCCGCTGAGGCATGGGCGAGCCCAAGAACACGTCGCCCTGATTATCGCGCCGGGTTGGATCACCCGGCGCCCGATACTCTGACGAATGAAAAAGCATCCTCCGGCGGGACTCTCGTCGGCTGGCCGGAAGATAACGTCGTGTTTTACGTCGTCGATGAAAATGTGAACGAGGTTCCTGATGGTCAGTCCGGGGAACTCTGCATTGCTGGTGCCCAGGTGGGCGCGGGGTACTTCAACAATCCGGAGGCCACCGCGGAGGCGTTCGTGCCCAGCCTGCATCCGGACCGTGACGGCGGAATCATGTACCGCACGGGGGACGTCATGTCTCGCGATGCGCGGGGCATGCTTCGTTGTGAAGGCCGCATCGGCGATCAGGTGAAAATTCGTGGCAACCGAGTTGAGCTGGGCGACGTGGAGACTCACTTGCGACGCCTTGACGTGGTGAGTGATGCCGCGGTAGCTGTGGATCGTGCCGGGAGCGAAGCGACACTTGTCGGGGGAATCGTTGTTTCAGGGGGCACAACCGCCGGCGACGAGAGCGGCACTGCTGATCACGCTACTATTCCGCAACGGATAAAAGACGAATTAGCCACGTTGGTACCCGACTACATGGTGCCCAGCGTCCTCCTCGTCATGGCGGAGCTCCCACACAATGATCACGGGAAGATCGACAGGCGGGCGCTCATTGCCCATGTGAATGCGGCGGGCTCGGAGGCGCCGTAGACAGCGGCACGCCATACACTGCGGGCTGGAGAGCGCCTAGCTATCCAGCGTTGCTCCGCCGTCCACGCGAAGGTCATGCATGACAATGTGGCGAGCGTTGTTGGATGCGAGGTACAGGCAAGCCTCCGCGATATCCTCCGGTTGCGCTAGTCGCTGTAGGGGGATCCCGAGACGATACTGGTTGGGCCTACCAGCGATAACATCAGCCGAGCAGTCCTGCTCAGCTGGCCACATGCCCCGAAGCATTGGTGTATCGGTGGAGCCAGGGGAGACGATATTCACACGCACACCGTGCGGTGCGCATTCCAGGCCGAGATTGCGTGCCCACGCGGTGATTGCCGCTTTCGACGCCCCGTAGGATCCCATGCCTGCTCGCGGGGTTGTCGCTGCGTTGGAGGAGACAACAACGATGGCACCGCGGGCTCTCTCGCACATGCGTTGGGCAGTGGGACAGCAGACGTGGACAGCGCCGAACATATTGACTTCGAAGCTGGCGCGCATGGCGTCGGTGTCGCCATCGAGGGCGGCGTCGGCACGCAGAACCCCGGCCGTGTGGATCAGCACATCGATGGGTCCCCGGTCGGCCTCGATGCTCTCGATCGTGGTGTGTGCGGCCTCTGCGTCGGTGACATCAAAAACATAATCAACAGGCAGGTCAGCGAGTATATTGTCGACGCCCGCTGCGTCACCGTTGCTGTCTCTGTCGCCCCTATATCCGTCACAGCCCGGACCCGCGTCTGGTCCCTGAGGTGCCTGGTCCACGGCGGTCACGCGATAACCCGCGTTTTTGGCGGCGGTGACGACGGCAGCGCCGATACCGCCGAGCGCCCCGGTAACCACACAATGCCGTGGAGTGCCTTCGGCGGGAGTGTCTTCACTGCCGGCACCCCGATCAGACGTACTCATCCCCGCCATCACTCGTCGCTCTCTTCGAAAGCGTCCACCCACGCGTCGAGAGTGGGATTCTCGATGAGATCGGCAAACTCGGCATCCCACCCTTGGCGTCGCGCCCACTCGACGATGTCGATAATGCGCACCGAATCCAGCCCCAGATCGGTGAGGTCCGCGTCGGTTTCCAGCGTGTCGGCGGGGATGCCGATCGCCGAGGCAACGCGGGTGTGGAGTTCGTCAGCAAAGATTTGGGGGCTCAGCGGTGGGTTAGCTGCACTCATGGTTGGCTCCTCATTTTCTTCTCTCTAGCTGCTTGTTTGTTTATCTTTTGAGCAGTGTAGCCTAACGCCATGACCTTTGATTCGGTGTGTGTGAGTGACCCTGATAATCCGACCTCCCCGGACTGGTTCCCTCTGACCGCCGCGCAGATGGGTATTTGGAACGCGCAGTCACTGGATCCGAGTTCGCCGTATTACGTCGTGGGCGAGGTGATGGAGCTCGATCCGACGGATTCTCAGCCGGATATTTCGGTTGCCGACGTTGTTCAGGCGTTGCATCAGACGATCGCCGAAGCTGAAACGCTTCGTCTTCAGTTCCGGCAGGGGGACGCGACGGATACTCGTGCCGACGATTCCGCGGGGGAGGACGCTGGCGCTGTTCGTGCCGACGACTCCCCACGCCAAAGAGTTATCGACGCTACGCCCGGGCAATACATCACCATCCCCGTTCACGATTTGCGCGCTCACCCCGCGCCAGAGGCCGCCGCGAACGCCTATGTTGACGCCGCGAAAGCACGCTGCGCGGAGGCGTGGGCAGGTCTTGTCGACCGCCCACTGTGCCATTTCGAGGTCCTCCGCTTGGATCGCCGTCGCGTGTGGATCGTCCAGCTGTATCACCACCTCATTGTCGATGGCTACGCGTCCATGATTCTGGCCCGACGCACGGCTGCCCACTACACCGAGCTCACCGGCGGCAAGAAAGCACGGCCGGCGAAATTTAGCGCGCTGAGCAGCGTCGTTAAGGAAGATCGCGAGTACCACGAGTCGGACAACCGGGACCACGATGCGCAGTGGTGGCAGGACTCGCTCGCGGGGGTTGGCAGCACGCAGTGGCGAGACGAGCTCATCGGCGGGTCCGAGAGTTCCAGCCGGACAACGGTGCTCACGATGGACGCCGACGAACTGGACGCGTGGAAAGCGGCGTCCCAGCGCCACGGAACCACGTGGGTGGACTCCTTGCTGGCGGCATACGGCGTGTACTTGCGGCGCGTGCAAGGGGTCGAGGCCGACGAACTGGTGGTCGCGATGCCGTTCGCCGCGCGAGAAACCTCAGCTCAGCGGCGTACTCCGGCGATGATGGTCAACATGCTGCCCGTGCGGTTGCCCATCGACCTCACCGCGACGCTCCCCGAAAACGCGCACGTCGTCGAGGAAACAATGCGGACCGTGCGCGAGCACCAGCGGTTCCCGGGGTCCGAGGTGGCGACGGCGTACGGGGGTTCCTCGATCCTGCGCGGGATCGGTGCCAACTTGAAGGTTTTCGACGCCGCCCTCAAGTTTGGAAAAACGCGTGGGTACCTCCGGAATGTGGCGGGCGGTCCGCCGGAAAATCTTGTGCTAGTTGCCGCGCCGGGCCGGTCTGGTGGCGTGGATCTGAGTTTTGAGACGGTCGCCGACGTTCCGCCGCAGGTTGTTCACCAGCGCTTATCCGATATTCGTGCTGTGGTGAATATGGGATTGGGGTTGGATCGGCCTGCGGATGTGGTGGGTGCGAGCGGTGATTCGCGCGAGGAGATCGCCGAGAGCTCTCTGCCTGCTTCGTCCGATATACGTATCCGCCCTGAACGTATCCCGGCCGCTCTTCGTGAAGAGTGGGAAGGGGAATTGTTATCCGACGCTTCATCCGACGATCCATCTCGCGGCTGGATTGAGTCACTGGATAGCCTGATCGATTCGCTTGCCCAGCGGTGGGGCGATCGTGTTGTGCTGGCCAATGGTTCGCCAGAGTCGTCGGAAATCTCTCCCAGTTCTACGGGAACCACGTACACCGGCTCTGAACTGGTAAAACGGTGTGATCAGTTGGCGGATTCCATCGCGTCGGTGTGTCCCGAGGGTGGCGTCGTTGCCATCGATATGCCGAAGAGCGCGGCCCAGGCAATTGCGGTTTTGGCTTCGTTGCGCGCGCATCGCCCGTTTGTCGTCATTGACGACGATGCACCGCAGGACCGGCGTTCGTTCATCATGAAAGATAGTGCCGCCGCGGCTGTGGTGACGGGGATCAATGACGTTCAGCCTGTAGAGCACGGGGACGATGAGCAGTCGCCACACGAATCTGACGACTTGGCCTACATCGTCTACACCTCCGGCACGACGGGCCGGCCGAAGGGTGTGAACGTCAGCAGGTGCGCCCTGGAGCACTTGATCGCGGGCCACCGCGCGCAGCTATTCCCAGAGACGCTGGACCATGTCGCGAACACCCACCCCCAGGCATCCGCCGCGCTGGCCCACACGGCGTCGTTCACGTTCGATGCCGCCATCGACCAGCTCTCATGGATCTTCGCCGGCGTGCGCGTCGTGATCTATAACCGTTCCACCGTGGCCGATGGGGAGGCTTTTCACCGTTGCCTCCGCCGTGACAGCATCACGATGATCGACGCCACACCCTCGCTCTTCGGCGCACTGCTCGCCTCGGGCGTACCTCTGCTCGACGCGCAAAAATCGCAGATCAGAGCCGTGCTGCTCGGCGGAGAACCCATGCCGCAGCAGCTGTGGGACCAGGTGGCCGCGGCGTCGCACGTCATCGGGTGGAACATGTATGGCCCGTCGGAAGCGACCGTCGACGCGCTGTGCGCACGAATCACGCCGGGCGCGGTGACGGTGGGCTGGCCGGTGCCCGGCATGTCAATTCGCATTTGCGACGCGTCAGGCGAGGTCGTTCCCCCAGGTGAAGAGGGCGAATTGTGGCTGATGGGGGACCAGATTGCGCAGGGGTATCGGAATAATCCGGAGGCGACGGCCCACGCATTTTTCCGTGCCGACGCGACCGCCAGCCCTCCTCGTGCCGACGTCACAGCCGACGGCTCCGACACCCACGCGCTCGTTCCCGCGTATCGGACCGGCGACCGGGTGCGGTGGGTGCCTGGCCGTGGGGTGGCGTTTATCGGTCGCGCGGATAACCAGATTGAAGTGCGGGGGCATCGCGTAGAACTGGAGGAAATCGACGGCGCGCTCGCTGCCCTTCCGGGCGTTTGTGCAGCGGGCACGGTCGCGGTTGCTCGCGGCGCAGGTGATGCATCTCGTCCCGACGAGAAAAACTCCACGTCAATAGGGGCCAGCCACACGCATGTAGGCGCAGCGTCGATGAATATCCGGGCAGGAGTTGTTCTCGAGGGGCTGGCCGGGAACCCAGCCACGTCCAATGACAATTCCGGTGATCCCCACCCGAACACTGATGAAATCACGCAGCGACTTTCCGAGTTGCGCCAGCATCTCTCGAGGATTCTTCCGGACTATATGGTTCCGTCAACTCTTGTTGCGGTGCCCCAGATTCCGCGAACGTCAACTGAAAAAATTGACCGGCGAGCACTGCGCGAACTGATTGAGCAGTCGGCTATGTCGAACGATCGCGCGTCCGAGCACCTGGGGAGCGGGGACCACCAGGCTCCGGACGCGGAACTCCGGGCTCCGGAAACACCGCGTGAGCTTGCTGTTTCTCGAGTGATCCAGGACGTCATGGGCCAGTCCGCCGACCTTGACGTGGATTTCATCAATCAGGGTGGAGATTCCATTACCGCGCTGGTGGTTGCTGGTCGCCTGCAGCAGCAAGGCTTTGAGATCCGCCCGGCGGATATTTTGTCCGGCCGTCCCGTGGGTGAGATCGCCGCGTCCTTGCGTCGGTCGTCGTCAGGTGAACCGAATAGTGCAGCATCGTCGGTTACCTCACATACCCCCGAGACCAGCACAGATGGCCGCGGTGGCCCAGAGCAGCAACGGAATATTCTGACAGATTTTGGTGTGGTGGACGCCTCGTCGGGAATGGATCGATCGGCTTTCACTGGTCCCAATCAGCCGGTTATGTCGGTCGTGATTCCGTGTGCCCCGGGCATCGACGCCGACGAATGTCGTGCATGTGCGACGAAGCTGGCTGAGGATGTGCCGGCTCTTCGTAGCATTGCGACGTGGGATACGGATACGACCGGTTCCGAGCAGTTAATTATCCGACGCCACCCTGCCGAGGACGACGATTTCCGCGCGCCCGTCGATCTTGCCGCGGGACGGCCATTCGCTCTTGAACCTGTCGACGGTGGTGTGCGCCTGAGTGCGCATAGTGCGGTTGCGGATGCCGACGGGTTTGCGCAGCTCATCAGTATTGTGGAGGTGCTCGTGCAGCGGGCGGGCCGCGGTGACGGACATAGTGACGGTCGCCAGCATCGCTATGCCTCGTGGCGTGGGCACTCCGCCCCGGCGCTCCCGTGGGCGAACAGCCTCGGTCGGGCCACTGCGACGATCGAGCCATCACTCGCGAAGACGCTACTCAGTAACCTTGGAACGAAATTTGGCCTGTCTGACCAGGACATTCTCACCACAGCTGCTCTGATAGCGTCGGCGGGCGAAAACGATGATCCTCTCACCGCGATGGTATTGAGCCGCGCGCTATGTCAACCTTCCGCTCCCGCCGCCGGTCAGTCGTTGAACTCCGGGAATGCGGTCGCGCGTGATGTTGTTGGCCGGTTCGCCGCGCCGGGATATGTCACTGTTTCGTCGTCGGATTCGCGGGCACAGATGGAAGCGCTCCTGCTTAGTGTGAAAGAGCAACGCGCCGGACTGTGCGCCACCCATGCGACCGATCCCACCGATACATCCGCGAGTACTCCAGCAATCACACTCGAACTAGGCCACATACCTGGCTCCACTGCAAGCAAGCACCCCACACTCATCCCACGCCACCACACCTTCCGCCCCGGTTTCCCAGGCGTCCCGCACATCACGCCGTGGATCACGGGCACGGACACAGATACGAACACACCCGACCACCACACAGCCCCCGTCGGCAATGACCGCGGCACACCGTCGCTCAGCATCACCGTCGATGCAGAAACGGAAGACCAGGCAGAACAGCTCGCGGATGGCGTCGCCAAGGCTCTGACAGATCTCGCCGTTGTCGGGCTGAGCGCGGAGGGCAGCGCGTCGCCGTCGGATTGTTTAGTGCCCTTGACCAGCGCGGATATTGAGCACTGGCAGCGCCGGTTCGGTCCCCTCCAGAACGTGTATGGGCTCTTGCCGCTGCAGGAGGGGCTGCTGTACCAGGCGCTCGATTCCCGCGAGCGCGACCATTATGTGATCGCCGCGTCCATGGCCGTCGAAGGGGCAGCGGACCCGGAGCTCCTGCGCGCCAGCTTCGAGGCCGTGATGAACCGCCAGGACGTTCTCAAGGCGGCGTTCGATTACGAAACGCTCGACCGCCCGGTGCACGTCATTCCGCGCACCCCGCGGTGGCAGTGGTCGGTGATCGATGTGCGCGGGCTTCCGTCGCGCGTGCAATCGTCGCTTATCGACGACGTTCTGGACCGGATGGCTTCCCGCCAGCTCGATGTGACGCGCGGGAACATGGTCGCGGCGACCCTGGTGAGGTTGGGCGATCGGCGCAGCCAGCTGGTGTTGGGGAATCATCATATTCTTACCGACGGGTGGTCCACAACGATCCTTTTGCGTGAGTTGATGCACGTGTACAACCGCGCTGCTGAGCTTCTGCCCAGCGGAGATGATGGTGATGGGGAGGATACGCTTTCACACGCCATCGCGGCTGCCATCGCCGAGTTGCCGCCGCGATACCCGTATGGTCAATTTGTTGAAGACATGCAGCCCCGAGTGAAGGCTGACACAGAACTGTGGATCGACCACGTGGCTGGCCTTGACCACGCAAGCCGAGTCATGGATGCCCTCACGGCCACCACCGAACCGGACTCCTCAGCACCCGATGAGGATTCCGGCGAGGAGCATTGCATCGTGCAGCTCTCTGACCAGCAGAAGGCTGATCTTTCCCGCTGTGCCCGGACTGTCGGTGTCACCCCCAACACCCTTATTCAGACCGCGTGGGCGTGTGTCGTCGCGGAACTGACCGGCCACGACGACGCCGTCTTCGGCGTGGTTACCTCGGGCCGGCCGAGCGAGCTCGACGGTATCGACAACACGATCGGTCTCTTCATCAACACGCTTCCCGTGCGCGTGGGCTTGCGCGGGGATTCGCTGGCCTCGATCCTGCGTACCCACGCGCGAGCCCAGGCCGAGTTGGCGGACCACACCTCTGCCTCCCTGGCCGACATCGAGCGCCAGGTGGGCGAGTCTCGCGGTGAGGCTCCGCTGTCGGGCCCGCTCTTCGACTCCTTGGTGGTGTACGACAACTTCCCCGATGAGTTCTCGGAGACAGAAACCCAGTCCGGCCCTCTTCCTGATTCCGACGACCGCGCCCCCGCGTCTCGCGGTATCCGCATCACGGGTCTGACCACTCGCGGTGAAACCCAGTACCCGTTGACGGTGATCCACCCGCCGGGAGGCCCCTTCGATCTGGCGCTGGCGTACCAACCTGGATTTGTTCCGCAGCAGGTGGCCCGTATTCTTGCCGACGCTCTTCGCGCCACGTTGTCACGGTGTGCCTCTATTGCCGACGTCGAATCGCCCGAGTCGTTGCGTGCGATTCGCGACGAGATTGCCCCGATGCTTGATGCTATTCGACGCCGGCCAGGGCAGAACGCGGACGATCACTCCGCGCACGACCGTGAGGACGAGCCGGCGTCGGGCCTTACAACGTCGGCCCAGTCGGCGTCGAACCAGTCCAATTCGGAAACTGAACGCCCCGATCAGGACAGCCAGTTGCTGCGCGATATTTGCGAAGACATTGCTGGTTTGCTTAACCGCCCGGAGGCGGACCCCGATGTTGCCTTTGAAGATCTGGGGGTTCACTCGCTCATGGCTGTTCGACTCATGGGCAAGCTCCGGAAACGTGGCCACAAGCTGGACATTCAGACCATTGTGGAGGCCGGTTCTCCTCGAGGCATTGTCCGCGCGATCGAGGGCGATTCGCCTCAAACCCCGGCACCCCAGCCAACCGTCCCCACCGACACGCGCGATAACGGTTCCCGCCCTCCGTGGATGGTCACGCTCAAAGAGGGCAATGGCCGATCTCTTTTCTGCTTCCACGCAATCGACGGCTTGGTGTTCTCCTACCAGGGGCTGGCCGAGTACCTCACGACAGACCGCCCCATTATCGGCATTCAATTCGCGGCGAACATCGCTGGTCCGCTCAGCTGGGACGAGGCAGTCGATCTCTACGCGTCCGCTATCCGCGACTACCAGCCCGAGGGCCCGTACACCTTCGTCGGATTTTCCTTCGGGGCGACGATCGCCCACGCTGTCAGCGCACGCCTAAACCAACAACGCGACACCGCCGCCGGCCCCGTCGTCGATCTCCTCGTCGTCCTGGACGCCTATCCAGCCCGCGCCGAGCTGAATCCGCCTCCGATTCCGGACGATCTCAACGTAGACCTTCTTTCCGATATCACCGGTTTCAGTGCTCACGACCTGCGTGCCGACGACATCCTCCGCGACAGATCGGAACGCTCCGTTCGGGCGTGCGCGCGATGGATGGGGGAGGTCAATGACACGCCTGTGCGCGACGTCGTAAAGAAAGTTGTTCTTGTCACCGCGGAGAAAGCGCCGATTGTGCGCAACACGTCGGGAGTAGTTGAGCGTCCGAAGCCTGACCAGCAAGCCAAGTGGAACCCGGCAGAGGCCTGGGAAAACACCGGTATCGAGTTACGTACGCACTCGTTGCCCCTCGATCACGGTGGGCTGGCCTCAATGGCGGGGTGGCGGCAGAGTGCTCCCACCATCGGGGAGGAACTGGAGTAAACGCCGACGGAAAACCCACACCACCGCAACACCATCACACAGCACGAACACCACACCACACACCAACGCACCACGAAGGATGAGGGTTATGACACAAGCAACAATTCCATCGCCGAACGCGAAGGAATACGCCCAGCGTGAGGGAGGTGCGGCCAACGGTTGCCCGTGGGAGGACGTGGAGCGGTACCGGGAGCTGGGGATCTACACGGGCGACACTCATTGGGCGCTATTCGAGCGCGTTCGGGACCTTTACGGCGATGCGCCCGTCGCGGTGGACCGGTACCGCTCACTGACCTGGAACGATGTCCGCCACTCGGCCCATAAAGTCGGCAACCTGCTGCGTGGCCTCGGCATCGCAGAGGGCGACGCCGTCATCGTCCAGCTGCCCAATGCCGCGGTCCACATGGAAGCCATCTTTGGCATCTGGAGCATCGGCGCCGTTCCCGTCTTCGCCCTCCCCGCACACGGTGCCGACGACGTCGCTCACTTTGCTCGGACTGCGCCCGCCGGAGTTCGGATTGGTGCAGTTCCGCGCGATAAGCACGCCAAGCGGGTTGAAAAAGGCCTTCACGAGGAGATTCCAGAACTCACCACCATCCAAATCGACCCTCGTGCCGACGATCCCTGGGGCAACCCCGTCATCAATGGCGCCGAAGCCAGCAGCACCGAAGTCAGCAGCGAGAACTCCACCCCCTGGCCCTCACCGGAAACCGACCCTCAAGCCCTTGCTTTCCTCCAGCTTTCCGGGGGAACGACGGGCACACCGAAGCTGATCCCTCGCAGCCACGATGACTACCTGTATTCCGTGCGTCGCTCCGACGAGGTATGCGATATGCAGCGCGGAGACGTCTTTCTCGTGGTCATGCCGGCATCGCACAACTTCACGATGAGTTCGCCCGGCATCTTGGGCGCGCTTCATATCGGCGCCACGGTGGTGTACGTTCCCGACCCGTCGCCCACCACCATCCGCCGCTACATTCACGCGCACCGTGGCACGCACATGGCGCTGGTCCCGCCGCTGCTGATTAGCCTCCTCAACAGTCGCGACGAGGCCCAAACCCCCGACCCCACGATGGAGACGATGAAAACGGTGTGGGTGGGTGGCGCGAAACTCAGCGCCTCCGCCGCGGAACGCGTCGCTCCGGAGCTGGGGATTAACCTCCAGCAGGTCTTCGGCATGGCCGAGGGCCTCGTGAATTACACCAAACTGGGCGGCAACATTGATGAGATCGTGAACACCCAGGGCGTCCCCATGAGCCCGGCCGACGAGGTTCGCGTTGTCAACGACGAAGGCGCCCCGGTGGATCGTGGTACGCCAGGTCATCTGCATACCCGCGGCCCGTACACTATCCGCCGCTATCACCGGAACCCGGCGGCGAACGCGTCATCATTCACGGACGACGGTTTCTACATCACGGGCGATATTGTCACGGTGTCCGCCGACGGCGCGATCACGGTGACCGGTCGCGCGAAGGACCAGATCAACCGCGGTGGCGAGAAGATCGCCCCGGAGTCGGTGGAGAATTGCTTACTGAAGCACCCCGCTATACACGACGTATCGGTGGTGGGTATTTCCGACGATGTAATGGGCGAGAAGATCCGTGCGCTCATTATTCTTCGCGACAGTTACACAACATCGGGCGCGGATGCAGGGGAAGTCCAGGGCGGACAGGATTTCCAATCGACGGAAGTGCCCCACCTGACAGCAGTGTCCCGTCAGCTCCCGACGGCTACGCAGATCAAGCAGTTCGTTCGCGATTCGGGATTATCGCGCTTCTCCGTCCCGGATATTGTGGAATTTGTTGATGAATTTCCATTGACAGGCGTCGGTAAGGTGAGCAAGAAAGACCAGTGACGCCTGCGCGCCGCCACACTCACCCGGCCCCGCACCCTCATTCCTCCAGCACCCCCAACACCTCCTCAGCATCAACCACGCGCCCACACCGCCGCGCCACCCAGTTGATGGTGGCGGCGTGGTCGTCGCGGGTGAAGTCGGCGATGGCATCGCGCACAAGGAACGGCTGGATATCGTTCATAAACGCGTCCACCGCGCTCACCCCGCACCCCATGTGCCCGTACACACCGGTAATGATCAGTTGGTCGCGCTTCGCAAAGGCCAACGATTCTCGAAGGTCTGTTCGGGCAAACGCCGAGTACCTCCATTTGGTAATCACATGGTGGTGCTTCCTCGGCGCCAGCTCCGGGATAATGTCCGCCTCCGCGTCGGTTTGAATACCTTGCCCCCACAATTCGCGGAGCAGCCCTCGTCGGTACTCCTTTTGCTCCGGCGGCTGGGCCGTGTACAAAACGGGGATGCCCACCTCGTCGGCGCGGGCAATGAGTTCCCGAATGTTGGTCACCATTGTCGACGCTGGCTCGTCGTCGGGAGTGTATGCGGAGATGAAGTAGTTCTGCATGTCGTGGACCAGGAGGGCCGCGCGATCGGCATGAAGTGCCCAGTTGACAGCGGGTTTTGCCGTGAGGGTGGGGATGCTGTACGGCGCGATGGATGGGATTGCCACTAGTAAGTTCTCCTTGGGGGGTGAATTGTGGGGGACGTTCCCTTATAGGTGTTGTCTAGGGAAGTTCCGCACGCTATCGTGTCGGTAAATTAGGCTAGCCATACTGAATGGTAGATGCGTTGCGGATTGGTGGCCATCCTGGCCCCAACCAGGTGACAGTCAGCCTCTGCCATAACCCCGTGGCCTGCACTGTTCATACTTTTGTATTGGAGTTTCCGTGAAGCGTTCACTTGTTCGCCCTATGCCCTTGATCGCTCTGACGTTAGCCGGTTCGTTGGTTCTGGGCGCGTGCTCGAATGATAACGACAGTTCCAGCGATTCCACTGCCGCAGATTCAACCAGCCAGAGCGCGTCCGAGGGTGCGAAGGATTCGTCGGATGCCAAAGAAGTCACGATTAAGCACGCCTGGGGTGAAGACACCTACCCGGTGAAGCCGAAGAAGGTTGTCGCGATGGGTACCTCGGTTGATAACCTCCTTGCCCTGGGCATTACCCCCGACGTCGTTGTTCAGAGCCCGGATGATGCTCAGAACGCCAAGTGGAAGAACGACAAGCTCAAGGACGTCAAGAAGATCGCCGCCGAGAAGCCCGATTTCATTTTCGGCGATTTCTACCGCATCAACCAGGACGCCTACAACAAGCTGAAGGAAGTTGCGCCGACTCTTCCGGGTATGGGCCAGGATCCGCAGCTGATCGGTTGGAAGCCGCAGCTGGAGGCCCTGGGCAAGATCTACCAGGATGAGGACAAGGTCAAGGACATCGAGAAGAAGGACACCGAGGCCTTCGAGAACGTCAAGAAGGACCTTAAGGGTCTGGACGGTAAGTCGGCGCTGGTGGTTCAGCACCGCAGCGGGAACTTCGGTGTCATTACCGACGAGGCCAACCCCGCCAACCAGTTCTTCACCGACCTGGGCATGAAGCTGCCCGCCGGGTACACGGATGGTTCGATCCCCACCCAGCAGGGCCGCGCCATGATCTCCCCGGAGAACATTGACAAGTTGACCGCGGACTTCATGGTTCTGTTCGCCGCCGACGGGATGGACGCGGTGCGCGCTGTTCCGGGCTACAACGACCTGAAGCAGGTCAAGAGCGGTGCCACGGTTGAGGACAACAAGGCTGTGTCTTCCGCGCTGTATGTTCCGTCCTCCCTGTCCCGCGAGTGGGCTCTGAAGGAAATCAAGCCGGAGCTGAAGAAGGTCTCGGACGAGAAGTCTGACTCGAAGGATGACTCCAATAAGTAAGGCTGTTCATCTACTTCATTGCCGACGCTTCCCTGTGGCTGTGGGGTGGCGTATCGGATGAGGGTTTCCCGGGTGTGTCATGTGGCATACCCGGGTTTTCTTGTACCGTACGGGCGTTACGGACATGATGGGTGCCCGTGCCTGCAGAACATTAAAGCCAATTTATAAAGCCGAAATCTACGACGTATTAAAAGGAATGAGCATATGAAACGCAATAGCCGTCACCACGATATTTACCCAATTTCGTTACGTGAGATCACGGTAAGCCGTGTTGAAGACATCACCCCCGGGATGCGGCGCATCACGTTCACCAGCGACCAATTCGACGCTCACCAGCAGGGCGACGTGCACGTCCTCGACATGATCAGCATGGGCTTCGACGACGACGTGCGTTTGATTTTCCCCCACCCGGAGACAGGGGAGCGGCCAGCCCCCAGGGCGTTAGGCGATGGCCGCCTGGAGTGGACCGCGGAGATCAACGAGCTATTCCGCACGTACACCGTGCGCCGATGGGATGCCGACGCCGGCGAGGTGGATATCGATTTCGCCCGCCACGGGTCCGGCTTGGCTGAGGCGTGGTCGGAGTCCGTCGCGCCGGGCGACAGCATTTATATGGCCGGCCCGAAGAATTGTGGCGCTCTCCCCGAGGGTGTGGATTGGATGCTCCTGGCGGGGGACGAGACCGCACTGCCGGCCATCGGCCGTTGTGTAGAGAGCTACCCCTCCTTGAAGGCCGTCGCGGTTATTGAGGTCACCACGCCGGACCGCATTCAGAAGCTGAACATTCCATCCCCCGACGTGGACCTTCGCTGGGTGGTGAGGTCCCAAGGCCAGTCGCTCGGCGAAGCTCTCGAATCCTTGGACTGGCCCGAGGGCACCCCGTACGTCTGGTGCGCCGGGGAAGCCGGCCAGCTCCGCAGCATCCGCAAGCTGGTCAAGGGACGCGGTGTCAAGCCCGAGAACACGCAGATCGTGGGCTATTGGCGCGACGGCAACGCCTCCGCCAGCAAGGCCACCAGCACCATCGCCGCCTACAACCGTCTCTCCGAGATGGCCGACATCGCCCCGGCCTTCGCCGTCCGCGCCGCCGCTGAGGCCGGCATTTTCACCGCGATCGACGCCGGCTTCACCACCCCCGAGCCCCTGGCCGAGAAGACCGGCATCGCCTCTGATCGCTTGGTGAGGTTTATGCGGTACCTCGCCGCCCTGGAGCTGGTCACCATCGAGCACGACGAAAGCCCATCCGCAGATCAGTCCTCCATAGACCAGCCCTCTAGCGACGCGGTGACCTATGGCCTCACTCCCGTGGGCATGGAGTTAGCCGACCCAACCTCACCGGCAGGCGGCTACCTATCCGGCTTCGGCTCCATGCCCGCGATGTCCTTCATCCACGTGGGCCAGGGGTTGCGCACCGGGAACCCCGTCCAGCTGGGCACCTCCGGCCGCACGATGTCCAAGTGGCAGGACGCCAAGCCGGAGCTGGGCAGCCGCTTGGCGGTGGGCGCGAACCTCCGCATGGGGTGGGTTGCCCCCGCCGTGGTCGTCGGGTTGGACCTGGGCGGTGCGTCCTCGGCGCTGACGCTCGGCCCCGGTGCCGCCGTCCTTGCCGATGAGCTCACCCGCACTAATCTCTCCCTCTCGGTCACGATTGTGGATCGCCCCGAGCATGAGGACCTCAACATGGCGGAGATCAATAATTCCCGACGCTCCCGGGTTTCCCATACGACCGCGCCGGGTATCGCGTCCACCGCGCCGGGCACCGCGTCTTCCTCCGCGTCCCCCACACCGGATCAATTCAATATCCCGCAAGCCGATGTCGCTGTTGTTCATGATCCGTGGGGCTCAAATGGCCCAATAAATGGCCCTGGTGTTATAGCTGATCTTTCAGACACTGTGTCGTTAATTGTTGTCGTTACCCAGGTTCTTGCCGACGACGGTTCGGGTGATGAAGAAGACTATGAGGCGGATATTCAACGCATGTTGGTGTCTGGTTCGTCGATTCCGACTGAGCGGGAAGTGCGGGCCGCGTTACGCGACGCCGGCTTCGAAGTAGAGAGCCGTCAGCCGGTCGGATGGGGGCCGATCCGTTTTGTTGCCCGCAGGGTTGGATGATTGCCCCGATGTATGCAATACTGTTCGGGTTGTCTGAGGCAGGTGGTTAACCTGCCCGATTGTGGTAACGTCGCCATCCCTTTTAGCGATATAGCAAGCGGAAGGCGTGATTCTCACCTGGTCAGCGCACAATTTGCGTGTGACAGGGTGCAGTTACCACCAGCTGTTCAGTGATCATGTCGCCCCGGTGTGGGCGGTGGTGAGGCTGAAGAATCGGGCTAACCATCTCAAAACAGACAAGACCAGGTGCGTTCGGGTCGGAAATCCGGCGCACGAAGCAACAACCCCAGGTCTAGGAGACTCTAGTGATTCAGCAGGAATCGCGTTTGCGAGTCGCCGATAACACGGGTGCACGGGAAATCCTGTGCATCCGTGTGCTCGGTGGTTCCACACGCCGCTTCGCTGGTATTGGTGATGTCATCGTTGCCACCGTGAAGGAAGCAACCCCCGGCGGAAACGTCAAGGCCGGCGACATCGTCAAAGCCGTTATTGTCCGCGCGAAAAAGGAAACTCGCCGCCCGGATGGCTCTTACATTCGTTTCGACGAGAACGCTGCTGTTCTTATCCGTAACGACAATGAGCCACGTGGTACGCGTATTTTCGGGCCAGTTGCCCGCGAGTTGCGCGACAAGAAGTTCATGAAGATTGTCTCGCTCGCCCCGGAGGTGCTCTAAATGAAGATCCATAAGGGCGATACCGTCATCGTCATCTCTGGCCCGGACAAAGGCGCAAAAGGTAAGGTCATTGAGGCTTACCCGAAGCGTGACAAGGTCCTGGTTGAGGGTGTTAACCGCATCAAGAAGCATGTCGCTAATTCAGCACCGGAGCGCGGTGCGGAGTCGGGTGGAATTGTCACCCAGGAAGCTCCCATCCACGTCTCTAACGTGATGATCATCGATGCTGACGGTAACCCGACACGTGTTGGTTACCGTTTCGACGAGAACGGCAAGAAGGTCCGTATCTCCCGACGTACCGGGAAGGACATTTAACCATGAGCGAGAACTACACCCCCCGTTTGAAGACTCGGTACCGCAGCGAGATTCGTGAGACCCTGAACAAGGAGTTCGAGTACGCGAATGTCATGCAGATCCCGGGTGTCACCAAGGTCGTTGTCAACATGGGTGTTGGCGACGCTGCTCGTGACTCCAAGTTGATCAACGGCGCACTGAACGACCTCACTCTGATCACCGGTCAGAAGCCGCAGATCCGCCGCGCGAAGAAGGCTATCGCTAACTTCAAGCTGCGTGAAGGCATGCCGATCGGTGCTCGCGTCACCCTCCGTGGCGACCGTATGTGGGAATTCCTCGACCGCCTTCTGACGGTTGCTCTCCCACGTATTCGTGACTTCCGCGGTTTGTCGGATAAGCAGTTCGACGGACACGGTAACTACACCTTCGGTCTGTCCGAACAGTCCATGTTCTACGAGCTGGACGTGGACAAGATCGACCGTCCTCGCGGTATGAACATCACCGTGGTGACGTCCGCAACGAATAACGAAGAGGGCCGTGCTCTGCTGCGCGAGCTGGGCTTCCCCTTCAAGAAGTAAAGAGCGGTAAGTAAAACCTTTTACTGGCTCTACATAGGGGCGAGGGATGGTTGATAACCATCCCTCGCCCCTTTTCGTGTATCCTCTGGAATTCATTTACATAGCAATCAGTTAACAATACGTGCTGAGTATCAAGCCGTTACGGGCACAAGCCAGACCCTATAAACAACGGTGACGTCGACGTCGGCTGTTCTGGTGAAAGATAACCCGAAGATCTCGATCACGGTTGAGGATGAGGCGCTGAAGCCTGATCTCCGTCCGTTCACCGGTACGCTGATGAAGATTGAGTAGATAAGCCTGTTTCGGGTATAAAACACGGCTGAGTTTTCATGATGGCTCTAAACTTGGGCAATGTGATGGATATCATGCGTAATATTACAGCCCCGTCAAGGTTGTGTATCGAGTGGGTAATAATGGGTTATCTGGCAACTAGATGTGTGTTGTCTAAATGGTATCTGTGCTGCATTGATGAAGAATATTTTCCTCGCTGGTAAAGGTGTGAGCCAGGGTGGGGTAAACGGACGTGGGGACACATGGGAATCGGAAGAAAACCCTGCAATGCAAGTCCGAAGCCCGGATGAGGTTTCTTCTTGTGTGTTCCGCTAGACAGACCTGGGAGGTCTCTGTAAGCTTCTCGATGGTTATTTCGAAAATGGAATGGGGAGTTCTACCAACGAGTACATCTCCTTGCCTGGCTCTAGTTTTCGGAACGGAAGTCGACGTGATTCCGTCGCGTACGTGGGTCCATCGTGTAGATGTTGGGGTTGCTAATGCTGTCAGATTTCTCAGACAACAGGGTGTTCTCTAGATGGTTCCATCTCCCTAAGTCCAATTCGTGCCCCATCTCTCATCATTCTCTACCAGGAGTGGTTTTTTAATGATTGCGTTTGCCGCGCTTGCAGGAACGGCTGGTATCGCCGGAATGTACGCGTTCCGTCGCAAAGAAAATGCGCACCTCTCGCGCATGTCTCAACTTGACTACAACATCCACGTCAACGGCATACGGAGTAAATCCACCATCACGCGCATGCTCGGAAGTGTTCTGCGCGAAGCCGGTATATCGACGGTGTCGAAGACCACTGGCACCTATGCGTGTGTTATCGACACGCAAGGGGGCGAACACCCCATCCAACGTACAGGCCCTGCGAACATCAACGAGCAGTACGACTTCTTGACGGAATGGCTCGACGGCTCTGTCAACGGCCTCGTTGTTGAGTGTATGGCGGTCAAGCCGAAGTACCAGAACTTGTGCCAAAACGTCATCCTTCGTTCTCCTATTTCGGTTATCACCAACGTGCGCTTGGACCACCAGGAAGAAATGGGAGATACAGTCGAGGAAATTGCAGATTCGCTGTGCAACACTGTTCCCGAGCATGGTTTGGTTATCACCGGTGAGCGCAACGAAAGTGTCCTTAACGTCATCCGGAAGAACTGCGAAGCGCGGAACTCCCGATTGATCGTCGCTTACGAGAGCGAACTATCCCGGAGTCTCGTCGACAAATTCGCGTACCAACAGTTCGAAGAGAATGTCGCTGTAGCTTTGACTTTGGCTGAGGCCCTCGATATCGATACCGACGTCGCTGTCCGCGGAATGCTCAAGGCAGAGCCGGATCCGGGCACAACCAAGGTTATCAAGGTCGAGGAAGAGAACAATTCTCTCTACTGGGTTCCCATGTTCGCCGTTAATGACTGGGAATCCACCACTAAGGTTTACAATTCCGTACACAATGGCCGCCTACCGGAGGACACAAAGCATGTCATCGCGATGAACAACCGGGCAGATCGTACTGACCGCGCCTCGATGTTCGTTGATCTCATCACCAATGATCTTGCAGGGCAGTTCGACAGAGTCGTGCTCTACGGAGATCTCCAAGACGTCGTGTACCAAAAACTAGTTGACGGCGGAGTTCCTGAGAGTCACATCCTGACCACCACCGACATCGAAGAAGCCAACGGCAAAGCGCTGGTAGCGCGTGCCCGCGAATCCTTCGACGATGACGCCAAGATCGCTGTTTACGGTATGGTCAACATCCACACGCAGCACGTCCAGGCCATGGAGAAATACATTTCTACATTGAAGTCCGAGAACGCGCTAGCTCCCATGGAAGAGCTGACAGGCTCCGTTCAAGTCACCGCCCCTGAAGAGGACGTCAGGATGACGAATACGGACCCGGCGGGTAATAACAACGTGGGTGTGTATGGCAAACACGCTCTTATCGATACCGAAATTGGCTCAGTACCACGTAAACATGAACATGTAGAGGCTATGGCATAGTGAACTTGTTGGAATCTGAGGGATATAGTTTCCTCTTCGACTACATGCACCTCACCTTCCTCATCGGGGTGATAGCCAGCTATCTGTACTTCCGCAAGTATCGTGTATCGCTTGGCGGAACGCTGGCCGTTGGATATCTGGCAGCATCTCTGTATGCGCCTTTGAATTCCCTGGTCACGGTTCTCGTGTCCATCTTCGCCTTCGTGCTCATTAGGTTTGTTATCCTCAAACTCTTCCTTCCCCGTCCGCGACAGATCTTCGCTATCGGCCTCGGTATTGGTGTGTTGTGTGGGTTCGCGTGGCTTGGTCTTTCCGAATTCTTGTTCTATAGGACCAACGAACAATATGGTCTAGCTTTGGTCGGTGTGATCGTCCCCGGTATGATCACAAACTCCCTGAATAAGCAAGGGCTGAAGAAGACCCTATTGCCCCTGCTGTGGTTGGTGCCACTGGTAGGTGCTGCTGGGGGTGCACTGACGTGGGTTACTGCTGAGTGGCTGAATATCTCGATTTCTGGTCAGCTTTTCGTCGCGTCCACGGAGCGTCTACCGCTCGTATTCGCCCTATCGGCCACGTCTGTGTTGATGGCTCTGATCATTCAGGAAAAAACCGCTCGTACGTTGACACTACGTACCGGTGGCTACGTGACGGTTGGCTTTCTATGGGCGGCAACATTTGCGAACACCTGGTACCTGCTGATCCTCGGCTTGTCGGTGGCAGCCGTGTACTCCATCTATCACGCTTATGAAGCACGAGTGCCCCTCTTTGGTAAAGACCGGTTTGTGATCTTGATCTTTACATCCTTCGTGGTAACGATCATCATTGAATACATTTTCTCGTTGGTCGAAGGCACGAAACTTTCGGGGCCGCAGAACGTTCTCCTCTGTGTTCTCCCCGCGATTATTGCCAATGACCTTATCCAGTACGGCTTCAAACGTACTGGCGGAGGTATAGGAATCTCTCTCATAGGGACCAGTTTGGTGGCCGTACCCATCATCGCTTTCCTGTAGAGAGGCCTCTTTAGGGAGTTAGCCCGGAGGAGGCAGCTCTAGTCCTGATCGGATGAGCGCCTTCTAGGCTCCCCATCATGGTTTGAGTTCTCTGATGTGCGCGAACTCTTAGACTTCTTCTTCGTCGAGTCTGATGAGCGTCGCGATGACTTCGGCGCCGACCGTTTAGACGACGAGTTTTCTGCTTCAGTCTTCGGTCTTGTTGAATTCTTCTTACGTGAAGATTTCTTTTTCTCAGACTCACGTACCTTGTCAATATTTGGCTCCGGTGCGTTTTCTTCACGAGTCGGTTTAGTGGACAAGGTCGGTAAATCGGCCAACGCTTCCTGGAAAGCCGTTGATAAACGCGTAATTGTGGTTGGAGTCCGACCCTGTTTAGGGTCCCGAATCGCGTGGTCCATCTCGATCTGCATCGCTGAATGCCCCCGCTTTTGCATAAAGTCAGTTACCGTATATGAAGCCTGGGCGTTAAACCCAGAATCAATATCCACCTGTCCGTGGTGGGTTTCAGATAACCGCCGGACAATATCGTCTGTCATAGGAGAGGGACAATCACCGGTGCCTACCGACACAGGCTCATCAGAGGAGGAATCATCCATACCGTGGAGCTCGACGACGATCGCATTGTCCGGCAGCCCTTTAAGGACGCGCGTGAACTTGTCATCGCGCGTTGTCCAATTATCGTGCCAGTCTGACACCTTCCCCGTTGTGGTGAGCGCAGAAGCGTGAAGCTTATCGGCCACCATCTCAGTGATTCCGCCGGTGTATAAATCAGCTACTTTAGGGCGGCCCCTACGGTGGTGATTCGTCGCATGCGGGGCCACAAGGACCAGGGGAGAAGTCTTTGTGCGGTCTACCCAACGAATGGAATCATCGGGCTCGGAACCATCATTGTTATTCGCGGAATACTTGGCATTGCGCTTGTTGAACTCTGAGATTTGCTTCTCCGACTCCGACTGCTTGTTGCCATGATGAGAAATCGTGCAGCCTTGCAAAAAAATGACGCCGGACATCGTGACGGCAACCCACGTGCCGAGGCGACGCATACGAAGGTTTGCCTTTTTAGGGTGTGCCTTTTTGATGGTGCTCGGTGTGGGGGTGGGACGTGATTCGTCGGATGTAGAGCCCGTTCCGTGTGAGGCAGTAGCGGTGGTGACGGTGGTAGCGCGATGGGGGGTGTGCGTTGAAAAGGCACTCGTGTTGTACTCCAATACTCGCTCGACTGAAGGCTTGTGGCCTCGTGTCTTGTGAACCTTGTGGTTGACCTGCAGTTTTCGGGTCTGCCGCCCTTTAGGTCGTGGATCAATCTGTTGGTTGTGGGTTTGTGGCCTATTCGGTCTTTTCGGCCGACCGAATTTTATAGACGACGGCCACCCACGTGCATATTGAAAAGTATAACCATGGAACGCTAACCGTGCTTTGACGATTGTGGGAACGGTAAGGATGTCGCGCGGGAGGTAGAAACTTCGCGCGACGACGGTGAACCGAGCTACAGCCTTGCTCCAGCTACGCCCTATCCGACGAGCTCGTGAGCGTGACGCACCCGGTGATGGCGATGATCGAGCACATCAACATACACAACGCCATGGACAGCGAAGGATCCGAGCCGATCCCCACAAGAGGCGACACAATCCCGGCCGCTAGGAACTGCAGAGCACCCATCGTGCCAGAGCCCGCGCCCGCGCCGATATCACGCACAGCTTCAACGCCCAGGGCAGTCGCGTTACCCAGCAGCAGACCCGTCGCCGATGTCATGACGAAGAGACAAATGAGCGTCGGCCAGAGCCACGGCCCCAGTAGAGCGTAGATAAGTAAGATTGCCGAGGTTGCGACGTAAAGGATAAGCCCCAAGACCAGCACAGACCGCACCTCGAACCGGTTCACGAGTTTGCCGTTGAGGGCGGACATTCCCGCGATCGCGAGCGAGTTGATAGCGAAGGTGATCGAGTAGACGTGCGTCGGTAGGCCAAGTTGGTCCTGGAGAACGAACGGTGAGGCCGAGATGTAGGAGAAGAATGTGCCGAACCCGACCGCGAACGCGAGACAGTAGCCGATGAAAGCTGAACGGCTGAAACAGCGAAAAATTGTAGGTAAAAAATTCCGGATGGCGCCCGGAGTGCGATGATCAGCTGGCAGACTTTCCGGCACTACAAAGCGGGACACCACAACCATGATCACGTTGAACACGGCGATCACCCAGAAAATACCTCGCCACCCGATGATCGGCGAGAGAAAACCACCGAGCAGTGGGGCGATCGCCGGTGCGAGCCCCTGGATCCCCATCAGTGCGGAGAAAGCAGAGGCTGCAGCCCTGCCATGCGCGACGTCGGGAATAACGGAACGAGCGACGACGACGGTGGTCCCGCCCGCGACGCCTTGGAGCAGCCGGAAGGCGATCAGCAAACCGATGGACGGGGTGAGCGCACACCCGACGGAGAAGAGGAAGAACAGTAACGAGCCGATCACCAGGGGCCGACGCCGCCCTACACCGTCAGAGATAGGCCCCGCGAACAACTGGCCGACAGCTAGGCCGATCATGAACGCAGAGAGCGTGAGCTGCACCGACGAGGCCGTCGTCGACAGATCTTTCGCAGTGTCGAGGAACGTGGGCAGGTACATGTCCGTTCCCAGCGGGCCCGCTGCGGACAGCAGCGCGAGCGAGGTCAGAACAGCAGCAGTGAGCTGGTTCTTCTTCGGGACTTTGGGGGAGTGTGTACCCGTGGTTTTCGGGTCTGCGGAGTTTGTGGCCGCTGAGCTCGTGTCCGCTGCGTGGACGTCGACACGTTCGACCTTGCCCACTGACGACGAACGCCCCCGGTCAGGGGACGATGATGGCGAAGGATTCGAGGATGATGAGTTCGGATCAGTGCTCACTCGATGTACCTACAGGGTGACCTTTCTGTGCGACAACGTCTGTGCGACAATAACGCACTCCATCGTATTACGTGCTGGTTGCGCGCTTGTGATGTGTCCACGAATGGGCCTCGAGTGGGCCGCGAATTGAGCTAGGCGGCGGGACGGTTCACCCAAAGTTCACACAGTGTTGGTGTGGGCGACACCTTAGCGTCGACACTATGTCGCTATGGTCCCGCACCATAGACGTAGTTACCAGTGGCTCCGACCTGCGTCATTGGCCCACCGAGCGCTTACCACACGTTTTGAAAGGTACGCCTGGATGTCCCAGTCTGAACTGTTCCCCTCCCGCCCGAAATCGGGTCCTGCGCTGCAGAAACCGTCGCTGCAGAAAGTGTCACGACAGAAACCGTCACGCGGACGCGCAATAACTTCGCGACGATTCTCGCGAGTCGCCGTCGCCTTGCTTGTCCTCGGGGCCAACGTCGCCACCGGCGGAATCGCGCCGTCGAGCACAACCCCGCGCGCCGCAGCGGCCACGGACATTACCGCCAACATTCCGTATCTGCACCCGCCTGTCCAGCACGAGGGAGCCCCCACGCCCCAGGCGTTCCCGCCCGAGGAATACAACTGGTACCTCTCTGACCTCAGCTCACACCCGTTCGGTATCTACGCCGACGTCGTCGGCTCGTACCTGGACCTCAAAGCCCACCACCCCGAGGTTCAAGACACGAACCTTGCGACGCTCACCCGCATTAATCACGACGCCGCGACGAACCCGACTGCTATTTCACGGGCACAAAGCGACGCGCGCGCCGACAAAGAGGGCGTCCTCCAGCTCTTCTCTGACGCATTCGGCGGTCGGTTGGGCGACGAATTCCGGCAGGCCCTCAACGAGAATCGCCTCCCCAAGACAATGATGCTTTTCGGTGGGATTACCGCGCGGGCGGGTGGCCTAGCGAGCAGCACCATTGTCGAAAAGATCGGTTTCAATGAGACCCGCCCGTATGACGATCACCCCGATCAGATCAACAAGTACGAGGTCCCCGGCGAGGATCTGTACGGGCATTCCAAAGCATTCCCGTCCGGTCACACAAACCAAGCAACATGGACGACGACGCTGCTCGCGGCCATGCTGCCCGAGCTGTCAGATCAGCTGCTCGCCCGCGGATCCGAGGCCGGGTACAACCGCGTGGTCCTCGGTGTTCACTATCCGCTCGACGTGATGGGCGGCCGGATGACCGGGCTGGCCGCGGCGGCGGACCGGTGGAACGACCCGCGCATGAGGAACAACCTCATGGCGGCAGCGCAGGAAATCCGCGCTGAACTAGAGTGGAGGTGCGGCGACACCTTAGCCAACTGTGTGGCCGCGGATAGCAAATACGACGACAACGCGCTCGGCAACTACGCCTACCGGATGAACTACGACTTCGCGCCGGTCAGCGACCCGAATGCCGCGATGATCGTGCCCCAAGCTGCTCCCGACCTCCTGATTAACGCCTTCCCCAACCTCACGTATGAGCAGCGCGCCCAAGTGATCGAACAAACCGCGGGTCCGGCAGGGATGCCGCTTGACGACCAATCGTCACACGGGTCCTGGGAGCGAATCAACCTTGCAGCCGCCATGAATGCCGACGTGACCGTCAACGACGACGGCAGTGTGCATGTGAATTAGGTGCGGGCGACGCCTGGTTGCGCGCCGGAATGGTCGTGCCGGGCGCGCGAGAGTGCGCGTGATAGCGGCCGACGAGGAAATGGTCGCGCGAAGGCAAAAACGGCCCACGAAGGCAAAATGGCACAAAAACAAAAGCACGGTAGAGGAGAGGATCGTTATGACGAACAAGGAACGCAAACACACGCAGCGAAAAGCGGCAACGTCGGCCGAATTTACGAGCGCGGAAGGCGCTTACCGTGAAGCTGAACGGCTGGCCGGACGTCCTTCGTACACTCGTCGCAGTTTCTTGCGCTCGTCGTTAGCGGCGGGCGGAACCATCGCAGCTGGTAGAGCGCTCGTCGGGCGGTATCCTCGGGCCTACGCAGGTGACGCGCCGGGATCAAACGCGGCCCCGCAGAACGACGTCGTCGATACTGATCTCTTCCGCCACTCCGTCGCGTCGGGCGATCCTCAACCTGACAGCGTGATCATCTGGACGCGTGTGACGCCCTCACCCGAGGCCACACCGGGGTCGGAAAAAGGGGCGGATACGCGGGTCAACTGGGAGGTATCCACGTCGCCGGATTTCACGACAATCGTTCGGAGTGGTTACGAAACCTCGTCGGCAAGCAAAGATCACACGATCAAAGTTGATGTCAAAGACCTGCAGCCCGACACTCAATACTTCTATCGCTTTGCTGTTGACCGCGATGGGAAACCCTACTATTCGCGCGTTGGCCGGACCCGGACTGCGTTGGGCAGTGGTGGGGAGCGGACGGTCAATTTCGGTGTGGTCTCATGCAGTAATTACGAGGCCGGATACTTCCGTTCCTACCGGGACATTGCCGGGCGGGACGACCTCGAATTCGTCCTTCACCTGGGCGATTACACCTACGAATACGAGACGGGCGGGTACAACGGCGCTTATGATTCGCAAGTTCGCGTGGTGCAGCCGGCGGAACGCACCACGACTTTGCAGGACTACCGCATTCGGCAGGGTTGCTACCACGAAGACCCTGACCTGGCCGATTGCCACGCAGCCAAGCCGTTCATCTGTATTTGGGATGATCACGAATTTGCCGACAACAACTGGCGCGACGGGGCGGCCGGGAGCTCAACCGAACCCGATGACAACTATCAGGCCATCAAAGCTGCGGCGATGCAGGCGTATTTTGAGTGGTTGCCGGTGCGGGTGAGTGCGGGGAACCAAGGCTCACACCTCTACCGCAAGCTGCAATACGGAAACCTGATGGAATTCATCATTCCGGATTTGCGTACGTACCGCGATTACGAGCTGGTTTATACCAATAAAAAGATGTTCCTCAAGACGGATCCGGATTTCGTTCGGGCCGCTGGGAAAGATGACCGCTCCATGATGGGGCAAACTCAGTTTGAGTGGTTTGGGAATGTGCTCTCCAGCTCGCCGACCACGTGGCAGATGGTTGCCAACGAAGTGATGTTCGCTCCCATGACTCTTCCCGATGGCCTTGACCAGCGCACACACGATTGGTTGGTCACACAAATCGGGCTGCCGGACCAGGGGATTCCTCTGAATACGGATCAGTGGGATGGTTATATGGTCGAACGGCAAAAGATTATTGACCTTATCGCCGACACTAAGAAAAACGTGGTGTTCTTGACCGGGGACATTCACTCGTCGTGGGCCAATGATATTCCGCGGGACATTCAAAAGTATCGGACCGGAGCATCTAAAGACGTTGTTGCTACGGAGTTTGTAACGCCGTCTATTACGGCTAATGGGCTTTTCGATACTGTCGCGAAATCGCGAGCATTGGACCAGCCAGCGCGGCAGATTTCTACCACAGCTGCCGACGTTCTTCAGAAGACTAATGCGTGGTTTAAGTGGATAGACTTTATTCACCACGGATATATGGCAGTGAGCGTGTCTCCCGACGCTGTGTCGTGTGAGTGGTTGCACGTCGATAATGTTCTTTCTCCGAACACCCCGTTTAGGTCTGCTCGGAAGTGTACGGCATATAAAGGTAAGCCCGGCGTACATACTGATGCCTAGGTTATGAAATAACGAGTGTGTGTAACCACAGGAGGATATCCCTAGACTCCCACTGTAAGGCTTAGCTAAAGTGATACGTGTTCTTTGACCGAGACCTACGTATGCGGTCAACACAATGCGTGAATGAGGCCCACATGGGATTTCGACCGCCTCATTCCGCAGTGAAAGGGGTATCCGTGCCAACCAGTCGTCGTAACTTCTTGAAATCTTCCCTCGCTATTGCTGCATTGGCCACCACGGCCGGCGTCGTCAGCGCATGCAGCAACGACGATGATGACAAGAACAGCGATAACTCAAGCAAGAACGACCGCATCGCCGCTATCGGATGGGGAGACTACTGCACGCTCCTGGCGATGAACATCACGCCGACCTTCATCTTGACCCCGATGGGAATGGATGAGAAGAAAGACAATGGCGTCGGCCCCTGGGCGAGCGACAAAGTCCAGGGCAAAGACATCACCGTCATGGCGGCGACGTCCCAAGAAATCGGCAACGACGTTCTGGAGAAAATCGCCGCCGCTAAGCCGTCGAAGATTATTGCCGTGAACTCCGGGCTGAAAGATGATGAAAAGAAGCGGCTCAACGATATTGCGCCGACCACTGTTCACTCCGATAAGTACGCCGACTACCAAGTGCCCTGGGATGCTCAGGTCAAAGAAATTGCCAAGACGGTAGGCAAGGAATCCGACGGAGACAAACTCATCAGCGACACTAAGAAGAAATTTGACGATTTCTCATCATCTCACCCGGACCTAAAAGGTAAGAAAGCCGCCACAGTTATTGCCATGCAAGGCCAATTCGCGGTCTATACCAGTGGCGATGGCCGCGGACAGTTTATTAAGGACCTGGGATTCGTCATTCCGGACAACCTTAATAAGGGAGACAATGGCCAGTTCTATAAATATCTTTCGTCCGAGAACCTCTCGCAGCTCGACGAACTCGACTACCTCTTCCTGCTCGATTACGCCGGAAGTAATGAGGAAGCAAAGAAAAACTCGCTGTTCCAAAACATTAAAGCTGTGAAAGAAGGGAACATGCGGGAGATTTCGCAGGACACCGCAACGGCCATGAGCCTGCCCAACCCGCTGACCATCCCGTGGGCAATCAAGCAGGTTGACAAGGCTATCTAGCAGGGCCTCCTAGGGGGCCGCTCCTCGGGTGGCGCACCCCGGCGTGGCTCGGGTCCAGCGCTACTTTTCGAACGGGAGCTTCTCGGGCTTCCCGGAGTGCCCCTGATACCCCTCATGGTCGCCGGTATGCAGCGTGAGCTGCATGATCGCCCCATCCTTCGACGTCACATGGTGAACCACGAATGCCGGAACATATTGCACCATCCCCGGCGTCAACGTGGTCGCCGTGGACTCATCGTCATCGACTTCCGACGGATCAGACGCCTTCCTGGCGACGGCGAACTCGACCTCCCCCTCGGTCACCTGGACGGAGATCGGGTGCGGTGCATGATGCGAATCTAGGTGCTGACCTGGCGCGAAGCGGAATGCCACGATCGTCGCCCCGTCGGCAGTGGCTAAGCGCTGTGCGGCGGGGAAGTCGCCCTCCTTCGCAGCAGGAGCCTCGTCGTTAATATTGAGAACAAATGGAGCATGTGGTGTGAAGGGCATGACCTGGCTCTTCCTTCTATCCGATGATGATCTGGTGACCTCATCGTAACTCTGAGCGTGCAGGAGGGGCAGCCCCCCTTCTGGGGTGCATAAAAACAGCGCGACGCGCAGACGAAAGCACCGCGTTGACCACCGTCGGCAAGCGATTTTGAAAGAAATACCCTGGTTGTTAGACTGCTTGAGTCTTTGTACATCTACTTTGTTGTAGGCCCACCCGCCTCACAGCGTCCCTCGAAGACAAGCAGCGAGCCGATCAGTTACTGAGCTGGTTCGGCGCCCCTGAGTGGTTCACCTGAAACCTCGGCAATAATCCTGTCAAAAACCCAGCTAGATGGGCTAGTTACGCGCACGACAGCGCGGAGCGGCTAGTTCGCGGGCGGAGACAGTGACATTGCCGGGGGATTTTCTGCGGTAACTCATCAGTCGCTTGCCCGAAACGGGGATAACGCGTGGTGGAAGGGAACCGCAGCGAGAAAGGCACTAGGTCACATCCATGACCATGACAGATCCTATCGCCGACATGCTGTCGCGCGTGCGCAACGCAAGTAATGCGTACCACGACACTGTCTCGATGCCTTCGTCGAACCTCAAGGTCCACATCGCAGAGATCTTGAAGCAAGAAGGCTACATTGCTGACTTCACCGTTGAGGACGCCAAAGTCGGTAAGACCCTGACCATCGAGCTGAAGTACGGCTCCACCCGCCAGCGTTCGCTGTCCGGTGTGCGCCGCGTGTCCAGCCCTGGTCTGCGCGTCTATGCAAAGTCCACCAACCTGCCTCAGGTCCTGGGTGGCCTGGGCGTGGCTATCATTTCCACGTCCCAGGGTCTGCTCACTGACCGTCAGGCTTCTGAGAAGGGCGTAGGCGGAGAAGTTCTCGCCTACGTCTGGTAGGGGAGGAGTGAACACACATGTCGCGTATTGGTAACTCACCAGTGGCGGTCCCATCCAACGTCACCGTCACCATCAACGGGCAAAACGTTGAGGTCAAGGGCCCTAAGGGCACCCTGGCTATCGACGTTCCGGAGCCCATCACCATCGCTCAGGAAGGCGACGAAATCGTCGTCTCCCGTCCGGACGATCACCGCAAGAGCCGCTCTTTGCACGGCCTGTCACGCTCACTGATCAACAACATGGTCGTCGGCGTGGCCGAGGGCTACACCATCAAGATGGAAATCTTCGGTGTTGGCTACCGTGTGCTGGCTAAAGGCAGTGACTTGGAATTCTCCCTCGGCTACAGCCACCCGATCCTGATCAAGGCACCGGAAGGCATCACCTTCGCCGTGGACGGACAGACCAAGTTCTCTATCAGTGGTATCGACAAACAGCAGGTGGGACAGCTCGCCGCGAATATCCGTCGTCTGCGCAAGGACGACCCCTACAAGGGCAAGGGTATCCGCTACGCAGGTGAGCAGATCCGCCGCAAGGTCGGAAAGACGGGTAAGTAATGAGCAACGACAACAAGCGTCTCCCTATCGGTAAAGACATTGCCACTCGCCGTCGCGTGGCTCGTAAGGCTCGCCACTTCCGTATTCGCAAGAACCTTCGTGGCACCGCTGAGATCCCGCGCCTCGTCGTGCACCGGACCTCACGGCACATGCACGTCCAGGTTATCGACGACACCATCGGCCACACCCTGGCTGCTGCGTCGTCCATCGAGCCTGAAGTCCGCGCCATGGAGGGCGACAAGAAAGCCCGCGGCGCCAAGGTCGGCGAGTTGATCGCTGAGCGCGCCAAGGTGAAGGGCATTGAGACTGTCAAGTTTGACCGCGGTGGCTACAAGTACCACGGTCGCGTCGCCGCACTGGCCGACGCCGCACGTGAAGGTGGTCTGAAATTCTAATGGCCACGCATAGCACCGCACTCAACAACGGAAGGATCGCGTAATGCCGGGACGTGAACGGCGTGACGGCGGACGCTCCGCCGACAAGAACGACAACAACAAGGGCCGCAACGACCGCGGTCGCAATGATCGCAACAACCGCCGCGGACGCGGCCGCGACGACGACCGCAACCAGTACATCGAGCGCGTCGTCACCATCAACCGTGTCTCCAAGGTTGTGAAAGGTGGTCGTCGCTTCAGCTTCACCGCCCTCGTCATCGTCGGCGACGGGCAGGGCATGGTTGGCGTCGGCTACGGTAAAGCCAAAGAAGTTCCCGCCGCAATCCAGAAGGGTGCCGAAGAGGCTCGCAAGAACTTCTTCCGCGTGCCCATGATTGCCGGAACCATCACCCACCCGGTCCAGGGCGAGGCTGCCGCGGGCATCGTTATGCTCCGCCCGGCCGCCCCCGGTACCGGTGTGATCGCTGGTGGCGCCACCCGTCCGGTTCTCGAATGCGCGGGAATCCAGGACGTTCTGTCGAAGTCCCTCGGCTCCGACAACGCCATCAACGTTGTCCATGCAACCGTGGATGCCCTCAAGCAGCTTGTGCGTCCCGAAGAGGTCGCCGCCCGTCGTGGCAAGTCTGTCGAAGAGGTCACCCCGACTCGTATGCTGCGCGCTCGCGCAGGGCAGGGGGCGTAACCCATGGCACTGAAAATCACACAGGTTAAAGGCACTGTCGGTACCAGAAAGAAGCAGAAGGACAATCTTCGGTCCCTCGGCCTCAAGCGCATTCGTCACTCAGTCGTCCAGCCCGACACCCCTCAGGTGCGCGGGATGATCAACGTGGTTCGCCACTTGGTCACGGTCGAAGAAGTGGCGGGGGAGTAGGAAAATATGAGCGAACCCATCAAGCTTCATGACCTGCGCCCAGCGAAGGGCGCGAACAAGACTAAGACCCGCGTCGGTCGCGGTGAGGCATCGAAAGGTAAGACCGCTGGTCGCGGTACGAAGGGCACCAAGGCACGCAAGCAGGTCTCTGCTGCGTTCGAAGGTGGCCAGATGCCGATCCACATGCGTCTGCCTAAGTTGAAGGGCTTCAAGAACCCCAACAAGGTCACCTACCAGGTGGTCAACGTTGCGGATCTCCAGGAGCACTTCGAAAACGGTGGCGACGTCACCATCGCCGACCTCGCCTCTGCCGGCCTGGTCCGCGCAAAGCAGCCGGTCAAGGTTCTTGGCGACGGCGAGATCACCGCGTCGGTGAACGTCACCGCAACGAAGTTTTCGGCCTCTGCTAAGCAGAAGATCGAGGCTGCCGGTGGATCCGTCACCGAAACTAAGTAATTACGCGATCATCATCGCTGGGCTCCGGCTCGTGACTGTTCGTGACTGTGAGAATGGCCCCACATGTGGCGTCGTAACGGAAATCACAGTCAACGCGGCCGGACAAGCCTGAACTGATAGGAAAAGAGGGCGGCCTTCACCTGAGTAGGTGAAAGGGTCGCCCCTTTTCGCTCGAACAGGCCTTTTCCTAGTTCGAACGGATAGGCCTTCGCCCGCCGGTGCTGCTAGAGTGTGTTAGTCGTTGGCCTGCGCCTAAAAATTTATGCCTTACTGTCTCAGGAGGATATGTGTCCGCTTTCCTCTCGGTATTCCGGGACCCTGACCTTCGCAAGAAGATCTTGTTCACCATAACAATGATCATCCTGTACAGGATCGGTTCCCAAATTCCCACACCAGGAGTCGATTACTCGAGTATTAGTGATCGCTTACATGATCTGAACCAAGATCAAAGCTCCGTGTACTCGATGATCAACCTGTTCTCGGGCGGGGCGCTCCTTCAACTATCGATCTTCGCCATCGGCATCATGCCGTACATTACGGCGTCGATTATCGTTCAGCTGCTCACCGTGGTGATCCCGAAGTTCGAGCAGTTGAAGAAGGAAGGCCAGTCCGGTCAGGCCAAAATGACCGAATACACCCGCTATCTGACAGTAGGGTTGGCCCTCCTCCAGTCCGCCGGCATCGTTGCCCTGGCCGACCGCCAGCAACTGTTGGGTGAAGGCGTCCAGGTTCTGGACTCCAACGTCGGCACCTTCGGCGTCACCATGATGGTTCTCGTCATGACGGCAGGTGCTGTGCTGGTCATGTGGCTCGGCGAGTTGATTACGGATAAGGGCATCGGCAACGGCATGTCACTGCTCATTTTCGCCGGTATCGCTACCAGGCTTCCTGCCGACGGTGCCGCCATCCTCCGTGGCTCCGGTGGGCTGGCTTTCGCCCTCGTCGTCGTGGGGGTCCTCATCCTGGTCATCGGCGTGATCTTCATCGAGCAGGGGCAGCGACGCATCCCGGTGCAGTACGCCAAGCGCATGGTTGGGCGTCGGCAATATGGTGAGACATCCACGTACCTGCCGTTGAAGGTGAACCAGGCAGGTGTTATTCCGGTCATCTTCGCGTCGTCACTGATTTATGTGCCGGTTCTGATTACGCAGATCGTGAACTCGTCGCAGACGAACGTCAAGAACAACTGGTGGCAGCGCGATGTGATCCAGTACCTGCAGAACCCAGCCAGCTGGCAGTACATCATCCTGTACTTCGCGCTCATCATTTTCTTCAGCTTCTTCTACGTGTCCATCCAGTACGACCCGTACGAGCAGGCGGATAACATGAAGAAATACGGTGGCTTCATTCCCGGTGTTCGCCCGGGCTGGCCGACAGCGGAGTATCTTGGGTACGTAATGAATCGTCTGCTGTTCGTCGGTTCGCTCTACCTCGGTGTTATCGCCGTGTTGCCGAATATCTTGATCGACATGGGTATTTCTTCCTCCGGAGGAACTCACGGTTCGCTTCCGTTCGGTGGTACTGCGATCCTGATTCTCGTGAGCGTCGGCCTGACAACAGTTCAGCAGATCGAATCACAATTGATGCAGAGCAACTACGAAGGGTTCTTGAAGTAATATGCGCCTCGTTCTACTTGGCCCTCCCGGTGCTGGTAAAGGCACCCAGGCAGCCATTTTTTCCGACAAACTCGGCGTTCCCCACGTGTCCACCGGCGACTTGTTCCGGGAAAACATCGGTAATAACACTGAACTAGGGCAGGAAGCTAAGAGCTACATCGACGCCGGAAAGCTCGTGCCGACGTCCGTCACCGTCAACATGGTGAAGGACCGGCTCAGCCAGGACGACGCTGCCGACGGATTCCTCCTCGATGGATTCCCCCGGACCGTGGAACAGGGTGATGAACTCAAGAACATTCTTGACGGCCTGGGAACCAAGCTCGACGCGGTTGTTCAGTTCGACGTGTCCGAAGACGTCGTTGTGGAACGCATGTTGGCCCGTGGTCGTGCGGACGACACCGAAGAAGTGATCCGTACCCGCCTCAAAGTGTACCGTGACGAAACCGCGCCGCTGCTGGAGTACTACAAGGACTCCATTATCCGCATCGTGGCCGAAGGATCCGTTGAAGACATTAACGAGCGGACCATGGAAGCGTTGAAGGCGTTGGATTCATAAAATCTAAAGCGCGCCCGTTGGCGTGCACATTATTTAGCGTCGTTTTCCTTTCCGACGCTATCCGCCCCCGCGTAGGGGGCTTTTTCATGCCTTTTCTCTTCCGGGGTGGATTTGCGGTTAGCCACGGGATCAAATCCTCCAGGATTCTGTTCGCACCGTCAAAACTGCGGGGAAGCTACACCTGGAGCCCGCGTGGAGCCGAAAAGTGCAGGGGTATATGGTCCATTTTCGGCCATTTTTCGCCCATATACCCCCGCAGTTTTCACCACCGACCCCTATATAGCCCCGCAGTTTTCCGGCATGCGGACACATTTCGTCGTATAACCCTTTAAGAACGTGGGTTTCATCAAAAACGTGGGCAAAAAGTGAACCCCATACATAAAGTTGCCTATGGTATTCACTTTTATCTTTAGTTCTTTTACTTATAAAACCTTATAGGATAATTTAGGGTGCGCTAATCCCATTGACTCATTTGAGGTTTGGTTTATGCGAAAAATACTCGCAGCTCTCGCTGCGGTTGCGCTTCTCGCGACCGGATGTAGCTCGACATTCGACAACAGCAGCAGCTCCAGTAACGACGCGGTCACCATCCAGGATGTTGACGGCCGCACCGTGAAACTCGACCACAAGCCGGAACGCGTCGTCCTCGGTGAAGGTCGCGCGCTGATGGCACTGGCCACCTTGAACAAGGACAACCCGACCGAGAACGTCGTGGCCATCGCTAACGACGCCAAGAAGCAGTCCCCGAGCTTCTGGAAAAAGATCACCGAGGCCAAGCCCGACATCAACAAAATTCCCGACATGGGTTCAATCCTCTCCGGCGACACCACTGTCGAAAAGATCGTTTCCTACAACCCCGACCTCTTGATCATACCGATCGACGTCAAGACCAGGGCTAAAGTCGCCGGCTACACCGACAAACTCGACCAAGCCGGCGTGAAGTACGCCTTCATTGACTTCCGTTCAGACCCGGCCAAGAACACTAAGGCCTCCATGACCACCCTCGGCCAGATCTTCGGCTACGAAGACAAAGCCAAGGAGTACAACGACTTCTACGACGCGATGGAAAAGAAGGTCACCGACGCCGTCAGCGGCAAGGAGCAGGTGACGTCGTTCCTCTGGCGTGCCGCAGGTCTGAAGGACTGCTGCGCGACCGTCGGCGATTGGAACCTCGGTGAGTTCATCCCGACTGCCGGTGGAAAGAACTTGGGCCAGCAAGTCTTCGGCGATAAGCAGAGTGGGGACCTCGCCCCCGAGAAGGTGCTGGAGTTGAACCCGAACGTTGTCATCGCAACTGGTGGTGAGTGGGCGAAGGAACCCGGTAAGACTTACCAGGTTCCCAATGCTGAAGTTGGATATGGCACCAGCGAGGACACCGCGAAGGCTACCCGCGACGGCCTGCTCCGGACCCCGGGCTTTGACGCTCTCAAGGCTGGTCAGGACGGGCACTTCTACACCATCTGGCATCAGTTCTACACAAGCCCGTGGAACATTTTCGCTATCGAGCAGTTTGCTAAGTGAATGCACCCTGATGAGATGAAGGATATTGACCCGACGGCCGACTTCAAGAAGTTCCACGAAGACTGGCTGCCCTACTCCTACTCTGGAACGTTCTTCACCTTGTAAATATGGACATTATCAAAGACTATAAGCGGCGGGCGTTCCGGAACTGGATCATTATCGGAGCCCTTGTCGTACTGACGGCCTGCTGCTTCGTGTGGGCCAATATGGTTGGTTCCTTTAACTACAGTGCCGAAACTGTGGTCAAGGCCATCTTCACTCCCGACGCTGTTGATAACCAGATCCACACCGTGATCTGGCGTTTGCGCCTCCCGATGTCGGTGATAGCTCTCCTGGTTGGTGTTGCTTTGGCAATGGCCGGCGCGCAAATGCAGACCATTTTGGATAACCCGCTGGCCGAGTCTTTCACGCTCGGCATTTCCGCTGCTGCGGCCTTTGGTGGTGCTGCCAGCATTGTGTTGGGGTGGACCGTTATCCCGCAGCCCCAGTTCAACCTGGCGTTTATCGCCTGGATCTGCGCGGTTCTGGCGTCGTTAATTATTGCTGGTGTGGCCACCGTCCGTGGCGGTAGTAACCAGACCATGATTCTGCTGGGCATTGTTCAGGCCATGCTTGCGTTGATGCAGTACATGGCCACGGTGGAGGCCCTTCAACAGATTGTTTTCTGGATGATGGGCTCGATGACTCGTGCAACGTGGATCGGTAACGGTATTCTGGCTGCTGTCGTTGTGCTGTGCATCCCTTTTTTCGTCATCAATGGGTGGAAGCTGACCGCTCTCGGGCTTGGTGAAGCGCGGGCCGAGGCGATGGGAATTAATGTCCCCCGCCTGAGGATCACCACCTTGCTCGTAGTCTCCGTTCTAGCTGCCACCGCCGTTGCCTTCAGCGGCATCATCGGCTTCGTCGGGCTCGTCGGGCCCCACATTGCTCGCCTGATTGTCGGAGAAGATCAGCGCTACTTCCTGCCCGCTTCGATGGCCGTCGGTGGCCTGGTGATGGTCGCTGCCCACGTTGGCTCGCAGATCGTCAATCCCGGTATAGCAATCCCAATCGGCATTGTGACCTCGCTGATCGGTGTGCCCTTCTTCCTGGCGATCATCCTGGGACGGAGGCGAGCTCTCTAATGGCAGTACAGCTTCAGATCGACGACCTTCACGTCGCTTATGGCAAGCATGTCGTTATCGACGGCATGCACCTGGAACTTCAGACGGCACCCGAAACCTATGTGGTGGGGCTCCTGGGCCCCCATGGGTGTGGTAAGTCCACGCTGATTAAATCGATCATGCGCAAGGTCGTCAATATCTCCGTCAACGTGGATGGTGATGAGGTCAAGCGAGGTTCCGTCGGCTTTTGAATCTGTTGTGGTCTCGGCGCGAGGCTCGAAGACGCTTCTTTCTGGCCATGACGTGATGGAATCCGCTGTTGAGGCCATGCGCCGGTTGGGTGTTGACCACCTGGCGCACCAGAACTTGGCCGAGCTCTCTGGTGGTCAGCGACAGCTAGGTGCTCATCGTGTTGTCCCGGTGTTGCCCTCGTGGCGGTTAGTGGCCGCGGTGTGACGCACGTGTGTACGCGGGTATTACAGTGGAGTTCATGTCATTCCGCCGTCGGAAGAAGAAAATCCCCGCCAAAACACCGGACGAGCTCGACCAGATGGAACGCGCTGGCGCAATCGTCGGCAATGCTCTCGTCGCCGTGAAGAACGCGGCCAAACCGGGAGTGAGTTTGCTCGAGCTCAACGCGGTTGCCGAAAGTGTTATCCGTGACGCAGGAGCCATACCCACCTTCTTGGGTTATGGAGGATTCCCCGCGTCCATTTGTGCGTCGCGCAACGACGTCGTCGTCCACGGAATCCCCACTTCCGAGGAAGTACTGGAAGAAGGGGACTACATCTCTATCGACTGCGGAGCCACGCTGAACGGCTGGGTCGGAGATAGCGCCTGGTCATTCGGCATCGGCAAAGACGGTGCGTTGCAAGGCGACGAGTTGCCCGACGACCCCGAATCCTCCGCGGGCGGCTCGCTCCGTTCCCTGGATAAAGCGACCCAAGACGTACTTGCCGCGGGGATCCGCGCCATGGTTCCCGGAGCACGGCTTACCGATGTATCCCACGCACTGGAAATGGCGACGCGCGACGCTGAAAAGAAATACGGCGTGCAATTGGGAATTGTCGACGGCTACGGCGGGCACGGAATCGGCCACGAAATGCACGAGGACCCTTACCTGGCGAATGAGGGCCCGGCAGGCCGTGGGCCACGGATCCAAGAGGGATCTGTGCTGGCGATCGAACCGATGCTGACCTTAGGCACCTACGACACTGCCGTCCTTGACGACGACTGGACAGTGATCACTACCGACGGAACGTGGTCCTCGCACTGGGAACACACAGTGGCGGCAACGACCGACGGACCACGCATTTTGACCCCACGGCCGGAGTAAATTCGTCGGGATAACCCCCGGCGGAATAGAGCGCCCGTGATTGACCGCTCGTGATTGACTGTGGCGCACCCATACAAGTGGGCACACTGAGAGAGGATCGAAGACTGATAACCCTTGACAGACCTGGTGTCTGAATCAGCCTTCAGCCCAACAGAGTCTGTGCCCGCGGAGGAGGAAAACCCCTATGTCCTCGCGTTTTTCATCACCTACGGACGGAAAACCAACGATCGGCGCATGGTCGGAAGTCGGTACTCTCCGTGAAGTACTGGTGTGCGCGCCGGGCCTGGCCCATCAGCGGCTGACACCACGAAATTGCCACGACCTCCTTTTCGACGAGATGCTGTGGGTCGATCGCGCCCGCCACGACCACCACGACTTTGTCCAACAGATGCAAGACCGTGGCGTCACCGTTTTGGAACTCCACGATTTGCTGCGGGAAACCGTGGAGATCGATGAGGCCAGGGAGTGGATTCTCGAGCGCTGGTTGACGCCGAACTCGGTAGGTCTGGGGCTGGCCGAGGAACTCCGCGGGTGGTTTTCGTCGTTACCCTCGGAAAGGCTGGCCACCCTGTTAATCGGCGAGCTCGCATTCACGGACTTGCCGAAGGAATTTAACCGGTCGGTGACCAGCGCGCTGTTTGGGCACCGTGGTGAGCTGGAGTTTATTCTGCCGCCGCTGCCGAATACCCAGTTCACGCGGGATACGACAGCTTGGATTTATGGTGGTGTGTCGATTAATCCGATGCATTGGGCTGTTCGCGAGCGCGAGACGATCCTTCTGACCGCGATTTATCGTTTCCATCCGCGCTTTGTGTCGCGGGATTTCACGATGTGGTACGGCGATCCGGATGAGAAGAACGCGTTGGCCACCCTAGAGGGCGGTGACATTATGCCGTTGGGGTCTGGCATTGTGCTCATCGGCATGGGGGAGCGGTCGTCGTGGCAGGCGATTTCGCAGCTCGCGCGGAGTTTGTTCCTCCAGGGTGCGGTGGAGCGGATCATTGTGGCGGAGATGGCTCCGGCCCGGGCCAGTATGCACTTGGATACGGTCTTCACTTTCTGTGACCGTGACGTCGCGACGGCGTTTATGAATGTGGTGGAGGCGATTCGGCCATTTACCTTGCTGCCGTCGGATAAGTCCCGCGGCTTCCAGATTTACCGTGAGGAGCGATCATTTATCGACACGGTGACCAGTGCTTTGGGGCTGGATGAGCTTCGCATCGTGCCGACGGGTGGCGAGGCTTTCGCCGCCGAGCGCGAGCAGTGGGACGACGGCAATAACGTGGTGGCCCTGGAGCCGGGTGTCGTTATGGGATACGACAGGAATGTGCACACCAACGCCCTCTTGCGTGAAGCCGGCGTGGAAGTACTGACGATCAATTCCGCGGAGCTTGGTAGAGGGCGAAGCGGGGGGCATTGTATGACCTGCCCGATTCTGCGCGATCCCGTGGAGTACTAGCCTAGATTTCGCGTTTGACGCGAGCTGGATTTCCTGCAGCAAAGGTGTGTGAGGGGATATCCCGAGTGACGACGGAACCTGCACCGATGACGACATTGTCGCCGATCGTGACATTGGGGCAGACGATGACCCCGCCACCGAACCACACGTTGTTCCCAATCGTGATGGGGGCAGCACTTTCGACGCCAGCCTTGCGCGCTTCGTGATCCTCCATGGGGTGAAGAGGGGTAAGTAACTGGCAGCGCGGGCCGATTTGAACGTGATCGCCCAGCGTGATGGGCGCGGGATCGAGGAACACGGCGTCAAAATTAATGAAACACCCGTCCCCGATGGTGATGTTGAAGCCGTAATCACACCAAAACGGGTGCTGGATAAATGACCTTCCGAAGCTCTTGAAGAGGTTGCTGTAGAGACCGTGGCGCTGCTTGATGTCGAGCAGGCTTTGGTCATTAATCTCGGCGAGTTTGCCCAGACAGTCGAAGTGGGCCTGGACGAGTTCAGGGTCGCTGGCGTCATAGTCCTGCCCGGCGATCATTTTTTCGCGGTTGGTTGTCATGGGCTCTCACCTTGTCTTTTTGCGTGGATGCGGGTGCTTTCGTGGAGTGCTTCCGCAGTAGTGGAGGCCAGTATAGCCGGTGGTCTGGCTCAGAATTGTGCACGATTACGGTAAATTTAAGGGCTAATGTGGTTAATTTCCGTACTGAGCCGAGCGACGTGGAGCGCGAGGTACGCTCGTTCATCGTCGGTAAGCTCTGTATCCAGCCGTAATTCCAAGACGCTGGCCAGCCGGTCCGCGCACAACACGGCGTCGGGGTGTGACTGTCCAAGGCTGTCGCGAAGAACTGACATTCCTTCGTTGAGCTGATTGTCGTTGCGGACGCGGACGAAGAAATATCGCATGTGGGTAATGAACCGGGCTGCGTTGACGGACTTTCGATCCATCGTTATCCCCAGCGAAGAGTCCACGATGTCGAAAAGCTGAGAAAACAGCCCGGTCATCGTGTAAGTATCGCTGAGGTCATCGGTGTGGAAAGCTGCGTTAACCAAATGCAGCGTTATCGCCGTGGCTTCGGCATGGGAGAGTGGAGGTTGGCGCCGACGAGCTAACCATGCGTTAGTTTCAGTGAGCATTCGCTCGGCGACGCGGTATTCGTCGGGGTAAAAGTGCCGAACTTCGGCTTCCAATGGATGGCCATCAGTCGCGTGTGCGTCGGCTAGCCCCTGTCTTGTGACCGACATCTGAATGTGGTCTGCCAGGGCGATGATTGTCGCTGATTCCGGATGCGGAACGAGGGAACCCGCCACACCATCGACCAGATTGGTGGCGAGGTCCACGAGTCCAGATTCAGCGACGCCAGCAGACTACCCATGTTGTCGACGTTGCGGCCGTGTTCGGGAACAAAAACCTGCTTCACCTTCGATTTATCGACGGGCTGACCGGCTTTCTTGCCGAACCCCAGACCCCACCCGGTGAGAACAACCTCCCCGTCGTCGTCGCGCGTGGCCAGCACGACGTTGTTGTTCAGTACCCTTACGATTTTCATGGTAGCTCCTGCACCTGGCGTGCTTTATTTCCTCAGTGGACCTGTCTCCTTAGCGGTGCTGTCGCTTTATCGTTTGAGGCTCTCACCATTGGTTGCGATGACGTTCTTATACCAATCAAAGGAATCTTTGCGGTATCGCTGTAATGAACCCGAACCGTCGGAATTGAGATCGACATAAATAAATCCGTACCGTTTGCGAATTTCGGCGGTGGACGCAGAAATCAGATCAATACAACCCCAAGACGTATATCCCATGACGGGGATTTCATCTTTAATTGCTTCTTCGACCTGAACGAGGTGGTCGTTCATGTAGTCAATCCGGTACCGATCATGAACCGTTTTTCCATAAGGTGCAGAAGCATCATCAACGAGTTTATCGACGGCACCGAGCCCGTTTTCCACAATGAACAGTGGTTTGTGCCAGCGGTCCCACATTGAATTCAGGGCATAACGCAGGCCTTCGGGGTCTATGGCCCAGCCCCATTCGCTGACCTCCAGCTCGGGATTGACGACGCCACCCATGATGTTGCCTTCGCCGCGTTCAGGGTTTGGATCAGTGCTTTCCGCCACTGACATGTAGTAAGAGAAGGACACGAAATCGACTGTGTTGTTCTTCATGACGTCGAAATCGTCGTCGGTGGTGTTCAGCGTGATGTTGTTTTCCCTGAACAGGCGCTTAAGTGTGTGCGGGTATTTGCCGAAGACGTGGATATCGCCGAAGCAGGCGTCGAGCTGTGTTTCGTACTGAGCTTTTAAGGCGTCGGCAGGCTTGGGGGTCAGCGGATAGCGGGGAATGCTGAGCACCATGCAGCCAATTTGGTTATTCGGATCGATCTCGTGCCCGGCTTTCGTGGCTCGTGCGGAGGCCACCAAAATGTTGTGAACGGCCTGGTAGATATCGGTATCGGGGACATCTTCGCGGGAGGCTTCGATGGCTCCACCGATGAACGGCTGGTGCAGGATGGAATTGACCTCATTGAAGGTGAGCCAGTACTTCACGCGGCCCTTGTACCGGTTGAAAACAGTCCGCGTATACTTTTCGTAGAAATCGATGAGTTCGCGGTTCTTCCACCCACCATATGATCGTGCCAGGTTGAGGGGTGTTTCGTAATGGGAAAGGGTGATTAATGGCTCGATGCCGTGCTTTTCTAACTCGTCGAGGACTTTGTCGTAGAAAGCGAGCCCTTCTTCGTTTGGCGTATCGTCGTCACCGTTGGGGAAAATGCGAGACCACGCGATAGAGAAACGAAATACCTTAAATCCCATTTCGGCGAACAGAGCAATATCGTTGGCATAGCGATGATAGAAATCGATCGCGTTGAGTTTGAGATTATCGTCGGTAGGTTCCTCGGTAGGAGGAGCCATCAAGCCCTGTGGCAGGACATCTTGAATGGATAGTCCCTTGCCACCTTCGTTATATGCGCCTTCAATTTGGTTAGCAGCTGTGGCCCCTCCCCATAGGAAACCTTTGGGAAAAGCGGATTGGTTTTCGTGGGATAGAGACATGTGGTGTCCTTTCGATGTTGTGTCTCAAAGGTGTGAGTGTTTTGTTTTTACCGCTGCGGTCATTCCGCCGTCGGTTTATGGAGTGACGGTGAAGAGCACATCATGGCTCACGGAGCGACCAGCGGAAACGTCGAGTGAAACGTCGGCAAGCTTTTGTGAGTTGGTGACCACAACCACCGTCGTGTCGTCGTAGCCGGATTCGGTGATGGCTCGAAGATCTGCCGTTCCCAAAGGCTGCCCGGTTGTCACATGGTCCCCCCTCGACACGGATGTCGTGAAACCGTCACCGTTCATTTTTACTGTATCGACGCCGACGTGAATAAGAACCTCGACGCCAGATGCTGACCGGATACCGTACGCGTGACCTGAACGCGGAGCAGCGATAACAGCATTCTTGAACTAGACGTTTTCGCAGGTGATGTGTATTATTTTTGAACGGTGTCTTTCAACGACACGAGAGACGCTGAAATCTGCCTCGTCAGCCGGTTTAAAAAGGCCTGACAAGGCGGTTTTACCTGCATAAACGTAGTCAACCAGATGCTTGCCGAAGCATCGGGAAACGTGGAGGATATGGCCAAGAAGGAAGGCGCCATCGAGGTCGAAGGCCGCATCGTCGAGCCTTTGCCCAACGCGATGTTTCGTGTAGAGCTGGACAACGGGCACAAGGTGCTCGCTCACATTTCCGGCAAAATGCGGCAACACTACATCCGTATTCTTCCCGAGGACCGCGTCGTGGTGGAGCTCTCTCCCTATGACCTGTCCCGTGGACGTATCGTCTACCGCTACAAGTAAGCAGATTTAGACCGATCAGCCTCCTCATCTCCGTAGGGCGGTAGAGCTTCCGCGGTCCGCAATTCAGCGGCCATTGCACAGTTCGAAAGACAATTGCCTGGTTAACAACGTGTTTAACCAGCTTGTTTCCGCCCCACGAAATAGCCTCTGGCCACGGTGGCCGGAGCCTTGTCACAAGCTTCAATGCGCTACTCGGCGCCGACCGAGCACCATTGACCAATCGTCAAGGACGAATGGGGAGAAAACCACCGTGACAACCGGAAGGATTTTGCCATATGGCACGCCTTGCAGGAGTTGACCTCCCGCGCAACAAGCGCATGGAAGTCGCTCTCACTTACATCTATGGCATTGGACCAACCAGTGCTAAGCAGCTTCTTGAGAAGACAGAAATCTCTCCTGACCTGCGTACCGACGCTCTGACCGACGATCAGGTTGCTAAGCTTCGTGACGCTATCGAGGCCGAGTACACCGTCGAAGGTGACCTCCGCCGCCAGGTTCAAGCTGACATTCGTCGGAAGATCGAAATCGGCAGCTACCAGGGTCTCCGCCACCGTCGTGGCCTGCCCGTTCGCGGTCAGCGCACCAAGACGAACGCTCGTACCCGTAAAGGCCCGAAGAAGACGATCGCAGGAAAGAAGTAATATATGCCTCCGAAGACTCGTTCCGGCGCACGCCGCTCTGGCCGTCGCGTCGTCAAGAAGAATGTGGCCAACGGCCACGCCTACATCAAGTCCACTTTCAACAACACCATCGTGTCCATCACGGACCCCAACGGTGCTGTTATCTCTTGGGCTTCCTCCGGACACGTCGGGTTCAAAGGATCCCGTAAGTCCACCCCCTTCGCCGCACAGATGGCCGCAGAATCCGCAGCTCGCAAGGCTCAGGAGCACGGTCTGAAGAAGGTTGAAGTTTTCGTCAAGGGCCCGGGGTCAGGTCGTGAGACCGCCATCCGTTCCCTGCAAGCAGCCGGCCTGGAAGTCAATTCCATCTCCGACGTCACGCCACAGCCGCACAATGGTTGCCGTCCGCCGAAGCGTCGCCGCGTTTAAGGGAAGAGGAGAGATAAATAATGGCCCGTTATACCGGTCCCGCAACACGTAAATCCCGCCGTCTCCGCGTCGACCTCGTCGGTGGAGACGCTAACTTCGAGCGCCGCCCCTACCCTCCGGGACAGGCTGGCCGCGCCCGGATCAAAGAATCCGAATACCTGCTCCAGCTGCAGGAGAAGCAGAAAGCACGCTTCACCTACGGCATCATGGAAAAGCAGTTCCGCCGTTACTACGCCGAAGCACACCGTCGCCCCGGCAAGACCGGTGACAACCTGATGGTCCTCCTGGAGTCCCGCCTGGACAACGTCGTCTACCGTGCTGGTCTTGCCCGCACGCGTCGTCAGGCACGCCAGTTGGTTTCCCACGGTCACTTCACCGTTAACGGCAAGAAGGTCAACGTTCCGTCCTTCCAGGTTTCTCAGTACGACATCATCGACGTGCGTGAGAAGTCCCGGAAGATGGTCTGGTTCGACGAAGCACAAGAAGCTCTTGCCGACGCCGTTGTGCCTGCATGGCTTCAGGTTGTTCCGTCAACCCTGCGCATCCTCGTGCACCAGCTGCCCGAGCGCGCTCAGATCGAGGTTCCGATCCAGGAACAGCTGATCGTCGAGTTCTATTCGAAGTAACAGCATCGCCGCTGTCGGCAATGTCGCTGTGGCCTTCTTGGTTACAGCGTTTATCGTCGCCACGGTGTAATCCACTTGTCCCTTCCAGGCGTCATATAGCGGTCGCCACCAGGAGGAATTACATCCATGCTCATTTCACAACGTCCACAGTTGACCGAGGAATACATTGACTCCTCGCGCTCACGGTTCGTCATCGAGCCGCTCGAGCCAGGTTTTGGTTACACCCTTGGCAACTCGTTGCGTCGTACGCTGCTATCATCCATCCCGGGTGCAGCGGTCACTAGCGTCCGCATCGAGGGCGTCCTTCACGAATTCACGACGGTTCCCGGCGTGACCGAAGATGTCTCCGACATCATTCTGAACATCAAGGGTTTGGTTCTCTCGTCGGATTCCGACGACCCCGTAACCATGTACATTCGCAAAGAAGGACCGGGAGAGGTCACCGCGGGTGACATCATGCCTCCGGCCGGTGTGGAAATCCACAATCCGGACATGCACATCGCCACACTGAATGAGCAGGGCAAACTCGACATCGAGCTCGTTGTTGAGCGGGGGCGCGGATACGTTCCCGCTGCCCAGGCGACCGGCGAGATCGGACGTATTCCCGTCGATCAGATCTACTCGCCTGTTCTCAAAGTGAGCTACAAGGTCGAGGCAACGCGTGTTGAACAGCGTACCGACTTTGACCGTCTGATCATCGACGTCGAAACCAAGAATTCCATCACTGCCCGCGATGCGATGGCATCCGCTGGCGGAACCCTGGTTGAGCTCTTCGGACTCGCCCGCGAACTGAACACCGCTGCCGAAGGTATTGAGATTGGCCCCTCCCCGCAGGAGAGCGAGCACATCCAGGCCTACGGCATGCCCATTGAGGACCTGAACTTCTCCGTGCGCAGCTACAACTGCTTAAAGCGCGAAGAAATCGACACGGTCGGTGAGTTGGCATCGCGCACCGAGTCCGACCTTCTGGATATCCGCAACTTCGGACAGAAATCCATCAACGAAGTCAAGGTCAAACTTGCTGGCTTGGGCCTCGCGCTGAAGGATGCGCCCGAAGGCTACGACGTCTCGGAAATCGAAGGCTATGACGCCGAAACAGGCGAGTGGATAGACACCGAAGGCGAAGACATCGCCGAGTAACTAGCGGTATCGCCTACTCTGACCTCAGCAGCGTCGGCAAAACTGTCTGATCCCGGGTTGGCCCCCGGAAGGACTTTTGCCTGAGGCGGCCGAGTAGAAAAGTCGCTCACAATTTATCGTCACGAGGAGAATATTCCATGCCTACCCCTAAGAAGGGAGCCCGGCTCGGAGGATCCCCATCCCACCAGCGGAAGATCCTCTCTAACCTGGCAGCCCAACTTTTCGAACACGGAGCTATTCGCACGACAGACGCCAAAGCTAAGTTGCTGCGGCCGTACGCCGAGAAGCTCATCACGAAGGCGAAGTCCGGCACTCTCGCTGATCGTCGCAACGTCGCGAAGTTGATCCCGAACAAAGAGATCATCTCCGTACTTTTCGACGACATCGCGCCGAAGGTTGCCGACCGCAACGGTGGCTACACCCGCATCATCAAGCTGGAGAATCGCAAGGGCGACAACGCCCCCATGTCGCAGATCTTCCTGGTGACCGAGGAACTGGCGTCCAGCGAAGCCAGCCGTGCAACCCGCGCCGCAGCTTCCAAGAAAGCTGAAGAAGAAGCAGCTTCCGAGGCGGAATAATACGTGCAAAGGGCTCACCGTGACGTGTTTGCGGTGAGTCTGGTACAGCGCCTCATACAGTAGTGACTTGCATGGATACGATTCCACGCAGGTCACTGCTTTATCTACGATATCTATACATTCTTAGGTCCTGTCCCACGGTGGCAGGTTGGCCTCGGCCTACTGTTGCCATAATTGTGGTGGCCGTTATTCACTATTGCGACCCCTATGGCGCGCTGTCCCAGATCTGTTGTTTTGACTCCCGTAGCCGACCGTCACACTACGGTGTTCAACCGTGACGCGCTGCCCCCGGCCTGCCTTGCCTATCAGCTGTTGTCCAACAATTCTTACCCCCAATTAATACGGTGCCGATGAGCAAAACTATCCACCCGAGCATGGTCCAAGACAATAAAATTACTCCCACCACATGATTTGGTGAAGAAATAAAGGGATTTATGGGAAGAATAGCAGCAAACGCTGCTCCCAGGACCGCTCCATCAGCCCAGCTCCAGTGCTTGAGAGTCGCTAAAACCGGGACAAAAAACAAGGTGTAATACTGTTGCCCTAAACTTCCGGCCAGAACGGCAGCGAGGAGCAGTGCTGTCGATGTTGTCGGCATAAAGATTTGTGGCTTCTCCGCGTAATATATCCAGGCGAGGAAAACCGCCAGAAGCGCTGCAACGACAACCAGCGCACGGAGGAAAAATACTACGGACCCCGGCCAATGCTGACCTAACCCAACGCCGACGATTGATGCATTAGCATAGTCCCGCGGTGTTCTTATGTACGGCACCAATGTTGTTCGGTAAACGTCAGCGTCTTTAACTAGGATGTAGCCGAGAATATTAAAGACGATAGGGACCGCCACGGTAATTCCGAGCGATTTCCACATTTTTCGTATAGCAACAAGCAGAAGTAGGACAAAGAAGAACGGTTTGATTAAACCTACGAAACCGAGAGCAACTCCCGTGTGAACTGTTCTTTGTTTAATGAGCCCGTTTATCACCACGGTGAGGAGAAAGAAACAAACTCCGTTAATATTGGAAAATGTCAAGGTATTTGTAACGTTTTGGTAAAATACGCAACTGTCACTGCTGCGGGGAAAAGAAAACCACCCAATCTGTGCCCTGCAATATGGAAAAGCAGAGCTATTCCGGCGATGATGGCAATAGAATTAGCCAGAACAAACCACCACCGGGATATGTCCACATTAGATGATATCCATCCCACGGGTGAAAGAAGAACCGTCGCCCCTGGGGAATACAAATAATGAGGATCTTTTGTTGACAAATCCTCGATATAGACCGGGTGTCCGTGAACGAAGTTGACTATCGCCTGGTGAAGGTTAGAGAAGTCGTCTACTCGGTTTGGATCATTGAATGGTCTGATAAAACTCCGCCAGAGTACTGTTATCAGGCAGAAAGCCCACGCTGCAATCGTTAGGCCGTGGTAGTTCTGAAGCTGGTTATGGGTGTGGGGTTGAGCTTTGCTTTTTCAGTCATAGTTAGACTGCTGTCGGCGACGAGGTGGCTGAACCGAATGTCGTTGGTCTGCCCGATCATTAACATCTGCTGTGTGGGTAGTACGTCTGGCATGAATTGATTTATTGGGCATCGCTTGCGTCCGGACATACCGGGGCATTGTCCAGTCTCCTAACTCCCGACGGCGCCGGGATTCCATACATCAGTTGCCGATTTTGAACGACGAAAGTTTATTCTATTAACCTTAATTATCCTTTATTAATGGACGACCATTACGGCAGCCGTTCGTCTCATTGACGTTGGTCAAAACTATAAGCGTTTATACTCCGCATGTACCCTGATCACTATGAGTCGACGTATACGCAGGCGAATAGTAGTCACACACCGTCGTCTGGATCACCGAATCTGTCGCAACACCATCCTTCACGGTGAACGTTATCGGGGTCCCCGGCTTCAACATGTCATCGTATTTTTTACCTAAGGGTTCACTGCTATCCACTGTGGCCGTGATGGTGCCGTTTGATGGATCACCGGTCGTCGAATTAATGGTGAGTCTCGCGTCGAAATCCTTCTCGATAGCTCCGTTGTAACCGATAAATTGGCCAGCTCCATTCGGTTGAATCTTTAGGGTTCGACCATGTCCAACCCAGTCGCCGACAGCCCATCCAATCTCTCCACCGGTAGCGGCAGCTGCTCGCCCGGATCTTGCCTCATTCGCAGTAGGAGGTTGTTGTGAATGTGGATCGGGCTGGTTGTTGGAAGTGGGCTCGGTACTTGTCGACGTCATTGTCGATGATGACGACGAACTGCTGGACGCTGAGGATGATAAAGACGTGCTACTAGATGATGACGAGACAGAGCTGGATGAAGTGGACGAAGACCCGTCATCCGAACAGGATGCCAGGTTAAAACCTGCGACAGTGACGACACCGATAACGGTAAGACGTGTGAACCCTGTTACGCGGCGATGAACAGTGTGCATGAACCTATGCCCTTTTGGGAAAACCTAACGGAGTTGAGATAAGACACCCCAGCGCACATAACAATGGGGATCAGTTTAGCCTGGGCGATGTCTATGACACCGTGAATACTATGCCTCGTTAAATTATAGCATCGTGGTGGCTCCTTCGAGGTCACAATCCGATCACAATGGGATCAGGTTTGCGTGTGTGTGAATGGCCGTACGGGTTGAGGGGCTTAAGTTGGGGTGCTACCCACAAGGTGGATGGCGTTCGCGGATCGGGTTGAGTGATCAATTGCCTGCTCACAGTGCCTTCATGTACTGCTACTTCGACCGTTATGCGCCACACATGGGAGTTAACCTCCACACATTGGCCTTGTTCCGTACTCGGCCTTATATTCAGGCAGTTCCGTCTTGCAGTAGTTCAAATATCCGTGCGCACCCGCTACCCCGTTTTCTACTTCGTAGTCGTAGATCTTTCCGGTAGGGTCGGGTTGATCACGGCTGCTAACCACCTTCAAAGTCATGGTCCCTCGTCCACCGTTTTCGGAAGAATCGATTAATTGAATAGCTTGATCACTACCCGACAATCCGGCGGAAGAGAATATTATTAAGCTCCCGGAGCCATCCGGATTAATGTTGAGGAATCGGCGGTGGCCATACCAGTGACCAACAACCCATGAGGGAACGTCAGCGGCTCCTTGATCTGCGGTGTCCGCGTTGTTCTCTTGTTCCTCTGCGTCAGTATCTGAGCGATCAGAATCGGGATTGGGTTGGTTATCCTCGGACTCGTCAGTTGTCGATTTCATCGACGTGCTAGCGGTGCTGCTGTGGGTACTTGATGAAGCAGACGACGTGGTTGCTGGCGTCGCTGTCGAGGAGCTGTTGTTATTGTCATTCTTCGAGTTACAGCCGACGAGTACAGTGCCAAGGGTAGCGCTCAAGCATAGTGTGGCCAACTGTTTACGTACGCCAAACCGTTGTTGTGTGGGGAGCCTTGAGGGGAAAGTCATGGTTCTACCCTTACACATCCAGTAAACAGGTGTGAAGGAATGGGAAATCTAGCCTCAGGTGGCCCCGAGTGGCCCTGACATACCAGCGCTGTTGCGAGTGGCGTATAACCGATACAGTGTCAGCGTGATTCCGAATGATAACGCTACCGCACAACCGGAACCGGAGTGCACCGGCAGCAGGAACGATCTGGTGCGTCTACGCCTCGACATTGCATACGATGGCTCTGATTTCCATGGGTGGGCTCGTCAAAACGATGTTCGCTCGGTTCAGGGGGATATCGAGCAGGCCTTTCAGACTGTGATGCGCCAGCCGGTGCAGCTCGTTGTCGCTGGTAGGACGGATGCGGGGGTCCACGCCTCGGGCCAGGTGGCACATGTTGATATTCCGCGCGACATTCTGAGCACACGAAGCATCCACAACGATCCGTCGACGTTGGTGTCACGCTTCGCCCGGCTGCTGCGCCCCGACGTTCGCATTCGCGCGTGTTCCTTTGCGTCCGACGGCTTCGACGCGCGTTTTTCCGCGCTCCGGCGCCATTACGTATATCGCGTGACGACGAATCGCGCCGGGGCCTTGCCGACGCGGGCCCGTGACACCGCCGTGTGGGGCAGGCCAGTGGACCTCGATGCGATGAATAACGCAGCTGAGGTACTCGTCGGCCTTCATGATTTCGCTGCGTTCTGTCGCGCACGTCCCCATGCCACAACCATTCGTGACCTGCAAAATTTCTCATGGCATGAGGTGTCCACCGCGGCGGAGCCAGACGTCTACGAGGCACACGTGACGGCCGACGCGTTTTGTTGGAACATGGTGCGCTCCATCGTCGGAGCGTCGTTATCCGTGGGGGAGGGGAAGCGGCCGGATGGGTTCATGGAGGACATGTTGGCCCATGATTCGCGACACCCCATGGTTCCTGTCGCTCCGGCGAACGGACTGACGCTAACGGGCGTCGATTACCCTGCTGACGATGAGTTAGCTGCCCGCGCGGAGCAAACTCGGGGTATCCGATCGCTCGATTAGCTGCAGGAGGTCGGACGCGTCCATGACGGTGTGGACCTCCCGCCACCGCTGCGAATCGGACCGTCGGACAATATCGATACTCGTCTCCGCCGAACCATGCGTGATCGCCCACGTAATAGAGGCATCGCTGCAGTCCCAAATCTCCAGGTCAGCGTTGCCTTGTGGATGAAGTGAACTCGTTCTTGTCGACGATTGACGCTGCGTGGCGTCGAAAATCGAATCGACACTACATTCCCCATCGTTGCTATCGGACGTTGTTCCACCTTCAGGAGGAACGACGATCGTGAACTTGGTTGATACCCATTCGCCGGGCGAATCAGTGATGACAGTGACGCGCCGACCAGCTGCTCGAACGGACTCGGCCAAACGTTGCGCAGCCCTACACTGCAGCGAAGGGTCACCAGTCTGGTCGGCGCTGCTCGAGACGATAGCGATACGGCCAGATGAATCCGGAAGGGCGACGGCACCAGTCGCAACCCTAGCCGGAGTGTGGAGAGGCTGGTTGTCTGGACTGTTCTGACCATCCTCAGTCAGTGCGCGGACGTCGCGAAGGTAGTCATCCCATCCAGGTTTCTGGCCCGCGTCGGGAGAAACCCAGGCTTGCCACCCACAACTGTGAATATATGAAATGACCTGCGAAGAATCGGCGGTGGGGAGCTCCACAAATAGTCGCCACGTGGTGGTTGGCTGATCAGACGAGTGGTTGTCCCAGTCAGCGATAACGTCGGCACCAGTATGTGCCGTCGAGCTCAGCATGATCGGGCAACGCACAACACGGTGGAGGACGGCGAGCATCACGGGAGCGGAATACGCATGAGTGAGGGGATAAAGCTCGAAGGTCGTTGAGCTCTGGCCGACAGTGTTAGATGCACCATAGCCTGCACGAGTCGATACTGTGGTTGAGCCCCACGGCCATCGCCAAAATAATCCGATAAATATTGGGCCGACGCAGGCGATGACGACGAAAAAATCCCCCATAGATACCCCTTAAAATAAGAAAGGTGGCCGTCGTTGAGCGGCCAGAGCAATCTTATAAGAGATTCTGGAAAGCGGAAAGGCTATAAGAATTTTCGGACTTTCGCGAAAATTTCGGGATAGCGCGAATCAATTCGTTTTGCGGACAGGGCAATCGAGCCAGCGAGCATCGCGAGGTCCACATTCAGGGAATATGCCGCCGCAAACCAAGCACCGGTGAGACCGATCAGTGGAACAGCAACCGCCGGACCAAGAATAATGGTGAATGCAGCCAGTGCAATAAGCATTGCCACGAAGGCAGGGCCGGACTGCCGTCCGTTGTTCCTCATCGTATTAACGCCGGGTTTGACGGCGGGGAAGGGATTATAGGCGGAGAGGAATAAGCCGACCGCGGGTCCTGCAAAAACTCCACCGAGGCACGCGCCCGCAATAATCGCTTTCTGGTTGGGGGTGAAATCCGCGAAAAGCACCATGATGACCAGGCAGGGAACCAGCAATAGGACATCGAAAATAATGACCGCAATAGCGCGAGCAATAACGATATCTTTTCCGCGTGTTCCAGCTACCATATGAACCCAGTTAGCTGGACCATCCATACCGATATCATTCGAAGCGAAGTTAGAGTTACCAACAATCGCAATATACAGGGAACCGACAACTGGACTATTGTTTCCAGTGGCAATCCCCATTATCAAGAATATGAGCGCCATGATCGGGAAACTCAAAATTGCGTATTTAAAACGAACATCTCTCACCCAATATTTCAACTGACGTGAGAATAGCGCGCCGACGACAGTGTGGGGAACTCCACGGAGGTAAAAAGAGTCTCGAGGGGAAACATCTTCAGATTTCCCGGACGTATTGGCGGCGGACGCGAAATCACGATCGACTGACCGCGACCACAGGTATAGGCCGGCAATAATGAAAACAACTGTGAGGACGGTCCGGATAACGAGGCTGATCCACGCATGCTGGGTGGCGTCGTCTATCATCGCCGGGCCTGAAGCTAGAGGTGTCCAGCCCGCAATACGAATAACCCATTTAAGAATAGTGTCGGTTACCGAGGAGGCGAATCCAGAAGCGAAAATCTGAATAACAATGAAAACAGAGAGGAACAGAAAAGTGACAATGAAATATAGCCAGTTCCGGCGTGAACGGTTACCTCCACTAGAACTCGATGTCACAATCAGCGCTTGATTAATAACAAGGAGACACGAAATTCCCAAAATTAATCCGACGATCCCAATGGCCGCCGTGAACCATTGTCCCGTCGCATTACCTGACAGAATGACTGCGACCATCGTGGCTATGGTGACACCAATAGCAATAATCGCACGACTCTGAACAACGATGGTGGGCAGTAATGCCCTCACCAGCGACGAAGGTTTAAGAGGGAATTGCGCTAACTTAGCTGGCTGAACCGTATTTTCCCCAGCTGGCCATATAAAAGCCAACACAAGCAGGGTCGTGGCTCCGAGTGCTGCGAAGGCGGTCCATGGATTGTCGGCGACAGGTCCACTCATATTGCCCGCCGGGTGTGCACCGACCGCAGCCGCTGAAAACCGGCCCGTTCTACGAGCAATATCGACGCAAGAGCTAGCCGTAAACGCGACTCCCCCTATTGCGTACAGCGTCGTCATAATGACAAGAACCCATTGACTAGCGCCCTCGTACCAGGACTTTTTCCATAACCGCATATGCAAGCGGAAAACCGCAGAACGGATTTCCTTATCGCTAGCGTGAAATGGTTGAGAGGGCGACGCGGATTGAGCACGTGTCGATGGAGAACCCGATATAGGCTCCGCACTATTCGGATTAATCGGCTGACTCATGATGCTAACCACCCCAAACTTCCTTCAGCGAGTCTTCCGCCACCGACGAGGTTGAGGAATGTATCGGTCAAACTCGATCCATTGCGCACCTCATCGGTTGTTCCGCTAGCCAAAACCCTGCCATTTTGCATAATCGCAACGTGATCGCACAGCCCCTCAACAACTTCCATCACATGCGAGCTCATAATGACAGTTCCTCCGGCTTTGACGTATGTCGTCAAAATCGATCGGATAATTTGAGCCGACACAGGATCAACAGCTTCGAGTGGCTCGTCGAGAATAAGAAGTTCGGGGCGATGAATAAGTGCCTGAGCTAGAAGAATCTTCTTTGTCATCCCGGCCGAATAATCAGCGACAATTTTATTTGCAGATTCTTTGAGATCGAGAACCTCGAGTAATTCATTAGCGCGTTTCTCGACGATTCCCTCATCCATTCCGCGCAGAGCACCAGAAAATTGGAGAAGTTCTTTTCCTGACAAACGATCAAAAGTGGGTAAACCATCAGCCAAGAGCCCGAAAGTTGCTTTTGCTGCCGCGGGCTTATCCCACACATTAATTCCATTGACCCATACAGAACCCTGGTCCGGGCGGAGGAGACCGGTGGACATCGTGATCGCTGTGGTCTTTCCCGCACCATTAGGGCCGACGAGACCGTAAAACTTCCGCGAGGAATGTCCAAGTTCAATTGATTAACAGCTGGTTTCCCGCGGAAAGCTTTGTAGAGGTTACGAAATGCCATAGCGCACGATGTCGGATCATCCGAGAGCGGCGCGACATGGGGTGCATGGGGTGAAGGGGTAGGGGTATCGGAAGCGGCGTCGTTATCCGGTAGATTCTCCATGCCAGCCACATTAGCTGAAGATGAAGTTCTGTCCTGGCAATGATGTAGGTTATGGAGTGCGCAGCGAAACCTGTCAACTATGCAGGATCTGCAGAAAATGGGGGATTACGGGGGAATCATGCCAAGTTCGAACCACGATGGGTCGGCTCACGACGACCACCAGCGGGGACGTGCATCTGCCGGTGGCGGTAAGGACTATCAGCAGCCGACGTCCAGTGCACAGTTAGCCGGATACCGATTTGTTCGTAAGCAGCTGGAACAGGCCTTGGTTTGTGCAGATACCCGCATGGTCCACGACGTTCCCGGGAGCCGACGCCGAGCCTTGGCGATCGGTGTTGTGCTGAGCGTTCTCGGTATCGCAGGTGCTGGGATTATGGCGATGATGCGGCCTGACCCCGCGATTGGAGACCACACGATCCTCATTGCTGCAGATACCGGCCAAATGTTTGTGCGCGTCAACGACACGCTACACCCTGTGACGGATCTGGCTTCGGCGCGGCTCGTGGTGGGCAAAGCGGAAGAAGCCCACCGAGTATCGAGCAAGAATTTAGCGTCTCTGTCGCGCGGGGAGTTTATTGGGCTCCGGGGGCCATCGGATTTGCCGCCGCAGGGCAATGCGGAATCGACGGAGGGATCGTGGGGAGTATGCCATTCGCCGGATAATCCCCGGTCATCGAATAAATCTCGGTCGGCAGATGGCCTCCGCTCCGCGGATAAGTCTGGTGCACAGAAGATGCCGTCACGCGCTCCAGACGCATCCTCCTTGGTGAAGAAAGCCACCTACAACGAGGGTGACAGTGCTGATGACGAGGGTGCCGACGACGTCGAGAACGACGTAAAACCTGGTCAGAATAGCCGCGGCACGTTATCAGTGGCGGTGGCCGAGTCCATGCCCCGCGATGCTCGCTCGGCGATCCTCCGGGCAGAAAGTGGGATGTGGTTGATCAGCCCGGATTCGTCCGATGGACATCCGTATCGGCGCTCACTCCTCGCCAAGCGCGGTTCCATTCCGGAGCCGGCAGTTTCGCGGGCACTGGGCATTTCCTCATCGGTCATCCGGGATGTTACTGATTCCTTCGTCGAAGCGATCCCCCGCGTCGATGATGTTCGCACTATTCGATCATCCATGCCGGCCGGCGGCGAGTCTGGCTTACGAAAACCTTTCAACACCATCGGTACCGTCATCATCGCTGATCAGCAGGGTTCGTCCGTGGGGCGCTCGGCAGCCCCTTCATTGACGCACCGACAGACCGTCAATAATCGCCCATCCCATGAATCCGGGGCAACCACACGCGACGACGCAGCTGCTGACGATGGTGACGTTTACGTTGTGCGTGACCACGGAATTGCTCCTTTAGCTCCTGTGCATGCCCGATTGTTACTTTCGCGACCAGGTGTGGTGGTTGAGCGGGTGAGCCCGGCGGACATATCAGACATACCGACGGCCGACGAACTGAACTGGGGGACCATACCGGGGGAGAAACCTGAGTGGGCTCCGCGAGAGGGGCGCCTTTGTGCAGGGACGGTAGCAAGCCCACGCGAGAAGCAGCGACCCGCCACAGATACCGAATCCACAGAGGTGGGCGACGCCGATATTCTCACGTGGTCGGAGGCGACAACCTTCCCGCATGGTGCAGTGCCTGTCGTTCAGGCGGAGCAGGCGGTGGCCGTCGGCAAGAAAGAGGAAGAGCGGCTCACGCCACGAACTGCCGATTATTACTCCGGGCCGGCTCACGCGGTGGCCGTTGACACTGGCTCGGGGTATGCGATCGTGAGCTCGGACGGCCGACGCTTTGCGGTGGATTCGTTGGAAACACTGCAGATCCTGGGATTTCGTACCCCCACGGTGGCCCCGTGGTCGGTAGTCCGGCATCTTGCTGAGGGAGAAAACCTATCCCGCGATCGCGCGTCAAAAATTATTGTCGCCGCCGAGCAGCCATGACTGCGGCACCCACCGCACACAGAATCGTGAACGGGACGGCAATCACGGTCATCACCATGCGGCGGTGGGAATGATGAGTAGCAGCGGCGGGAACGGTGATGTCAGGATCGGACGCTTCCCGAGACTCCGTGGGGATCACACCGCCAGACTCCGCGTGCCGACGCGCCATCCCCACCGCTCGAGCAGGATGAACCATCCCCGCCTGAGATCCAGCCCCCGGCGTTGCCGTCGCCGCAAGGATCTGCCGAACATCAGACGGAGTCAGATGTGGAGCAACCTCCAACATCAAAGCCACCGTGCCCGACACGAGCGGTGCAGAAAAGCTCGTCCCGATAAAAGGCTGAGGGGTTGGCTCCTCCGCCATGGCAGGATTCCGCTGAACTTCCGTAGGATCGGTGGCCGCCATAATCGGCGATGACCCCAGCTGAGGACCCATCACCGGACCACCCGGAGCCGTAATATCGCCGCCAGCGAGCGCGTAATCCGCCCGACGATGACGATCACCACCAACGGCCCCCACCGAGATCACCGTCGGTTCATGGGCAGGGTAGGCATTCATCCCATCGTGGCATGGACCAGTGGAATTCCCCGCCGCCGCGACCACCGTCACCCCGGCGCTCTCGGCACGCTCCAGCGAACCGCGAAGATGCTCGATCCCCTCGGGCTCCATCCGTGGATCTGTGCAGGCAGCGACCGAAATATTGATCACGCGCGCATGAGTGTCGACGCTCCTATTAATAGCGTCCGCAACGCCAGTTAAAGTGCCCGTTTTCGGGGACCCCGTTGAAGGGGACGCAGGCTGCCCGCCCTCACCATCGCCAGAGCGAGTACGTGGCTGAGCATGAGCACTCGTCTGTCGTATCGACAACAATTCAACATCCGGAGCTACCCCACGCGCACGCCCGTGACCAGCGATAATCGTGCCGACGATCGTTCCGTGCAGATCGCAATCCTCAGTGCCATCGGTGTCGCCCAAGAGATCCCCACCACCGACCAGCGTCGGGAGGTCGACATGACGATTGATCCCCGTATCAATGACGGCCACCGTGATTCCCCGACCCGTTGCTAAACGCTGAGCTTCGGGCAATGAAGGCAAGGAATCCACGGGAGTGACCATATCCGTGGCGAAACCGCGCCGGGATAACTCAATTTCCGTCAAACCGCGTGAACATTGGTTCTCACGAGTGTCGACGTCGGCAGCGTATGACCGCGGAGGCCCGACTGACCAGGGAGAATCGATGATCGTCGACGATAAAACCCCGATCGTGACGCATATGGACGCGAGGGCACGTCGTGAAGAAAAACCAACTTTCTGGCTGGTAGATGGTGCGGAGATATAGAAGAAACGGGCCGAGTTGGCGACCTTCACAGAGTATGGCATGGCGGTTACCCCAGCCCACGAATGACGGTGAAAATCCCAGCCACCCACAACGCGAGGGGGATCGCTGCAGCCGTCATGATGGCTTCCATAATCTCAATCGCCTTCTGAATCGTGGGGTCCGTTACTCTCCATTGCGGCAGGACGGGAATAACTAACAGCAAGGAGAAAACAGACGTTCCGGCTGCTAGAGCCACCGTGTGCATCGTCCCGACGGGATAATCAGCCAAAAACAGAGTCAGTGACGTAATGGCGAGGCACACGAGCGACGTTGCTCGAGCCAAAGCCTGAACTGAATATCGAGCTTGCAGGCGCGCGCGAAGCCCCTCGGCGATGGCAATCACCAGGATGAGCGACGCTGTTCCGGCCGATGGAGATGACCACGCAAGGCACAGAGCAGAAAGAATGATGACTGCCGCGCAGCCCGTGGACATGCCTGTATGAATGTCGTGCGCCAGGCGGACGCGTTGAGGACGATCGGGGAGAGGCGGGCTATCGGCCTCATCGAGCTCACTCCCCGTCGACGGCACAGGGTCCGGACGAACTCCAGCGCAACGGAGTGCGAGCATACCGGTCCACGAATGGATGAAAAGTGCGAGCAGCAGCCAGACGCAAAACACGACCTGTGGTGTCACGAAGGAGAAGAAAGTTAACCCCAGCGGAAGAACCATGATCCCGGAAAACAAGAGGAGGGCGATGGCGGGAATGATGTCCGATGATTTATTAATCGCGCCGGGAATTTTCCCGATTGAATTGCCCACCACTGTTGTGGAATTTTTCTTAAAAACACTGAGGTGGAAGAAAGTTACTGCTCCGCATACCAATGCTGTGCAGAGACAGCCGAGGGATACCGCCATCCAGGGAGATGACCAGCTCAGAGTGCCCAGTGCCCATGCAGCCGCCCACCACAATGCTGTTGACTCAAGGACGTAGGAACTATGTGGGGGAGAATTCCGAGCCCACAAGGATGCATATTGCCCGTCAGGTTGTGATGGATAGTTTGTATCCTTTTCTTCGCTCTCATTGATACCCGAGGGCTTTATTGTGTGGTGGGTCTTAATATAAGCAAGAAATACGCAAAAAGAAGAGGAGAGTAAAGCAACAGCGACGAGACATCACCACGGAAATAGTGACGAATAAGCGAAGAGGGATAAGAAGTACCCATGCCCATCCGGGGAGTCCAAGGGTGGATTATGTCGTGTGATCGACGTAATTTCGTCCCAGAGTCCCCAATTCTTAGAAATCACATTGACCAGTTGGGGAATAAGCGACAGTGCGACCAATGTCATAATCGTGATGGGTAAGATTCCGCGGTTAATGATGTGACCAAAAAAGTGATTATCACGGGATTGGGATAGAGCTTCCGCTGTGGTGATATGAATATCGTGCCCGGACCACGTACGTGTAGTCAGCAAGAGTGTATCGCCTGGTTGAACCCCATAATCTGCCAATGATGCGTCATACTGAATAGCGTGGCCGCTACTGGTTATGAGCCGCCATGGTGTTGGTGGTGCAGAGGTATCAAGAACCCGTCGTTCCCGAAGAGAATCCACAAGGTCGCGAATTAATTCTGTGGCGGGCTGGTGGGTAAGTACCGTGACATCAAGACACTGCCGGTAAAGAGGTTCGTGGATACCGTCGTCGATTAAAAGGTCACTTAATAAAGAGTTATGCGCTGAGAAGTCAGTAGGGTAAACAGATAATTCACGGTCAACGTTATTCGCCGATTTATTTCTTTCACCGCTGTCGCTTTGCTGAAAACCCAGGCTGTTGAATGATTCATCGGGCAGCTCAAGAATGATGCGTATTCGTGTTCGCGTTAGATCTATCCGTGGACTCGTCGTGAATTCGTTGTTTTCCCCCGCCCGATGTGTGTTTGACCTGCGGAAATCGCGCGTGTTCGTGTGCGGCATGTATACCCCATTTCCCCCGAATGCTATGCCGGATAACAAGTTTCGCGTATACTACCTACATTGCACAGTCTGAGGGGATCCATGCTGTGTATATCGTTATCAGCCACAGGTGGCTAGGGGGTAATCAGTGGGTATTTCATCCGCGCAGTCGGAGGTGCATCGTTCACCCGAGCGTGCCGACGGGAAAGATGAATCCTCCACGGCGACGTTGATGAAGACAGTCGTTCCTTATGCCGACAGATGGTGCCCGGAGCTCCCAGAACCTCGTGAGATCCCTGTTGATCAGCCGCCCGAGGCCCCGCGTTCCCCTCAACAGCCGCTTTTTCGTCGGCTTTTGCCGTTAGTGATGGTTGTCGCGGTGCTCGGGATGGTCGCCATCATGGTTGTTTCCGGAAACGCCGCCAACCCGATGACCTACCTCTTTCCGCTGATCATGGTTGCGTCCATGGTGGGGATGGTGACGGGGAATCAGGCTCAGTCTGTCGACGAACGACGCCGTGTGTATCTGAGGCACATTGATCGATGTCGCCGGGAATCTAGGGAAGACGCTGAACAGCAGCGCTCCATGATGGAGTTTGTTGATCCCGATCCCCACACCTTGACGCTTTTTGTGGGAAGTAACCGCATGTGGGAGCGGGGTCGGTACGACGACGACTTTGCCCATGTGCGCATCGGAACCGCGTCTCAACGCGCGCGAACCCACGTGAGTATTGGGGAAACCAATGCTGTGGAAGATATTGATCCGATTTGTGCCCTGGCCTTGCGCCGCGCGCTCAGAGAATCATTGGTGCTCTCTGATGTCCCAGTGTGTCTGGCACTGGGTGACTTTTCGACGGTGTACATCGGTGGGTCCGACGGGCGGAAAGTTGTTCGTTCGCTGCTGGCCCAGTTAGTCACTCTCCATGGTCCGGAGGCTGTTCGGATTATGGTGTGCGGCCATCCGTGATCGTGGCCGTGGCTGCCATGGATTCCCCATTCGGACGGTCAGGAGGCGTTCTCCAATCCTGAGGACGTCGTGACGGTCTTGGATGAATTGTGGTCGGATATGTCTGGGGCCTCTGGCTCTCGCGATGACTCCGGGCCTCAAGTTGTTCTCATTATCGACGGTGCTGCGCCTCTCACCGTTGCACATCACCCGGCGGTGGCCAGCGTGATTGTCGTTGGCATGCCCGACAAGGATGTGATGTCGGAAACCCAGCGTCGGCAGCGTTGGCATGTGATCGACCAGTGGGAGGCTCACGCGGCAGACGAGGGCATCGCGTTACGTGCCGATCATGGGATGATCTCGGCATTAACGACGTCGGGCCTGGATACTTTTGCCCAGGCCGATATGCTTTCTGAGCAGGAGTTTGACGTCCTTGCCCGCTCGATGGCACGGTACACGCGGCCAACGGCTGACGTGCTCGCTGAGCACTCCTCGGAAGGAATCGACGAAGTAGAACTTGTGCTCGGTGTGGCGACACCTCTTCTGGTCTCACCGTCGTCTGCATGGACTGAAAAGCGGGGAGCGGAGCGTCTTCACATTCCATTGGGCGTCAACAATGACGGTGGCCCCTTCTACCTGGACATCAAAGAATCCGCGGAGGGCGGGTCGGGGCCGCACGGTTTATGCGTCGGTGCGACCGGCTCTGGTAAAAGCGAATTGTTGCGAACCTTGGTGCTTTCGCTTGTGGCGTCGCATTCACCTGAACAGCTCAACCTCGTTCTCGTTGATTTCAAAGGTGGCGCAACGTTCATAGGCATGGAACGGTTGCCACATGTTGCTGCCGTGATCACGAACTTGGACGACGAATCCGCGCTTGTTGATCGTATGGAGGACGCTCTCCAGGGGGAGCTGACCCGGCGTCAAGAGTTTCTTCGCGCGCACGGGGTGTCGTCCTTGGTGGAATATGCCGATATGCGGCGTCAATACTCTGCCCGCGGCACTGGTGATGACGGTGATTATCCACGTCTTCCGGCACTCGTCATCATTATCGATGAGTTTTCGGAATTATTGAGTGCACATCCTGGTTTCATTGATACCTTCGTGGCGATTGGGCGATTGGGGCGTTCTCTGGGGGTCCATCTTCTTTTAGCGACGCAACGACTGGAAGAAGGACGATTACGGGGACTCGACGCACATCTGAGTTACCGCATCGGGCTTCGCACATTTTCTGCGGGGGAGTCGAGGATCGTTCTTGGCGTCAACGACGCCCACACTCTTCCCAAGGAACCCGGGTATGGTCTCGCCCGAGTGGGTGGGGATTCCATCACCGCATTTCGTGCCACCTATGTCTCCCGACGCTGGAATAGTTCGGTTGCAAAGGAGGCTGCTGGTTCCTCCGCCGGGTCGGCAGCGTCGCCACAACCATCAACAATTTTGCGCATTGCCATTGACAGATTGAGCATCGACGGACCCTGCGCATCGGAGGTGGCGCGCTTTGTACCTGCCCGAACGATATGGCTGCCGCCCTTACCTGACGTCTTAACCATGTCCGATTTGAATACTCGGACTCGTCGTCTCACACGCGACCACACCTGTTCGAACGAAGGTCTTCAGATAACGATCGGCCTGATCGACGCACCACGGACCCAACGTCAGATCTCATGGACTATTGACCTGCGGGGATCAACTGGGCATATCGGCATTATTGGTGGCCCGCAGTCAGGAACAACAACCGCGGCACGAAGTGTGGTCACGACGTTGGCGTTGTCCCGTACCAGTGACCAGGCACGGTTTTATGTCCTGGACATGGGCGGATACGGCCTAGGAACTCTGGAACGATTGCCGCACACGGTCGCCGTGGTTCACCGGCATGAACACGACCGCATCCTTCGGCTGGTCAATGAAGTCGCTGTGTTAGCCGAGGACCGTCGGGAGGAATGGCTCCGGCAGGGATGGGCCAGCGTCGATGCTGCCCGCGACCACGGACTCAGTGACATCTTCGTGGTCATTGACGGGTGGCACGTCATAACGACAGATTTCCCCGACGTGGCCGATGCTCTCGGGCTCCTCATTGCAGATGGCCTCTCGGTAGGAATTCATGTCATCATTACGGCCAATAGATGGTCCGCACTGCGGCCCCAGATCCGTGATTTATTCGGAACGAAAATTGAATTATCGCTGGGAGACCCCCTGGAGTCGCTGATTGATAGGAAATTATCTGAACGGATCCCCAGCCGTCCAGGCCGAGCAATCGTGAAATGGAAGGGGACCAGCCTTCATGCCTTGGTCGTTCACTCAACGAACCAAGATATTGCTGAGGTGACGCGCATAGCAGCTCAACGAGGGGACACTCGAGTTCCCGCGCTACGGGTCCTTCCAGAAGCCCTCACACGTGAGGAACTCGATCCCGTTCTTCCTCCAGCCATCGCGATGGGGCGGGAGAGCGTGCATCTATCAACGTGGTCATGGTCGACGGTGGCAAACCCGGCCATGCTCATCGTCGGAAAAGGGGAGAGCGGACGAACAACGACGCTTCGCTCACTTATTTACGGCATTACAAGCGCGTATAAACCCAAGAATTTCGGGAAGAAACCGGCGACGGATGAAGACGCGAAAGCCGATGATTCCGCAGCTGATGCGACGAGCACTGTTGATGCAACAAGCACGGATGATGTGCCAACCGCGGCCATCGTTGTCATTGATCCACGACTAACCTTGCTGGCAGAAGTCCCGAGTGATTATGACGCCGGATATGCCTCGACGCCCTCCGCCGCAGACACTTTGATTGCCCAGCTGACCACCACCATGAACATGCGTCTGCCAGGTGATTCGATCACCCCGCAGGAACTGAAGAACAGATCGTGGTGGTCCGGCCCAGAGATATTTCTCCTTATCGACGATTACGACCTTCTTACGATTTCGCCGTCCGTCATGAGTGGATTTGTCAGCGTGCTCCCGCATGCTCGCGATATCGGGGTACATATTGTTGTGGCGCGACGAGCATCAGGAATGATGCGTGCAGCTCACGATCCTTTGCTCGCAGGAATGCGTGCTATCAACGGGGTAGTCGCGCTGCTGTCCGCGGATAAAGACGATGGTCCATTATTCGGGGTGCCATTGCGGCCAGCTGTTCCAGGCCGAGCACACATCGTTGTCAACGGATCCACCAGCGAAATTCATTTCGCACGTGCGCAGCTTTCACCCGAGGACAGTGCCGAGGACGAGGACAAGAAATGTAGTCCTGCCGACACTGACGCGGATGCCAATAACTCGGGCGGCACTGACACGGATGACGCCGATGCAGCCCAAACCACCACGGCGGACAGTAATAACACTGAACAGAAATAGCACCGAAAAATTAAACGGGGTTGAGACACAAGGGGGAACTACGTGACTGTGAGTACGACGACAAGGAACTACGCGCCACCAAGTTTTACGCCGACGATGCCTCCAGATAATCATCAGACTCGTATAAAAAGACAGACCGAATCTGGCCGGGCACAGAGCGTCCCGGACGTTGTATCCATCGGACGTAACAGCCGAACCGAACAACGCATTGTTTTGTGCCCGTCATGGTGGGGTCTACTTCGTCGGAAGCGGTGGGCTGATAACTACGTCGACGATGATGCACAGCGGTATCAGCACCCGGATACTGATTCTTCCTTCGCGCGCTCGGCGTTAACAGAGAACGCTCCCACCATCCTCCCGATGTCCGACGCGCTCTGTAGCATTGAGCCTGCTCTTCGCCCTATTTCGTTTGTCCTCCACATCGCAGGGCAATACGCGGGGTTGACGGCACTGACACTTCCTGCCGACGAAGCAATGACCGACCTCGTCCCCATCGACGACGGAAAGTTCTTCATGGACCCCCCTGATCGCCGTCGTCAGTGCAGAAATTGAATCCGCCGTGGAGACCGGCCGAGTCCCGAGTTCGCGTGAACGAGACCTGATCGGACCCGAGGGCGTCGAAGTCCTTGTCGTTGCTACAGACAAGGCTACAAATAAGCCCGGTCGGGGCGCTGAACTTGTTGAATATGCCCTGGAGAAGCTGAATGAGGCATCCATTCCGGCGATGCGAGTCGGCATCGAGGAGATAGAGATTTCGGCACGTATGGCTGGAGTTCTCTCGCGCGATTCGCACAACGATGTTCGCCCTATGGGCAACGAGGCCCACCGCGCGGGGAACGAAATGCATCGCAGCGGGGATGACACCGCGTTGCCCCGGGGAGGGCGAACCCAACAGAATCCACACAACAGGGTACGGACGGACAAGGGTGTTTCACCGAACCTCACGAAACGAAAGGCAACCGACTTTCGTCCGCCGCGCCGGGATTATCGCCGTGGAGGGTTTCTACTCCGTCACCGCAATGCGCTCGCTGTCACCATGTGCATCCTTGTCCTCATCGGGACAGCTCTCGCCGTCACACTGCGCAGCGGCGGAAATTATGAGCAAACGAATCAAGCAGAAGCCAACTCTCAACACATTGATGGCGACGAACGGGTAGAGGGGAACGACACAACTGGGGGACAAACAGCGTTATCCGCCACGCCAGCAAGTAGCGACCACCATAATCAGCCAGGAGGAATCGTCGATAACGGAATTGTCCGGGCTGCCTTGACCTCTGGATGGATATGGTCTCACTCGTCGACGCCAGAGCGCCTCATATTGGAAGACCCTGTGGATGAAGACATACGGATCCTGGTCTCAGGGCATCCCGTCCAACCAGACGTGACCGACGCACACCTCCGTGAACACGTGGAATCAATGGTCCAATCTCGCGCTGAGTTCTCCAACTACGCGCCCGAATCCGCGTGGCGGCAAGGTGCCGTGAGCTACGAAGAACGCCCAGAAGGGGGATCGGTCGTTCAGTGGACGACATTTTTACAAGAAGGAAAACAAGTCAGCGTCGGATGCCAATGGAAAGGGGAGCTCACCGCGAAACGCACAGCGGCATGTTCGACCGCCGCGCGCAGTGCAGAAGTCATGCCGTCGTGATGCGGAAATTCATGCCAGTAGGCGTATTTGCCCAGAATATGGGGTCAAGGGAGTTAATCGTGGGTGCGAAAAGGTACCCGCCAGAAAAATGTTAAAAAAGTGGGAACCGATCGACGACTGATGAGTCTGTTCTCATACACCGCCACAACACCACGGAAAACTCGAGATTGTAACGAGGCCGTGGTGGGGCGGGATTCGATATCAACACATTTCACTAAGACGGGGGAACCAATGAGCGGGCTTTTTGCTACCGAACACGAACTGATGACCACGACGGCAGGAAAAGTGGACGCCGTCAATGATCAAGTCCAAGCAGAACTTCAACGCCTACAAGGCACCGTCGACGGCGTAGCGGGAGCGTGGAAAGGAAACGCCAGCGTCGCCTTTGGCGAACTCATGACCCAATGGAACGACGCCGCGCTCCGGCTCCGTGAAGCGCTGAGCTCCATATCAGACAACATTCGTGCGAACGCCTCGGCATTCGCCACCACCGAAGAACAGAACGCCACATCATTCACCCAGCTAGGCGGCTTGTCTTTATAAAATCTTCGCGCCATCATCCTGACCAACCACCGAAAACATAAGGAAGAAAGAGAACAGCACTATGAGCACCGATATGATCCACTACAGCTTCGGCGACATCGCGGCAGCCAGCGGAGATATCACCCAAACATCTGCACGCATCAACGGGTTACTCGATGAACTCAAGAGTCAACTAGCGCCCATGGTCAGCACTTGGACCGGTGAATCTGCCGTCGCATATCAGGCAGCCCAGCAACAATGGGATACCGCCGCAGCCGACCTCAACCAAGTCCTGGCCACCATCGCAAGGGCGGTGGCAGACAGCAATGATTCCATGAGCGATATCAACCGCTCGGCTGCAGCATCCTGGAGTTAGCGTAAATCCCAAGGGCGCATAGGTGGGTTGACGAGGGGCAGTGTGGAAGCCGTCAATGGAGAAATTCACCAATTCATGCAGTGATTATTCATCCGCACAGTTGAACTGCACGAAAACGGTAAATAAAATTCAAGGAATGAATTTTCTGCGTTCAGTGCGGTCCAGCTTCCCGCGCACAGCGTCCCACCGTCGGTCAACGGCACCGGGACATTCAGCCGCGGGCACACAACGGCCCTACACGCTGGCCCGCACTGTCGCCACACTGGGAATGTGTGCAACCCTCGTCGGCGTCAGTGTTGCCGGATGTACCTACAACTCCGAAGGAGCAGGAACATCCGACGACCTCACCGAGACGATCTCAGTTCCTAAAGACGACGCCATTGCGAACTCCGTACCCGCAGCGCTGAAACAAAAAGGCATTTTCACCGTGGGAACGTCGGCGGACTTCGCCCCACTCGAATTCATCGGAAATGATGGGAAAACCATCGAAGGCGCCGAAATTGACATGGCTAAAGCCGTCGGTGACCTCTTCGGTCTCACCACGCAATTCACCAACGCAAGTTTCGACAGTCTCGTAGCATCTGTCGGCACCAAGTATGACGCGGGTTTCTCATCGTTCGATGTGAAACCCGAACGCCTCGAACACACCAACATGGTCACCCTGTACACATCGGGGACACAATACTCCGTCCTCAAAGACAACCCACGGGCTATCGACCCCAGCGACATTTGTGGTGACTCCGTCGCCGTCCTCACCGGGTCCGTCTACGAAGAAATGGCCAACGACAAGAACGACGACTGCAAGCACAACGGCAAAAAGGGAGTCACGATCCAGTCGTACAAAAACTCTGCCGACGTCGCCACCGCCGTCGCCGGAGGGAAAGCTGACCTCTGGTTCTCCGACTCTCCCGTCGTCGACTATGCAGAGAAGCAATCCAAAGGGCGCGTCCAGCCGATCGGAAAGGTCGTCGACTCCACTCCTAAAGCCGCCATCGTCGCCAAGAATGACACGCAACTTGCCGACGCCATCCATGCCGCCATCCAAAAGCTCATCGACGACGGGACGATGAAGAAAATCCTGGCCAAATGGGGAACTGAAGAATCCTTCATTTCCGAATCACAACTCAACCCCAAGCCAGACGATGACACATAAAACCCAGCGCCCCAGTCAAGGCGCTACTAGCCACTGCGCCACCACAGTCGCATGGCTAACTCTCGCTAGCGCAGGAGTGCTCTCTGGCTGTGCATATAAATCTGAAATCATTACAACAGGAAATAACGAATAGCAACCACGATCGATGACCTCACCATCAACGCGGGCCCGACGTCGTCCACTACCCCGTCACAGAAAGCGAACCCGAACTACAGCAAGCAATGGTGCGGGAACTGCGACGCCGACACCTGCCGGCCAGCGTGAACAGCATCCTCATCTCCACTGGAACATAGGGAATACTCTTTCTACTCGCCCCGTCATTATCTAGCTCGTCCCTGCTTTCCGAAACCCCACCGGCCGCTTACTTGAACTTCTCACATCTATTCCGGTAATCTCAGCGATCTGTGTGTCGAGTTGTCGATGTAGCGTTGATCTCGTGATAGAAACTGCGAGTCCCATACCTCCGGGGCCCTCCAATAAAAACGTTAATCACCATGGAAATCCGTGGCGACGGTGGCGCTCTTAGAGATACGGGATGAGTAGTGACTATGACGCTGATACAACGGCACATTGTCTATGCGGCATGAGTCGCGGGTCTCCACCGGCCGCCGCGGCAGCAGACTGACGGCAGTTAGCCTGTTCAATTTTGTGGCTGGCAATTCCAGACAGACTTTCAAGGAGTCATGTTGTCTACTTTCCACCCGAAGAGCGGTGACATTACTCGTAAGTGGTACGTCATCGACGCCGCCGACGTGGTGCTCGGCCGCCTCGCCGTTGAGGCCGCTGACCTGCTGCGCGGCAAGCGTAAGCCGATTTTTGCACCAAACGTTGACTGTGGCGACCACGTCATCATCATCAACGCCGACAAGGTTCGCGTTTCCGCAAACAAGCGCGAACGTGAGTTCCGTTACCGTCACTCCGGATACCCGGGTGGTCTGACCACCATGACCCTGGGTCGTTCGCTCGAAGTGCACCCGGAACGTGTCATCGAAGAAGCTATCGCCGGTATGATGCCGCACAACAAGCTTTCCCGCGCATCTATCAAGAAGCTTCACGTGTACGCAGGTAGCGACCACCGTCACGCTGCCCAGAAGCCCGAGAACTACGAGATCAAGCAGGTGGCACAGTAGTGAGCGAGAACACCGAACACCAGATTCAGGACGAGGCCAACGAGGCCGACTTCATCGCCGCTCAGGCAGCGACCGAAGAGTTCGTTTCCACCATCGGCGATTCGGTCGCCACTGAGGTTGAAGAAGAAGCTGTCGTTGAACCCGAGCAGCGCGACTTCCCGATCCAGACCGTGGGGCGCCGCAAGCGCGCCGTTGTTCGCGTCGTGATGACCGCCGGCTCCGGCCAGTTCACCTGTAACGGCCGCGCCCTGGAAGATTACTTCCCGAACAAGCTGCACCAGCAGCTCATTAAGGCCCCTCTCACCCTCATTGAGCGTGAAGGCCAGTTCGACATCAAGGCGAACCTCAAGGGTGGTGGCCCCTCGGGCCAGGCCGGCGCTTTCCGTCTCGCGATCGCCCGTGCGCTGAACGCCTACAATCCGGCTGACCGCAGTGCCCTCAAGAAGGCCGGCTTCCTCACCCGCGATGCTCGCGAGGTTGAGCGCAAGAAGGCTGGTCTGCACAAAGCTCGTCGCGCTCCGCAATACTCCAAGCGTTAAACATCGTTTTACCCGATTTGCCGGGCTGCGTTGTACGCGCAAAACCCCTTGCTCTGCCACACAATTCGGCAGAGCAAGGGGTTTATCCTATACCGACCATGTATGCGCCTGACGGCCTAGATGAATCGCTTGGCTTCTAGTGGACAGCGCCGGCTGCAACGTGAGGTCGTATCTCTTACCCATGACAGCGCCGGCTGCACGGCTTACTCGTCCCAAGCGCGGCGTCGCACCACTCAGCCGCCGCTACCGACCGTGCACTGTCTAGCCGGTTTCTTTCCTTTCGGGAATGCCTGGGTCAGCGCGTCTGCAAAATGCCGACCCTTTTCCTTGGCGCCCACGGTATTCGGATGGATCCCGTCGTCAATGAACCAGTCATCGCGAACCTCACCGGCCCAATCGTAAAGACGCAGGTTGGGGTACTCCTTGCACATCTTCCGCAGCGCATCGTCGTAGTGCTGCATGCCTGAGTTCGCATATGCGGACTGGGAAGCGTTCACGGTCTTCACAGTTGGCCACAGCACGTGCTTTTCGTCTTTGACAATATCCATAATCGTGCGGATACGGTCCTCCGCCGACGTTTGATTACCGGCGGTGACATTAGCGGCGTCGTTCGTTCCAATCGCCATCACCCAGCACGCATCTTTATAATGATGGCTCTTCATAGTGGTGACAACCTCCGTGGCGTTAGGATCATCCTTGTACCGCTCAATAACAGCCCGCGCGCCTTTGATGTCCAGGTATACATCCTTCGCCCCCACACGCTTGTATTGCGCGCCCACGCGATCCGCCGGATCCGGAAGGTAGTCGGGCGAATTGAGTGCGATAGATGTGGAATCTCCGATATGGATCACCGTTGAGCAGTCAATCCCCGTTTGAGCACTGGCCCCTTGAGCAGTGTCTGTATGGCCTGTCGACGCCGCGTCAGGGGTGTCGGCACCGTCTCCCTGCTCGTCGCCGTTAGCTCCACCGACTTTGACCGCCCCGTCGGTTCCACTGCCGCCGATCGCGGCCATCGGATCATTGGATGACGAGGTATTAGACCCATCGGCAAGAGCTTTAGGTAACCCGGCGGCGAGAATCGCGAGAAGAATGACAGAGGCAATACCCGTGAGGACAGGCGGTGCCCCTCGTCGGCGATAGACTGACGGGTTCGTCGCGGTGCCTATTGTGCCCCCCGACACCCTACCTGACCACCACTTACGTGTCAGTGCAACAACCCCATGCCGGCGGATCGGATCCTCGATCAATGTCCAGGACAGAGCAGCCAGAATGACAGATATCGCGGACAGAACAGGCCCTGCAATAATCAAGTGATTCTCGACGAAACCATCGGGTGCGAACGCGATAACAGGCATGTGCCAGAGGTAGATGCCATAGGAGCGTTCGCCCACCCAGCGCAGAGGAGGAGTACCAACGATGCGGGTCATCCACGAGTGCTCGTCAGCAAGGGGGAGTAGCGCCGCGGCAGTGGCCAGAGCGAGAACGGCGAATCCTCCCTGGTAGAGCCACATGGCGTTATCGTCGGTACGAACCATCATGACGATGACGACGGCCAAACCGGCCAGCCCGACGAGGTCAAGAAGATGACGGGCGAGAGCATTGGAACGCCAGGACCGTGAAGCTTGTGTGCTGTCGGATCCCGAAGCGTTGGAGACTGCGACGCCGGGCTTCCACACGAAAGCCAGGGACGCGCCAATGAGCAGCCCTAATGCGCGAGTATCCGTTCCTTCGTAAACGCGAGTGTGATCGACGCCGGGCTCGACCAAGTAGGCCATCCACGCGCCCGATACGGCGGCCAAAATCAAGCACGTAATAGCAGCGAAACCGTGCGAATGCTTACGACGCCGCCACAGGAAAGTGATGGCTGTGAACACAAAAGGCCACACAAGATAGAACTGTTCTTCCACCGCCAGTGACCACATGTGGCTGAGCGGTTGGGGCCCACCGAACATGTCGAAGTACGAATCGCCCACGACGATTTCATACCAGTTGTTGTAATAAAACAGTGCGGAAAGAGCTTCCCACCCTCGCTTCCCTACATTTCCGTGGTCGAGGAAGGAAGTGAGCATCATCACGGTAATTAAAACAGTGATGACCGCCGGAAGTAGCCTGCGGAAACGTCGAAGCCAGAACTGGCCAAAGTTGATGCGGCCATCACGGTCCCACTGTCTGACCAAGATCGACGTGATCAAATACCCCGACAGGGTGAAAAATACGCCGACACCGAGTAGACCCCCGTCGGAGTACGGAACCGACAGATGGTAAAGCACAACAGCGATGACAGCTATGGCGCGGAGGCCGTCTAGTCCAGGGAGATAGGTGGATTTTCCTACGGGGCGTGGCATACAACTCCCGGTACGTCGATAAGTGAACAACAGAAACGAAAGCGGACCCGCAACAGTACAGCGGCACCGATGACATAGCGTATAACGTGGCTCGCGATAACGGGGAACTAATCACATATCTCGCTACATGTATCGGCACACCGGCTACATCTTGGATATCACATCGATATGGGGCGGGGCGGCACTTTGTTCTCGGCCCCATCGCGGTAGGTGCTTCGGTGTGGGCCCGTGCACACCACTTATCCCCAGGCATGGCCGCACAGGCACTTATTCATAGCCTGCTTCTGCACAGTGCGGTGTTATGGGGCTTGTCCTATTACACTGTTGGCTCAGTTATCAAGCATCCCGGGCGTGAGCGCTCCGGCTCGGGCTGCCGGATTGCGGTAGCTAGGGTTGTGAAGCGCACACACCGAAACGCCAATGCTGAACAGTGGGAAAGGGTAGACCAGATGGGACGACGTTACTTCGGCACTGATGGTGTTCGTGGTCTTGCAAATAAGACGTTAACTGCGCCGTTGGCAATGAAGTTGGGGTCCGCTGCGGCAAAGGTATTGACCGCCAACCGGAAGGGTGGCCGTCGGCCTGTCGCTGTTGTGGGGCGTGACCCGCGTGTGTCGGGGGAGATGTTGTCTGCCGCGTTGTCGGCAGGGATGGCAAGTCAGGGTGTCGACGTCCTGCGCGTCGGCGTCATTCCAACCCCTGCCGTGGCGTTCCTGACCGATGATTATGGCGCTGACATGGGCGTTGTTATTTCCGCAAGCCACAACCCTATGCCTGACAACGGAATCAAGTTCTTCGCGGCCGGTGGCCTCAAACTTGACGACGCGGTCGAGGCGGAGATCGAAGCCACCATGTTGGAGTTGTCCGAGACTGGCCCGACGGGGGCGGGGATTGGCCGTATTGTCGAGGAATCCCCTGACGCCTTGGAACGCTATTTGTTTCATCTCGCTGGGGCTGTGCCCACGCCCTTGGATGGAATTCGGGTCGTGGTGGATTGCGCTAATGGTGCTGCGTCGACAGCTGCGCCCATGGCGTACCAGGCCGCTGGCGCCGACGTCGTCCCGATTTTTAACAAACCCAACGCGTTCAATATCAATGAAAATTGCGGATCGACGCATATCGATGTTCTGCAACGCGCTGTGCTGGAACACCACGCTGACCTGGGGCTCGCGCACGACGGCGATGCCGACCGCTGTTTGGCCGTCGATTCTGAAGGCAATGTTGTCGACGGTGATCAGATCATGGCTATCCTCGCGATCGCGATGAAAGAGGGCGGCGAATTGAAGAAGTCGACCCTCGTCGCAACGGTGATGTCGAATCTTGGCCTCAAGCTTGCAATGAAAGAGCAGGGTATTGAGGTCCGGACGACGAAGGTCGGCGACCGCTATGTGCTCGCGGACCTGAATGCTGGTGATTACAGCCTGGGCGGCGAACAGTCCGGGCACATCGTCATCCTCGAACACGGGACGACGGGCGACGGGACGCTCACCGGTCTGAGCGTGATGGCACGGATGGCTCAGACTGGGAAGACGCTGTCCGAGTTGGCGTCGGTAATGAGGGTTCTCCCACAAACGTTGATCAATGTGCCGGTCACCGACAAAGCGGCCATTACCAATGACGAGGCTGTTCGGACGGCGATCACTGAGGCCGAAGAGGAGCTGGGCGAATCGGGCCGCGTGCTCTTGCGTCCCTCCGGCACCGAGGAGCTCTTCCGTGTGATGGTGGAAGCTGACGACGGCGCCACGGCGCGGAAAATCGCTGGTCGGTTGGCTGCCGTGGTCGCAAGTGTGTAACTAGTGGACGCGCTGCGACCGTGTGATCTATAGCACTATGTGCGGATGATGTGAGGGGTGGGCGATGTCGCAGCAGTCTGGTATAATTTTGCGGTGGGGATCATGGCATCAGCCATGAAATAATCGCTATGAATTTCAGGGGGATGTAATGGGGGAGCTTGTTGTCTCTGCGCCAGAGGCGTCCGCGCGCTCATCGGTGTATGCGAGCGCGGGGCAGGATGTCGAATCAGTGATCGTTGGCTCGCCAGTGCCATTTATGCCCGTGCATACTGGTTTTTCGTGGGTGCAGGAGGGGCTGGCTATTGCGGGTGAGCTGGACCAACTCCGGGAGTTGTCCTGTCGGGCGTGTGAGGTTGCCGCTGCTCAGGGGCTGTCAGCGGACAGCGTTGTGTCCCAGATTGTTGGGGCCGATGATACCAATACCGCAGCGTTCGCGAACCTGGAGCCCTCGGTGGGGGCGGTGGTGGTGCGATGAGCACCCTGCCCCAGCAAATCGATTGTGCGGCAGAGTATTCGGCAGCAAGCCATGCGCTGATGTTGGGATCCGCTTTTTCCGGGGTGCTGTATCACCCGGTGGTGTCTGGGAGCCAATTAAAGATTGATGTCATGCGCGCGTCGGGCGTCGAGTGGGATCCGCTGCGGGAAAGTGCTGACACCTTACGGCGTATGATCCCGTATTTCATGGCGGTGCGCAGCAATGGTGGCCGGGCATCTGATTCTCTTGTCGACGTCGCTGAGGGGTTGATTAGCGAGGCGGTGGACAAGGTTGGTGAGTGGCTCATTTCTCTTGCCGACGGTCACTCGGCCACCGCCGAATCCAGTGACGCCTGTGCGGACGCTCTGCAATCGGTGATGGAAGATACCGATTCAGCAATGGAAGACGCTGTCGATCTATTCACGACGGTGGTGGAGACGGGATTGCCCTTGATCCTGCCTCTGCCTCCGCCGGCGAAAAAGATCGCTATGCATGCGCTGACGCAGGTGGGGAACGCAGCGGGTTTGCTCCTGTTGAACCAGGTGAAGGCGCATGATCGTGCCCTCGGTGAAGCGTTGGGAACACTATCGACACATTGCTCGGAACAGGTCAGTGTGTGTGGAGCGTGCCCGGTCGAGCCGCCGAAACCTCTGCAGCACTGTGATGCCGTGACATCACGAGGTAAGGATGCGGTGCCGAGTGTTGTGCCGAGGAACGAATCGTCACCGATAGTGAGTGTTTGTCCTTCACCGGCGACGCCGGTCTCGCCGGGGACATCGACGCCGGCGTCCTCGTGTGAGCTGTCCACCGGGCAGAGGGAGTCCGCGGACCGGTTGCCGTCCGCGGACCAGCGGAATCCTTCGGGTCAGCTGCAGCAGCCGTTCGCGAACCAGTCCGCATCGTCGTCGGGACGAACATGTACGCAGATGGCCAGTGGTCTGACCATTGAAAGCACTCAAGGGGCACCTGACTGGACTCAAAAAACACCGGAGAGTTCTGCTCTTTCGGGTGGGGAGTCTGGCCGACTAGAAGGAACGAGAGGGCCTTCTTCTATCCGAATGGATGTCTCGGTGCAGCAGCCACTGGAGGCTGTCGCGGGCGAAGAAGCGCACGTAGGACGGTCAGAGGAACCGGTGCCGGGCACCGCAGCAGACGACACAACATCACACTTAGGCATCACCGTAGAGAAAGCAGGGGCATGGTGAGTAATACCGAGAATTACCGTGCGGCGTATCAGGCCATCGTGGACGCCCATCGGGCAGAAATGGATAAAAACCTCGCAGAGTTTCACCGTCAATACGGTGAACGGGTAAAGAAACTCGAGGAAATTATTCAGCAGGCCCAGAAGGCGGAAGGGGCCAGCAGCACTATCAGCAAAGAAACCACGTTTGCGACCACGCGCAAAGGCCGTCATCAGGCTCCTGATGGCCACTCGACTTTCACGTTCGGGCGCGCGACGACCAACGGGGATAAGGCTGACAACTCCCGTAGCTCGTAGACGACCAATTCTCGCAGCTCTCATACGCCGCGAACACAAGGCACTTCTCGCGGTGGAGGCATTTGGGCAATACGTAGCTGACGCAACCCTCGGCCGACACCGCCCGTGGCCGACATAGCGCGTGGCTGCCCTCGGCTGTCATCACCCGCCCCCGCGCGTCTCAACTACAGCGCGTCGCGGAGGCGCTCCATCACATCGGCGTTTTCGGGGAGCTCATTCGCAATATCATCGCGATCCCAGAACTCAGTGCCCTTGAGGTCCTCATCGGACAAAACGTCGCTGTACTTCTTGTCGCCCTCCGCCGTCGCGCGGACAAAAGCGACAAGCAGTCCGCGAAGTGCCGCACGCTGCGAAAAGCCGGGCGAACCCAGCCCCAGCACCATATTTTTCACGACCTTTTCCGACATCACCGACTGCGACGCCTTATTCACGCGTCGGTAATAGGAATCGCCCTTCCACTCCGCAGCAATGCGGAGGGACTCGTCGCCAACAAGAACAGAATCCTGACCAGGGGCCAAAATAAGACCGGGAACCTCAATATTGGAAGCAGCGTCCGATGCCCGCGGAGACGTACTGCGCGGGAAAACAGCAGCTACACCGGTCAACCCCTTCGGGCCCGGGGTATCAGACGCAGTCACCGATCCGGACCCCACCGACACCGAACGCGCGGACACCTCGGAATCCGAGGACGACGAGGAACCCCACTCACCGGCCGCGGCAAGAACAGCCGCACTCGCGCCGAAACCATGCCCGGCCAGCACGAGTTTCTCCGGGTGAACGGTGATAGAACCCTGGCCCATCTGGACGCCCGAGATCACAGACATGCAGGTCATCAGGTCATTGGCGAAGGCACCGGGGTTCGGCTTGAAACCAGTTTCGGAATCCGGCGCAGCCACGGCAATACCCCAGCTTGCCAAATGACGAAGAGTGCCGTGATAAGCAGAAATATCGGTCATCCAGTCATGACCGAAGACAACACCGGGGACGTTATTCCCGTCGGCCGGGAGATAAACCTTGCCGGGGATCCCGACATAATCGAGGTCTCCCACTAAAACCCGGTGTGGGCCACGTTTATCAAGATGAGCTACGAGCGATGAAAGTTTGTCAGCCACAAGAAAACAGTAACCGACGGGCGGGGTAAACGTCGAGATGACACCACATATCGACCGGAATGGGGTGGATGAAGCAGCCCGTATCGACAAAAATTAGTATCATCGTGCCCATGTGTGGAATTGTCGGTTACGTTGGCCGTAAACAGGCCCTCAACATCGCCCTTGCGGCTCTTGAGCGGATGGAATACCGGGGGTATGACTCCGCGGGGATCGCCGTCCTCGACGGCCGGGGCGCCATCAACATAGAGAAAAAAGCAGGAAAGCTGGATAACCTGCGCAACGCTATCGACCACATCGGTACGGATCACCTCACCGGCACCACAGGAATTGGGCACACCCGCTGGGCAACGCACGGCCGGCCCAACGATGTTAATGCTCACCCGCACCTGTCTTACGACGGCAAAGTCGCCATCGTCCACAACGGCATCATTGAAAACTTCGCCGCCCTCAGGGAAGAAGTTGAAAACACGGGCATTGAACTGAAGTCCGAAACCGACTCGGAAGTCGCAGCCCACCTGGTTGCTTTGGAATACAACCAAGGTCAGAACAAGGGGGATTTTGACGCCTCTGTCCTGGCGGTGTTGTGTCGGCTAGAAGGGGCTTTCAGCCTATTATTCACACACGCTGACTACCCGGATCGCATCATTGCTGCCCGACGGTCTTCGCCGTTGATTATTGGCATCGGCCAGGACGAAATGTTCTTGGGTTCCGACGTCGCCGCGTTCATCGAATACACCAACAAGGCGGTGGAGATCGGCCAGGACACCGCGGTGACCATCACAAAAGATGGCTACACCCTCACGGACTTCTACGGTAACCAGCAAGAAGGCAAGCCCTTCACCATTGACTGGGACCTGGCGGCCGCTGAAAAGGGCGGTTATGACTCCTTCATGGAGAAGGAAATCAATGAGCAGCCTTCCGCTATCCGCGACACCCTCGCGGGGCACCTCCAGGATGGGCGGATTGTCCTCGACGAGCAGCGCTTGTCCGAGGATGAGCTCCGTGAAGTGCAGAAAGTGTTCGTCGTCGCTTGTGGATCGGCGTACCACTCCGGGCTGCTGGCGAAATATGCCATTGAGCACTGGGTTCGTATCCCCGTCGAGATCGAGGTAGCCAGCGAGTTCCGTTACCGTGACCCCGTGCTCGACTCCCGGACGCTGGTGGTTGCGGTATCCCAGTCGGGTGAAACCGCGGACACCCTAGAGGCCGTCCGCCACGCGAAGATGCAGAATGCGCGCGTGCTGGCCGTGTGCAACACGAACGGTGCGCAGATCCCGCGCGAAGCCGACGCCGTGCTGTACACCCACGCCGGCCCCGAGATCGGTGTGGCGTCGACAAAGGCCTTCTTGGCGCAGATCGCGGCGAACTATATCGTCGGCTTGGCCCTGGCGCAGGCGCGCGGCACGAAGTACCCCGACGAGGTCACCGCCATCTACCAGGAGCTCGAACAGATCCCGGAGAAAATCCAGCAGGTCCTGGACCAGGAAGAACACATCACGAACATCGCCCGAGAGATGGGCGCGGTTCGGACGATGCTGTTCCTCGGCCGGCACGTTGGGTTCCCCGTGTCGCTGGAGGGGGCCTTGAAGCTCAAGGAGCTGGCATATATTCATGCTGAAGGTTTCCCGGCCGGCGAGTTGAAGCACGGGCCGATTGCGCTGATCGAAGACGATCTCCCGGTGACCGTGGTGGTGCCGAGCCCGCGTGGTAGGGCCGTGCTGCACTCCAAGATTGTGTCGAACATTCAGGAAATCCGCGCGCGCGGTGCAAAAACCATCGTTATCGCCGAGGAAGGCGATGACGCCGTCAAGCCGTTCGCGAATTACCTGATCGAGATTCCGCAGACATCAACACTCCTACAACCCCTATTGTCGACGGTTCCTCTGCAGTTCCTGGCGGCCCAGATCGCCCGCGAGTGTGGGAACGAGGACATCGACAAGCCGCGCAACTTGGCAAAGTCGGTGACTGTCGAATAAGCACGTGAGCACGGTTTTCGGAGTACGGTGGACGACGTTGACGATTGAATGATTCGCCGTTGGTCCATCGGCTTAGTAGGCCGAATGAAGGCTGTTTAAGCCGTCTAAGGAGTACATCGTGTTTCACCCCCTTCTCCCTGTCGAAGCGATTCGAGCTGCGGAGGAGGGGGTGATTGCGTCCGATTCGTTCCCCGACGAAACGATGCAAAAAGCGGCTACGGCAGTGGAGGATACCGTGCAGTGGCTGTCGACGGTGCCGGGAGTGCCCGGCAATGATCGGGTAGCGGGTCCGGATGATAATGGTGCGCATGGATTCCCGGGGTTGCCGCAGGAGAAAGCGCTCACCCCGGCGGTGATTATTGTCGCTGGTAGCGGCGGTAATGGGGGTGACGCGCTCTACGCCGGAGCTGTGCTCGTCCAGCGCGGATGGCACGTGGTGGCCGTGTGTGTGGGGTCGTCCGTTCATGAGCGGGCGCGCCGGGCATTCGAGAAGTCGGGCGGTGTTGTCGTCGGAAAGAACGGGGAGGCCGGGGAGGCTGACCTGAATCCTGATGAGTTAGCGCAGTACCGCGCCCGTTTTTCGTCGTGTTTTCTTATCGACGGGGTAACGGGGATTGGTGGCCATGGGCCTCTTCGTGACGAGCCGGCCACGTGGATCGCTGCGGCCGCAGACGCGGAGATTCCGGTGGTGGCAGTGGATATTCCGTCCGGGATTGATGCGGATACCGGGATCGCCCACACCCCACATGTGGTGGCTGCAGCGACCGTGACTTTTGGTGCTTTTCGACGAGCCCATGCCATGAATTCCGATTGTGGAGTTGTTCTTCAGGCGGATTGTGGGTTGCGCGATGCCTGCCGCAGCGAGTGTGAGAAGCGCGAGGCGGATGGTGAGATGATTGCATCCGGCGTGAGGGCGGTGACGCCGCCGGATATTCGGCAGATCGCTGTGCCCGACGGGATGGTGACGCTGGCGCCTGATGTGGCTAAGGTTCGCGGGATGTCGTCGGCGGTGTGGCCGGCGATGGCGTTGGAGCCAGGTGCACATGATGACAAGTACACCGGTGGGGTAGTGGGCGTTCGGGCCGGATCCCCCGAGTACCCGGGCGCTGCTGTGCTGTGCACGACGGCCGCGGTTCGCGCCACGAGCGCGATGGTTCGGTTTGCTGGCAAGAGTCGCGATGCGGTCGTCGCCGCCCATCCCGAGATCGTGGCGGCTGACGATATTGCCTCGTCAGGGCGGGTTCAGGCGTGGGTCGTTGGCCCCGGCGGTGGCGTCGAGAGAAATTATGGTGACCTCCACGATCTGTTGTGTGGTTCAGAGGCCTCAGGGGCGTGCCCCATTCTTATCGACGCCGACGGGTTGACCGCTCTGTGCCAATCGGACGGAAACGGCTCGGGGGTCGAAGCGTTCCCGCTGATCCGGGCGGTAAAGAACTACGACGGTGCCGTTATTTTGACTCCGCACCAGGGCGAATTTCGACGTGTCGTGAAGGCTGTTTTGGCGGAACCGTCAGTGGACCTTTCCTCTGAGGAACGCGAGGCCATGACGGACGTTCTTAACCCAGACAGCGACTACCCGCGAATCCCCGCGGTATCGGCGGTCGCGAGAGCGTTGCATTGCGTGGTGTTGCTTAAAGGCCGATCCACGGTGGTCGCGGCTCCGGCGGATGCATCGTCGCAAGTCAAAGTGTGTGTTGTCGATGCCGGGTGTTCGTGGGCGGCGACGTCGGGCTCCGGTGATGTCTTGTCGGGACTAGCTGGGGCCTTGGTTGCAGAGAGCGTCGGCCACGCCGGTCCCGATTCCGAGTTGCCTTTGTCCGCCCTCATGGAGACCGTCGTCCGAGCTACCGTGATCCATGCCTCGGCGGCTGATATCGCGGCAGAGACCGAAGATGGGTACGCGCCGACGTCGGCATCCGTCATTGCGGAGGCCATTCCGCGTGCACGCGCCCGCCTTCAGATGTAGGCCGCTCAAGCACTGTTTTCGCTGGTTATAAATCCTTTCGAGAATCTCCGTCGGGCGTGTCCTAGGCGGGTGGCACAATGATGTCTATGCCCATCCAGTCTTCATCCCATGCTGCATCTGGTGACCATCTATCCGCGGACAGTAACGACGCGGACCTGCCCGGCCTTTTGACTATGACTATCGATCGCGACGCATTGGCGCACAATGCGCAGGTCGTGGCGCGAAACGCGCAGCTGGCGAACCCAGACCACCCTGCGGAGTTGATGGCTGTGGTGAAAGCGAATGGGTACAACCACGGGGCGGTGGAGGTTGCCCGGGTGTTCTTGGCCAATGGCGCCACTCAGCTGGGCGTGGCAACCATCGCTGAGGGCGTGGAGCTTCGCCAGGCCGGGATTTCAGCACCCATTCTGGTCTGGATCTGGAATGCCGACGATCGCGTCTCTGTCAAAGCAGCTTTGGATTATGGGATCGACCTGGGCGTTCCGACGCTGGCACATATCAGAGCCATTGTCGACGAAGCGACCGAGCGCAAGCGATCCCAAGAAGACTGGGAATTTGTCCCCCCTCGCGTGACGGTGATGGTGGATTCGGGCCTGAGCCGTTCGGGGATCTCTCCCGATCAATGGGATGATGCGCTGAAGGAACTGAGCGCAGCAAGTAGTGATTCCATCATCGACGTCACCGGCGCATTTACCCACCTGGCCAGCGCGGATGCCACGGATAACCCGTCGAATAATCGGCAGAAGGCCCAGTTCGATGCCGCGATTGAGGAGCTGCAGGCAGCCGGAATTCCCGTTCGCATTAACCACATGTGTAATTCACCAGCCTCGGTGACCAGGTCGGACATGTTTTACCAGATGGTGCGGCCGGGTGTTGCGCTGTACGGGATGGATCCGTTGGAGGAGCCGGTGGATCGTACGTCGTCCACCGGTTCTTCGCTGGTCTCGCAATTGAAGCCGGCCATGACTTTATCTGCGCCGATCGTCGCGAAGCGGTTGGTCAAGGCTGGGGAATCAGTGAGCTATGGCGGGACGTGGACAGCGGACGTCGACACAGTGACTGGCGTTGTTCCCGCCGGTTATGCCGATGGGATCCCTCGGGCGCTGTCGGGCCGCATGGAGGTGGCGATCAACGGCCGTCGGTATCCGCAAATCGGACGCGTGTGCATGGACCAGATTGTTGTTGCCCTGGGCCCGGCGGGCTCAGAGCAGGCCAGCGCAGTTCACCAGGGCGATGAGGCAATTATTTTTGGTCCACCCGGCGAGTGCACCGGTTCAGATGGCAAGCCTGCCCCATTGCCGACGGCCACGGAATTGGCCGAAACCCTCGGCACCATTCATTACGAAATCCTGACTAGCCCGCATACCCGCGTCCATCGACGGTATGTCGGCCGCGGTCTTGTCGACGGCCGTGTTCGTGTCCGTAATACGGAGGCGACTCAAACCCTGGCTGAATCGATTGCTCACGCTTTGCGGCCGGGCGACGTCGTCGTCTTGGACGGCCCACTGGGTGCGGGGAAAACCACGTTTACGCAGGGGCTAGCCAGAGGTTTGCATGTGTCGGGTCGGGTAACGTCGCCGACGTTTACTATCGCTCGCGAACATCCCGGCCCGGTGCCGCTCATTCACGTCGACGCGTATCGCCTGCTGGGTGATACCACGACGGATCCGATCGGTGCTCTCGATTCGCTGGATTTGGATACGCGCATTCCGGATAGCATCGTCGTTGCGGAATGGGCGGCCGATATGGCAGATGCATTGGAGCAGGATTATCTGTTGATCCGCCTTGAGCGCGCGACGGGGGGCAGTGATGTGTTCGCTGGAGACGGCACATCCGCTGGCAACGACGCGTCCGCTGGCGGCGACGCGTCCGCTCCCGCAGATCCCGTCGATTTCGATGAGGACGAACCACGAATCATTTCGTGGACATGGGTCCGGCGGTAATCTATCCATCATGCTCGTGCTGGTTATTGATACTGCGACACCATATGTCACCGCTGGGCTTGTCGACGTCACCTCGCGGGACGCGATCCGTGCGCGGTCCTCCAGGAGTGTTCGGGATTCCCGCGCGCACAATGAGGTGTTGGCGCCCTTCATCATGGAGTGCTGTGACGAAGTGGGAGTCACTCCGAGCGGCCTCGACGCCGTTGTTGTGGGTGTAGGGCCCGGGCCCTACACAGGTTTGCGTGTCGGTATGGCCACTGCTGCGGCGTTCGGCGACGCGTTAGATATTCCCGTCAGCGGTGTGTGCTCGCTGGATGGTCTGGCGTGGAATGCCATCGCGGACGCCACGCAGCGTGAGGGGGAGACGATTATCGTTGCGACGGATGCTCGCCGTCGCGAGGTTTATTGGGCTACGTACCGTATTTCCGACGGACGCCCTGTGCGCGTCACGGAACCCGAGGTCGCGCGTCCAGCGGATGTTGGTGTGTCCGAAAATGCGGACGTTCCTGCGCAGCAGCCGAGTTTTGCGGTGGTGTCTGATTCCGTGGCCGACGCTCTTCTGTCTAGCGTAACCAGCGTTAACCAGTCGGTGGACGCGCAACCGGACATCGTGAACTTCGTTCACGCAGCCCTTGATCACCCCATGAATCTCGGCCGCGCGAAGAACGTCGACGATTCTGCCGACTCCGAATCTGACTGTGACCGCACCGCGCTCTTCCCGCGACAGTCAGATCTTCAACCCCTCCGCCCTCTTTATTTACGACGGCCCGACGCCGTGCCACCGAAAGCAAAGCCGGTGAGCCCCGCGATCAGCGAGGAAGTGATTACTCGCGCGCGTCAGCTCCGTGAACAGATGACGGCGGATCGCGATGAGTGACGACCAGCACGTTAGTGCCCCGCCGGAAAATCTCCCTGACGGAATGAGGCTCGTCCAGCTAGACGCCACCGCTACCGCTGCCTGCGCCGAACTGGAAGCAGAAATTTTCCCGGACGACTCGCCATGGCCCTACGAAGGGTTCCTCGCGGAGCTTCGCGACCCGAGGTCGGTGTACATCGGCCTTGTCACGTCAGCAGCTTCCCGCGCCGGGCACAGTGATGAAAAAGGGGAGAGCCCGCGTCGCGGTGCGCAAGGATCCCATGACGCGATGGCCCTCGTCGGCTATGCCGGACTAGGAGTCCTGGGCCCAGACGATGACCCAGAGTTTGAAGTCCGAACCATCGGACTAGATCCCGCATGGCGTGGTCACGGCCTGGGGCGAATGCTGTTGAAGACAATCCTCTATGTCGCCGATAACGCGCCCGGCCCGGTGTTCCTCGAGGTACGCACCGACAATAAACCAGCCATCGGTTTGTATGAATCAGAAGGCTTTACGGTGTTAGGTACTCGAAAGAACTATTACCAGCCGTCGGGCGCAGACGCGTTCACCATGAAAAGAGAACCCAAACCGGACTAGCCTCACACAAGCCCTCCCACCACGTGTTTTCAGTCATCCCGGACAGGTGTCTACTCTTGTCACCATGCGCGCAATCGTGATGGGTGTGGAGAGTTCATGTGATGAAACTGCCGTGGGCATTGTTGAAGTCACCACGCACGGCGACGCCGACCCCACCGTGACCGTCCTGGCCAACCGCGTCGCCAGTTCGATGGAACAGCACGCCCGGTTCGGTGGCGTCGTCCCGGAGGTCGCCTCCCGCGCCCACTTGGAGGCAATGGGGCCGGTCATGCGGGCAGCCCTTGCCGACCTGAAGGCCGCGCGTCCCGACGTCGATAAGCCAGATTATGTGGCCGCAACGGTTGGCCCAGGTTTGGCTGGTGCTCTCCTGGTCGGTTCATCGGCGGCGAAGGCGTACGCCGCTGCCTGGGGTGTTCCGTTTTACGGGATGAACCACCTGGCCGGCCACATTGCGGTGGGAGCTCTGGCCGACGCGGACCTGGACCTCGACCACGCCATCGCGCTCCTCGTATCCGGCGGCCACACTCAGATTCTGAAGGTCAATGGCCTGGGCAAACCCATGCAGGAATTGGGATCAACCCTGGACGACGCTGCCGGTGAGGCCTATGACAAGGTGTCGCGACTCCTGGGTTTGGGGTACCCGGGTGGCCCGATTATCGACAAGCTGGCTGCTGAGGGGAACCCGAAGGCCATTCGTTTCCCGCGTGGCGTCATGCGTCCGCAGGATCTTCGCGGCCCGCACCGGTACGGTTTTTCCTTTTCTGGCCTAAAGACCTCCGTCGCCCGTTATATTGAGGCAGCCGAGCGGAACCAACAGACGGTTTCGTTGCCCGATGTGTGCGCATCGTTCCAAGCAGCAGTGGCGGACGTGCTGACCAAGAAGGCGTTGTTGGCTTGCACCGATACAGAAGCGACGACGCTCCTGCTCGGCGGTGGGGTCGCGGCGAACTCGGGTTTGCGTCGCCTTGCCACAGCGCGGTGCCAGAGCGCGGGGATCAACTTATGCGTCCCAGAGATGAAGTTGTGCACGGATAACGGTCTCATGATTGCGGCGGCCGCGGCCTATTCCATAGCACGTGGAGTGGGCCCATCGGGGCTCGGCGCTGCCACAAATCCAGGCCTTGACGTCGCTATTCCCGTTGTATAAGTAGTCGTATGAGCACCTGCATGAGCGAGCGTTAATGCTCGTGCGAGCGCCGTCAAAAGTGCCCGCCCAAGCGCTTTCATATAGGCCTGCAAGAACACGTTTTGATATTTAGCACTCCCGGTGGTTGAGAGCTGGCACTCACACGGGTAGAGTGCCACTCAGGTTGTGAATCACAGTTGTTCACCCGCGACGACGGCTGTGGAAAAACCTGTCAAGAGCACAATTTTCCATTCACTTTCCATTCACTGGAGGAAGTAATCGTGGCTAAGGTCAACATCAAGCCTCTTGAGGATAAGCTCCTCGTTCAGATCGTCGAAGCTGAGACCACCACCGCATCCGGACTGGTTATCCCGGATACCGCTAAAGAAAAGCCGCAGGAAGCTACCGTCGTCGCTGTTGGGCCCGGTCGTACCGATGAAAACGGCAAGCGCGTGCCCATGGACGTTGCCGAGGGCGACGTCGTCATCTTCTCCAAGTACGGCGGAACTGAGATCAAATACGCTGGCGAGGAATACTTGATTCTCTCGCAGCGCGATGTACTCGCTATCGTCGAAAAGTAATCGTTCAGGAGAGGTAGAGGCACAGTATGTCGAAGCTTATTGCATTCGACGAGGAAGCCCGCCGTGGCCTGCAATCTGGCGTTGACACTCTTGCCGACGCCGTCAAAGTCACCCTCGGCCCACGCGGCCGCAACGTGGTGCTTGAAAAGGCTTTTGGTAGCCCCCTCGTCACGAACGATGGTGTGACGATCGCCCGCGATATCGACGTTGAGGATCCCTTCGAAAACCTCGGCGCCCAGCTGGTGAAGTCCGTCGCCGTCAAAACTAACGATATCGCCGGTGACGGCACCACAACAGCAACGTTGCTGGCCCAGGCTCTTGTCGACGCCGGCCTGCGCAACGTCGCCGCTGGCGCCAACCCGCTCGCACTCAACGTTGGTATCAAGGCTGCTGCGGAGAAAGCCGTTGAGCTGCTCCGCGCCCGTGCCACTGAGGTATCCAGCACCGATGAGATCGCCAACGTCGGTACGGTGTCCTCCCGCGATGCCGAAATCGGCGCGATGGTTGCGTCGGCTATGGAAAAGGTCGGCAAGGACGGCGTTGTGTCCGTTGAGGAATCGCAGTCGCTCAACGATGAGTTGGCTGTTACCGAGGGTGTGTCCTTCGATAAGGGCTACTTGTCGCCGTACTTCGTCACCGACACGGAGACCGGGGAAGCGGTTCTGAACGACGCCCTGGTTCTGCTGGTTCGTGAGAAGATCTCGTCACTGCCGGATTTCCTCCCCGTGTTGGAGAAAATCGCTAAGTCCGGTAAGCAAGTACTGATCGTTGCCGAGGATGTTGAGGGCGAACCGCTCTCGATGCTGGTTGTGAACTCCATCCGCAAGAGCCTGAACGTGTGCGCCGTGAAGTCGCCGTACTTCGGCGACCGTCGCAAGGCTTTCATGGATGACCTTGCTGTGGTGACGGGTGCAACTGTCATCGATAAGGAAGTTGGGCTCAGCCTGAGCGAGGCCGACGAGTCCTACTTCGGCTCCGCTCGTCGCATCACCGTGACGAAGGATGAGACCATCATCGTCGACGGTGGTGGTACCAAGGAAGATCTTCAGTCCCGACGTGACCTGCTCCGTCGCCAGATTGATGAGACGGATTCGACGTGGGATCGCGAGAAGCTGGAAGAGCGCTTGGCTAAGCTCTCCGGCGGTGTGGCCGTGGTGAAGGCCGGCGGCGCCACTGAGACTGAGGTTTCGGAGCGCAAGCTGCGCATCGAGGACGCCATCAACTCGGCCCGTGCTGCTGTGCAAGAAGGCGTTGTTGCAGGTGGCGGCTCCGTGTTGGTTCAGATTTCTCGGGAGCTTGAGGAATTTGCCGATCAATTCGAGGGCGACGAAAAAGTCGGCGTGAAGGCTATGGCTGATGCGTTGACCAAGCCCGCGTTCTGGATTGCTCACAACGCTGGTCTTGATGGCGCTGTGGTGGTTAACCGAATCACGGATCTGCCGAACGGTGAAGGCCTCAATGCTGACACCTTGGAATACGGCAACCTGATCGAGCAGGGGATTATCGACCCTGTGAAGGTCACCCACTCCGCTGTGGACAATGCCACATCGGTGGCGCGGATGGTTCTGACCACCGAGACCGCCGTGGTGGACAAGCCAGAGGAAGAAAAGCCTGAGGCGGAAGGCCATCATCACCACCACTAAAGGTGGCGACGAGCATGCGTGAGGTCGGTGCCGAGCGTGCGTGCCGGGCATTCGCGCGGAAACGCGATCGCGTGAAGCACCAACCTCTGCGTGCTAAATAACAGTTGAAACGACGGGGCTCACTCTTAACGGAGTGGGTCCCTTCTCGTTGTCCGTAATTAAGGGCTATACGTCAAAATGTGTCCGCATGCGGGAAAACTGCGGGGGGATATCGGGGTTGGTGGTGAAAACTGCGGGGGAATATGGTCAAAAAATGGCCGAAAATTGACCATATTCCCCCGCACTTTTGGGCTCCAGGTGTAGGGTCCCCGCGGTTTTCCTTGTACCGGTTTCTTGTTCTGTGCGTCGGTGTTTCGCGCCCCCGGGATTGAGTTCTTCCTGGGGGTATACGACAAAACTGTTGGTGGTGGATGTGATCTGCTCGGGGTAGAGCGCACCGTCGGATGGGGGATCGGCTCGATGAGCCACTGGTCATCGCGGGTGGTGTCGCGTGCGCACCACCGCCAGGCGATGAGGTGGTCGATTCTTCGGCATGAAACTACGCGAATATATGGTTGCCGGGCATATATTTTCCGTGTTTGCCTAGATCACAGGCCAGAAATCACCGGGCTCGGATACACTTTCTGTCGTATTCCCCGTAATTAAGGGCGAACAACCTGCATATCGCGCAGATGCCGGTAGAACGTCACACGAGTCAGCGCCCGTGGGTGAGGAACACCATCGCGATACACCATAAATGGCTTTCCACCAGCTTGAACGGCGCGTCCAGTCAGCACTGCGCTATCAACAGCGCCGGCCTCGGGGCCACGGTGGAATAATCGCCCCAAAAACCCGCGTCGTTCATGGGGCGAGCTGGATCGTGTGGATTTCGTTCGGTCACCGCTGTAGGCCGACGGCCCAGTCATGGCAACGGCAGCAATTCCCGGCGCGTCCAGGGTGGATACCAACCGCGTGCCATAAAAATCGTTCTCATCAGGAGCTCCGACGGTAGTGTCGTCGATAATGATTTCGCCGACAAACGGCGAGCCATCCGTTGAACAAATTTCGGCGACGCCCAGAGTTGCCCTGCCAGAATCGTCGCGGATAAGGGGTACAGGACGGACCGATCCCGACAAAGCGATTGACCAGGGCTTATCGGCCACGCCCCAGCTTGTTGCAATCACCGACTGCGCTTCGACGTTCGACTCGTCCGGTGAAATATGGGCGTCCGATAAAACATCGCCCCCGGCCAGAACAGGGACATAGGCGAGTTCGATCCACGTGGCGTCGATACGCATTAAACGCGTGGCCACAGCATCAAGGTCGGCATCGGTGCCGACGACAACCAGCCGAACTGTGTCGATGGGCGTGCGTGGATCCGGCCCGGGTGCCCCAAGATGGTCAACATCGGGCTGAGCGGCGATCTCGTCCAGGCTCGGCGTCGGATCGTGCTGAAGATACCGGGCCACCAGCTCATCAATAAAGTGCAGATCCTTACGTCCCGGGCAGGTGGGAACGGTATGCACGGGCAAGGGGAGGTCCTGGGGAAGCGGTGCGCCACCGCAACGGACGATGTGAATGGGCATGGGGGTACGGTGATCCTTCGACAATGAACGCTGCAAAAACCGTTGGTGGCGGCACGTCGTCGAGCCCTAAATACAAAGGGTCCCGAAAAACTATGCCACCAACCAGCGGTGTACGGTGTCACGACCCATCGTAGCCGCGCTGGTTTTCACCGTCTGTGCGCGGGGTTTTGCCTATTTACCTAGCTGTTTGGCCCTTCTGCACGCACGCGCACTCTCACCCGTTACACTTGACGTGGTTTGTGCCCCGATTGGCACTCCGACGTTAGGCTTGTGGTCCCGGCTCGTCGGCAATCCATGGGACCGTGGGAGTTTTCGTGACTGCTGCTGCGATCGTTGTCGTGGGTGCTCAGTGGGGCGATGAAGGCAAAGGTAAAGCTACCGACATTTTGGGCGGCAAAGTTGATTACGTCGTCAAGCCCAATGGCGGTAACAACGCTGGCCACACGGTTGTTGTGGGCGGCGAAAAGTACGAACTCAAGCTGCTTCCCGCGGGAGTGCTGTCCCCGAACGCCACTCCGGTGCTGGGCAATGGCGTGGTGATCAATCTAGAGGCACTGTTCTCTGAGATTGACGGCCTTGAGGCCCGCGGTGCCGACGCGTCGCGGCTGCGTATTTCGGCGAACGCGCACCTTGTTGCCCCTTATCACCAGACTCTTGACCGCGTCGGCGAGCGGTTCTTGGGTAAACGAGCCATCGGCACGACGGGCCGCGGTATCGGACCCACTTACTCCGACAAGGTCGCCCGCGTGGGGATTCGTGCCCAGGACCTTCTCGATCCGTCGATCCTCCGTCAAAAGATCGAGTCTGCCTTGGACTTTAAGAACCAGGTGCTGGTCAAGATCTACAATCGGAAAGCGATTGATCCGGACGAGGTCTTCGACTACTTCATGTCGTACGCCGATCGGCTGAAACCAATGCTCATCGACACAGCAACAGTGCTGAATAAGGGGCTTGATGAGGGCAAATCGGTCCTCATGGAAGGTGGCCAGGCCACGATGCTGGACGTTGACCACGGCACCTATCCCTTCGTGACCAGCTCAAACCCCACGGCCGGTGGTGCGTCCGTGGGATCGGGAATTGGGCCTGCGAGGATTACCTCAGTTCTGGGAATTTCGAAGGCCTACACAACGCGCGTCGGGGCGGGCCCCTTCCCCACGGAGCTTTTCGATAAATGGGGTGACTACCTGCGCGACACGGGCCACGAATTCGGCGTGAACACAGGCCGTCCGCGCCGCTGCGGGTGGTACGACTCTGTCGTCGCGCGGTATGCAGCCCGCGTCAACGGGTTTACCGATTTGTTCATCACCAAGTTGGATGTCCTCGGCGGTATTGGCGAGATCCCGATCTGCGTTGGTTACGACGTTGATGGCGTGCGACACGATGAAATGCCCTTGACGCAATCCGACTTCCACCACGCCGTCCCGATCTACGAGACGATGCCCGCGTGGGAAGAGGACATCAGCGGTGCGCGGTCAGTGTCCGATCTGCCGCAGAAAGCCCAGGATTACTTGGAGCGGCTGGAAGAATTATCCGGTTGCCGTATCTCCTACATCGGTGTTGGCCCCGGCCGCGACGAAACCATCGTAATTAACGACGTTCTGCAGCCCGAGAAATAAGGCGGGGGCGCTCTGAGCCGTGGCGGCACTGTGACGTGTTGGGTGGAGTGGTAGACGGTTCCGCCGCCAGTGATCCGGCGGAATCGGGGTTATCGCTGCAGTTAAATCCAGAGCTTCGAGATTAGTAGAGTTCGCCCCTGCTCTTGTGTCCGAGGCCGGAATGGTGGTCGAACCTGACAACTCCGACGGCTACCGTGTCGGGAACAGCTTTCTTGACGCGTGCGACGCCCTCGATGCTGAAACCTAGCCACCTTCTATCGGTCTATGGCGTGCTCATTGTCTCGATAAAGTGTGTCGAGGGTAAACGACTAAAGAGGTTATTATGCGCAGACTTGTAGCCGATGTTGATACGGGTATCGATGACATGCTCGCACTGATCTATCTCGCCACACGGCACCGCGCCGGGGAAATTGAGTTAGCGGGAGTGACGACGATCGCTGGAAACACGACCGTCGATCAGGTCGCAGTGAACACGCGTTGGGTGCTTGACCTGTGCGGATGCTCAGACGTTCCCGTTGGGTTGGGTCCAACCGCACCGGTCTGCCTTCCGTTGACCACCACTCCCGAAACTCACGGCGACGACGGGCTGGGGTACGCTCGTCCGCCGCGTGAGGTTAGCGAGGGACTATTGGTGGATTGCGGTGAACCCACCGGCCGTGTGTTGACCACAACTGACGTGTGGGAAGCCGCTTTTCGGCACGGCCCGGCTGATTTTGTCGCGACGGGCCCGCTGACGTCGGTCGCGATGAATCCCGAGTTAGTATCGCGGTTCGATTCGCTGACAGTTATGGGCGGTGCCGTCGATTATCGGGGAAATACGACCCCCACAGCGGAGTGGAATTTCTGGGTCGACCCTGACGCGGCGGCGATGACGCTGAACGAAACTCGGCAGCGCGGGTGGGATGTGACGCTGTGCCACCTGGGTGTGACGGAAACGATCCTCGTCACGCCGGACGATATCGCGCGATGGGGTTTGCCGGGTGAGTTGGGCACACTTGTGAAAGATGCGCTGCGTTTTTACTTCGAATTCCATGACAATGAGGGGATCGGTTATTGTGCCCAGGTCCATGACTTACTTGCTGTCATGGTGGCCCTCGGTGCGGTGAGTTACGGGACTGTTGACAAGGTGCTGGCCGCCGTGCCCGATGATCGGGGTGCAATAACGACGGCGACGCCGGCTGATGAGGATCGAGAACACGTCGCTCACGGAAAGTCCGCCATGGTCCACGTTCTCGATTCCGTCGATCCGGACGACGTGAGAGCCGAAACACAGCGCACCTTCGCCACTCTCACTCCCACCCGATAGCCGTTTTTCGGCAGCGGGGCTCGTTAATCGGCCCGCCGGGCTATAGCTTCCTCGCGCGCCGCCGATCGATCCATAGCGCGCCAGCCGCTCCATAGTGGGACGTCAGCGGCCTAATTGCTCCCGAACGCTCCGGGTGGCCTCAACCATGTTGCGCAGTGACCTGGTCGTCTCTGGCCACGCCCGCGTCTTCAGCCCACAGTCGGGGTTAATCCACAGAGGTTTAACACCGACGGCACCGATAGCGTCGCGAATAAGTGTGGTGATTTCGTCGACTGACGGCACGCGGGGCGAGTGAATATCCCACACACCAGGACCAATGCCGAGGGAGAAACCGGCGTCGCGAAGAGCCTTGAGTACCTTCATGCCGTTGCGGGCCGATTCAATGGTGGTGACGTCGGCATCCAAGTCGATAATCGTATCGATGAGCTCATTGAATTGTGAGTAACACATATGAGTATGGATGTGGATATCCGGGCCAGCACTCGACGTTGCTAAACGGAAGGCCTGGGTTGCCCACGCCGTATAGGCGTCGTGGTCAGCTCTGCGTAAGGGGAGAAGTTCACGAATGGCAGGTTCGTCGACCTGAATAATGCGCGCTCCGGCCTGAATAAGATCATCGATCTCGTCGCGCAGCGCGAGTGCCACCTGGTCGGCAGTAACCGACATGGGTTGATCTTCGCGAACGAACGACCACGCGAGCATCGTGACCGGCCCCGTGAGCATCCCCTTCACCGGTTTGTCGGTGGCGTCCTGCGCGACGCCGAACCAATGTGTCGTCAACGGTGACGGCCGGAAAACGTCGCCGGTCACGATGGGTGGACGGACGCACCGCGACCCGTAGGACTGAACCCAGCCATTCGTCGTGGAGCAGTACCCGTCCAGTTGTTCAGAGAAGTACTGAACCATGTCATTCCGCTCAGGTTCGCCGTGAACGAGGACATCGAGGCCAAGATCTTCCTGAGCCTTGATGGTGGACCGCACTTCGTCTTCCATTCGTGCGGTGTATTCCTCCTGGGTGATGGTGCCGTCGCGTTTGTCTTTCCGCGCGCGCCGGATGGCCGATGTTTGGGGGAACGACCCGATCGTGGTGGTGGGAAGTGCAGGTAGCGACGGGCCTGTTCGGTCGCTGAACGGAACGCGGTGACGGTCGTCGTCGGTGATCGAGCTCAGCCGCCGTTGAACATCGTCGTTAGTGGGCAGCCCCTCGGATAGCGCTTGGTTCGATGTGGCAATGTAGTGCTCGTCGTCTGGGGTACTTGCCGACGCTAGGGCGCGGTGGAGGATCGCGAGTTCTTGTATTTTCTCCTCGCCGAACGCTAATCGATTGCGGACATCGACGGGAAGCCCAGGTTCGGAGCTGTCTTCTTGTTTGTCGGTGCCGTCGGCGTTGCGCCCGAGGCGATAGGGGACGTGGAGGAGGGAACACGACGTCGAGGCCACCACCGGCCCACGCTCGGCGAGTTTTTCGAGTGTGCGTAACACTTGTTCCATATCGGTACGCCAGATGTTGCGACCATTGACAACTCCCACGACGAGTGTTTCATTGCCCGTCCATGCATCGATCCAGGAAGCGAGGATATCGTCGTGAGGAGCGGCGTCGCCGCTGGCGTCATCGTGGGTGGCGTCGCTACTGCTGGCGGCGCTCCGTGTGGCGGTTTGCTGGCTCGGGATTAGGTCGACGGCGATACCGTCGACGCCAGTGCCGCTCAGTGCGGCGAGGGCATGATCACCAGGGCCAAAATAGGTGGCGACCAGTAGTTTCACGTCGGCTTTTCCGGCTGCCTCGGCGAGCTTCGTGTAGGCGGAACGGACACGATCGGTATCGGCGTCGGTGACGTCGCAGGTCAATTGCGGCTCGTCCAGCTGCACCCATTCCACTCCGGTGGAACCTAAGCGCGTAATAAATTCTGTGTAGGCATCGATCAGTGGTTGCCACAGCCCGTCGAGATCATCGTCGGATGCCTGGTCAGCCAAGGTCAGATAGGTGAACGGGCCAACCAACACGGGTCGCACGTTGGCGGTATTCCGTAGCTCGGTGACGTCGGCAAGAAAATCGTCGATAGCCAGGTCAAACTTCGTGTCGACGGTGAGCTCGGGGACGATGTAGTGGTAGTTGGTGTCATACCACTTGGTCATTGCCGACGGGGCATGATCCGACGTCCCCCGAGCGGTGGCGAAGCGGCGATCGATGTCGCGCGGTAGTCGATCTCGTATCGATGGTGCTGGCTCGTGGTTGGGGGCGGTATGATCCGGGATTGCATTGAAGCGTGCGGGGAGGACGCCGAGGTAGGCACTCATGTCGAGCACGGCGTCGTAGTAGCTGCGTCCCATGGTGGGGACAGATGTCATTCCGGCCGAGGCGAGATTCTGCGTGTAGGTCGTGGTGAGCTCCCACGCGGTGCGGGCCAGGTGGGAAGCGTGTTCGTGGGCTTCGTGCCCTGGGGCTGAGCTGGCCCCATGCCCTTTATCTGTGTGGGATGCGCGCTTTTCGGCTGCAGAGCCTGATTTCCAGTATTTCTCGCAAGCGCGTTTGAGTTCGCGGCGTGGACCGATACGTGGCACGCCAAGTGTTGTGAATGTCATTCCTGATCCTCGTCAGTGGTGGACACACGGGCCCGGCGGGCTCCGCGACGATAAGCAGGTATTCGGACTCGTGAGCACTCCGCCGGCGCGTGATGTGACACGCTGTTCCTGATGTTGATCCTGATGGCCATAAGAGGGTGGTCATCCGGGGCGGAACCTGATTGACACTGCTTCCCAGAGCTCCTCCTGGCTGGGGAGAAGCACCAGTGCATCATTGTGTCGTTTGGTTTTCTCACATACCGCTGCGGGACAGTTCCGGATTCTCACCGGATTCCCTGGTTTTCTGCTTCACGAGAGAGTCAAAGCCATTCGTGCGGCAGAAGAACTTATCGCATTCTCTATCGTAAAGGGTGGTGGGTGACTCTGTACGTGGTGGCGCGAATCACTCATGAAATGGGGAAAATTTGTAGAGCCGTGGGTGGCTACTGTGGTGGTGCAGTTACAGTGGCGGGGATGGCTACTCAGAACACCTCGACACGAACCGCAGATTGTGGCGGTGGGGAAATGATTATGGACGCCGTGCCGCTGGACTATAGGGTTTTGCGCCAACGTAAGCCCGCCGCACATCTGTCGGCAATAAATAAGACCGAGGTCAACACGGGTTTCCAGGGCTAGGGTTCCCATAGGTTAGAGTATTGACAGCTCGAGGTGACATAGAGCGTCCTACCAGTAGATCGCGCGGAAACGCGTGAAACGCTGCCGAAAAACGTGCTTGGCAGAGTGGAGCGCGTCTACCTGCACAGTTGCGCTGCGTTTCACGTGCAGCACGTGCATAATCAGTCCGAGAATGTGCCGGATACGGAGAACCTATGAGCACCAACGGCCCCGTCGAGCCCACTACATCACCTGACCACAACGATCGCGCAGCGTCGAACGCCCCCAAGCGACGCATCTTCAACTCCGCGAATGTGTGCACCGCCATCGCGATTCTCATTATGGCGGCGACGTGGTTGACGCTGGTCCTGATGCAGCCCGACGATCCCTGGGAATCGCTTGCCGATGGTAAGGGATCGATCATCGCGCTGGCCGGTTTCGGTGTGAGTGCGCTGATCGCGTTGATCGGGATTGTGCCCAAGCTGCCTCCGCGGTCGCTGGCCCTGCTACCTGCGGCGTTGGTCATTAACATCGTGGTCGGGCAGGTCATCGGTACGATGCCGCTACCGGTTCCGCTGTATCTGGACTCCATCGGGACGGTTCTGATCGCCGCCCTCGCCGGTCCGCAGGCGGGCATGGCAACGGGTGTGCTGTCGGCCCTGATCTGGGGAACCTTCAACCCGACCGTGGTACCCTTCGCGGTGGATTACGCCATGATCGGCTTGCTCGCGGGCCTGGTGCCGTGGACGAAGCGCTGGGCTTCCCCGATTGCCGGCGTGTTCGTCGGTTTGTTGTCCGCGTTGATGGCTGCGCCGGTGGCGTCGTTCATTTTCGGCGGGACAGCCGGTACCGGCACGGGTTTGTTGGTGACAGCGTATCGCGGGCTTGGTTTCAGCCCCATGACCGCCGTTTATTTGCAGTCGCTGACCTCGGATCCAATTGACAAGGTGATCGTGTTTACACTGGTAGCGGCGATTATTGCGGCTCTTCCGCTTCGAACGATCCGCTCATTTTCGACGAAGAAGTCGTAGGAGTCGTGGATAGCGTTGCCGTCTAGCCTCGTAATTGCCGACGCGGTTGGCCCCGCCTCCTCCATATCTGTGAGGGAAAGGGACACATACGCCACCCAACCCCACCCTATGCCATTGCAACATCCCAAGGAGCCCGACATCCATCCCTACACTCCGCTCGTGACCGCAGCCTGCCTGATGGTGAGTGTCACGGTAATCAATGCGCCGTGGGCATCGGCTATCGGGGTAAGTGTCGCCGTGGTGGCGTCGCTAATAATTAGGAATAAGGCAGCGACCTTGGCCGCCGTCACCATCATCATCCCAGCGTGCGTTTCATTTTCGCTGATGTACGGCCTTTTTGGTTCATGGGCGACAGCCGCGGCGCTGAGCCTGCGTTTCGCCGCGGTGGTGGGCTGCGGCGTGATGTTTGATTCGCTAGTCAACCCGGATGCGCTTATGCGCGCCCTGCAAACGTGGCTACCGGCGTCGATCGTGTATGTGGTGGGCTCGGTTGTTCGGTTAATTCCGATGGCGACGTCGAGAATGAGAGCCATCCAGCAGATTCAGCGCTCAAGGGGCGTGAAATCGCAAAGGAGAAAGCTGGTCATCCCGCTGGTCGTGGGGCTGGTGACGGATGCGGCGCAGCGGTCCCGGCCGTTGTCGCGAACCGGAATTGCTCAGCCGGGGCGGCGAACGGTGCTGTACCCGGTCCGCGATCGCGCGTGGGAGCGTATGGTCCGTTTCGGAATGGTCGCGGTGATGTGCGCGGCCTGTGTGTGGGGGATCGCGGGATAGAACGGGGTAGAATAGAGTAGAACAGGGTAGCGATGAAGCGGTTTGTGTGTGCCCCGAGTGGCTCCGGGATGAGCGAGGAGGCGTGGGCACTCGCGGAGACGACGGGTGCCGCGTGGGTGGGCAATGATGCGGCGGCTCACATCACCTTGCTGCGGAGCACTGTGGAGCAGGAGCTTGCGTTTGGCATGGAGCAGATGGGCGTGCCCGTTCCGGACATGCGCGCCCGAATACGGGATGTTGCTGGCCGATGGGGGTTGACGACGCTCCTCCAGCGCGATCCGTCGAAATTGTCGACGGGGCAGACGCGCCGAGTGGCCATCGCGTCCGCTCTTTTACGCAATCCTGACAACCTGGTGTTGGACTGTCCACTGGACGGGTGTGACATGGATGCGACGCGAGCATTGGTGCAGGTTGTGGATAGTTTTCCGGGCGACGTCACTATTTTTGACCGCACGTGGAACCACTTAGCTGATCTATGTGACGTTGAATCGCGTTATCCCGAGGGCGTTGGGCTGAATCCTGTTGCGGGGGCGGAATATGACTCCCCAGCTGAATTAAGTCAGAGTTCCGACGGCGACTCTCTCCCGGCTCATACGCCCGTTTTGATGATCAACGACCTCGTGGTTGAGCGTCATGCTTTTACTCTGGGGCCTTTGTCGGCCGTCATTCCGAGGGGAATTACTCACATCGCGGGACTAAACGGTACGGGGAAGACCACGCTTCTTCTTGCCTTGGCAGATTTGATTGAGCACAGTGGTCGATCGCAACAAGCGATTAGGTCGGACAGCCTCGAGCCGACTCAACCCCTCCGCTACGGCTGGGCCCCGACATCAATGGACACGTCGTTCTCAGCGAAAACGGTGAGGGATGAGATCGCGATCGGCTCTACTCTCCGCAACGCCGACGCGCTGATCGAATATTGCGGGTTGCAGGATGTCGCGGGCGTCCACCCGCTGGACGTAGCGTCGTCAGAAAGAAGAATTGTGTCGGTTGCCTGCGCGTTGGCCCGTGGCCCGGAGTTCCTTTTCCTGGACGAGCCCACCGTTGGCCTGGACGTTTATGGGTATCGCACCTTGGAGCGCATCATGCGCGGGTTCGTTGCTGGTGAGATCCATAATGTGCTGTGCACCCACGGCGGCGACACATTAGGCGAACCTAAATCAGTGGTGTGGACGTGCCACAACGGGCCGTATTCCCAGCTTTCGGACTATCGGCTGGTACTCTGACCAGCGTGTACACACCAGATGCAATCGGAACGCCCTTATCCCCCAGCGCGACCAAGGTTATGTTGCTTGGTTCGGGGGAGTTAGGCAAAGAGGTCGCAATAGCTTTCCAGCGTTTGGGGGTGGAAGTTCACGCGGTCGATCGGTATGACGGTGCGCCTGCTCATCACGTGGCGCAGTTCCATTACGTTATCGACATGACGGACCCGGATGCCATTAAAAACCTTGTCGACGATGTTCGCCCGGATTTTATCGTGCCGGAGATCGAGGCGATCGCGACGGACGCGTTGCGCGATTTGGAGTCGGACTACGCGGTCATTCCCACGGCGGAGGCCACGCGTGTGACGATGAATCGTGAGGAAGTTCGTCGGTTGGCGGGGGAAGATCTTGGCTTGCCGACGAGTGGCTATGCGTTTGCATCGACACGTGACGAGTTCGACGACGCCGTGGACGCGATGGGCTTCCCGTGCGTGGTGAAGCCAGTGATGAGTTCGTCGGGCAAGGGGCAGAGTGTGCTCAACGGGCCGGAGGACCTCGACGAGGCGTGGGATTACGCGATGAGCGGTGCCCGGGTGAACCAGGCACGTGTGATCGTCGAGCAGTTCGTTGATTTCGATTATGAGATCACGTTGTTGACGGTACGCGCGGTGGATCCTTCGACGGGCAAGGTGGCCACGTGGTTCTGTGAGCCGGTGGGGCATCGTCAGCATTCTGGCGATTATGTGGAGTCCTGGCAGCCAGCTCCGATGAGTGACGCTGCGGCGGAGAATGCGCGGTCTATCGCGGCGCGCGTGACGAATGCTTTAGACGGGCGCGGTGTCTTTGGAGTCGAGTTGTTCGTTAAGGGCGATGATGTGTATTTCTCCGAGGTTAGTCCGCGACCGCACGATACGGGCATGGTGACGATGGGAACTCAGCGCCTGTCGGAGTTTGAGTTGCACGCACGGGCGATTTTGGGATTGCCTGTCGACGTCACGCTGGTGTCGCCGGGTGCGTCTGCCGTGATTTACGGTGGCGTGAGGGGCGATGGTGTGGCCTTTTCGGGTGTCAAGGAGGCTCTGGCTGTGCCGGAGACTGACCTGCGCCTTTTTGGTAAGCCCGAGGCTTTTCCTCATCGGCGGATGGGTGTTGTGGTCGCGACTGCCGAGGATATAAAGACGGCACGGTCACGTGCGACTCAGGCGGCATCCACGGTGCATCCTTTCGTGCTTGAAGCGGAGGATGGCTGGGGTGATAGCCCACGCGGGGCCGAGGATACTTAAGCAGTACCCGTCGAAAACATTCGAGCAGTAACCATGGAAAACTGAACATCGACATCGTCGACCTACGGGAGCCCAGTGATTGTGGGCTGAGAGGGCGGGCATCCCGCCGACCGTAAACCTGATGCGGATAATGCCGCCGGAGGGAAGGAGCCTATGTCCCGGCACATCACTATTATCGGCGCTGGTCTTGTGGGGCTGGCCACCGCGTTTGAACTGACTGAACTTGACCCAGGATGTTCGGTAACAGTTTTGGATCCTGCTCCGCTCTCGGGGGCGAGCCACCATGCCGCGGGCATGTTAGCCCCGGCCGCAGAGATGCAGTACCAGCAGGATGCGCTGGTCCCCCTTATGCTCCAATCCGCACTGTGGTATCCGAGCCTCGTTCGACGCGTCGCCCTCGCCGCTCATTCCGACCCCGAGGACCCCCACGTGACTGGTTTCCGTCGGGATGGAACCTACGTCGTCGCCGCTGATTCGGCCGATCGGATGCATCTTGCCGAGACGCGAGATTTCCAGGAATCGTTCGGCATGAAAGCCACCCAGGTGACCGTTCGCCAGCTGCGGAAAGCCGAGCCGGCGCTCAGCCCGAACCTGTCCGGTGCCGTGCATATCCCGGGCGATCATCAAATCGATCCACGAGTGTTCGGCGGCCTTATTATCGGTGCATTGAAGAATCGTGGCGTGGAGATCGTGAAGAGATTGGTCACTCCCCTCGACGTCAACTCCCGCGATAACGTCACTAACACAAACGATGTCACCATAGTTGCCAATGGTCTCGGGGCGTCTGAGTTCTTCCCCTACTTGCGGCTGCGCCCAGTGTGGGGCGACGTCCTCCGTTTGCGCGTGCCGGCGGAACTCGACCCGCTCGTCACGTCGGTAATTCGGGGATTTGTTCGGGATAGACCGGTATACGTGGTCCCGCGCACCGATGGCGGGTTGGTGTTGGGGGCCACGAGCCGGGAGGACGGCCGCTGTCAGCCGCTGGTGGGTGGCGTGCTAGACCTTATGCGCGACGCCGACACCATCTGCCCGGGGATTCGCGAGTGCACGATTGAGGAGATCACGGTGGGCGCTCGGCCGGGCACGCCGGATGACCTGCCTTATATCGGTATCGACGACGGTACCGGCGCGGTTATTTCCACCGGCTATTTCCGCCACGGCATTTTGCTGACCGCGCTCGGCGCCAGGGTGGGGGCGGCGCTTGCCATTGCTGACATGGAAACCGCTGCTGGTGAGTCAAAGTCCGCGGACGCCCTAGCCTCAGTGGCCGCCTCGGATTTCGTGGCCGGCGAAGACGCCTCACCAGAAAAGCGCTTAGCAAAAGGTAACGAGCTCCTCGACAGAGCGGATGACGACGATGCTCCGGAACTGACCATGAACGGCATTCTCGCTGTTACGGATATTCATCGTGATGTGTAGGAACTATGTGTAGGAGCTCCGCGCGTCCGCCACGCACCTTTTAGGGCAGCGACCCTAGGATTCTCAGACGTCACAAGTAATCAACTAAGTCGAACAAACTAGAGAAAACGAAAAGGAAATAATGACAGATACCTCCAGCCCAACGATCACTATCGAACTGAACGGCACATCGCGCCGGGCGACCAGCGGTCTTACTATCCGAGCGCTCGTCAAAGCTGTGTCAGTAGACGGCGATAACGCCGACCTCATTGCTGTCGCTGAGAGTAGCGACACTGCCAACAGTGACTCCGCGAATAACTCGCCCACCAGTAACGACACCGGCGTCGATGATGATTTCGACGGATATGCCGTCGCCATTAATGACGAGATCGTTCCGAAATCCACATGGCAGACCGTCACCATTAGCGACGGCGATCGCATCGAGCTTCTCACCGCTGTTCAAGGAGGCTAGACAATGACACACAACGCAACCAGGGACGACGATCCTACAAACATCCCACCGACGGACGCCGACAACACTGCCTCCCTCGACGCGGATCGTGGGGACTCCGGACATGAGGATTTAGGGCATAGCGACCCCGACCACTGGACACTGGCCGATCGGGATCTCACCTCGCGCCTTTTCCTCGGTACCGGCGGAATGACGTCGCTGGATATCATGGAAAAAGCGCTGGTGGCGTCGGAAAGCAATGTAGCGACAGTCGCGATGCGTCGGTATCAAGCAGGAAAAGCGGACGTTTTCGGGATGCTTCGCCGGCACAATGTCCACATCCTGCCGAACACGGCCGGCTGCAAATCGGCACGTGACGCCGTGTTGACCGCGAAGATGGCGAGGGAAGCGCTGGATACGGACTGGATCAAGCTCGAGGTTGTCGCCGATGACGACACTCTTCTGCCCGATGCTGTCGAACTTGTCGATGCCGCGGAACAGCTGGTTAACGACGGATTCCACGTGCTGTCGTACACGAACGACGACCCCATTGTTGCGCGCCGGTTGGTGAATGCGGGAGTGGATGCCGTGATGCCCGGTGGGTCGCCGATCGGCACGGGCTTGGGGATCCTCAACCCGCACAACATCGAAATGATTGTGAAAGAAGCCGGCGATATCCCGGTGGTGTTGGACGCCGGGGTGGGGACCGCGTCGGAGGCGGCGCTGGCGATGGAGCTGGGATGCTCCGCGGTGTTGGTGGCCAGTTCCGTCACGCGCAGTCATGATCCGGAAGCGATGGCGAAGGCGATGGCCAGCGGTGTTCGCGCTGGTTATTGGGCGCACCAGGCGGGGAGGATTCCGAAGCGGCATCACGCGTTGGCGTCCTCGCCGCTGGAGGGGAGGGCTTGGGCCGATGCCGTCATCTAGCATGGGTGGAGCTACCCCCGGTGCCGAGCTGCCTCGACTGATTCCCGACGAACGACTCGCGCCTCTCCCACATGACGAACGAGTCCGTACCGCGCGTCACCTGGCGCTCTTCGATGAAGTCGTCCAGCAGCGTTTCGCTGCCGCGCGGGTGTGCGTGATCGGCGCAGGTGGATTGGGGTCTCCGCTGCTCTACGCGTTGGCTGCGGCGGGTGTTGGCACGAATGGGCATATCACGGTCTGTGATGATGACGTTGTTGACCTTACTAACCTCCAGCGGCAAACACTTTTCGGAGTCGACGAGGTTGGACGCCCGAAAACCCACGTCGCTCGCGAACGCATGCACGCGCTCAACCCCTCGATGACCATCCGCACGGAGGGGCGTTTCAGTCCAGATAATGCGGAGCAGTTGTGCCGCGAGCACGACCTCCTGATCGACGGTAGCGACAACTTTGCCACCCGCTTCGTGGCGGCTGACGCTGCGGAGATGACGGAAACGCCGCTGGTCTGGGGTGCTGTTCTACGTTACGAGGGGCAGGTTTCGGTGTTCTGGGCTCCTCAGGGCCCCGGGCTGCGCGATCTTTTTGACGGACCGCCAACGAAACCGGTGCTGACCTGCGCAGAAGCGGGTGTTTTGGGTGCGACGACAGCCGTGATCGGCAATCTCATGGCCACTGAGGCGCTGAAGGTTTTGGGCGGTATCGGCGAGCCCCTCGTGGGGCGGGTTTTGACGTATAACGCCACGTCAGCGACGACGCGCACGCTCCGGTTGCGCCGTGATCCGTCGCGTGAGCCGGCGCGTGAGCCGGCGACGACGATTCGCGACCCGGCCGCACCCTCCAACGAGGACGCGACGTGTGAAGGGGGATGCGAGGCGTCAACCGGAAATCCCTCGTCAGAAGGGGAGCCCCACACATCTGAAGACATCACACTGTCTGATCTTCCCGATTTTCTTGCCGACGACACCCACGTGCTGCTGGACGTCCGCGAGGACCATGAACGTTTAATTGAGCGCATCACACTGGACGGAGGTGTTGAATCGGGTGGTACGGCGCCCGCGGGTGCCAATCCGCGCGATATTCATGTTCCCCTGGGCGTGGTAAAAGCCGATGCGGCGTCGGTGCGCATTCCTGAATCAGCGACAGCGGTGGCTGTGTACTGCGCCCGTGGAGCCCGCAGCCAGCAAGCCGCCAATCTATTGCGGGAAACGCTGAGTATTCCGGTGTATTCATTGGCCGGAGGTATCACAGCGATGAAAGCGGTAGCGAAATGAGCTGCGACACTGGGCGTCAACCGTCGTCAATGGGATGACAAGCAATGAAAAGTGACCAATCGGCGCCGAAGTGTGTCCGGTATTTAACGTAAGTTCAAAGAGGTAGTGGGGCGCGGGGTCACCACCCCGTCCGCAATCGTTGGTTAATACAGTCGGATAGGCAGGCAGGGGCAATGGACACGCTTGATTACGCGCTATGGTGGCAGATCTATCCCCTCGGAGCGTGCGGAACGGACATGTTCAGCCCTCAATCCGACGAACCATCCGACGGGGAAACGCCCGACGCAGCAAGGTCCGCGCCAACCCCCAAGTGCAGCGTCGACAATCCTGGAAAATTGCGCCGACTAGAAGCCTGGCTGGATTATGCCATTGAACTGGGGTGTTCGGGGATCTTGCTCGGCCCTATTTTCGAGTCGACGGCGCACGGATATGACACCACGAATCACCTGCGGATTGACCCGAGGTTAGGTTCCCTGGACGATTTTGATCACCTGATGGCGGAGTGCTCTAAGCGCGGCCTCAAGGTCATGCTGGACGGTGTGTTTAACCACGTGGGAACGCAGCATCCGCTGGTGGCCGAGTCGATTGAGCAGGCGCGTGCAGGGGCGGAACAGGCCCCGGTGAAAACGCACATCCATGACGGGGACATCGTGTCGGTCCCCTGGGAGGGGAACCTCGACCTGGCTGAGCTGGACCACTCCGACCCGCACGTGGCCGACATGGTCGTGGACATCATGGAGTATTGGCTGGATCGCGGGATCACCGGGTGGCGGCTCGATGCCGCGTATTCCGTGCCCACCGAGTTTTGGCGGACCGTTATCGACCGCGTGCGCGCTCACTATCCGGATGCGGTGTTCCTGGGCGAAATTATCCACGGCGAGGAACAGGGCGGATACATCGAATTCGCCGCTCAGTCCCACATGGACTCGATCACACAATATGAGGTGTGGCAGGCCATCTGGAGCAGCATTAAAAACACGAACATGTGGGAGCTGAACCATGCGCTCGGCCGACACCAGAATTTTGTGGAGCAGGGCGCGGTCGTCGCTAATAATCAGCCCGGCCGGCGTCCGATCCTCCCGTTGACGTTCATTGGCAATCACGATGTGTCGCGCATTGCTTCGGTGGTGGGGGATAATGGCGCGGTGCTCGCTGCCGTCGCGCAGTTGACGCTTCCCGGTATGCCGAGCATTTATTATGGCGATGAGCAGGGGTTTCGGGGTGAAAAGCAGGATGGCTTGTATGCCGACGCCGACATTCGACCGCCACTGCCGGATTCCCCAGCAGATTTATTACCGACTGGGGAATGGCTGCATGAGATTTATCAACGGTTAATTGGGATTCGGAGGGACCACCCGTGGATCGCGCGTGGCGACCTCGTTGTGGAAAACGTTGAAGATCACACGATCACATTTGCTGTAACGGAGCACCAGGAGCGGCAGAATCGGACGCTGCGGACGATGATAAGCCGGGATCCGGACCGCGTAGTGGTGACCGTCGATGACGAGCAGGTTTTTTTATTGGGAGCAACAGTAGGAGTCGCGCTCCGAGGTTAGACTTCCGAAGCGAAGTAAAAATCTCTACACTAAATGTCACTGACTTTTGTAGGGTAGCCTGGCTAAAATAGCTGAGGAGGAAATCCGGTTGAAACTTACAACTGATCAATTAACTGTGAAATACGGCTCGCATATCGCGGTTGATCACATCAGCTTAAATGTTGATACCGGATTTCATGCATTACTCGGTCCCAATGGCGCAGGGAAATCTTCTCTGCTCAGGGCAATAGCCGGGCTCATTCAACCTAGCAGTGGTAGGGCATATATAGATGGTCGGGTTAATGACCCGCGTAGCGGTTTGGTCGGCTACCTCCCTCAGGACAATCTCGAAAAATCACGCTTTACCGTGCGGGAACACCTCGCGTACATGTGTTGGCTGAGGAAAGTCCCACAGCATAAGGTCCCCCATGAGGTCGACAGGCGCATAGAACTCGCTGGTCTGTCGGATAAAGCCGACTCACTCATCAAGCATTTGTCTGGTGGTATGCGACGAAGGGTAGGAATATCGTCTGCCCTTGTTTCATCGCCACCGATTCTCCTGCTTGATGAACCAACTGCAGGGCTAGATTTATCGCAACGGTCAGCATGTAAGAGAATACTTCATCATTCGTCAAAATCCTCCACGGTAATTATTTCGACACATATAGTCGAAGACGTCATTGAAAATGCAGACACCCTGACGATTATGAAAAAAGGGGTAAAAGAATACTCGGGGCCATGGGAAAAGTTCGGAGCAGGAAGAGACATCAACAAACTCAACACGATGTATCTAGATCTGCTGGAATCATGAATTCCGGGACAGGTCTGTGGCTACGTCATAATAGAGTTCATTACTTCTTTCTGACGTCCCTTATACTTTCACTTCTTGTAAAATCCGCCACGTGGATATTGCTAGAGCAGAACGGAAATTCTGTCGATATTGACACTGTGTGGGTTTCTGCTCTGACATCGATTCCATTTCTCTTTGTATTCACTCATGAGGATGACTTTGATCGCGTTTCCCCACGGCCCATCAAAATAGACGCCTAATACTCCTGGCCCTAGTAACCGTATGGGCTGCTCTAGTAGGGTTTCTGTGTTTTTGGGGAGATTTTTCAGACTATGGCTCTCTCACGGCCATAAGGAACGACATCGGCCTTATTGGTCTGGGGTTAGTATCAACCTACGTCTTGAAGAAGACGTTTATCTGGGTATTTCCAGTATTCGCGGTTCTTGGGTCTCTCACATTTAGTTGGCCATTAGAGCCGTCTGTTTGGCACAGTCTCTGGGGTGCGCTGCGTGCACCGTGCAGTTTTGTTATGCCTGATGGGCAGTCGAACCTCAGCGCGCTCCTCGTTATCGTGATATGGGCCCTAGGGTCTGTTATCTATGTTCAAGGATGGTCGAAGAAGTCGGGCGATAAGGAATCTCGTTCCCGAGCAGGCTTCCGCAGCGGTAAGAGCTACTCCTCATTAGTGCTGAAAGGGAAGCTGAGAGCGTCATACGCAATTCCGATTGCGCTGATTCTTATCATCTTTTCGGTTGTCGCTCCCCTGGCGAGTGCATCGTCCTGGCTGGGTAGTCCACAGCTTTTGATGGGGCAAGAGCTAACCGTCTTAATACTCTTTTTCTCTCCGGCGACTCTATGCGCCAGTGTGATATCTAGTCAGTCCCGGTGGCGAAGTGGAAATGCTGACTGGGAGGATATTTCCCCCAGAAGTCGTATAGAGAGACTAGTTAGCGCTTTTCGCATATCTGCGTTGAGCACCTTTATTCCCCTCGTCATTCTCGCCTTAGTGTTAATCGCGATTTCTTTTGTTGGCGCTATTCTATCCGGGGTTTCTTATCGCGTTACTTCCAGGCAACTCTGGGCAGGGCCCCCGACCTTCTTGATGATTGTTGGGTTCTTACTGGGGTCGTGCGTGATTGGCACCGTTCTAGGCTCTCTGTTGAGAGGCATCTGGATAGCACCACTGTGTTTATTCCTTGGTGTGGTGTTCTTTATAACAGTTCCTGTGGGCTCGTCCACGAGCATCGATCGTGCTTGGGATAGAGAATATGGTTTTCATCGTGTTCAACATCCGAAAAATTCTCGATCGAAGTATGCAGTTCGGCACCAAATTCCGGCTACCTTCGCCCATGGCGTCAACTCTGGATGATATATACCAAGAAACGTCATACCGGGACGATCTTCCTCGTAAATTTGTAATGGTGAACTCCGTGTTCGATGTCAAACACGATGATGTTTTATCTGTGGGCTTACAGGACCAGCGTCATGTAGTATCACCTAGTTCACTTGACAAGGAAACAATATTCAGGGATATCAATCAGTCGCTGTCATACATTTATTTGGGTAGTGCTTCCCATAATGGGTAGCAAGCGAATTTTGACACTGATCAGGTGCTCTCTGCTTTCCGTCCGAATAACGGCCCCACCGATAATGAAGTCATTTCACAAATAGATGTGATGAAACAACGCCTGGACGATGACGGCCAATGGCCAGGCACTACAAGGGCTGAAACTTAGAGTCTAAACACTCTCAGCCAGCCCAATCGTCCCGATCTCGCGGTCACTCGCTACCGAAACTTTCCAACGCACGTCGGGCTAGCTCGCCGGGTTTATCAGCATGCATCAATGCCCGCACCATTGCGCACCCGGCGATACCGGTAGCGCTCAGCGCCGCAACGTCGTCGGGTGTCACGTCCCCGATGGCGACAACGGGCAAAGAAGTTGCCGTTACAAGTGGCCGATAACCCTCAACACCAATGGGCGCTCGGCCCGAATCCTTCGTCGGCGTCGGACGGAAAGGCCCTGCACCGATGTAGTCGATAACCCCTGGATGCGATTGGTGAAACTCTTCCGCAGCCTCGACAAGTGGCAGCGTTCCGGTCGTTAACCCAATGAGAGCATCCGGCCCGAGCATGTCGCGTGCCGCATCCGGTGGAAGATCATCTTGTCCCAGGTGAACGCCATTGACCGGAGCCCCGGTGCGTCGAGCAGCGTAGGCCACGTCGGCTCGGTCATCGACGACGACTTTCGTCTGGGGATTGGCCCGGTGAACAGCTGTGGCACATTCAGTCACAAGGCTGAGCAGGTCCCGCGTGGAGAGGTCCTTCGCGCGCACCTGGACGACGCCGGCCCCAGCCGCCGCGACCTTCGCAGCAGTGTCAACGGTGTGCCGGTCCGTCCCCGATGTGACCAGGTAGAGGCGGAAATCCGTGTCGGTGGGGGCCATGTGTTTCCTATCGTTGTATCCATCGTGTATCAGCGCCGCGAGCTTGGGGAGGTGCCGCTATTTCTCCAGCGCATGTTGTACTCCGCGGTTGCTACCCGTCGGTCGCTACCCCGCGGTCGCTACCCGTGGGATTAGCCGCGGTGTGCGCTCATCCTCGCGAGGTCGTGGTTGATGTCCTCAGCTGTATCTTTCGCTTTGGATTCTTGCATGTAGAGCTCGGATCCGTGAGCACGGAACTCCTCAGCCATTTTCGCCATGCCTGCTTCCACATTCGCCCGGTCACTCACCGGATCACCCACCGCATCACCGTCGTCACCCGCAGCCTCACCCATCGGATCACCCACCTCAGGCATGCCGAGCATTGTCTCACCATAGGCGTCCCGAATATCTTGGCTAATCCGCATAGAGCAGAACTTCGGCCCGCACATGGAACAGAAATGCGCGGTCTTCGCTGGTTCGGCAGGCAACGTTTCGTCGTGGTAGGCCTGCGCGGTATCGGGGTCGAGCGAGAGCGCGAACTGATCGTTCCACCGGAACTCAAACCGCGCCTTACTCATCGCATCGTCCCAGGCCTGCGCACCCGGATGCCCCTTGGCCACATCAGCTGAGTGGGCAGCGATCTTATACGTAATCACGCCCGTTTTGACGTCGTCACGGTTGGGCAGGCCCAGGTGCTCTTTCGGCGTGACATAACACAACATGGCCGTCCCACCCATCGCGATAGTCGCCGCCCCAATAGCGGACGTAATGTGGTCGTATCCAGGCGCAATGTCGGTTACCAGCGGCCCCAGCGTGTAGAACGGCGCCCCGTGGCACCAGTCCTGTTCAACGCGGATGTTCTGCTCGACTAGGTTCAGCGGAATGTGGCCCGGCCCCTCAACCATGACCTGAACGTCGTAGTCCCACGCCCGCCGCGTCAGTTCGGCGAGCGTGCGCAGCTCAGCGAATTGCGCTTTGTCGTTGGCGTCGGCAATGGACCCCGGACGCAGCCCGTCGCCAAGAGAAAACGCGACATCGTAGTGGGAGAATATTTCGCAGAGCTCGTCGTAGTGCTCGTAGAGGAAGCTTTCCTTGTGGTGTGCCAGGCACCACCCAGCCATGATGGAGCCGCCGCGGGACACGATGCCGGTGACGCGATCCGCCGTGAGCGGCACATAGGGCAGCAGCACCCCGGCGTGAATGGTCATGTAGTCGACGCCCTGTTCGGCCTGCTCAATCACGGTATCGCGGAAGATCTCCCAGGTCAGCGCGTTGGCTTCACCATTGACCTTCTCGAGCGCCTGATAGATAGGCACGGTGCCGATGGGCACGGGCGAGTTCCGGATAATCCACTCGCGCGTGGTGTGGATGTCGTCGCCGGTCGAGAGGTCCATCACGGTGTCGGCGCCCCACTTCGTCGCCCACCGTAGCTTCTCCACTTCTTCATTGATCGACGACGTCACCGCGGAGTTCCCGATGTTGGCGTTGACCTTGGTGAGGAACCGACGTCCGATGATCATCGGTTCGGACTCGGGGTGGTTGACGTTGGCGGGGATGATCGCGCGCCCGGCGGCGACCTCGTCGCGGACAAGCTCGGCGGAGCAGTTTTCCCGCAGCGCGACGTACTTCATTTCAGGAGTGATGATGCCGCGCCGGGCATAGTGCATTTGTGTGACGCGGTGACCGCTTTTCGCGCGGACGGGTCGGCGCGTGGTGCCGTGCCATTCCTGCGACGACGCTCCGCGTTTGACGGCGGAGCGCCCGTCGTCTTCGAGTTTCTTGCCGCGGGCGTCGTAGGTGCTGGTGTCGTCGCGGTCGGTTATCCAGGGTGTTCGCAGGCCGGGGAGGCCGCGAGTGGGGTCGACGTCGGGTCCCATGGTGCGGTAGATGCGGGCCGGTTCGTTGGGGCCGGTGGGGGAATCGTCGAGAGTGACTTCGGTGTAGGGGACGCGAAGTCCGTCTTTTTCGACGAATTTCTCGTGGTGCTTGGGGTGGTTTTCGCCGTGGACGGTGTGTGGGCGCGGTGATGAATCGGTGGGTGCAGACATGCCTAAGGTCCTCTCTTCCTTCGCCGGCATGATCCGGACAGGTTCGGACGGTCGGAGCGGCGTCAGCTCCCTCTCAGCCTGTGCCATGGGCTCCCGTGGGGTCGTGGCTTAGTGTATGTCAGGTGGGTGCTGTCGGCAGAACGTTCGCGACAAAATGTTGCAATCGGGGGTAACTGGGCGTGCCGACGGTGGGTGTGCGGACGGAATTGCGTCGGAAGTAGGGAGAAAAGAGGTCACAACCAGCCGGCATCGCGTGCGACGGTCGCTGCTTCGGCGCGAGTTGTGGTGTGAGTTTTCGCGATGGCGCGAGATATGTGATTGCGCACTGTGCCGGCAGAGAGGAACAGCGTCGACGCTATGCTTGCGATCGTCGCTCCCGTGAGTGCTTCGCGGAGGACATCGCGTTCGCGTGGGGTGAGCGGATTGTTCCCTGCGGCGCGCACTTTGTCATGAAGCTGCAGGGGAATGATGGTTGTGCCCGAATACACGTCCCGGATCGCACTGGTTAGTGTGTCCACGGGCGAGTCCTTGACGACGAAACCACGCGCGCCCGCGTCGAGTGCCCGCTGCAGGTATCCGGGCCGGCCGAAGGTCGTGACGATAATGACACGGCAGTGGCCGTGCGCGGTGAGGTCTGCGGTGGCCTGAATACCGTCGATACCAGGCATCTCGATGTCGATGAGTGCAACATCGGCGCGGCTGGCAGCAATGCGATGTGTCAGGTCATGCGCGTCGGTTGCGGTGCCGACGACGTTTGTGCCGATCGTGCCTTGTTTTCCTCTGGCCGGTTCTTTCGCTGTGTTGCCTCGATGGTCAGGGTCGTCCCTTTACCCGGCGCTGAGCGAATAGAGAACGATGCACCGATATCGTGCGCGCGGCGTTTCATACCCTCCAACCCGTGTTGTTTTTTGTCCAGTCCTCGTTGCCGACTGACGTCCCCGGCTTTGTGTAACCTCCTGGCATGGCAGGGTTCCTCCTGGTCAAAACCGTGCCCGTCATCGGTAATAATAAGTTTGGCGACAGTTGCGATGATGGACGTGGATTGTGCCCCAGAGTGCTGCAGAATGTTAGTTGTCGCTTCCTTAACTATTGCTGCGTAGAGCGAAGCAGTGGAGGGCGGAATGTCGTCGTCCACATGTGCGGCGAAAGACATTCCCGCAGAAGTGCACACTGCCTGCGCTTCCTCAACAGTTTCCATTAGCGACGGCGGAGATAACTCGTCGAGAGCTGATCGCATGTCGTCGAGTGCGGAATGGGAGAGCTCGTAGATGTCGTCGATTTCCCCGCGAGCTTTATCTTTGTGGTGTGTATCTGTGGGAGCTTGGTCCGTGTCGGCATCAAGGAGACGCGACGCGAGCTGCGCTTTGGCTGCAATGACGGTGAGGTTGTGGCTCAACACATCATGCATGGTGGTGGCATAGGCCTCGCGTTGGTGCGCTCGGTCTAGCTGGCGCTCGAGTTCCCGGCGTCGTTCGGAACTGGTAGCAGCGACGCGCATTCCGATAATGACCGCGATGCCCAGTCCGACGGTAAGAACAATAGGTACTGTCTCCTTTCGAAGCTCCGGTGAGACGACGAGAAGGCCGATGACCTGGACCGTTGATAGACAAATCCCGATTACTAGCCCCCGATGCCCAGGTCGGATGAACGCCCACAGGGCACAGAAATAGGGAATAAAACAGACGAAAAAGATACCGGTGACGGGATATGTTCCGGCAGCTAAGACAATGAGGATCCCCGTCACACCCCATAACGTGAACTCGTTATTGTCGTTGTCGAAGACGTGGGAATAGAAGTAGACGCTGAGATACACGGCACCGAAGGCGATGACCAGTACGGAAGTCATGGCCCGGGTGACGATGCTGGTGTCGGCGGTGAGGCTCGTTCCCAGAGGAAAGACCAGGTACAGGAGCCACACGGCCGGATACAGAAGCTCTGTATTCCTCCAATTGCGGGGATATGGTCGGGCCATGATTGCTGTCTCCGTGTGGGATGGCGGTGCCGGCGCTTATTCTAGTGGTGATGGTGGTGCCGGCACTTGCGCCGGCAAATCCTATGACGGCGTCGATAATAAAAATTATGCTGGTGAAGCCACGCTTTCGGCAGTTATTTTTTGATGGCTCTTCGTGCTCCTGCGACGCACAGGAGGGCAAAAATCACGGTCCACATCAGTGTAACGAAAAGCACAAAAATGGGGGATTCGGTCATGATGATCTTCCCGCTGCTGTTGAGCTGCTCGCCTCCCATTTGCGGCCAGTGTGCGAGGGTGATTGGCCCGAAAAACGGTGTAAAACGTGAAATGTCGAAGAGCATTCCCTGTAGTGGCATAAAAACACCACCGAAAAAGGCCAGGACGACGAGGGAGCCGGAGGAAATACCGGTCGCAGTTTCCGTGCGCAGCCACTGGGTAGCAGCAAGCCCGTAAACGGCGAAGGGAAGAGTAACAGCCCAGCTCAGAACTCCGGTTACTAGCCAGTGCCAAACGTTGTCGAACTGGGCGGCGGTGGCTACTCCAGCACCGAACGTCACAACGATGGGAAGGGCAGCGAAAGCAACCATGGCGATAATCGTGCCGACCACGGATTGGGTGGTTGTGAGCCCAGCGAGGTGGAGTTGCCGGTTCCACCCCTCCTGACGTGCTTGCGCCGCGCTACCAGAAATCGAGGTCATGGCGATGGACGACCCGTAAAGCCCCATCCCGGTCATGATGAACGCCGACACATTCCCCGACCCGAGCGCGGAGCTCGAGTTATCTGTGGCCGAGCCGAACATCAAATATAGAGCCGCAGGAAGAATCAGGCAGAAAACAAGCGTCTCGGGCCTGATTAGAAGGGCTGTAAAGGAGTGCCAACTATAGGACAATGTCGACATGAAGCCCGATCGAGTACGAGGCGCTGCAGCATTCGGTGAGTGTTGTGGTGAATGGGAGTGAGTGCGCGTGCTCCCTAAAGGAGTGCTCTGTCGTGGCGTGGTTGGCATTGAGGGCGTGGGATTCATCTGTAACTCCTGATTTGAGGGTGTGGTGTTAGGGGCGGTGCCTTCACCGCGTAAGTTCACTGAATGCATTGTCGAGAGCAGAGCGATTCACCGTGGGACGGATGAGCAACCTGTGCTGCAGCGTATTGAGTAACACCTGGTCAGGGTTCGTGGTGTGGATGATGATCTCGTCGCCATGTCGCTCATAGGTGTTGCCTGCAGACAGGCACGCTTTAATACGATCATCGACGTGTACAGCAGCGCTGGACTGCGGCGCGCCCGAGGCGGTAGCTCTGTATGCGGATTGTGTCGCGTCGAGCACAGACCCCTCAACGTCGCTGGATGTGGACCTGGGCGTAGACCTATGCCTCCTGGCCTCGCCCTCGGCACTTGCCAGTGAAGCACGAATAATCGTGGGATACCGCGAGGCCAGCTGCTCTGGGGTTCCGTCGGCAACAATTTTTCCAGCGTTCAGGACGATAACCCGGTCGGCATATCGTTCCGCCTCCGGGAGGTAATGCGTGGCGAAGAGCACGGTGATGCCGTCGTCGGCTATGGTTTGGATGGTGCTCCACAGCTTAGACCGTGTCGTGACATCCAACGCCGAGCTGGGCTCGTCGAGGATAAGAATCTGCGGGGCCGACATGGTGGCTAGAGCTAGCCGGAGCTGTTGGCGCTGACCGCCGGAGAGCTTCCCAATTGTGCGTTTCCTCAGGTGGTTGAGGGTGGGGTCGTGCAGGACCGCGCTGGGGCTCAAACGTTGGGGATGAACCGAGGTGAGGGTCCGTACCATTCTCTCGACGGTCATGGTGCTGGGTAGTCCGCCGTCTTGAAGTGCGGCTCCGACAAGTCCGGAGCGCACTGCGTTCGCCGGGGTGCGGCCGTAAATGGAGATCGTGCCGGTATCCGGCTGGGACAGCCCCAGGATAAGGTCAAGAAGTGTTGATTTACCTGCTCCGTTGGGGCCGAGTATGGCAACGACTTCGCCTGCCTCGACTGATAGTGAGATACGGTCGACCGCGGTGGTTCTCCCGAACCTGCGAGTGACTTCCTGGATATTGATGGCGGTGCGTGAACTGGTCATAAACCAAGTACAGCCGATGGTGCTGGCGCGGACTAGTGTCATATGTCATGGTTTTCCTGGCGGTCAGCGCAGGATTTTCTGTGTGAATTTATGTGGAAACCCGTTACCAGGTAACGCGTGAGCTTAGTGTGGAAGCATGACCCCTTCCTCGTCCTCACCAGCTCACTTTCAGTCCGGTGGCCCACTGCCTATACCCGTTGTTCTGACCATCGCCGGGTCAGACTCATCCGGCGGCGCTGGAATCCAAGCCGATCTGAAAACAATCTCCGCACTGGGCGGCTACGGTTGCGTCGCCATCACCGCCGTGACCGCCCAAAACACACGAGGTGTCGATGCGGTCGAATACATGAGCCCGGGGTTGGTCGCTCAGCAAATTCAATCAGTCGCCGACGATTATCCGATAGATGCGATCAAAATCGGAATGGTTGGCAGTTCTTCTATTGCTGACGCCATCGTCGCGGAGCTCACAGCGCTATCGTTTGCTGGACCGGTGGTGTGGGATCCGGTGATGGTGGCCTCTAGCGGCAGCTCGCTTATCGACGACGAAACGACGGCGACCAGCGGCTTTGTGGACCTTGCTCGACGTGCGGACGCGTTGACTCCCAACGGGCGCGAGCTCGTGGGGCTGTGCGACATGGCGGGGGTGGCGGTGCCTGCGACGTTGCGGAAGCACCTTGACGTTATCGATTCTCAGGGTTCGGACGATTCCCAGGGCTCGGATAGCGGTGGCCCGGGCGCGTCTGCTGCGGGTGGAGGCGGAAACGCTCAGAGCACCAGCAATGGCGAAAACAGCGTCAGCAATAACAACGTCGGCAATGAAGAGGAAAGTCCGGTAGATAGCTCAGCCCTGACGTCGGCAATTGTGGAGGCTGCGTCGGCGTTGTCGGAGGCTTTGGGGACGGTCATTGTTGTCACTGGCGGGCCCGATAATGGTTTCGGCGATGATGGGCCGAAGGTCACCGAGGTTGTTGCCGATCGCGAGCAGACCGCGTTGCTGAGCCACGACAGGGTGGCGACGACGAACACGCACGGGACGGGCTGCACGTTTAGTTCGGCCCTGGCCACGTTCGCGGCTCGCCGGGTTCATCAAGCCGGAACCTCGCTGAACTCCGGCACGCACCCTGAAGTATCCGCCTGCGATTGGCGAGCCGCAGTCCACGATGCAGCGACCTGGACGCGCCGGGCCTTAGTCGTGGCGGACACACTTGACTTCGCGATCGGGCTCCACCGCAACAGGGATAGCAGCGGTACGCCCGAGCCGGCCCACGTGAACGGGAACGCGCCTTTGGACCACTTTTGGGACCATCGATAATCAGCCCCCGCGCCCGGTCCCGGCACACACGGCGCAACCCCACCGACCAGTGCTTTTACAGCTCCGGCATCCCCGCGATGTACGCCGCCTGCCCGACGTGCTGAGCAGCGTCGTCGACAATCGAAACCATCCGCACACCGCGCGTGACCTCGGGCGTCCAATCGCGGTCGATCACCTCATCCCAATCAATGCCCGACTTCGCGTACACGATGAGCGCGTTCAAAGTCTCAGTGACATAGGACACGAGCAGCTCTTGATTATTAACGACGATGGACCGCGCTTCCTCGGCCGAGTGCCCGTAGCCGAGCGAATCGCCGTTGTCGAGGGCGAAACATTCCTTGAAACCTTGGGTGGTCCAGATCTGCTCGGAGCCGTTGAGCTGCGATAACTGCATATCGACCTCTCGGCCCGCGTGCCAGAGGAGCCACGCGATGGAATTGTCCTGGCCCCCGGGGTGAGCGTTGAGCTGGGCCGCGGTGAGGTCAGGGAGGCCCTTCGCGGCGTCGATGGGTCGTGAGGCGAAATCAACGAAAATGTCGGTAACGTTCATATTTCCGTTGTACACGGGACGCTGTGTGGCTGCAGATCAGTGGCGGGGTGGCGGCGATTGCGCGGCGTCGAAAACCGCCGTCGGCAATCGTCGAAAATCGATGACCTAGATCCGCATGCTCATGTGCTTATGCGGCCGCCCAGCTTCCTCGAATTCCTCCCCATCAACCACGAAGCCGAAGCGCTCGTACCAATTGACGAGGTGGGACTGGGCGTCGACCTCGATCAACGTGCCCCTGTTGGGGTCGATCCCCGCCGCCCGCTCGGTACAGACCTCGAGGGCCTTCTTCACCAGCTGCGTCGCGATCCCGTGCCCGCGCGCATTCTTGGCCACACAAACGCGGCCAATGTGCTGCCCCTCGTCAGGCTTGCCGAAAACTCGGGCCGTTCCGATGAAGTGCACGCCGCCCTCGGTCTCGTACGCCAGAAGGTGCTGGGTCCCGGGGTGGATGTCGGTGTCGTCGATCTCTTTGTAGGGGCTTTCCTGCTCGTGGACAAAAATATCGACGCGGAGTTTGTACAGCTCATGGACCTGCGCGGCGGTCATGTCCATGAGGCGCTTGCCGGTGAGATAGACGCTCACTAGGCCTCCTCGCTGGTCGCCTCGGCATACACGGCGCGGATAGAATCAGCCGACTCCTCTAATTTCTCCTGCTCCCAAGCGTCGACAATTGGAGGAAGGCGACGAATCAGCCCCTCGGAACCCAACACCGCGGGCACCGACATGGAGATATCGCCGAGGCCATACTCGCCATCGCCGCGCGAGCAGACCGGGTGGACGGAGCGCTCGTTCAGCAGAACCGACCTGGCCAGCACGTTGGCGGAGCGAGCCACGCCCGCGTCGGTCCATCCCTTCGCAAAGAAAACGTCGTAAGCCGAATCAACGACCCGCTGTTTAATGTCGTCGCGCGACGGCAGATCTTTGCCGCTCCAACGCTCCAGCTCAGACCAGGAAACGCCCTGCACATTGAGGTTCGACAGGATCGGCACCGCCGTCGTCCCGTGCTCGCCCATCATGTAGCCGGTCACCGACTTCGGGTCGATATCGAGCTCCTGCGCAACAGTCCAGCGCAGCCGCGCCGAATCGAGCATGGTTCCGGTACCTAACACTTTCGACGCCGGGTAATCGAATTCCGTCGACGCGATATGGACCACGGCATCCAAAGGATTCGTGATGAAAATGATGACGGGCTCCTTGGTACGCTCCGACACATTCTTCATGACGTCGCGAACGGCCTGGGCCCCAACCTTGGCCAGGAGCGAGCGGGGAGGGACGTAATCCGGGCGATCCGGGTCGGGCACAATCGACGCGCCAGCTGCGCAAATGATCACGTCGGCGTCGCGGGTGTCGTCGTAAGTGCCCTTATGAATGTATGTATTTGTTGTCCCGGGAACGCCGGTTGACTGGGAGTGGTCGAGCCCCTCGCCGAGAGCCAGACCCTCCTTCGTGTCAATAACGGCGATCTCGGAGTACAACCCCGACGCCATCGCAAAGGTGACCACGGACGAGCCCACGTGGCCTAGGCCTACCACCACAAGTTTCGTTGAATGCATACTTATCACAGTAGAGCGTTGGGGTGTGTCGGTCACGTGGGCGTGGGTGTTTGGTTCTTGGGGGCGTGGTACTTAGTTTTGCGACGTGGTGTTGGGGTTTTGGGCGTGGTTCGACAGTTTTGCCGGGTTAAAGCGGATCGACGCGGGAGTTTTGCGGGGGTATATGGTCAGTTTTTGGCCATTTTTCAAGAATATCCCCCGCAAAATTCTGAGGGCCACCGTATATACCCCCGCACTTTTTGTATGTCGACTCCTATTCGTGTGAATAGGAGTCGACGGGGATGGGGATCCCGGCATCACTATCGCTATTGCAGGATTAACTTCGCAGTATTAACTGCAAGGCATAGACACTGCGGTGCGGATTTGGGGTATCGGGGATATAGAAGATATCCAGGGCAGGGGCTGGCGTCCAAGTCGCGCTCCGACTTCTCGGTTTCGCGCGCAGGTCGGTACATCCAGGCAAATCTACCGGGGGGACACTGTGTCGCAGAAATGTTGACGTCGCGAACGGGGAGGGGTAATTTCGCTTTCAATATCTAGACCGCTCGGTCTATTTTAGACCGACAGTCCTTAGACAACGTAGTGTGAAGGTGAACCCATGGAAGCGATAATTATTTTTCTCCTGATCGGCGTCGGTGCGCAGCTGGTCAAGGGGAGCATGGGGATGGCCTACGGGGTTACCTCAACAACACTGCTTGTATTTACTGGCGTGCAGGCCGCGACGGCGTCGGCAATCGTTCACCTCGTTGAGGTGGGCACCACTCTTGCGCTGGGGCTTAGCCACTGGAAAATGGGAAATGTCGACTGGAAATTGGCTCTATCGCTGGGTGCTCCGGGCGCGTTCGGAGCGTTTATCGGAGCACGTGTTCTGGGCCAGGCGAGCGCGTCAGCAGCGCGTCCGCTGACCGCCGCGATTCTTGTCACTTTGGGGACGTTCATAGTTTTGCGATTTATCGGGCTCGTCACCATCCAGGCGAAAACAGTGTGGGGACCGAAGCGTCTTGGCACTCTTGGTTTGGTGGTCGGCGGTCTGGATGCCACAGGTGGCGGTGGCTGGGGAACGATGACCACATCGACGCTTATGGCGGCCGGGAAACGCGAGCCGAGGCGGATAGTTGGGACGGTCCTGGCCGCGCAATTCCTCGTCGCCACCGCGGCAACGCTGGGCTTCATTCCCGTGTTGAGTAGGGAAGTTGAGCACCACGCGGCCCCAGCATTAGGCCTGTTTATCGGTGGGATTGTTACCGCTCCGTTTGCCGCGTGGCTCGCTGGAAAAGTTAATGCGTCGGTTCTCGGTGGTGCGGTCGGCGTGCTGCTCGTCGGGCTGAATGTCAAGGTTTTGCTCGATGCTCTCGGTGTCGGTCACGCGTCCCAGTGGGAAGCAGTCGTCTTAGCCGCTGGTTTTGGGATGATCGCAGGCAATTGGGCACGGCAATATGCTCAGTCTCAAGAGGAAAAATCCAGGTCAAGCAGGTATTCGACGCTTAACGACGCTGGTTCATGTAGTGAGTCCTCTTCGCGCGATCCTCGGCCAGTTGTGCATGCGGAGACGTGTGGGGCGGAAGTGATCAAGACGGGTCCTTCTGATGTCGCAGCTGAGCAGGCATCTGCTTCAGCGTCAGGGGCACGATGTCTCTAAAAGTTGAAGGTATAGACAGAGCTGTCTAGAATACGAGCACAACAAAAACAACTTGGTCTATCGCTTGAGGATCAACTGGGACTCTGAGGTTAGGCACCGGGCTGATTGGAATAAATCCCGTTTACCAAGTGGAACAGGATCCGGTGAGGTGCATAATAACGGCTTCGTAAACGCAGAGTTGTGTTGGCCCAACTACGGGGAAGTTCGAGCAGTCACTGTGCTGGGGATGGTGGAGTACCTAATGCACCATCCCAACCGACGAGGAAGCGACGACGAACTGACGCTCACCTGACTTCGTCGCCGACGGTCCCACCAATTGTCGCCACGTGAAGGCCAGACATTCCTGGTCGGGCGGCAAAACTCTCGCCCAACCAGGATGGCAGTCAACGGTACCCGATTCGATAGCCCCGCGATGTGAAACCCCGAGTTCTCGACGCAACCCAATTAATCCGGCGTCTTGCCATAACGAAACGAAGGACAAAGCTATGACAACCCCCGCCCGTAACGAAACAGCTCAGCACGACGCATCCGCTACCGGCGTTAACGATTCCGCCCAGTCCCGCACGAGAGACGCGACTCCCACCCGGGAAAAACCGCATCTGCAGCTCGCTCGACTGATTCGCCTCGCTCCCAGAGAGCCGGCGGACGCACTGCAGGCGGACGTTCACGCCCTCGTCGAAAACCAAAACCTCAAGGGCAGTGGGCTGTAGATGGTCACGAGGCCCTCAATGACGACGAAAAGATCAAGGCTGAAGATGCGGGTGTCGCCGTCGCCCAGCGCGTCCGCGATATTTACGCGCTCCAGGGGTTCGATTCCATTCCGGCGAATGACCTTGCTCCGCGTTTTAAATGGATCGGCCTTTATACCCAGCGCCGCCAGGATTTGGATGGAGAGCAAACAAGCATCAAAAGCAATGCTGAACTCCAGGACCATTACTTCATGATGAGGATCCGTTTAGACGGCGGCGTCGTTAATTCGGAGCAGCTAACGGTTATTGGTGAAATTTCCCGCGACTTTGCCTGCGGAACCGCCGACTTTACGGACCGTCAGAATGTGCAGCTCCACTGGATCCGAATCGAGGATGTTCCGGAGATCTGGGATCGCCTAAACAGTGTGGGCCTGTCCACGAATTTTGGTTGCGGCGATGTTCCGCGCGTCATTCTGGGGTCGCCGGTGGCCGGCGTTGCTGCTGATGAAATTATTGATGCAACACCGGCGATCGAGGAGATTAAAAACAATCGCCTTCCTAAGCCGGAGTATTCAAATCTCCCGAGGAAATTTAAAACAGCCATTTCGGGAAACTCTCGGCAAGATGTCACACACGAAATTCAGGACCTTTCGTTTATCGGTGTTAGGCATTCTGAGCATGGGCCCGGTTTCGACGTATGGGTAGGTAGCGGCTTATCGACGAACCCCATGCTTGCTCAGCGTTTGGGCGTGTTCGTTTCTCTCGACGAGGTTCCTGACGTGTGGGAGGGGATCGTCTCCATTTTCCGCGATTACGGTTATCGACGTTTACGTAACCGCGCGCGCCTGAAGTTCCTCGTCGCCGATTGGGGCGTCGAAAAGCTGCGTTCAGTTTTGGAAAACGACTACCTCGGCCATCCGCTCCGTGACGGTGCGGAGCCGCCGGTTGCCCCAGGTTATCGGGATCATATCGGTGTTCACGACCAGCAGGATGGGCTGAAGTATGTGGGTGTGAAACCTACGGTTGGGCACACTGAAGGGCGTCAGCTGATTCGCTTGGCTGAGCTCGCTGATAAATTCGGTTCGGGTCGAATTCGAACGACTCCGAATAAAGAACTCCTATTTCTCGACGTCAAACCGGGTCGTGTGCCCGATCTGCTTCATGCTCTTGATAATGAGGGGCTTTCTGCGAAGCCTTCGAGTTTTCGACGCGACGTCATTTCATGCACGGGTTTGGAATTTTGCAAACTTGCTCTCGTTGTGACAAAACAACGCGCAATTCGGTTAGCCGACGAACTCGAAGAACGTTTAGGCGATCTCGATGTTCCCCTAAAGATCAGTCTTAATGGTTGCCCTAACTCGTGCGCCCGAACGCAATTGGCGGATATCGGTCTCAAAGGGCAAATCGTGACCGATCAAGATGGCAACCGCGTTGAAGGATTCCAAGTGCACCTAGGAGGGGCCCTCGGATTCCATCCTGATTTTGGACGAAAACTTCGTGGCCACAAAGTTACGAGTGCAGGTCTCGCCGATTACGTCGAAAGGCTCGTCACCAAATATAAAGCCGATCGAAACAAAGGTGAACAGTTTCGCGAATGGGTCCTTCGCGCCCCAGATGAGGATTTGCAATGAGTACAACAGTGATCAAAAACGACGTCGGTCACCATTTTGATATGAACTCGCCTACGAATTCTTATACCGCCAACGCAGATATTCCGGAGGAGGACAAGGCGCCGAAACTTCATCGCGATGTCCCCGGAAAGAAAGGCCATTCGAATCCGAATCGGGCCGTCGTTAATAACTGTCCCTATTGTGGTTCGGAATTGCTTTTCCCTGATACGCAAACCGAATACGCCTGGGAATGCCGGGAATGTTGCCATGTTTTCAGCGTGAAATTCCATGGATACCTACCCAGAAACGTAAACAAACAAAACTAGCAGTTACCACCGCACATCGGCAGCGTTCATAAGGTTCATTAGGAAGCTAATTGAGATGAGCCCTGTCGCGGTGAATACCGGTGAATACTAAGGAGTGACTCTCCATGTCCACCCCGACAACGGATCACGGCGAACATTTATCGACGACGGATGCGCCTGATTTCCGCGGCGCGGAGCACACCGCGCCCAACATGCGGAGGCCAGAGAGGGCCGCGCAGATCTCGATCGTCCGGCACACCCATGGCATCGAAGCCCCTATCGTGGAGGCGCGGGACGGAAATACGTCAGAGGGAAACGCACCTGACGTCGACAATGATTATCAGGCTGAGATGTTGAACCTGGCTCTCGATTACTCCGCGGAACTGGAAAAAGCCAGCGCGGAAGAGATCATGCAATGGGCACACGATCATGTCCCGAAGCTGGCAGTCACGCTATCCATGCAAGACACCGTTTTGGCCGATCTCGCGGAGAAGTACGCGCCCGCCGCCGACCTCGTCTTTTTAGACACCGGCTACCACTTTGCCGAGACGCTGGATGTCGCGGATGCCGTGGAGAGGCGGTATTCGAATCGGCTACTTCGGGTTGTCCCTCATCTCACCCGCCGTGAGCAGGATCAACGCTATGGCAAGGATCTCTACGCAACGGATCCCACCCTCTGCTGCCACATGCGGAAAGTCGTGCCGCTCCAGGAAACGCTGGCCGGCTACCCCGCGTGGGTCACGGGTCTCAAGCGTGTCGACGCGCCGTCCCGCGCGCACACTCCCGTCCTAGAAATCGACAAGGCTGGGCGGCTGAAAATCAACCCCATCATCACCTGGACCGACGACGACGTCGAGAACTACATCGTTGAGCACGATTTGATCCGGCACCCCTTAACGACGCAGGGGTACCCGTCCATCGGGTGTGAAACGTGCACGGCGCGGGTGCAAGCGGGGGAGGACCCGCGGTCCGGGCGCTGGCAGGGGAAGGAGAAGACCGAGTGCGGCCTGCATGTTTAGCCGCGCCGGAACCCGCGCACCATCCGACCGACGCCACTCCACGCCTGCTAACTCACCACCCCACAACCCCACAGTTAGGAAAACCCTATGACAACAGCTGCTCCGACGCGCATCGCGTCCTCTTTACCTGCACATTTAGCGCTACTCGAAGCGGAAGGCATCGACATCATCCGGCAAGCCGCCGGCCAGGCAGACCGCGGCGCCATTTTGTTCTCCGGCGGCAAAGACTCCGTCGTCGTCCTGGAACTCGCCCGCCGCGCATTCGCCCCCGCGTCGATCCCCTTCGAACTCCTCCACGTCGACACCGGCCACAACTTTCCCGAGGTCCTCGCGTTCCGCGACTCGATCGCCGCCCGCCCCGGCGTCACCCTTCGCGTCGCTAAGGTTCAAGATTGGATCGACCGCGGCGAACTCCACGAGCGTCCCGACGGCACACGCAACCCGTTGCAGACCGTCCCTCTCGTCGAGACGATTGAAAACCAGGGTTATGACGTCGTTCTCGGTGGGGCACGTCGCGACGAGGAAAAAGCCCGCGCGAAGGAACGCGTGTTTTCCGTCCGCGATTCGTTCGGCGGGTGGGACCCACGCCGGCAGCGCCCCGAACTGTGGGGCATTTACAACGCAAAAGTGCAGCCCGGCGAGAATGTCCGCGTTTTCCCCATCTCCAACTGGACGGAGGCCGACGTCTGGGACTACATCGACGCGCGCCACCTCGAACTCGCCCCCATTTACTACGCCCACCAGCGCAAAGTGTTCAACCGCAACGGGATGTGGCTCTCACCCGGGGAGTGGGGTGGCCCGCGCGACGGCGAAGAAATCGTCACCAAAACCGTCCGCTACCGCACCGTCAGTGACATGTCATGTATGGGAGCGGTCGAGTCAGAAGCCCGCACCAACGCCGACATTATCGACGAAATCCGCCGCTCAACCACGACCGAACGCGGCGCAACCCGCGCAGATGACAAATTGTCCGAATCCTCCATGGAGGACAGGAAGAAAGATGGGTACTTCTGATGTCTCACAGCACAACCGCCACGCTCGACACCACCCCCGACGACACCCGCGCGGTGAACACCACCCCCGACGACACCCGCGCCACCCCTGCCCCAGCCAACAACGAGCTCCCCACCGTCCGGCTCTGCACCGCAGGTTCCGTCGACGATGGCAAATCCACGTTCGTCGGCCGGCTTCTTCATGACACGAAATCGATCCTCAGCGACCAATACGAAGCAGTCCAACGCTCGTCAGAAGCCCGGGGCCTGGCGGAGGCGGACCTCTCGCTCCTCGTCGACGGCCTCCGCGCCGAGCGCGAGCAAGGCATCACCATCGACGTCGCCTACCGCTATTTCGCCATTGACCAGCGCAAATTCATCCTGGCGGACTGCCCCGGCCACGAGCAGTACACGCGCAACACCGTCACTGGGATGTCCACCGCGGATGTCGTCATTTTGCTTATCGACGTGCGCAACGGGGTCGTCCGCCAAACTAACCGACACGCGACGGTCGCGGGCATCCTCGGCGTTCCGCACGTCGTCGTCGCCGTCAACAAAATCGACCTGGTGGATTACGACGAAGCCACCTTCCGCACCATCGAGGACCAGGTCGCAGCGCTGGCCGACCGCGCGTACCTCAACGACGTCCGCGTCGTCCCGATCTCCTCGCTCAAGGGCGACAATGTGGTCGAAAGGTCCGCCCGAACGCCGTGGTACACCGGCCCCAGCATCGTCGAAATATTAGAAAACATTGACGACGTCACTAGCGTCGAAGATGCCGCTGACCAGGAACTTCGCCTGCCGGTGGACTACGTGATCCGCGATCACGACTCCGAATACCGAGGCTTCGCCGGCCGAATCGCGGCAGGTTCCATCGGCGTCGGTGACGAAGTGACGGTCACCGGCGGCCGCACCGCCCGAATCACAACGCTCAGCATTGCTGGTGATCCGGTCGAGGCGCCGGTCTGTGCGGTCGCCGGCAGCTCCGTGAGCGTCGAACTGGACACGGACATCGACTTGTCGCGCGGCGCGTTGATCGCGGGAACGCCGCACCCCGCCACCACCAACACTGTCCAGGCCACCATCGTCCACACCAGCCAGCGCCCACTCGTCGTCCGTCGGCGATTATTACTCCGCTACGGCGCGCACACCACGAAAGCCCAATTGTCAGATATCCAAGGCATTATCGACGTCGATTCCGGCAAATTGCTCCCCACGCGCCCCACCGAATTCAACGACGAACCCGTGACGACGCTGGAATCCAATGAACTCGCGCGCGTCACGATCAAAACGCGGGATCCCATCCCATTCGAGCCCTACCAACCGGGCGGCAAAATCGGGTCTTTTCTGCTTATCGACGATCAAACCGGCGATACCGTGGCCGCCGGCTTGGTCCTTCCGCGGGAAGCACAGCAAGTGAATCGCGCGACGGCGTGAGAGTCATGTGATTGATGAGAGTCATGCATGTGCTGGTAGAGGCGCTAATCGGCCATGATCGTTAGGAAAGAGGGCACAGTGAACCAATCTGCATCGAAGGGCTTGGGATCGGCGTGCCCGGGTTCAACGCGCTCCGCATTGATTTTGCTCGCCCACGGCAGTCGGCATAACCATGTGACGCACGCGCTTCGCGACATTACCGACGCCGTGGCCCGCGAATACCGCATCGCCGGCCGCTTCGGGGTTCACATGGCGTTTTTGGACCATGCCGAGCCCGACCTCGTGCAGGTGAGCGCCCGACTAGCCGAGCGTGGTTACGATCGCGCTGTTGTCGTGCCACTTCTGTTTACCGATGCTTTCCACTCGCGTGTCGACGTCCCCGCGCAGGTGAATAAAGCGCAGGACGCTTCCGGACTGGCGATGTCTATCACGCGTGGTTTGGGGACAGGCGACGATCTTGCTGCAGTGTTGGAGCAGCGTTTTAGTCGATTGGTCCCTGAGGCGTCGAGCTCGGGGAGTGGTCTCACGGCTGGTAGTGAGGCTAACGGTGGGGCTTCTGCGGTGGTCGACGGCTCCTCAGTGCGGGCGACCGAGAACATGCTTGGTCCAGGGAACACACCTGCCCCGGTGATCCGCGTCCTTTACTCTGTGGGCAGTTCCGATCCCGCGGCCAACGATGCCGTCAGCCGTCTAGCTGCGAGTATTGGTGCAACGTCCGTTGCAGCAACAGGGGAGCATCCGAAAGGTGTCGCCGCCATTGACCACATCGTTGCCCACCACGGGAACGCCAACCAGGGTGGCCTAGACCAGGGAAAACGAAAGAAAGATCAGGTCGCCACGGAATCGGGCGAGCTGTCCGCCGATCCTCTGGTCGTTGTCCAGCCTTTGTTCGTGGCGCCTGGAAAGTTGTGGGCGATGGCAACCAAGGAACTAGCCCACAGACAGAGTCAATCCCAGTCGGTCGAAACACAACCCTTGCGCGAGCGCCTCACCTTCAGACGAGGTGATATTCCTGAGATGCTTGGCTATTCATATGAGACACCCGACGTTCCCGATGTCAGGTTCCGATGCGGATCCCCACTTGGAGTCGATTTAGCGCCCATGATCGCAGATCGGGCGTGCTCAGCGTAATAGATCCCCCGAAACCCCGGGTAATACGACAGCAGGCGGTGCGGACAGAATCCTGGGGCGCGAAGCGTCGACGCACGGAAAAACGAGCCGGTAGACGGAAATCTGCGGGGAAGCTACACCTGGAGCCCAAAAGT